>NZ_RWKW01000046.1 GCF_003970795.1 Aquibium carbonis | reverse complement strand
AGGCCGCCGCCGCCAGCGAACCCGCGCCCCAGCCGGCCGAAGCTCAACCCGAAACGCCGGCCGTCGCGGAACAGCCCAACACGGACGCCGCCGCGCCGCAGGTCGCGGCCTCGGAGAGAGCCGCGCAACCGACCGCCGAAAAGCCCGCCGCGCCTGCCGAGCAGATCGTCGCCGCCGCGCCGGCATCCACCCAGCCGACCGCCGGGCAGGCGGACAGCGACATGGCGGCCGACGACGACGGCATCGTCACGGTTACGGCGTCTCCCCTCCAGTCGGTCGACAGTGCGGTCATCATCCGTCGCGGCGATACGTTGTGGCGCATCTCGCGACGCGTCTATGGTCGCGGCGTCCGTTACTCCACCCTCTATCTGGCTAACCAGGAGCAGATCGAGGATCCCGACCGCATCTGGCCGGGGCAGGTGTTCCGCGTCCCCGACAAGACCAACGAGGGCGAGACCGCCGATCTCGACCCCATTCGAGCGCAGGTCACCACCATCGATCCGGCCGCCACCGCGCAGTAGGCGAGGCGCCGCGCCGCTCGCCGTCCCCGGCTAAATTCACCGTCGCCCCCGGTCCTCCCCCGATTTCGGGGGAGGGGGACCACGCGAAGCGTGGTGGAGGGGGCGTCGCGCTGCCCGTGTGCGTCCGCTTTCCCCTTGCGCCTCGGCAATCCATCGTATATCGACGATCTACGATGAACATCTCGACCAACATCCTTGCCGCTTCGGACACGCGCGACGCCGATCTGGCGGCGGCGCTCGGCGCGCTGGCCCATCCGGCGCGCATCTCGATCCTTCGCCATCTGGCCCAGCATGAGGCCTGCTGCTGCCGCGACGTGGTCGAGCGCATCGATCTCGCCCAGTCCACCGTCTCGCAGCATCTCAAGGTGCTGGTGTCGGCCGGGCTGGTGCTCTACGAGCCACAGAACCGCCGCTCGCGCTATTCGGTGAACCGGCCCGTGCTCGACCGGCTGTCGCGTCAGGTGGGCGCTCTGCTCACCTCCTGCTGCGCGACGCCGGCATAAAAAGACTGAACTCGAGGAAGAAACCAGGGAGCCATCGTGGCTGACAAGACCGTTTCCGCCGATTCCGGCTCGATGTTCTCGACGCTCGCGAACCTGTGGCCCTACATGTGGCCGGCCGACCGCGCCGACCTCAAGCTGCGCGTCGTCTGGGCGACGGCCTTTCTCGTCGTCGCCAAACTGGTGCTGGTGCTGGTGCCCTATTTCTTCAAATGGGCAACGGACGCGCTTTCGGGAGAGGGGGGCGCGCCCGGCTGGATGCCTGCCATTCTCGCTGGCCCGGTGATGCTGGTCGTAGCCTACAACGTCGTGCGGGTGGTCCAGCTCGGCTTCAACCAGTTGCGCGACGCACTGTTTGCGCGCGTTGGCCAGCACGCCGTGCGGCAACTGGCTTTCCGCACCTTTGTGCACCTGCACGCGCTATCGCTGCGCTTCCATCTCGAGCGCCGCACGGGCGGCCTGTCGCGCGTCATCGAACGCGGCGTCAAGGGCATCGAGACCATCGTCCGCTTCACCATTCTCAACACGCTGCCCACCGTCATCGAGTTCGCGCTGGTGGCCGTCATCTTCGCGGTCGCCTATGGCTGGATCTACGTCGGGGTCATCGCGGTCACCGTCTGGCTCTACACCTGGTTCACGGTCAAGGCGAGCGACTGGCGCATCTCCATCCGCCGCGAGATGAACGACAGCGACACCGACGCCAACACCAAGGCGGTCGATTCGCTTCTGAACTTCGAGACGGTGAAATACTTCAACAACGAGGATATGGAGGCGCGCCGCTTCGATCGCTCCATGGAGCGCTATGAGGACGCCGCCACGAAGACCTGGACCTCGCTCGGCTGGCTCAATTTCGGCCAGGGCGTCATCTTCGGCGTCGGCATGGCGATCGTCATGGCGCTATCGGCCTGGGAGGTCACGCAGGGCACCCAGACCATTGGCGACTTCGTCTTCGTCAACGCCATGCTGATGCAACTCTCTGTCCCGCTCAACTTCATCGGTTTCATCTACCGCGAGATCCGGCAGGGCCTCACCGACATCGAAAACATGTTCGACCTGCTCGACGTCGATCAAGAGGTCAAGGACAAGCCCGGCGCCACCGCGCTCCAGGTCGCCGAAGGTGCAATCCGCTTCCACGACGTGCACTTTTCCTACGATCCGGCGCGGCCCATCCTCAAGGGCATCTCCTTCGAGGTCCCGGCGGGCAAGACGGTGGCCATCGTCGGCCCCTCGGGGGCGGGCAAGTCCACACTGTCGCGTCTGCTGTTCCGCTTCTACGACATCCAGTCGGGCGCAATCACCATCGACGGGCAGGATGTCCGCGACGTCACCCAGAAGAGCCTGCGCGGCGCCATCGGCATGGTGCCGCAGGACACGGTGCTCTTCAACGACACCATCTTCTACAACATCCGCTACGGCCGCTTCGACGCGAGCGAGGACGAGATCCGCAAGGCCGCCGAACTAGCTCAGATCGGCCCCTTCATCGAGGCGCTTCCAGAGGGTTACCGCTCCATGGTGGGTGAGCGCGGGTTGAAGCTCTCAGGCGGCGAAAAGCAGCGCGTGGCAATCGCCCGCACCATCCTCAAGGCGCCGCCGATCCTCATCCTCGACGAGGCCACCTCGGCGCTCGACACCCACACCGAGCAGGAGATCCAGGCAGCGCTCGATCTCGTCAGCCGTGGACGCACGACGCTGGTCATCGCCCACCGCCTGTCCACCGTCATTTCCGCCGACGAGATCATCGTGCTGAAGGACGGCCGCATCGCCGAGAAGGGCACACACCGCGATCTGCTGGATGCGAAGGGCCTCTACGCCGACATGTGGGACCGCCAGCGCGAGGCCACCGAGGCGGAGGAGCGCTTGCGGATTGCCCGCGAGACCGACGAACTCGGCGTCGTCACCCGCCGCCGCACGCCGGAGGTGGGGGTGTAGGCGGGCCACGTCTGCTTCCCGCAAAAACCGGCCACAAGCCGATGAGGCGCGGACATCGGCATGCGTCCGTCGGGACCTGGCCGCCCTCGTCTGCGCCCATGTCGACCGCCGGAGGTCTGGCAGTCGGGATCAGGACCGCGAGCGGGTTCTACAGCGCAAGCCGACCCTGGATATGGCGGGGGAGGAAGGGGCGATCGGCTTTCCGCATCGGGATTGGCGGCCCGGGAGCAACCTCGTCATCCCCCACGAAGGATAACCCGCGTTCCGGAACACCCTCCACCACCCGCGCGTTGCGGCCACGACCCCTTTCCGATAATCATCGGCCGCACCATCACAGGATCAGCCGCCCCGCATGAGTATTCAGGATTCGATCAGAAACGCCTTCGTGCCCGTGCACCGGGAAGGATGGCCTTTCATCGCCGCCTTTGCCGGCGCCTCCATCATCCTCGGCGTCTTTTCCACCAGCCTGTTCTGGATCGGCGCGATCCTGACCATGTGGTGCGCCTACTTCTTCCGCGATCCCGAGCGCGTCACGCCGGTCGACGACCGGTTGGTGATCAGCCCGGCCGACGGCATCGTCTCGGCCGTCGGACTGGCCGTGCCACCACGCGAGCTGAACCTCGGCGAGGCCGAGATGCTGCGCATCTCGGTTTTCATGAACGTCTTCTCCTGCCACGTGAACCGGGCGCCGGTGCGCGGCCGCATTGCCCGCATCGAGCACCGCGCTGGCAAGTTCCTGAATGCCGAACTCGACAAGGCCAGCCAGGAGAACGAGCGCAATGGCCTCGTCATCGACAGTCCGCATGGTCCTGTCGCCACCGTGCAGATTGCCGGTCTCGTGGCGCGCCGCATCCTGTGTTTCGTCGAGGAGGCGACCAACATCTCGGTCGGCGACCGCATTGGCCTCATCCGTTTCGGATCGCGCGTCGACGTGTTCCTGCCTGCGGGCGCCGTCGCCAAGGTGTTCCATGGTCAGACCGCGGTGGCCGGCGAAACGATCCTGGCCGAGTTCGGCGGCGTCGCAACGCCGCTGATGCGGGTCACCTGAGCGATGGTCGACAATCTCCAGCCCGGCCATCCCGTCCGCCCGCCCGACCCACGCGGGCCGCGCATCCGCGAGATTCCGTTGCGCATGGTATTGCCCAACCTCGTCACGGTGCTGGCCATCTGCGCCGGCCTGACCGGCATCCGGCTCGCCTTCGAAGGCCGCATCGAACTTGCAGTGGCCATGGTACTGCTGGCGGCCTTCCTCGACGGGCTCGACGGTCGCGTGGCGCGAGCGCTGAAGGCGACGTCGCGATTCGGCGCCGAGATGGATTCGCTGGCCGACATCGTCAATTTCGGCGTCGCCCCCGGTCTCGTGCTCTATGCCTACCTGCTCGACGGTGCAGGGGATCCGGGCTGGATCGCGGCGCTTCTCTTCGCCATTGCCTGCGGCTTGAGGCTCGCCCGCTTCAACGTGATGTCCCATGATCCCGAGCGCGACAACTGGCGCTCCGGTTTTTTCACAGGCGTACCGGCCCCGGCCGGCGCGATGCTGGTGCTTCTGCCGGCCTATCTCGGCTTTCTCGGCTTTCAGCAGGGTCCGGGCTTCGCCTGGTTCTCCACCATCTTCACCGTGCTCGTCGCCTTCCTGCTGGTCAGCCGCATTCCGATCTGGTCTGGCAAGAACATGGGCCGCATCCGCAGCGATCTGATGCTGCCGCTGATGCTGGTGATCGTCCTCTACGTCCTCTTGCTCATCAACTATCCCTGGCACACCATGACGGTGACGGCGCTCGGCTACCTCGCCTTCATTCCGCTGAGCTGGATTGCCTATCGCCGCCGTGAAAGGGCGGAGGAAGCGGACTTGCCGGAGCAAGAGCCTGCGTCGGACTGATCGCCGCTTCGTTCGCTTTACTGGCGGCGCCTCTCGGCCAGGATGATCATCAGCCCGGCTGAAAAGATCAGCACCGCCCCGATCACCACGCCCGGCCTGGGAACGTCGCCCCAGATCAGGAAGCCCAGGGCGAAGGACCAGACCAGCGACGTATACTCGAACGGCGCGACGACGGAGGCTTCGGCCTTGCGCATGCCCTCGAACAGGCAGAACTGCGCCAGTCCCCCGCAGATGCCGGTGCCGATCAAGAGTGCCAGCTGAGACCCGCTCGGTGTCTGCCACAAAAAGAATGTCGGCACTCCGGCGATGACCAGGAAGAACCCGTTATTGAGCAGGAGTTGTACTAAGGTCCGCTCGCCGAGCGCGATCTTGCGGATCAGGACGATCGAGAAACCCCACAGCGCCGCAGCTGCCAGGACCATCAGAACCGGCAGCGACAGGCCGATGGCTAGCGGGTTGCAGGCGATGAACACGCCGACGAAGCCGGTGAACACCGCCACCCACCGGACCGGCGGAACGACCTCCTTGAGCAGCCACACCGACAGGACCGTCACGATGATGGGAGCGGCGAAGTAGATCGTCGTCAGCTCGGCCAACTGCAGGTCCCTTGCGGCGGTATAGAAGCACAGCCACGCCGCCAGGATCACGAAGCTGCGCAGGAACATCGCGCCCAGCACAGGGGAGTTTGCGGCATCGTTCACCGCCTTTCGACCGCCGATGGCAAGCGCGATCGCAACGATCGTGGCAGATCTGAACAGCAGAATCTGCCACACGGAGAAGCCCACCACCATCAGCTTGATGGCGGCGTCCTGGAGCGAGAACAGGAAGTAGCCGACGCTGGTCAGCAGGATGCCAGCGAAGACCTGCTCGCGCGTGCTGACGGCTGCCGTGACGGCCATGCCTGTATGTCCTCCGCTGCTCCCCTGCTGTAGAGACAGCGCCGAAAACGGCCCTGCGCCACGGCGCGCCATGCATGGGGCCAGCAGGCGCCTTGCCGTGTTCCGGAGGGGGCGCAAGGGCAAGGGCGATCGGCTTGGGGCCTGTCATCGCGCCGCCCGATCCGCTATGCAGCCGGCGGATCCATTTGCAACAAGGAGAACCGACCATGACCATCCGCCGCATCGAGCCAGGCAAGCGCATGAGCCAGGCCGTCGTCCATGGCAACACCGTCTATCTCGCCGGCCAGGTGGGAACGCCCGGCAAGACCGTGAAGGAGCAGACGCAGGAGGTGCTGGATTCCATCGATCGACTGCTCGCGGAAGCTGGTTCGGACAAGTCGAAGCTGCTCTCGGCCACCATCTGGCTGGGCGACATGCGCGACTTCGCCGACATGAATTCGGTCTGGGACGCCTGGGTCGATCCGGCAAACCCGCCGGCCCGCGCGACCGGCGAGGCGCGGCTCGCAACGGCCCAGCATCTCGTCGAGATCATCGTGGTCGCTGCGATCTGATCCGGACGAGGGAATTGGCATGGTGGGCGAATGCGCCTGCCATACTCGTCCGATCACGGACAGCCGGAGGCAAGGCTTCGTTGTGCGGCAGCGCCTACTCCGACGCCGGCGGAACGGCCTGCATGCCGGGGTCGGAATCGTCTGAATAGAAGGCCGCCCCGGACGGAACGCATTGCAGCTGCCAGCCGGCGCCAGGCTGCTTCTGGTACTCGACGATGGCCTCCTGGCATTGCTCCCGCGTGTCGAAGCCGCTCGGCATGACGACCAGGCCGCCTTGCGGTCCCGAGACGACGAGGTACCAGACGAACGCAGAGAAGAGTTGCATGATGAGCCTCGACGACGGCGCATGCCGGTTTCGCAGACCATACAGTTGCGCGGTGCGATCGGGAAGCGTGCCTTTCAGGCTGGCGGCTCCGTCTCGAGGGAAACTGGTCAGTCAGGCATGCGATATCGTTGAAATGCATCGGCGCGAGCGTCGAAGATGAGACCGGTGTGGGCGAGCGCAGCTCCGGCCAAGGGTACGATTCGCGTCGCGATCTCGGACGGATGGGGCAAGGTCGCCGGATCCTCTCCTGGCATCGCCTGGGCGCGCATGGCTGTCCGCGTCGCACCGGGATTGACGATTGCGATCTTCAGCGATGTATTTTTCGTCTCGTCGGCCCAGGAGCGTGCCATGGCTTCGACAGCGGCCTTGGAGGCGGCGTAGGGCCCCCAATAGGCGCGCGCCGAATGGGCCGCACCCGACGACATGATGATCGCGCGACCGGCCTCGGAAAGCCTCAGAAGCGGGTCGACGGTGCGGATCAGCCGCCAGGTGCCGGTGACGTTCACCGCCATCACCTTGTCGAATACCTTCGCCTCGATATGGGCGAGAGGACCGATGACGCCCAGAACGCCGGCATTGGCCACGAGCACGTCGAGCTTGCCCCAGCGCTCGTGGATCGCCCCGCCCAGGCGGTCTATGCCGGTCATGTCGGTCAGGTCGAGCGGAACCAGCGTCGCCTCACCTTTGCCCGTCCTCGCCCGTTCGGCCTTGATCTCGTCATCCAGTTCTTCGAGCCCGCCCACGGTCCGGGCAACGGCAATGACATGGGCGCCGGCCGCCGCCATCTGCCTGGCGATGAAATAGCCGATGCCGCGAGAAGCGCCGGTGACGAGGGCGATGCGCCCCGTGAGGTCGGGTGTGTCGGTCATGTCGCTTCCCGTTGACGATAGCAGCGCGGCCGAAAACCGCCGCGGATGCCGGCTTACCCGAACTGGGGTTTGAGGAAAACCCCGCTTGACCCCGGGCCGAGGGTGTCCCAGATTCATGGTGCCGGGACGACCCGGAATTCGCCGAAGATCGGTGGGGACGACCCCATCTCCATCGGAGACACGGGTCATGGCCTGGATTTACCTTTTCGCTGCTGGATTGTTTGAAATCGGCTGGGCTATCGGATTGAAGTATACGCAGGGCTTCAGTCGGCTCGTTCCGACGGTCCTCACACTCGCCTCGATGGCGGTCAGCCTCGGCCTTCTCGGCCTTGCCCTGAAGACGCTGCCGCTCGGTACGGCCTATGCGATCTGGACCGGTATCGGCACGGTCGGAACGGTCGTCCTCGGCATCGTGCTGTTCGCGGAGCCGACCGAGGCATTCCGGCTCGCCTGCATCGGCCTCATCGTCGCCGGCATCGTCGGCTTGAAGATCGTTTCGCCCTGAACGATGTAGGCTCTACTGCCCACCGTTTGCGAGCAGCGAGAGCGTCCGAACGTTGTCCGTGCCCTCCATGTCGAGCAGCCGCGTGGGATAGTCGCCGGTGAAACAGGCGTCGCAGAACTGCGGCGCATCATTGTCGCGAGCGGCTTCTCCGACGGCTCGGTAGAGCCCGTCGATCGAGAGAAATCCGAGGGAGTTCACCCGGATGAACTCCGCCATCTCGCCCACAGACATGCGCGAAGCGAGGAGCTTGGCTTTCTCCGGCGTGTCGACGCCATAGAAGCAGGACGCGCGCGTCGGCGGCGATGCGATGCGCATGTGCACCTCCTTCGCGCCAGCGTCCCGCACCATCTGCACGATCTTTTGGCTTGTCGTGCCGCGCACGATCGAATCGTCGACCAGCACGACGCGCTTGCCCTCGATGATCTTGCGGTTGGCGTTGTGCTTCAGCCGCACGCCCATGTGGCGGATCGAATCACCGGGCGAGATGAACGTTCTGCCGACATAGTGGTTTCGAATGATCCCGAGTTCGAAGGGCAGGCCCGCTTCCTGAGCGAATCCGATCGCCGCTGGCGTGCCGGAATCGGGAACCGGCACGACGATGTCTGCCTCGACCGGCTCTTCGCGGGCGAGTTCCATGCCGATCTTCTTGCGCACCTCGTAGACGTTGCGGCCTTCGACCGAGGAATCCGGGCGGGCGAAGTAGACATATTCGAAAACGCAGAAACGCGACTTCATTGGTTCGAACGGAAAGTGGCTCTCGATCCCCTTGGATGTCACGACCACCATCTCGCCGGGCTTCAGGTCCCGCACGAACCGCGCGCCGATGATGTCGAGCGCGCAGGTTTCCGACGCCAGGATCCAGGCGCCGTCGAGATCGCCGAGCACCAGTGGACGAATGCCGAGCGGATCGCGACATCCGATCATCTTCTTCGACGTCAGCGCAACAAGCGAGAAGGCCCCTTCGATCTGGCGTATGGCATCGATGAATCGGGCGTTCAGGTCCCGTTCCTTGCTGGTGGCGACCAGATGCATGATCGTCTCGGTGTCGGAGGTCGACGAGAAGATCGCGCCCTGCTTCTGCAGCACGCGCTGCACGGTCATGGCATTGGTGATGTTGCCGTTGTGCGCGACCGCCAGGCCGCCGTCTGCAAGTTCTGCGAAAAAGGGCTGCACGTTGCGCAAGCCCGCGCCCCCTGTCGTGGCATAGCGCGTATGGCCGATCGCGCGGTTGCCCTGCAGCCGGTCGATGACCGATTGCTTGGTGAAGGTGTCGCCGATCAGCCCGACATGCCGCTCCACGTGGAACTGCGTGCCGTCATAGGAGACGATGCCGGCTGCTTCCTGGCCCCGGTGCTGAAGCGAATGCAATCCGAGTGTGACGATGGCCGCAGCGTCCTGACGGCCGAAAATGCCGAAAACCCCGCACTCGTCGTGGAAATGGTCGTCGGCCTCTGCCGCCAGCCCGCCGTCGCGGGCGAATGCGGAAGAGGTAGGGCCGGCATGCTCTGCCATTGCAAATCGCCTTTCGCGCCAATCGTTTCCCGTCTGGAAACGGATGGGGTCGAGTCAGTTGCTCGTGTCGCCGTCACCGTCCTCGGTCAGGCGCTTGATGATCGAATTCTCCGGGTCGTCCGGAAGGAAATCCTGCAGCTTCTCGCCAATACCCTCGAGCAGGGGAAGCGATTTCGCCTCCGCCACCCATGTGGGTCGATTGTTGCCCACCAGCCAGTTGAAGAACATCAACGCGACCGCGACCACCAGCACGCCGCGCGCCGCGCCATAGACGAAGCCCAGCGTGCGATCGAGCGCGCCGATGCGGGAGTCGATGATGAAGTCGGCGATCTTCATGGTGACGAGCGTGACGATCACCAGGGCGACGAAGAACACGATGCCGGCTGCGGCCACCAGCGCCAGCTTGTCGTTGTCGATATAGGGCGTCACGTAGGGAACCACCAACGGGTGGAGGAAGAACGCCGCAGCCGCGGCCGCCCCCCAGGATGCGATCGAGAGGAGCTCGCGCGACAAACCGCGCACCATCGCGAGGGTCGCCGAGACCAGGGCGAAGCCGACGAGAATTCCGTCAAGCAGCGTAATCGGCATTGTGGAGCCACTCCGTTCCAAGCACTGCGTCAGTCTGCGTCCCGGCTGCGTTTCGTCCCAGCGATCTTGGCGACCAGATCGACGAGTGCGCCCGGCAGGAACGACCTTGATGCCATCGCTCCCGCGATCTCGCCGCTACCGGTCGGCAGGACAGCCTGCCCGAAACCCAGTTTCTCCGCCTCTTTCAACCGCTGCTGTGCATGAGCGACAGGTCTGACGGCGCCCGAAAGGCTGATTTCGCCGAAATAGACACAATCGGCAGGCAGAGCAAGTCCGGTGAGGGAGGAAACCAGCGCCGCCGCCACGGCAAGGTCAGCGGCCGGCTCTGAAATGCGATAGCCGCCCGCGACATTCAGGTAGACGTCGTGCTGCGCGAACCGGATGCCGCAATGGGCCTCCAGCACGGCGAGGATCATCGACAGCCGCGACGAGTCCCATCCCACCACGGCTCGCCGGGGCGTACCGAGCGGTGATGGCGCCACGAGCGCCTGTATCTCCACCAGCACCGGCCGCGTGCCTTCCATGCCGGCGAAAACCGCAGCCCCCGGGGCTTTGGTGCTGCGTTCGCCCAGGAACAGTTCGGATGGATTGGAGACTTCCCGCAGTCCCTTGTCCGACATCTCGAAGACGCCGATCTCGTCGGTCGGGCCGAAGCGGTTCTTCACCGTGCGCAGGATGCGGTAGTGATGTCCGCCTTCGCCTTCGAAATACAATACGCCGTCGACCATGTGCTCCACCACGCGGGGGCCCGCGATCTGGCCTTCCTTGGTGACGTGGCCAACGAGCACGATCGCCGCTCCGGTGGACTTGGCATAGCGGATCATGGCCTGGGCGGAGGCGCGCACCTGCGTCACCGTGCCGGGGGCCGAATCGGCCATGTCCGTCCACAGTGTCTGGATCGAATCGAGGATCAGCAGGTCAGGCCGCCGGCCTTCGGCGATGGTAGCGAGGATGTCCTCGACATTCGTTTCGGCAGCGAGTTCAACCGGTGAATCCGCGACGCCCAGCCGCTGCGCACGCAGGCGGATCTGCGCGACCGCCTCCTCGCCCGACACGTAGACGATGCGGTGTCCCTGTCTGGCCAATGCAGCGGCGGCCTGGGTGAGCAGCGTCGACTTGCCGATACCGGGGTCGCCGCCGACGAGCAACGCCGAACCACGCACGAAGCCGCCGCCGGTGGCGCGGTCGAGTTCGCCGATGCCGCTGGCGATGCGCGGCGCGTCCTCGATGTCGCCCGACAGCGAGGTCAGCACCACCGCCCGGCCTTTGCGGGCACTGCGCGTGGAGGCCGGGCCCGCGCCGATGCCTCCCGACGTGCCCTCCTCGATCAGCGTGTTCCACTCGCCGCACGCGTCGCATTTTCCGGCCCAGCGCGTGTGCACCGAGCCACAGTTCTGGCAGATGAACTGGACGCGCGATTTGGCCATCAGTTTGTCCTTGCCGGCCGCCAGAGCGGCTTGGAACGGTGCAAGGCGATCATGCGCCCGTCGCCTCGTCGATACCGACGTGGAATCGGGTATAGCGGCGCGATAGACCCGTCAGCAGTTCGTAGGCGATCGTGCCGGCAGCTGACGCGGCTTCGTCGATGGGCAAATCGGGTCCGAACAACTGGATGAAGTTTCCAGGCAAGACCGTATCCGGACCAAGGTCGGTGACGTCGAACATGGTCAAGTCCATCGTGACCCGGCCGAGGATCGGTACGCGTTGCCCCCTGATCGCGCCGAAGCCGCCCGGCCGAAGGGCCCGCATCGGTACGCCGCTGCCGGAGGACGACCGCAGCAGGCCGTCCGCATAGCCCACGGCCGCGATGGCGATCAGGCTGTCGCGTTCGAGCACCTGGGTCGCTCCGTAACTCACCACATCGCCGGCCTGCGCGCGGCGCACCTGAAGGATGCGAGCCTCGGCTGTCACCACGGTCTTCATGGTGACGCTCGACGATGGAGCGCCTCCATAAACGGCGATACCGGGCCGGACCAGATCGAGATGAAACTCGCGGCCGAGCAGGAGGCCGGACGAGTTGGCGAGGCTCGCGGCGACACCCGGGAACGCTGCCCGCACCGCGTTGAAGGCGGCCAGCTGTTTCCGGTTCAGCGGATGGTCCCGCTCGTCGCCGCAGGCGAGGTGGCTCATCAGCAGCACCGGCTCGATCGCGCGTGTCAGCGCGTTGTCAGCGGCGTAGGCGATGGCTTGCGGCACTGTCAGGCCGAGCCGGTTCAGTCCGGTGTCGACCTGTATCGCGCAAGACTTGTCCGTTCCCGGTTTGGCGCAATGCCGCTCCCAGAGCGCGATGTCCGTGGCGCCGTTGAGCACCGGTGTGAGGCGCTGGGAGGCGAACAGGGCGGCCGCGTCTTCGCTGAACAGGCTGTTGAGCACGAAGATGCGGGCGTCCGGTGCCGCCCGGCGCGTGGCCATGCCCTCGTCGGCCGTCGCCACGAAAAACGTATCGCATCCTTCCGCCGTCAGGGCCGGCACCACCTGCGCGATGCCAAGCCCGTAGGCATCGGCCTTGACGATGCCGGCTACCCGCGCACGCCCGACGACCTTCGCGAGCGCGCGATAATTCGAACGCAGGGCGCGGAGGTCCACCATGATCAGGCCGCCGGCAAGATCGGATCGTGGTCCGCTCTCGCGGATATGGACGGGCTTGCTCACGAGGCTACTCGAGCCGCTCCGGCATGCGGTCTTCCTCGGCGAGGTCCGAGAACCGCGTGAACTGGCCTTCGAAGGCAAGTTCCACCGTGCCGGTCGGGCCGTGCCGCTGCTTGGCGATGATCAGTTCGGCCTTGCCCTTCACGCGCTCGAACTTGAGGCGCCATTCCTCGTATTCGGGCGTGCCTTCCTCCGGCTGCTTGTTCTGCAGATAGTATTCATCTCGATAGACGAAGAGCACGACGTCGGCGTCCTGCTCGATCGAACCCGATTCGCGCAGGTCCGAAAGCTGCGGGCGCTTGTCGTCGCGGCTTTCCACCTGGCGCGAAAGCTGGGACAGCGCGATGATGGGGACATGCAGTTCCTTGGCCAGCGCCTTCAGGCCGGTGGTGATCTCGGTGATTTCCTGCACGCGGTTCTGGCTCGACTTTGAAGAACCCTGCATCAGCTGAACATAGTCGATGACGATCACGTCGAGGCCGCGCTGGCGCTTCAACCGGCGGGCCCGGGCGGCTAGCTGCGCGATCGAGATGCCGCCCGTCTGGTCGATGAACAGCGGCGTCTTCTGCATCATCTGCGCGCAGGCGACGAGCTTTTCGAAGTCCGTCTCCGAGATTTCGCCGCGGCGGATCTTCGATGACGAGATTTCCGTCTGCTCGGAGATGATGCGGGTGGCGAGCTGTTCGGCCGACATTTCCAGCGAGAAAAAGCCCACCACGCCTCCGCGCTCGGCCTTGAACGAGCCGTCCGCCTGCTGTGCGGGCTTGTAGGCAGCCGCAATGTTGAAGGCGATGTTGGTGGCCAGCGACGTCTTGCCCATCGCGGGGCGACCGGCGAGGATCACGAGATCCGACGATTGCAGGCCCCCAAGCTTGCGGTCGACGTCGCGAAGTCCGGTGGAGACGCCCGACAGGTGGCCGTCGCGCATGTAGGCGGCATTGGCGACGTCGATCGCCGTCGTCACCGCGTCGGAAAAGCTTTGGAAGCCGCCATCGTAGCGGCCGGTTTCGGCCAGTTCGAAAAGTCGCCGCTCCGCATCCTCGATTTGCTCCGCGGGCGACATGTCGACCGGCGCATCATAGGCGATGTTGACCATGTCCTCGCCGACGGTGATGAGTGCGCGCCGCGTGGCAAGGTCGTAGATCGCGCGGCCATAGTCTGCGGCGTTGATGATCGTGACCGCCTCGGCCGCCAGTCTTGCCAGGTAGTGGGCGACCGTCATGTCGCCGACCTTCTCGTCGGCCGGCAGGAACGTCTTCATGGTGACGGGATTGGCCGACTTGCCCATGCGGATGAGTTCGCCCGCGATCTCGAAGATCTTGCGGTGAAGCGGCTCGTAGAAGTGGGTCGGCTTCAGGAAATCCGAAACGCGGTAGAAGGCATCATTGTTGACGAGAATCGCGCCGAGCAAGGCCTGCTCGGCCTCGATGTTGTTGGGCGCTTCGCGATAGAGCGGGGTCTCCGCCACGCCGAATTTGCGGACTGCTTCTGCCATGGTCGTTCCGTCTGGTCCCTGCCGGCAAAAGGCCTATCAGAACTTCGCGAGGCTTGGGTCGGGAATAACGCTCCCAACCCGTAATTCACACCTCGTCCACACCCAAGGTGTCGATGTCGGGTCGGTCGCGGAGATTCCGGTTGACGCGAATCGAAACCTCAAGATAGCGAGCGTGATGCTGGAACAAAACAAGAAATGGTGCAGCTGTCGCGCATCCTGCGCCGGGAAGCAGGCGCCACCCGCACCAAACGAAATACCCGGGAAAGCTCCCGGGTATCGATCTGGATCGCGCAGTAGAGGCGATCGGGACAGGTGACGTCCTTGCTCAAGCCTCTTCGTCTTCTTCGTCGCCGCCATCGAAGAACGCGTCCGGACGGGCGTTCTCGTTGATGTCGTCACCATAGATCGCCTCGAGCGAATCGAGCTTCTCGCCCTTCGCCTGCCGCTCGGCTTCGTCGGCCGACCGAGCGATGTTGAGAGTGATCGTAACCTCGACTTCCGGATGAAGCGCAATCACCACGTTGGTGAGACCGATCGCCTTGATCGGATTGTTCAGTTCGACCTGGTTGCGGCCGACCGTGAAACCTTCCTCGGTGAGCAGTTCCGAAATGTCGCGGGTCGACACCGAACCGTAGAGCTGGCCGGTTTCGCCGGCGGAGCGCACGACGATGAAGCTCTGGCTGTCGAGCTTTTCGGCCACGGCTTCGGCCTCGCTCTTGCGCTCGAGATTGCGGGCTTCGAGCTGCGCGCGCTGGCCTTCGAACTTCTTCTTGTTGGCTTCGTTAGCGCGAAGCGCCTTGCCCTGCGGCAGCAGGAAATTGCGCGCGAAACCGTCCTTGACCTTGACGGTATCGCCCATCTGGCCGAGGCGAGAGATGCGTTCGAGGAGAATGACTTCCATGGTCCTGATCCTTGTCGTCGGGCTGCCACGGCAGCCGCAATGTCGAATGGACGGTCAGGAACAAAAAGCGGAACGTGGTCCGCCGGTCGCTGTCCTGCCCGTCATGGCAGTTAGGGCCTCGTTTGGCCCAACTCGGGGTTTTCGGTTCTTTCTCCGCACCCGAAGCGGGGAAAGGGCCGGGCGCTGGCGCCCGGCTTGGAGATCACTTCACCACGTAGGGCAGCAGGCCGAGGAAGCGGGCGCGCTTGATCGCCTTGGCGAGCTCGCGCTGCTTCTTCTGGCTGACGGCGGTGATGCGCGACGGCACGATCTTGCCGCGCTCGGAGATGTAGCGCTGCAGCAGGCGCACGTCCTTGTAATCGATCTTCGGGGCGTTGGCGCCGGAGAAGGGGCAGGTCTTGCGACGGCGGTGGAAGGGACGGCGCGTCGGGATCTGGTTGATGTCGACCATTACTGCGCTCCTCCTTCAGCCTGCTCGCGCGGACGGCGCGGGCCACGATCGTCGCGATCGCCACGCGGGGGACGGTCGCCCCGGTCACCACGGTCGCCGCGATCGCGGTCGCCGAAACGGGGACGGTCGCCGAAGCGGTCGCCGCCGCGTTCGCTGCGCTCTTCGCGCTTCTGCATCATCGCGGAAACGCCTTCCTCGTGCTTCTCGACGCGAACGGTCATGAAGCGGAGAACGTCCTCCGACAGGCCCATCTGGCGTTCCATCTCCTGGATCGCAGCCGCCGGAGCGGTGATGTCCATGAGCGTGTAGTACGCCTTGCGGTTCTTGTTGATGCGGTAGGTGAGGGACTTCAATCCCCAGTTCTCGACCCGGCCGATGCTTCCGCCATTCGCTTCGATGACGCCCTTGTAGGTTTCCACAAGCGCGTCGACCTGTTGCGAAGACAGATCCTGGCGGGCGAGAAATACATGTTCGTAGAGAGCCATGCTCATTCTTGCCTTTCTTCGTTTCACTGCCCGGCGCCCGATGGCTAAGCCTCTGCGACTGCCTTGACCCGGAACCGGGAGAAGAAAGACGCATCGATGAGACGGTCGAGAGCGGAGACACGGGAGGCGGAAGGACCCTTGCCTTCACACACGCATCGTTCGGAACGGTCCGAAAACGCGCGAGCCCTCCGTTCAGCCCCCAATCGGAACCGGCAGAGTGCGGGCGCTATACCGGAGGTGCCGCGCATTGGCAAGGCCGGTTGGGATGAACGTCATCCCGGCAGCACGAACAAGGCGGCGGTGTAGGCCAGATAGGCAGCGAGCATGATCGCTCCGCTTCGACGCCCCAGGCCATTGCGCACGACGACGGCAGCCGAAAAGAGGATGCTGATCGCCAGCATCAGCGGCACGTCGAACCAAAGGAACCGGCTGGCTATGTCCAGCGGTTCGATCATAGCGGTCACGCCCAGAATGCCGAGGATGTTGAAGATATTGGAGCCGATCACATTGCCGACGGCCACTTCGCTGCGGCCGCGCCACGCCGCAACGATGGAAGTCGCGAGTTCGGGCAGGCTGGTGCCGAGCGCGACGACCGTCAGGCCGATGACCGCTTCCGAGACGCCGACCGCGCGCGCGATCGACGAGGCGCCGTCGACCAGCCAGTCCGCACCGATCGCGAGCATGGCGAGCCCGGCCGACAGCACCATGAGCGACCGCCACGCCGGTGCGGCGCCCGCCATGTCGGGGCGCCTCAGCTCGCCGGCGGCGTGCGATTGCCGAGCCGCACGGAAATGCATGGCGAGATAGAAGGCCAGCAGGAGGAAGAGCGCCAGACCGGCGAGACGCGGAATGGCGCCCCACGCCGATGCGATGAGCAACAGCATCGATGCGCCCAGCATGATACCCAGTTCTCGGCGGATTCCGCGTTCGAGGGGCACGCGGGAGGCGAGCAGCGCAGTAAAGCCGCCGATCAGCAGGATGTTGGCGATGTTGGAGCCGACGACGTTGCCGACCGCGATCTCGGGCACGCCTTTGAGCGCGGCCTTGACAGACACCAGCAACTCGGGCGTCGACGTGGCGAAGCCCACGATGGTGAGACCGATTACCAGCTCCGATACGCCAAACCGTCGCGCAAGGCCGACCGCACCCCTGACCAGAAACTCACCGCCGCCGAACAGCAGCCCCATGCCGACGATGACGAGGAGAAGGTCGGCCCAGGAACCCATGATGACCCATGTTGGCGGCGTAAGGTGGTTGCGCCTAGATGGGTGCATGTCGATCTCGACGCAAGGAGGTGAGCGATGGCGCGAAGCTTCGGCCAGCCTTGACCGCACTTGACTTCCCGCCCGCTCCTGCGTCACAGGCAGGCGAGTTCGATCGAGCGGAGAACAACTGATGGCCATCGCATTCACCTTTCCGGGCCAGGGCAGCCAGTCCGTCGGAATGGGCCGCGATCTGGCGGACGCTTTTCCCGAGGCCCGTTCCGTCTTCGATGAGGTCGATGCAGCGCTTGGCGAAAAGCTCTCCGCCATCATGTGGGAGGGCCCGGAGGACGTTCTGACGCTTACCGCCAACGCCCAGCCGGCGTTGATGGCGGTTTCGATCGCGGCGCTGCGTGTCATGGAGGCACGCGGCCTCGTGCTGAAGGACAAGGTGGCCTATGTCGCTGGCCATTCGCTCGGCGAGTATTCCGCGCTCTGTGCTGCCGGCGTCTTCTCGCTCGCCGATACGGCCCGGCTCCTGCGAATCCGCGGCAACGCCATGCAGGCGGCAGTCCCTGCAGGCGAAGGCGCCATGGCGGCCATTCTTGGCCTCGACCAGGGAAAGGTGGAGGAGGCCTGCGCGATGGCAGAAGGCGGCGTCTGCCAGATCGCCAATGACAATGGAGGCGGTCAGCTCGTCATCTCTGGTTCGAAGGCCGCCGTCGATCACGCCGCGCGCCTGTGCACGGAAATGGGCGCGAAGCGCGCATTGATGCTGTCGGTGTCCGCCCCGTTCCACTCCGCCTTGATGGCGCCAGCGGCCGACGCGATGCGTGATGCGTTGGCGGCGGTCGAGATGAAGGCGCCAGTCGTGCCGGTTGTCGCCAACGTCACGGTCAGCCCGATCAAGGATCCCGCCGAGATCCGCCAGCGGCTCGTCGAGCAGGTGACCGGCCGCGTGCGCTGGCGCGAAACCGTCGAATGGTTCGCTGGCAACGGCGTCGGCACGCTCTACGAAGTCGGCTCAGGCAAGGTTCTTTGCGGGCTCGCGCGTCGCATCAGCCGTGACACCGCCACGGCCGCCGTCAACACACCTGCCGACGTCGAGGCCGCGCTCGCGACCCTCGTCCAAGGCTAAACCCTGTCGCGGCTCGCCGTCGCGCGTGAATTCGGGAAAGGATAGCGACATGTTCGATCTGACCGGCCGCAAGGCTCTCGTGACCGGCGCCTCCGGGGGCATCGGCGAGGCGGTTGCGCGCGCCTTGCATGGACAGGGGGCGACCGTCGGTCTGCACGGCACGCGCGTCGAAAAGCTCGAAGCGCTCGCGGCCGATCTCGGCGACCGGGTGAAAATCTTCCCGGCCGATCTGTCCAACCGCGACGACGTGAAAGCGCTTGGGCAGAAGGCGGAGGCGGAACTCGAGGGTGTAGACATTCTCGTCAACAATGCCGGTGTCACGCGCGACGGTCTTTTCGTCCGGATGTCCGATGCCGACTGGGATGCCGTGATCGAGGTCAACCTGACCTCCACCTTCCGACTGACGCGTGAACTGACCCACCCGATGATGCGCCGCCGCTACGGCCGCATCATCAACATGGCGTCGGTGGTCGGCGTCACCGGCAATCCGGGACAGGCCAATTACTGTGCTTCGAAGGCCGGCATGATCGGCTTTTCGAAGTCGCTCGCGCAGGAGATCGCCTCCCGCAACGTGACCGTCAACTGCATCGCGCCGGGCTTCATCGAATCGTCCATGACCGAAAAGCTCAATGACAAGCAGAAGGACGCCATCATGGGGGCCATCCCGATGCGCCGAATGGGCACCGGACTGGAGATTGCGACAGCCGTCGTCTACCTTGCTTCGGCGGAAGCCGCCTACGTGACTGGGCAGACGCTGCACGTCAACGGCGGCATGGCGATGGTCTAGCCAAGCCGGAGTCTCCGGGAGCGCGCGGACCAATCTGGCCGCGACGCTGCCCGAATCCGGCTTTGCGGGGCCACGGCTTCGTGATATGCGCCGCGCGAGCCGGCATTTCCGTCAAGGCGTCACCGTCGGACAGTGCCAATCGAAAGGAAAACGCAGTCCGGAGTATCCACGTTGGACCGACCTGGAATGCGCCATCTTTCAGCTTGATTAGCGGCAATCCTGCCGCTAACGAAGACAAACTTGAACCGAAGTCGAGGGTTTCCCTAATGAGCGATACCGCAGAGCGCGTCAAAAAGATCGTTGTCGAACATCTTGGCGTCGAAGAAGCGAAGGTTACCGAGGGCGCGAGCTTCATTGACGATCTGGGCGCTGACAGCCTGGACACCGTCGAGCTCGTGATGGCCTTCGAGGAAGAGTTTGGCGTCGAGATTCCCGACGACGCGGCCGAGACGATCCTGACTGTCGGCGACGCGGTCAAGTTCATCGAGAAGGCTTCGGCCTGAGTTTGGCCGGCGCCTCTTGCGCCGGATGGAACCCGCAATGAGACGTGTCGTCGTTACGGGCCTCGGCCTATTGTCTCCGTTCGGACCTGGCGTGGAGCACTCCTGGAAGCAGTTGCTTTCGGGCAGGAGCGCTGCGCGAAAGATCGAGACATTCGAGACGAGCGACCTTCCCTGCAAGATCGCGAACGTGATCCCTCGCGGGGCAGGCGACGACGGCACGTTCAATCCCGACCATGTGCTGGAGCCGAAGGACCAGCGCAAGGTCGGCGACTTCATCACCTACGGCATTGCCGCTGCCGACGAAGCCTTGAAGGATTCAGGCTGGGAGCCGAAAACCGACGAGGATCAGTGCGCGACCGGGGTCATGATCGGCTCGGGCATCGGCGGCATCGAAGGCATCGCCGAGAACGCGCTGATCCTGCACGAGCGTGGCCCTCGCCGTATCAGTCCATTCTTCATTCCTGGCAATATCATCAACCTCGTCTCCGGACAGGTGTCGATCCGCCATGGATTGAAAGGCCCCAACCATTCCGTCGTCACGGCCTGTTCCACCGGTGCTCATGCCATTGGTGACGCAGCTCGCCTGATCGCTTTCGGTGATGCCGAAGTGATGCTCGCCGGCGGCGCCGAATCACCCATCAACCGGCTGTCGTTGGCTGGCTTTGCGGCTTGCCGCGCCCTCTCGACAGCCTACAACGATGCGCCCGAGAAAGCGTCGCGCCCTTACGACCGCGACCGGGACGGCTTCGTGATGGGCGAGGGCGCCGGTGTCGTGGTGCTGGAAGAACTCGAGCACGCAAAGGCCAGGGGCGCCAAGATCTACGCCGAGGTGGTCGGCTACGGCCTCACCGGCGACGCGCACCACATCACCGCCCCGGCCGAGGATGGTGATGGCGCCTATCGTTGCATGAAGGCTGCGCTGAAGCGTGCCGGACTGTCGCCTGCGGATGTCGACTACATCAACGCGCATGGCACGTCGACGATGGCCGATACGATCGAACTCGGTGCGGTGGAGCGGCTCGTCGGGAATGCTGCGTCAACGATCTCCATGTCGTCGACGAAGTCCTCGATTGGCCATCTCCTTGGGGCGGCCGGTGCGGCGGAGGCGATCTTCTGCCTGTTGGCGATCCGCGACAACATCGCCCCCGCCACCATCAATCTGGACAATCCGTCGACCGAGACTGCGCTCGATCTCGTGCCGAACACGCCACGGGAGCGCCGGATCGACGTGGCACTGTCGAATTCGTTCGGCTTCGGTGGAACGAACGCCTCGCTTGTCTTTCGGCGGTATAATGGTTGACTGTCGCGTCCAGGCGTCATTTTTGCCATAATCCTCGATAGTCTTCGCCCGCGACATCGTGACCTGAAAATGGTGTATGTGCGGGCTGTTGCGATTCGACGCAATTCCGTCCGAGGCGACGGCTGGCGCTGGCGTTGCCGCATCGAACGAGAGACGGATGCCGGAGTGAGGGAGCGAGGGTGAACCGATGAGCGATACCGCGAATCAACCGGAGTTCGGACGCCGCCGTGAGGCGGCGAAGCCGATCGTGCCGAAGACCGCCAACGAGGCGCTTCGCCCGGAGATGGGTACGCCTCCGCCCCGCCGCTCTCGCGCCTCGCGCAGCCAGTTCGTCATCTTTCTGAACTTCGTGATGTCGGCCATCTTCCTGGTGACCATCGGTGCCGGGCTGCTTGTGTATTTTGGCAAGGGCGAGTTCGAAGGTCCTGGGCCTTCCACGACCGGCGATGTCGTGATGATTCGGCCCAATACCGGCGTTCGCGAGATCGCCGCCCAGTTGGAGCGCACCGGACTGATCAGTGATGCGCGCATTTTCGCCCTTGGCGTGCGTGCCTATGGCGCCGATTCCGAATTGAAGGCAGGCGAATATGAGGTCAGGCCGCGCGCGTCCATGCATGACATCATGGAACTCCTGAAAAGCGGTCGATCCGTGCTGTACTCTCTGACGATTCCGGAAGGGCTCACGGTCGAACAGGCATTTCAGCGCATCGCCGAACACGAAGCGCTCGTCGGCGACATGCCGGCCGACATGCCGCCGGAAGGCAGCCTGGTCGCCGACACGCAGCGGTTCACGCGCGGGACGCAGCGCAAGGATCTGATCGAGCGCATGATCGCGGCGCAGTCCCGCCTCGTCGAAAGCATCTGGGCGCGGCGTGTCGAAGGGCTGCCACTCAAGGACATCAACGAATTCGTTACGCTCGCCTCGATCGTCGAGAAGGAAACCGGACAGGCCGAGGAACGCTCGCGCGTGGCTGCGGTTTTCATCAACCGGCTGAACAAGGGCATGCGCCTGCAGTCGGATCCCACGATCATTTACGGTTTGTTCGGCGGCAAGGGCAAACCGGCAGACCGGCCAATCTACCGCTCCGACATCGACAAGCCCACTCCGTACAACACGTACACCATTAACGGCCTGCCTCCTGGTCCGATCGCATCTCCTGGCCGCGCGTCGCTCGAGGCCGTGGCGAATCCGTCGAAGACCAACGACTTCTATTTCGTTGCCGACGGGACGGGCGGGCACGTCTTCGCGGCGACGCTGGCCGAGCACAACGAGAATGTCTCGCGCTGGCGCGAGATCGAGCGCAAGCGCCGTGAAGCGGCGGCGGCAACTGAGGTATCCGCGCCGGCGGTTGCCGACTGAGCGCCTGCGCTCGAGCGGGGGGAACATCCATGGCTGTTCAGAGCATGACGGGCTTCGCTCGCGCGTCGGCGGAACTGGCTGGTGCGTCGATCGCTTGGGAACTGCGCTCGGTGAACGGCAAGGGGCTCGAGGCGCGCCTGCGTCTTCCGCCCGGCCTTGAAAGGCTCGAGCAGGCCGCCAAGCAGATCATTCAGAAGCGGTTCTCGCGCGGTAACGTCCAGGCGTCGCTCACGCTTTCCCGCAACAATTCGGCGGTGCGGCCGGTCGTCAACGAGGTCCTGCTCGAGGAAGCGGCCCATCTGGCCAAGCGCCTGCAGGAACGTTTTGGCTGCGCCCCCGCCACGGCCGATGGCCTGCTCGCCTTGCGCGGTGTCCTTGAAATTCCCGAACTCGCCGAAGACGAGGAGATGCGCAATACGCTCGATTCAGCGAGTTTGTCGGTGCTCGAAGAGGCGGCGGCCGGTCTCGAGCAATCGAGGCGTTCGGAAGGGGCGGCGTTGGCGGCCATTTTGCTGGGGCACCTTTCGACCATCGAGCATCTTGTGTTGCGCGCTGAGGCTGATCCATCGCGCAACCCCGCTGTCATCCGCGAGCGGATCGGCGGGCAGGTGAGGATCCTGATGGAAGCCGCCGGGACCGCGCTTGATGAGACGAGGCTGCATATGGAGGCCGCTCTGCTGGCCACCAAGGCGGACATCCGCGAAGAGATCGACCGACTGAAAGCCCATGTGCGAGCGGCCCGCGGCATGATCGAGGAGGGGGGCGCAATTGGGCGTCGGCTCGATTTTCTGGCGCAGGAATTCAATCGCGAATCGAATACGCTGTGTTCGAAGTCGAATGCGACAACCGTTACGGCGATTGGCCTGGAACTGAAGGTCGTCGTCGACCAGTTCCGGGAACAGCTGCAAAATCTGGAGTAGAGGCATGGCCGACAATTCTCAACTGGAGGGGGTTCGTCGGCGCGGCTTGATGCTCGTCCTGTCCTCGCCGTCCGGCGCGGGCAAGTCGACCATCGCGCGTAATCTCCTCGAGAATGACAAGGGCTTCGAACTGTCCGTCAGCGTCACGACGCGGCCACGGCGGTCGAGCGAGATCGACGGCGTTCACTACCATTTCCGCTCGCGCCGGGAATTCGACAATCTGCGAGCCAATGACGAACTCCTCGAATGGGCCGAGGTACACGGAAATTTCTATGCCACGCCGCGCGAACCGGCCGAACGCGCAATGAACGAGGGCCGCGACATGCTCTTCGACATCGACTGGCAGGGCGCCGAACAGTTGCGCGAGAAGATGCAGGGCGACATCGTCTCGGTGTTCATTCTGCCGCCCTCCATGCGCGAACTGAAGGTTCGGCTGCAACGGCGAGCCGAAGACGACGCCGAAACCATTTCGCGCCGCCTGGCCAACGCCCGCAACGAGATCGAGCACTGGCGCGATTACGATTATGTGGTTATCAACCGAGACCTCGATCGCGCCTATCAGCAGGTGCTGTCCATCGTTGCGGCGGAGCGGCTGCGCCGCGACCGCAGTCTCGGCCTTTTCGATTATGTGACGAGGCTGCTCGACGAACAGGTCGATTGAGAACGCTGGGTCTCAGGCCGACGGTGTGATGCCGTTGGCAAGGCGCACGAACTCCTCGACGCTCAGCGTTTCGGCCCGGCGCGTCCCATCGATACCAGCGTACGACAGCAAGGTTTCGCCGCCCACCCTCTTGAGGCTCTGGCGCAGCATCTTGCGGCGTTGTCCAAACGCCGCTTCGGTTACGCGTTCCAGGAGCTTCAGCTCCGCGCGCATCGGTGCGGCTCGGGGTGTCAGGTGAACCACCGATGAGGTAACCTTCGGTGGTGGTGTGAAGGCCTGGCGAGGCACGTCGAAGGCGATGCGGGCATCCGTCCGCCAACCAGCGAGAACGCCAAGTCGGCCATAGGCATCGGCACCGGGCGCTGCTACGATCCGCTCGGCCACTTCCTTCTGGAACATCAATGTCATCGATGTCCAGAAAGGTGGCCAGTCCGGTGTGGTCAGCCAGCGCACGAGCAGTTCGGTGCCGATGTTGTACGGCAGGTTCGCGACGATCCGGACGGTCTCTCCGGTGGCGAGCGCAGCGAAATCGGTTTTGAGCGCGTCACCCGATATCACCTCCAACCGCCCCGGATAGTGATCACGGATCTGTGCCAGAGCAGAGAGGCACCGCTCGTCACGTTCGATCGCAATAACCCGTCGCGCGCCTGAAGACAGAAGCGCCCGCGTCAGCCCGCCGGGACCCGGTCCGACCTCGATCACGGTGCATTGCGTCAGGTCCCCCGCAGCGCGGGCGATCTTGCCCGTCAGGTTCAGATCGAGAAGAAAATTCTGCCCGAGCGACTTCTTCGCATCGAGCCCGTGTGTGGCGATCACCTCGCGAAGCGGAGGCAGCCCATCGGTCGTCATGCCGCGGCACGC
The DNA here is from genome assembly GCF_003970795.1 of Aquibium carbonis. Classification (GTDB taxonomy): domain Bacteria; phylum Pseudomonadota; class Alphaproteobacteria; order Rhizobiales; family Rhizobiaceae; genus Aquibium; species Aquibium carbonis. The sequence goes on along the minus strand of NZ_RWKW01000046.1, from coordinate 24,279 downwards.
AGAGAGACTTGTGCCAGCGTCGCCGCCAGCCGCAGCGCGGCGATCAGGCTGTCGGGCCGCGCCACGCCCTTGCCGGCGATGTCGAAGGCGGTACCGTGGTCCGGTGAGGTGCGTACGAAGGGAAGGCCCAGCGTCACGTTCACGGCTTCGTCGAATGCGAGCGTCTTGGCCGGTATCAGCGCCTGGTCGTGATACATGCACAGCGCCACGTCGTAGCCCTCCCGTGCACGCGCATGGAACAGGGTGTCGGCGGGTAGCGGCCCACGCGCATCGATGCCCTCACGCTGGAGCGCCTCGACGGCGGGCCGCACGATTGCTTCGTCCTCGATTCCCATCGCGCCGTTTTCGCCGGCGTGCGGGTTGAGCCCGGCAATCGCCAGGCGCGGGCGCGCGATGCCGAAACGTTGCGTCAGATCGTGGGCCGCAATCCGCGCCGTTTCCACGATCATGTCGACGGAAAGCAGGCCCGGGACGTCGCGCAGCGCGACATGGATCGTCACCGGGATGGTCCGCAAGTCCGGCCCCGCCAGCATCATGACCGGGCGCACCGGCTGTAGGGTGGCCTGTTGCGCCAGATGGCCGAGGTACTCGGTATGGCCAGGAAAGCCAAAGCCCGCCTCATAAAGCGGCTTCTTCGAAATCGGATTGGTCACGACAGCGGCCGCTCGCCCGGCAAGCGTGTCGGCGACTGCCCGATCAATCGCCTCGACGACACCCGCAGCGTTGTCTCGAACGGGCTCTCCCGGTTTGTCCGCAAGTCGTCCGTCGAGCCTGACGATGGGAAGGGCACGCGCGAAGGTCTCTCGGGCCTGTCCTGGAAGGACGGCTTGCATCGGCACGTCCAGTCCGAGCCCGCGTGCCCGGGCCGCCAGGAGAGCAGGGTCGGACAGGACGTAGAAGGGAGGCAGGCGCAGCGAATGACGCTGCATCCAGGCGATGATCGTCAGTTCCGGACCGATCCCTGAGGGATCGCCCGAGGTCAACGCCAGGGGTAGGGACAGCGGCGGGACCTCAGCGGTTGACGATACGCGCATTCTTTCGCAGTTCGTCCATGTACTTCTTGGCCAGTTCGTCGACCTTGCCGTCTTCGGCAGCCTCGTTCTGGAAAACCATGCGTGCCACGCGGTCGTCGGACACCTCGCGCGTGCTGCAGATGCCGATGAACTCGACGCCGCGGTCGGTTTCGCGCACCGGCGTTGCCTTTCCGGGTTGGGTCGCCTTGATGGGCGCTTCCCAATCCGGCGGCAGTTCCGGCGCCACGATCCGTCCGAGATCGCGCACGGTCACGTCGATGAGACCCCTGGCGAACTCGCGCGTGGTATCGCAGCCGCTGAAGCGGGCCCGCATTGCCTCAGCTTCGCGCTTGCGCGTGGCCATCCGTGCGTTCCGCTCGCTTGCGGGCAGCACGAAGATCACCTGTTGCAGCATGTATTCGGTTGCCGTGGGCTTCTGGCCGCCCTTTTGCAGCATGCGCTGAACGGCATCCTGCTCGCTGATCCGTCCCTCGGAGCGCGCACGCGCGCCAAGAGCCTGATTCCAACCGATCTGGGCGCGAATGTAATCCTTGAAGTGCTGCTTGGTCACGCCGGACTGAGCGAGGATCTGGTCGAGCTGGGCTACGCCGAGCTTGTTGCCGGACGCGAAGCGGGCATAGGCGTCGTCAACCTGCTTGTCGGGGATGTTGATCCGCAAGCGCGCGACTTCCGACATCTGCAGAGCCTGCTCGATCATCGCCTCGGAAGCGCTGCCATTGCGGCGCTGCAGCTTCATGAATGCGCTGCGGCGAGCGATGTCGTAGCTCGTGACCGGAATGTTGTTGACCACATGCTTGATTTCGCTGGCATGTGCGGCGGTGACAAGCGAAACGGCGGCGAAAGGCGCGACCATGCCGCCGGACAGAAGGGCAGGGATCGCGAGGCGTCGTAGGATCGACATCATGGAAAAGGTTTCCCCCGTGTAGGTCTTCGGACGGTCGGTCACCGCCTCTTCTCGCATTGATGCGGCGAAACCATGACTTCGCGCCGAATCGATTATCGATTGACGGTGGTGAACTCCGGAAAACTCGTTTCCGCGGATCCGAAATCGCCGATCGTCCGGAAGCCGATCCGGAAACCGAAATTGAAATCGACGTCGCCTTCGTCGATGGTTTCGGTGCGCGTCACCGCCATGGCGTAGGTGAAGCACTCGTCGGCATAAGCGAAGTTGATGCCGCTTTTCACCAGTGTCTCGGATTCGAAATCGTATGCTCCGCGGCCGGTGACCGACCAGTTCTCCGTCAGTCTGACCCGGCTGGCCAGGGAGATCTCGCGCCGATCATTGTCGAAGCCGTAGAGAGGCTGGCTTTCGATGAAAGTGTAGGTCGCAACCAGATCGACCTGTCCAACCGTTGCCTGTGCTCCAAAGTCGGTGCGGCGCACCGCGAGGGTCTTTTCGTCGAACCGCCCGCCAGCCGAAAGCGTGAGGCTCCCCGGCGTCTGGACGCTGACCATACCCACGAAGTCGGACACGTCCGTTTCCAATCCCGAAAACGCGCCTGCATTGACGAGATTCGGCTGGGCGAAGGGATTGTCGCCCGCGATATGATAGGATTGACCGAATACGGCGTTCGCTGTCCAGCCGCCACCGAAATCGCCCGAATAGCGAAGACCAAGATTGGCGCGCGTCCCGCCTTCGATCAGGTCGTACCCGGAAAACTTGTCGTGCTCGAACAGGTTGGTGGCATCGAACACCAGGCTCTGGGCGTCCTCGTTGGGGATCGACAGGGAACCACCGTAAGCGGCATCCGGCCGGACCAGGAGTTGCCCGATGGGCTCGAGGATGTGGGATGCGCTGGTCGTCGAAAAAAGCACCGGCCAACGGACCTCCATGCCGGCGGTCGCCATACCCCGATAGTAGGATGAACGAATGTCGGCGGCGACAGCGCCATAGGAACTGCCGTCATGCGAATAATCCAGGCCGGCGAGATTTGTCGCCATGTCGGAATAGGCGCCGAGGGACGCGGCCGACAAATCCGTACCGATCATGTCGCCACGAGCTGCAAGCAAGGGCGTCAGCACGACGCCGCCGTCGGTGATGAAGTTGCGCTTCCACTCCGCGGCAACGGTCAGTCGTCCCGAGGTGCCTTCGGCTCCCCCGAAGCGGGGCGAAAGCGGGTCCAGGACATTGTAGGCTCGGTAGTCGAGGTCACTCCGGTGCACCACGGCCAGGTTCACATCGAATGCGAGCTCCCCGCCGGCCACGGGGTTGTCGAGCGTATAGGCATAGTCGAGCGATGGCAGCACCCAGGGCTGGAACGGATCCCGTTCGTCGCGAACCCGGTCCTGAACCCTGAACTTGAGGAACCGGACATCAAAGTAATTCCGATCGTCGAGGCCGGTCAGATTGATGGTGTCGACGCGCCTTGTCTGAGAATAGCCTTCGATACCGTAGGTCCGTGAAAAACTCGGGTCACTCTGGATCAACGCATCCCATCCGAAGACCCAGCGCGGATTGATCTTGAACGATCCCTTCGTTCCCACCATCCAGCGCGTCTTCTCCTCCGCGTCGATGTAGTCGGCACGAAACGCGTCGGGGTTCTGCTGAATGATGCCCGCGGCCTTGAGCGAATAGAAGCCGTTGTCAAAACGCTGGCGCCACTCGGCCTCGCCGAGAAATCCCTGCCGGGTATAGGTGTGGGCGGTCAGGGTCAGGTCGTAGGTGGGCGACAACGCGATGAAATAGGGCTGAGAAAGACGCGCGCCGAGTTCCCTCGAATAGCCGATGGACGGGATCAGGAAGCCCGTCTTGCGCGTCACCGAAGGGTCGGCGATCTCGAAGGCAGGCAGGCGAGCGAGCGGCATGCCGAAGAACTCGAACTGGGCGGACTCGAACCGAACGGTTCGTGACTGGCCATTCCAGATGATCTTGCGCGATTTCACGCGCCAGATCGGCGCCCTGTCCGGATTTGCCTCGCACGGTGCGCAGGCGGTGTAGACGCCATTGTTGAAGATCGTCAGCAACCCGCCGCGGCGTTCCGCGCTCTCTGCGGCGAAATAGGTATCGTCCACGGTTTCGACGCGCAGCGCATTGACGAAGCCGTCGGCGAAATCATCCGTGACGTCGATGTCGTCCGAAAAGATCCGCGTCCCGTCCCGGTAGATGATCTCGACGTTGCCGGACGCTACGATGCGGCCAGTCTGCTGGTTGTAGGTGATGCGGCGAGCAACGAGACGATTGCCGTCGTACTCGATCCGCACGTCCCCGGCCGCCGTTACGGTCTGCTTGTCATTGTCGTAGATGAGGTTGTCTGCTTCGAGCAGCATCGGCCCATCGCTCGTGGCCATGCTGAGGTCGCCGAACTCCTGCGCATGAACCGACGCTGCGCCGAACGCGCAGAGCAAGGCCAGGGCCGTCGCGCCGCAGAGCGCGCGCGCATGCGCTGCCACCCCGCCGCTACTCCACACCAACTGCACTAACCGTCCTCCTTGTACAGCAGGAATGTCACGCCAAAGAACATCGCGATGACAACCGGAACCCACGCTGCCACGACCGGCGGCACGATCCCCGAACTGCCGAACGCCTTCACGAGAGTCGTGACGACATAAAGCAGAAACCCGGCTGCTATGCCACCCAGAATGAGCGTACCCGACTGCCCCAGCCTCACGAATCCCATCGATACCGTCGCCGCGATCAGTGTCATTGCCACCATGAGCACGGGCAGGGCGATGAGCGAGTGATACTGCATCGAAAACGCGTTGGTGGCAAAGCCGAAGGCCTTCGCTGTTTCGATCTTTTCGCTCAGTTCGAAAAAGGGTGTCGCCTCGGGACGAGCGAGGCGCTGCTGAACGAATTCGGGCCGCAGATTCGTCGGAATGCGCGCGCTCTCCGCTAGCGTCGGCATCTCGCCCGACATGAAGCCACGCACGTTGCTCAGGATCCATTCGCCCTGGGCGAGTTCTGCTCGTCGGGCATCCTGGCGTTCGGTGATCTGGCCTTCCTTGTCGACGTGGATGAACACCGCGTCCGACAGAACGAGCCCCCCGTCGAGCACTGCGCGCGCGCCGATGATGATGTCGCCATCGTCGCCGCGCTGCCGAAGCCAATGCGCGGATGAACTCGATACCTTGTTAGACCGGCCCGAACGGATCTCGCTTTCCATGCGCTCGACACGCGAGAAGCCATGCGCGGCAATCGGATTGAGAACGAAGACGGAGGCGAGGCCGAATACCATGGCGCCCACACACAAAGGCAGGAGAAACTGCCAGGCCGAAATGCCGGCGGACCGGGCGATCACGAGTTCGTATTTCCGGTTCAGCACGATCAGCGTGGCCATGGCGGCAAACAGGGCGATGAACGGAACCGTGATCTGGAGCACCATAGGCGCCCGGAGGCTCGTCATCAGAAGGCCGATGGGCAGGCTGTAGCCAGGCAGGCCGCTGAACCGGTTGGACTGCTCGGTAAAGTCGATGATGAAGATCAGCGAAAAGATTCCGATCAGGAACCAGATCACGATGCTGATGTAGCGGCGGAAGAAATAGCGCCCCAGTGTCCAGCCAATCATGACCGCCCCTGTGCCGCGCCGGCGCGGACGTCGCCAAACCGATCCGTTCGACGGCCGGTCAAGGTTGCAAACGCATTGGTGATCGCCGCGAGCCAACCGGCCGGCGGGGTCATTGCGCGACCAGTCATGATGAAAAAGAGCGCAAACATCATGTTGCCCGCGATGGAGGCGTAGACCCACGGAACGTAGGCGGCAGAGTCCTCGATGTTCTCCGTGAGGTAATAGCCTTGCCAGCGCGCGACCAGTCCGCAGGCGATCGCGGTGATCATGGGGTGGATCCGCGCTTCGCGATGAGAGCGGACGTCGCCGGCCGCCGCGATCGCAAACAGGCCGAAGACGATCGGATAGAGCCACTCCGAGAATATGCGGTGGATTTCAGCGGTATAGCGCCGGGGCGACTGCTGCATGATGCGGTCGTCGGGCGGAGGGTCGAGCAGATAGGCGAGCGATCGGTCCTTGGCCGACAGGTAGACTTCGCCCGATCTCGACGCGAAGCCTGAGAGATCGAAGGCGTAGGATACGAAGCGGATGACCGAAACGTCGCCGCCTGGTGCCTTGCGATGAACCTCGCCGTCTCGCATCAGCAGAACCTGGCCGCCGTCGACCTCCTGGATGTCGCCGTCCTTGGCATAGAACAGCAGGTCGATGTTCTCCTGCCGCGAATCGGCGACGACGATGCCGCCCAGCCTGCCGTCGGGCAGCCTGTCGCTCACCTGGACGTAGAGACCGTCTTCGATTCTGCGGAACGTGCCTTCCTGGATGACCGTGGAGAGAAGATCGGCATGCGAAGTCGAGAGGATCATGCGCACGCGTTGCCGCGCGGAAGGCTCCAGTGCGACGTCGACGAAGAGCGCAAAAAGGGCCGTCAGCACAGCGAGCAGCATGATTGGGCGCACGATGGTCATGCGGCCGGCCCCGGACGCGGCAATGACGGACAATTCGGAATCCTGGTTCATCGCCGAGAGGGTCTGCGTGGCGCCAATGATGACTGCGAAAGGCGCAACGACCGGGATGACGGTGGGCAGCAGCAGGGTTGCCAGCGTGAGGAAGGTCACCGCGGTTTGCCCATTGTCGGTGACGAGATTGATTCGGGACAGGACCTGCGTCGTCCAGACGATTGCCACCGCGATGGCGAGCGTCGTCGCCGAAACCTTCAGCGCGCGCAGGAAAATGTACTGTTCGACGAGCTTCATCAGCCTAGCTGTCGGTGTCCCTATGCGCGGTCCCGCCACGGTGGCAGATTACGCTTTGGCGTCATGTGCCTCAAGCGTCGATCGTGCCGCTTCTCTTCACGTGCCCGCCGTCCAATAGCGGATTGTGCGCAAGCACGGCTAAAAAAGGGCGAAGGGACGAGGTTAATCTTTCGTGAACGCGTCCGATCTCCGTCGGCCAATTCCGCGCCGCCGCCCGCTGGACGATTCCAATCGATCGTTCGATGTTCTAGACAGATATGCATCTTGCCGGCCAATGCCGGCTCAAAAACCGGATAAGCCATGCACAAGCCACCGTCCATCGCCTTCGCCAAACTTTCAGCCGCTCCGAAGAAGGGCGCAGTCGCGATCCTCGTTGCGCAAGATGCATCAATGGCCGGCTCGGTAAGTCCGCTGGATCCCACGGGCTCGATCGCCAAGGCGATCGCGGCGGCGAAGTTCAAGGGCGGGTTCGCAACGACGCTGGACATCTGGGCGCCCGATGGAACAGACCTCGATCGGTTTGCTCTGCTCGGGGCTGGCACCCCGGACAAGCGCGACGAAAACGGCTGGATGCGTCTTGGCGGGTCCGCCTGGCCGCTGTTGCGCAAGGCCGATACTGCCGCCGTTGTCCTCGATCTTGCCGAGGGCGCACCCGACGAGAATGCGGCTGCGGCCTTCGCGCTCGGACTGTTGCTGCGCTCCTATGTCTTCGACAAGTACAAGTCCAGGAAGGATGCCAAGGGCAAGGGCAGCGATGAGGACAATGGCAAGCCCAAGCTCTCCAAGCTGACCATCCATTGCGCCGATCCGTCGGCGGCAAAGAAAGCCTTTGGCGACATCGAGGCCGTGATGGGCGGTGTCTTCCTCGCGCGCGACCTTGTCAACGAGCCCGCAAACACGCTGGGGCCGGTGGAATTCGCCGACCGGGCAAAGGAGCTCGAGGGTCTTGGGGTCACCGTCGAGGTGCTCGCGGAAAAGGAAATGAAGAAGCTGGGAATGGGTGCGCTGCTCGGCGTCGCCCAAGGGTCTCCCCGCGGCGCCCGGCTCGTCGTCATGCATTGGAACGGCGGCAAGGGAAAAGACAAGCCGATTGCCTTCGTCGGGAAGGGCGTGACCTTCGACACGGGCGGCAACTCCATGAAGCCGGCCTCGGGAATGGAGGACATGAAGGGCGACATGGGCGGTGCGGCTGCCGTCACCGGCCTGGTGCACGCGCTCGCGTCTCGCAAGGCGAAGGCCAATGTCGTCGGCATCATCGGCCTGGTCGAGAACGCGGTCGATGGCCATGCCCAACGCCCCGGCGACATCGTCACCTCCATGTCGGGCCAGACGATCGAGGTCCTGAACACCGATGCCGAGGGCCGTCTCGTGCTCGCCGATGCGCTCTGGTACTGCAACGAGCGCTTCGAGCCGCAGTTCATGGTCAACCTCGCCACGCTCACCGGAGCCATCATGGTGGCGCTCGGCCAGCATCATGCGGGCCTGTTCTCGAATGACGACGATCTGGCCGGAAAGCTGGCCGCGGTCGGCATGGCGACCGGCGAGAAGCTCTGGCGAATGCCCCTCGGTGCGGAATACGACAAGCTGATCGACTCCAAGAACGCGGACATGAAGAACATTGGCGGCCGCTATGGCGGGGCGATCATCGCGGCGCAGTTCCTCCAGCGCTTCGTCAAGGAAACGCCTTGGGCGCATCTCGATATTGCCGGTACTGCAATGGGTTCTCCGGCCAGCGACACCAACACCTCGTGGGGGTCGGGTTTCGGCGTGCGGCTGCTCGACCGCCTGGTGCGGGACCACTACGAGGCGTGACGGAAGTCCTCTTCTATCACCTGACCGAGTCGACGCTCGAGGAGGCGCTTCCCGCCCTCGTCGAGCGGTCGCTCGCCCGGGACTGGAAGGTGGTGATACAGACCGGCAGCGAAGAGCGACGCGATGCGCTCGATCAGCATCTTTGGACTTACCGTGAGGACTCCTTCGTGGGCCATGGGGCGGAGCATGAACCACACGCCGCCGACCAGCCCGTGCTTCTCACCATTGGACAGGGCAATGCCAATGGGGCGGAGATCCGCTTCATCGTCGATGGTGCCCGCCCCCCCGATCTCGCTGCCTATCAGCGCGTGGTCTTCATGTTCGACGGCCACGACGAGATGCAGGTGACGTTGGCTCGGCAGGATTGGAAGGCCGTGCGCGCGGCGGGACATCAGGCCACCTACTGGCAGCAGTCGCCAGATCGACGATGGGAGCGCAAGGCCTGAGACGCGTGTCGTGCAGCTGGGCGGCGCACGAAGCGGAAAGGCGTGAGCGCTCGACCTTTCGCTTGGTGGACATGCTGCCGACCGCATGCGACACCCGGCACGTTTTCTCGCGGACAGGTGGCGCATGCGGTTCTTCTTCCTGGTGGTGCTTCTGGCTGGTCTCGCGCTTGGCATCGGTTACCCGCTCGCGGTCAGCAATGTCTCCGGCTACGAGATCGGCACGTTCACGCTGCTCGACGGAGACGGCGAGCGGTCGGCAGAAGTCGCCATCGCGCCATCCGAAGCGCCGGTTCGGATCAGGATCGCGATGCAGGTCGCAGAGCGTTTCGTTCCGACCAGGGACGTCCCGGTCTTGCGCATGACGGTCCGGACCGGCGACCAGATGATCCTCGAACAGGCGGTGACCTTCGACGGGGTCGATCCCGAGGCTGGGCCGGCGGGGAGCTTTCTCTACAAGGACGACGTCGCAACGATCGATCCAGTCGATGGAGGCGACAACTATGTCTTCTCGGTCACCCGGACCGTAGGTGGAGGCAATCTTTCGCCGTCGCGGGTAGAGCTGGTCCTCAATGCCGGTGCGTTCGACCTTCATCCGCGCGCCGTCCCGATCGGCTACATTCTGATCATGACGGGGTTTGTCGGCTTCATCGCCATGGTCCGGCGTCGGCGCAGGCTCGACCGGGCCAACCCGCCTCCTCCGAGATGGGGCAGGGGGGACCGGGAGAAGGAGTAGCGCTTCCGTCGGGGTCGCTCAGATTTCCGAGAAATCCCCCGAGCGCCCCCTGCCGGAGGCGAAGCGCGAGGCTCCGGCACGGCCTTCCGAGCGGAATGCGTCCGTGCTCTTCCATTCGTTGCCAAGGGCCATCGGGACGTCGAGGGACCACTGTGCCAGAGCAGACGAGCGGTCGGCGCGCATGCAGGCTTGCGGGAAGCGCGCAAGCTGGTTTGCCAGTTCGAGGGCGACCTCGATTGCCGAGCCGTCGGGACACAGCCTGCTGGCCAGGCCGATTGCCAGGCATTCCTCGGCATCCACCTGCCGGCCGGTCAGGATGAGATCCATGGCGCGGCCGTGGCCGACGATTCGAGGCAGCCGCACAGTCCCGCCGTCGATCAACGGAACGCCCCAGCGCCGGCAATAGACCCCCATGTAGGCGGAGCGTTCCATCACCCGCATGTCGCACCAGAGCGCCAGCTCCATTCCGCCCGCCACGGCAGGTCCGGAGATCGCCGCGATGACCGGCTTGGTGAGCGTCAATCGGGTCGGTCCCATCGGTCCCTTGCTCGGCTGGGCGTCGAAGCCCTCGACTGATACGCCGATCTCATGCTCGGCGTACCAGGTCTCGTCCATGCCGGCCGACGCCGCCTTCAGGTCGAAGCCGGAGCAGAAGACCCCGTCCACACCGGTGAGGATCGCCACCTTTGCGCTGTCGTCGCGTTCGAAGGCGACGAACGCGCGGAAGAGATCTTCGGCCATCGCGGGGTTGACGGCATTGCGGGCTTCCGGGCGGTCGATCCTTACGATGCGAACCTCGTCTCGATTCTCCACCTGGATGGTCATTCGGCCATTCCGTCCTCGTACTCGCCGGACAATTCCAGCCAGATTTCTTCCTGGCGCGTGACCGTGGCGGCCAGTTCCGAGCGTTCCTTCGCAAGCCGCGTCGCCTTGATCGGATCCTTTTCGTAAAGCACGGGGTTGGCCAGTTCGTCCTCCACGGCGTCGAGCCGCTTGCGCGTCCGTTCGATCAAGCCTTCGGTGGCGCGGATCTGCTTGGCGAGCGGTTCCAGCGCAGCCCTGCGCGCCGCCGCCTCGCGCCGCTTGTCGGCCTTGGACGATTTGTCCGCCTCGCGCTTCTGGCGGCGGTCGGCCGCGCCGCCGGTCACCTCCGTCCGGTAGTCGGACATGTCGCCGTCGAAAGGCGCGACGGTCCCGTCCTTGACCAGCCAGAGTCGGTCCGCCGTCGCCTCGATGAGGTGGCGGTCGTGCGAAATGAGAATGACCGCGCCGGGATAGTCGTTCAATGCATGGATCAGCGCCTCGCGGCTGTCGATGTCGAGGTGATTCGTCGGCTCGTCGAGGATGAAGAGGTTCGGCCCCTCGAAGGATGCGAGGCCCATAAGGAGGCGTGCCTTTTCGCCACCCGACAGATCCTTGGCCGGTGTGTTCATCTTCTCGGTTACCAGCCCCATCTGCGCCACGCGCGCGCGCACCTTGGCCTCCGCAGCGTCCGGCATCAAACGGCGCACGTGCTCGATCGCGTTCTCTTCGGGCCGAAGGTCGTCCAGCTGATGTTGGGCGAACATGGCCACCTTGATTTGGGGGGCGAGCGTGATGGTGCCGCTCCCCACTTCCAGCCGTCCGGCGATCAGCTTGGCGAAGGTCGACTTGCCATTGCCGTTCGAGCCGAGCAGCGCAATGCGATCGTCGGCGTCGATCCTGAGTGTCAGATTTTTCAGCACGGGCTTGCCGGGAAGGTAGCCGACGGTCCCCTGCTGGATCGCGACGATCGGCGAGGCGACGGTCTTGACCGGCTCGGGGAATGAAAAAGGCCTTACCGATTCATCGTTCCAGGCGGCGATCGGCTTCATCCGCTCCAGGGCTTTGATGCGCGACTGCGCCTGTCGTGCCTTCGTGGCCTGGGCTCGGAACCGGTCAACGAAGGATTGCAGGTGCTTCCGCTGAGCTTCCTGTTTGACCCGCGCCTTCTCCTGCAACTCGATCTGCTCCGCGCGCTGGCGCTCGAACTGGTCGTATCCGCCGCGCCAGAAGGTCAGCTTCTGCTGATCGAGATGGACGATGCAGTTCACCGCCCGATTGAGCAGGTCGCGATCGTGGCTGATCAGCAGAACCGTGTGCGGATACTTCGACACGTAGGTCTCGAGCCACAATGTGCCTTCGAGATCGAGATAATTCGTCGGCTCGTCGAGCAGAAGCAGGTCGGGCTCGGAAAACAGCACCGCTGCCAGCGCCACGCGCATGCGCCAGCCGCCGGAAAAAGACGAGGCAGGCCGACGCTGGGCTTCCTCGTCGAAGCCGAGCCCCGCGAGGATGGTCGCTGCACGTGATTCCGCTGAATGCGCGTCGATGTCGGCGAGCCGCATGTGGATTTCGGCAATGCGGTTTGCATCCGTCGCCGTCTTTTCTTCGTCCAGGAGCGAAGATCGCTCCTTGTCCGCCTTGAGCACGATCTCGATCAAGGGTTCTTCAGTGCCGGGCGCTTCTTGCGCCACCTGCCCGATGCGTGCGTTTTTAGGCAGGCCGATGGTACCGGACTCGGTTGCGAGGTCCCCGGTGATGGCGCGAAAGAGCGTGGTCTTGCCGGTGCCGTTGCGACCGACGAGACCCGCCTTCACGCCCGACGGAAGGGCGAGCGAGGCATGGTCGAGGAGCAGGCGTCCCGCGACGCGCAACGAAAGGTCGGTGAGCGTGATCATGGACGCGTGTCTAGGCGCAGGCAGCCCGACGGGCAAGAGGCGGCGTCGTTGGGCCCGACACCATGTGCATCGGTGCTACCGCACTAGGCGGATTTCATGAAAGGCCCATCGTGCGAAGGCGCTGTCTCGACACCGCCTTCGCAGAGATTCTCCGACCATCGAATGCTACCGGGAGGCGGTCTGGTTGATCAGGAGACAAAGTGCGTGGAGGTCCTGATCATATGCCGAGGGAGTGGCGACCACGTCGCCACAGCGCCGCTTGTAGCGGGTAAGTTCTGCGGACGACATCCCTGCGACGACCGCGCCGGGGGTCTGTGGGCCGGGTTGGCCAGGCTGACCGGGCTGGCCGGGCGTGCCAGGAGAAGATCCGCTTCCTCCGCCGATCGAGACACCCACCCCTGCATCGACGCCGCTGCCGACCGACGCTCCCACACCAGCGTTTACGCCGCTGCCGACGGAAGCGCCGAGCCCGGCATTGACGCCGCCCGAGCCACCGACCGACGCTCCGGCGCCGGCATCAATACCGCCGCCGCCGATCGAGGCGCCGGCTCCGGCGCCAATTCCGCTCGAACCTCCGACCGATGCGGCTGCTCCTGCATCCACACCGCCGCCGCCGATCCCGACGCCGGCACCCACGCCTATTCCGCCGATGCCAACACCGACACCCACGCCGGTCCCTTGCGCCTGGACGGGTGCTGTCGAGAGCAATGCTGCGACTGCCGCCGCCGATAGGGTTGCTGTAACTGCTGGTAACCGGATCATGATCTGCTCCTTCCTTGCGAGTGATACAACCGACGGTATGTCCCGTCGGAAGTGCAACCGGCGAGGTCGAGCATGGTTCCGGTGTGAACGGCGAATTCGTTAACGGTTCGCTAAATTAGGGGGTCTGGGGTGGAGGAGCGGGAAGGGGCGGAAATCCGGCCTGCAGTTCAGGCGAAGTCGCGCCCCTCTTCCGTGCGCTGGAAATATATCATGTCGAGGGAAGGTGGAGCTTTGCCCAGCAGCGAGAGGATCGTGTGGGCCTGCCCCCTGTGGTGTGTCTGGTGGTTGAAGAAATGCGTCAGCGCGGGAGCGAGCCGCTGGCTCACCCGTCGCATGTCGGTCACCGTAATGTAGGTGAACCGTCCCGTGAAAGCTGCGTCGTCGAGAGCTTCGATCCAGCCGCAGATCCGTTCATCCTCGGCCTCGCGCGCCAGCCGGAGCGGGCCCAGATTGGGGTGCACGATCGCGTCGAGCGCTCGCGGGGCCTCGCCGTCCGCGGTGAAGCGCTTGAGCCAGATGCGGTCGGCGACGAGAACATGGTTCAACGTCCCCATCATGGAGGTGAAGAAGGCCCCGACGTCTCGTCCGAACTCCTCGTCCGTCAGATTGGCGGCCGCATCGTACAACTGACCATTGGCCCAACGGTTGTAGGCGGCGAGCATCTGGAAATGGCGCTTCATCATCTTTTCATTCGTAGCGAAACCGGGCTCTATCGGTCGCCCTGTTACCATCCACGGAGCGCGTGATCCAATGCCTATTCTCCTCTATGATCTCGTTGGCGCCGACACCGGCCGTCCGTTCAGTCCACACTGCTGGAAAGTGGCGATGGCGCTGGCGCACAAGGGCCTCGAATTCACCTCGATGCCCGCGCCCTTCACGCAGATTCCGGCGCTCGAGGGTGGCGCCACCAAGATCGTGCCGCTGATCCGCGACGGCGAGACACTCGTCTCCGATTCCTTCGACATCGCGCTGTACCTCGAAGAGACCTATCCGGACCGGCCGACGCTTTTTGGCGGGGAAGGCGGCAAGGCGATGGCCCGGTTCGTGGAACGCTGGTCGCAACTGACCATCCATCCGTTTCTGGGCACGGCAATCCTGATGGAGATCCACGATTGCCTGGCTCCCGAGGATCAGGCACATTTTCGTCGCACCCGGGAGCCGCGTTTCGGCAAGCCGATCGAGGAGGTTCCACTCGACCGCGATGACCGGCTTGCCGGATTTCGCGCCTCGCTCGAGCCGCTGCGCAGCATGCTGACCTATCAGCCCTTCATTGGCGGCGCATCACCGTTGTTTTCGGACTACATCGTGTTCGGCGCCTTCCAGTTCGCGCGCGTCGTCTCTCCATACCAGGCCCTTGCAGGGGACGATCCCATCCGCGACTGGTTCGAACGCTGTCTCGCGCTGCATGGCGGGCTGGGGGCTCGGGTGCCAGCGGCGGCCTGACACTCTTCCCCCATCGCCTTCATCAAGCTTTCGCTGACCCTTGGCATTCGTCGGGGCGGACGGTATAGAGCCGCGACTTTCCCAATTGCACACGAAGGAATCCACGATGGCGATCGAACGCACCTTTTCGATGATCAAGCCTGATGCAACCCGGCGCAACCTGACCGGCGCGATCACCAAGATGCTCGAGGATGCAGGCCTGCGGGTCATCGCGTCCAAGCGCGTCTGGATGAGCCTTCGGGAAGCCGAGGGCTTCTATGCCGTGCACAAGGAGCGTCCCTTCTTCCAGGAACTGACCGAGTTCATGTCGTCCGGCCCGACCATCGTGCAGGTGCTCGAGGGCGAGAACGCCATTGCGAAGAATCGCGAAGTGATGGGCGCCACCAACCCGGCCAATGCCGCCGAAGGCACCATCCGCAAGGTTCACGCCCTGTCGATCGGCGAGAACTCCGTCCATGGCTCCGACGCGCCCGAAACGGCGGCCGAGGAAATCAAGTACTGGTTCGCCGATATCGAAATCGTCGGCTGAGCTTCGACCGGCGGTCCTGCTGGGCTGTCACGCAATCCATGCAAGCCGCCCCTTGGGCGGCTTGTTGCGTTTCGGGAGAGATGCCCCTCAGGCTGTCAGGCGGGCCGGTGCCGCGGCGTGGAGCGATCGTTCCGCCCCGTTTTCTCTTGCGAAGCGTTCGAACTCCGCCGCAGTTATCGCGGGAGCGTAGAAATAGCCCTGGAAACGATGGCAACCCGCCGAAAGCAGGAAATCCTGCTGCGCCTTCGTTTCCACGTGCTCGGCCACGACCTTCAGGTCGAGCGTACCCGCGATGGCAAGGATCGTGCGGACCAGCGCCTGATCTTCTTCCGATTTGTCGATGTCGGCGACGAAACTGCCGTCGATTTTCAGTTCGTCGAAGGGCAGCCCCTTCAGTCGCGACAGCGATGAGTAGCCGGTCCCGAAATCGTCGAGCGCGAAGCGAACGCCCAGTGCCTTCAGTCTGCCCATCCTCCGGCCGATCTCGACCTTGTCTCCCGCGGTCACATGCTCGGTGATTTCCAGCGTCAGCAGCGCCGGGTCGATGCCGTATGTCTCGATCAGCTCGATCAGGTGGTCCACGATCGGCCCATTCGCAAAGGACTGCACGCTCACGTTCACCGACAGCCGCAGTCCGGCGGTCGACGGGTCGGTGCTCCAGTCCGCCAGCTGGCGAACGGCCTGGCCGAGGACGAGCCGGCAGATCGAATGGATCATCCCGGACTGTTCGGCCAACGGGATGAAGCGGTCCGGCGCAATCGCGCCAAGCACTGGATGATGCCAGCGCAGCAGGCCTTCGGCGCCGACCACGCGCTGGTGTCGGTCCATCTGCGGCTGGTACCGCAATGACAGCGTTCCCTCGGCGAGCGCCTTGCGCAGCTCTGCCAGAAGCAGGAAGCGTTCCGCCTCGCCATCCAGCCACTCGGCCTGGAACAAAGCCATCGCGTCGCGGCCGGACGCCTTGGCGCGATACATCGCGATGTCGGCTCGCTTGAGAAGTTCGTCGGGAGTTGAAGCCTTGCCGTCGAAGACGAGCATGCCGATGCTGGCCGAGGAATTGTGCCGTAATTCGCCCTGCCTGAATGGCTCGCGGAGGGAACTCATGATCCGGCTGCCGGTGGCGATCGCCAGCGCCGAGGCGACCGCTTCTTCCGTTGACGTGGTTTCGAGGACGATCACGAACTCGTCCCCTCCCATTCGTGCCACGATGTCGTTGGGCCGGACACATGCCTTGAGGCGTCGGGCGACATCGACGAGGTAGGCGTCGCCGACGTCGTGCCCCTGGGTGTCGTTGAGCGACTTGAAATTGTCGAGGTCGACGAACAGGAGGACGCCCTTCGTCTCGCTTCGTTCGCATTGGTGGATCGTCTCGGTCATCCGGTCCACGAACATGCGTCGGTTGGGCAGGCCCGTCAGCGGGTCGAAATAGGCCAGTTTTTCGATCTCCAGGGCTTGTCGCTTGCGCAGGGAGATGTCGGAGATGTAGCCATACCAGGTTCCGCCTTCACCATCGGGGCTGGTCTCCCGTTGGGCGGTCATGCGCAGCCATTTCTCGTTGCCGCGCGGCGTGACGATGCGGAACTCGTGGTCCAGAAGCGTTCCGCCCTCGACCGCCTGGCGGAACCCTTCCATATAGCCCGTGATGTCATCGGGATGGACCAGTTTGGACAGCAGGAAGTCGCCGGAAAGCCCTTCCTCCTGTGATATCTCGACAATGCCGTAGTAGCCGATGCTGACATACTCGACCGCGACCTGTCGCCCGTTCTCGCGCGTCTGGAACTGGAACAAGGCGCCTGGGAGATGGCTTGTCAGCTTTCGAAAGGTTTCCTCGAGCTTCAGGCGGGCGACCGTTTCGGAGATTTCGCGAACGGAGCCTTCATAATAGAGGGGCCTTCCCGTTTGTTTGTGCCGGACGAGACGGGACGACTCGCTGATCCAGATGCGCTCGCGCGTCTTGTGCCGATAGATTTCGGAGACGATGTTCTCGACCCGCCCGTCCCGCTCCAGCAGGGCCCGGATCTCGTCTCGTCTGCGCGGATCGACATACCATTCGCGACCGATGTCGTTGACGCAGGCGAGCATCTCTTCTTCGCTGTCGTAGCCATTCAACCTGACGAGCGCTCGATTGGCGCTGATCTGCCGGCCATCCAGCGAGGAGCGATAGACACCTTCGGAGAGGTTTTCGATGAGCCCCCGCGTATTGGCCCGCTCTTCCATGGCGCTGAGATATTGAGTGCGATAACCCGTCGCCATGACGCCCATGACGATCGCGAGGGCGCATGACAGGATGAGCCCGATGCCTACGAAATCGAATGCGGCGTCTGCGGCCAATCCAAACACCTCGTCATGCTGGTATATTGCTCTCCAGCGTCGTCGAAGGTATTTGCGATTGTGCTAACGGGACATTCCCGTCTCCGGAGAAGGTTAACGATCGCTGATCTTTCCTGATTCCCAGCGTGCGGCCGCTTGATCGTCGACTTCCTTGGCATCCACCCACTGGCCCTCCGTCCCGTCGATCCTATGCTCCTTCTTCCAGAAGGGAGCCCGTGTCTTGAGAAAGTCCATGAGGAAAGAGGCTCCCTCGAACGCGGCCTGGCGGTGAGACGACGCAGCGACGACCAGTACGATGTTCTCGCCAGGCCTGATCTTGCCGTGGCGGTGGATCGCAACGAGCCCCGTCAGGGGCCACCGCTCGGCCGCCTGCCTTGCGATCCTGAGGATCTCCGCTTCCGCCATGCCTGGATAGTGCTCGAGTTCCAGCGCGGAGAGTGTCCCTGCTTCATCGCGGCACAAGCCGGAAAAAGTCACGACCGCACCGATGTCGCCGCGCCCCGTCGTCAGCGCCGATACTTCGGAAGCCAGGTCGAAATCGTCTGCCTGAATGCGCACGATCGGGTCGACCGGCATGATCAGCCTCCGGTCATCGGCGGGAAGAGCGCGATCTCGGTTGCTCCGGCGAGTCGCTCGCCATGGTCGACATGCTCGCGGTCGATCGCGACCCGGATCACATCCGGGTGCCGCAGCGCCGCCTCGTAGGCCTCGCCTCGGCCGCGCAGCCAGGCGAGGAGATCCCTCACGGTCGCCACGTCCGGCGGAAGGGCGAGGTCTTCCTCGGAAACCCCGATGCGTTCGCGTACCCAGGCGAAATAGACGAGCTTCATGGCAGTCTCCGTCACTCGTCGATGATGTGCTTCATCCCGGCACGGAAGTAATCCCAACCGGTATAGAGCGTCACGAGAGCCGACAGCCAGAGCAGCGTGATGCCGACCTCGATGGTCCAAGGGAAGACGAGTTCACCGGCGGGTCCGGCAAGCAGGAAGCCGATTGCCACCAGCTGCATCGTCGTTTTCCATTTGGCCAGCCGAGTGACCGGAACGCTGACCTTCAACTCCGCCAGATATTCGCGCAATCCCGAGACGAGCACCTCGCGGCAGAGGATGATGATGGCTGCCCACAGCGACCACTTGTCGATCGTCCGATCGAAGGCAAGCAGCAGCAGCGCGGCTGCAACCAGCAATTTGTCTGCAATCGGATCGAGCATCTTGCCGATGTTCGACGTCTGCGACCAGATCCGCGCGATGTAGCCGTCGAAATAGTCGGTGATGCTCGCGACCACGAAGATCCAGAACGCAGCCCAGCGCCAGAAGTCGGTCGGCCGAGTCCGCCCTTCGAGATAGAAGCAAACGACGATCAGCGGCACGGCGAGGATGCGCGCGTAGGTCAGGAGATTCGGCAGATTGAAAGCGCGTTTGGCCATGTCGTTCCACGTTGGTCCGTGCCGGGCTAGTCAAACCAGATGGATCGGGTATGGGTCAACCGTTAGACCGGGTCGAACGATGGACCAGACCGGGAATCATCCATTATCGTGGAAATGCTCGTAGATCTGTCGCGCCATGGCGGCGGATATGCCGTCCACCACCATCAGATCCTCGATGGCGGCGCGACCCACCGCCTTTGCAGTACCGAAATGATGCAGGAGTGCGCGCTTGCGCGAAGGTCCTATGCCGCCGATTTCGTCGAGGGGGCTGCGCACCATCTCCTTCTTGCGCTTCGCACGGTGCGAGCCGATCGCGAAGCGGTGGGCTTCATCTCGCAAGCGCTGGATGAAATAGAGCACGGGATCGCGCGGCGGCAGCATGAAGGGCTCCCGTCCCGCCACGAAGAACCGCTCGCGTCCGGCGTCGCGATCCACGCCCTTCGCCACACCGATGGCGGTCACGCGGTTTTCGATGCCGAGTTCCGCGAGCATCTTGCGAACCGCCGACATCTGGCCCGCGCCTCCGTCAATCAGGATCAGGTCGGGCCAGGCGGGAAAGGCGGCGCCGTCTTCGGCCTCGTCGGCGGTCGCAGCGGCAGGTTCACCCTCGGTAGGCGCATGCTCCTTCAGAAGACGTGAGAAGCGACGCTCCATCACCTCGCGCATCATGCCGAAATCGTCGCCCGGTGTGATGTCGGTCGAGCGGATGTTGAACTTGCGATACTGGTTCTTCACGAACCCCTCGACGCCAGCCACGATCATGCCGCCGACGGCATTGGTCCCCATGATGTGCGAATTGTCGTAGACTTCGACGCGGCGCGGCGGTCTGGCCAGTCCGAACGTCTCCGCCACGCCGGCGAGCAGGCGGGTCTGCGACGACGTTTCCGCCAGCCGGCGCCCGAGGGCTTCGCGTGCGTTCTGCAGCACGTGGTCCACGATGCCCTTCTTCTCGCCGCGCTGGGGCACGCCGAGTGTCACCTTGTGACCGGCGCGCGTGGCCAGTGCCTGGGCGAGCAAGGCCTGCTCCTCGACGTCATGCGACAGCAGGATCGACCGTGGGCAGGGCTTGTCGTCGTAAAACTGGGCGAGGAATGCACCAAGCACCTCGGCGGGCTCGAGCGCCGGGTCGGCCTTGGGAAAATAGGCGCGATTGCCCCAATTCTGCCCGGTCCGGAAGAAGAACACCTCGATGCAGTTCTGCCCGCCCTCCTGATGAATGGCGAAGACATCGGCCTCGTCGACGGATTGCGGGTTGATGCCCTGGTGGCTCTGCACGTGGCTGAGCGCGGAAAGACGATCGCGAAACACGGCGGCGCGCTCGAAATCGAGGGCTTCCGATGCCTCCTGCATCGCCCCCGCGATTTCTGATTTGACCTTCTGGCTCCGCCCCGAGAGGAAGTCCTTTGCCTCCTTGACCAGCTCGGCATAATCCGCGCCGTCGATCTCCCCGGTGCACGGGCCCGAGCATCGCTTGATCTGGTAGAGAAGGCAGGGACGCGTGCGCCCATCATAGACGGAATCGGTGCAGCTCCGCAGCAGAAAGGCCCGTTGCAGCGCATTGATCGTACGCCCGACGGCTCCTGCCGACGCAAAGGGACCGAAATAGTCGCCCTTGCGCGAGCGCGCGCCGCGGTGCTTGAAGATGCCTGGCGCGGCATGATCTCCAGTCAGCAGGATGTAAGGGAACGATTTGTCGTCGCGCAGCAGCACGTTGTAGCGCGGCCGCAGCCGCTTGATGAGGTTGGCTTCCAGCAGCAGCGCTTCGATTTCGGTGCGCGTAACGACGAACTCCATAGTCGACGTCTCTCGCACCATGCGCCCGATGCGCTGCGTGTGGAAACGGCCCTGGGCGTAGTTGGTGACGCGCTTCTTCAGGCTCCGCGCCTTGCCGACGTAGAGCACGTCGCCGGCCGCGTTCATCATCCGGTAGACGCCGGGCGCGTTGGGAAGCCGCTTGACGAAATGCGCGATGACCTCGGTGCCCGACTTGCCTTCGGCGTCGACGGACGCGGAATCCCAGACATATCCGCCGAGATCAGGCTCGACAGGCTCTGCTTCGATCTCGTCGTTGTCCTCGTCCTCCGCGACGTCGTCGGGGAGGATGCCGGCGATCTCGTCGCCCGCCGTCGCCGGCGCATCCTTTCGTCCGTCCGGAAGAGAGGCGTTGTGCACGTTCGGTCGATTCATTCACGCATGCCTGTCACATCCGGGGTCTGCCAGGCAAGGTGCTGGCCGCCGTCGAGAGCGATCATCTGGCCGGTGATCGACGGCGTATCCCACAGATAGCGTATGGTGCTGCCAAATTCCGTCAGCAATGGGCCCTTTCGCAAGGGAAGGCCCTCCTGTTGGGCGGCAAGGTCGTCAGGTTGCTGGCGCTCGTTTGCAAGCGTGGGTCCCGGTCCGATGGCGTTGACGCGCACGGTCGGCGCAAATTCCTGTGCCATGGTGCGGGTGGCCGTCCAGAGTGCCGATTTCGACAGCGTATAGGAGAAGAACTGCGGCGTGAGTCGCCAGACGCGTTGGTCGATGATGTTGACGATCAAGCCGGTCTCGCCGGCCGGCAGGTCTCGCACCATCTCGGACGCGAGTTGCACCGGCGCCTTCAGATGGAGGGTGAAATGGGTGTCCCAAAGGGCCCAGTCGGGCGACCGCGCCGAATCGGGCTCGAAAACGGAGGCGTTGTTGACGAGGAGGCACATCGCCCCAAACCTCTCCCGCACCTTGGCAACGAGCGAACTCACGCCGTCGGCATTGGCGAGGTCTGCCTGAAAAACCCCCGCGGTGCCGCCAGCGGCGGCGATTCGGCCAACGAGGGCGTCTGCTTCGAGCGTGGAGCGATTGCAGTGCACGGCCACGGCGAAGCCGTGTGCTGCCAGATCGACGGCAATCGCCGCACCGATACGCCTCGCACCGCCGGTGACCAGCGCGACTCTTTTTTGCCCGTGCATCTCGTGCCCCCGTTTACACTCCAGTCATATATGCGGCGAAATCGAGAAGGAAAGCCGTCGCTGACGCAGCGTCCGGTCGGGGAGATGGCGGTTCGACGGCCGTCGGCGAAGCGGAGACCGAAATTGAAAATTTGAATTAAATCAGCGTTTTGTTGCCGCCGCACATGCGGCCTTGCTGATGCTCCTGGCAAGGTGTTGCAACAAGGTCACGCCTTTTTCCAGCCATATCCGCGCCGGAGGATGACCGTTTTTGCTCTGCGGTTCGGCCGCATTTGGCAACGACATTGGGAACACTTGGGATCGCCATGAATTCCTCCCCGGCGATACGAGGCGAGAAGGGGGGCAAAACCCTTCCAGACTGTGCAAGGAGTAACGCATGTCCATCAGTTTCAACATCAGCCGCTCGGCCGCAGCGGCTTTCGGAATCACCGCGCTGCTGGCCGCAGCACCCGCATTCTCTGCCGACGTGATTGGCATGGAGCCCCCGTCTCCCCAGCCGATCCAGTATGATCAGGTTCCCGTCGCGTCCTGGGCTGGCGGTTATGCCGGTATCATGGGCGGCTACAGCATGGGCGACACCGACATCAACTACCCGCTTGGGACGAACTCGATCGACACCGACGGTTTCAATGGCAGCCTCTTCGGCGGCTGGAACGGCCAGTCGGGCATGTTCGTCTACGGTCTCGAGGGTGACGTCGGCTACGACTGGGCGGATGGCTCCAATGCCGGATCGTCCACCGATCGTGGCTTCAATGGTTCGCTTCGCGCCCGCATGGGTGTGGCTGCAACCGACAACATCCTGATCTACGGCACCGCCGGTGGCGCCGTTGCGCGCATCGAGGCCAGTGACGGGGCCGTCTCCGATTCGAAGACGATGTACGGCTGGACCGCCGGCGTCGGCGCCGACGTGAAGCTCACCGAGCGCGTCTTCGCCCGCGGCGAGTACCGCTACACCGACTACGGCTCGAGCGATTTCGCCCTCTCCGGCGGCGCGACGGAAGTCGACGCGAAGTCGAACAACTTCCTGCTCGGCATCGGCATGAAGTTCTGATTGTTTGGCGCGATGTCGGAGACATCGCAACGAACATGAAAACGAGAGGCCGGAACCCGCAAGGTTCCGGCCTTTTGCATGACCGTCTGGCTTCGGCGCAGCGTCGGTTCAGTGCGGCAGATACGCGCCGATTTCCGGGAAAAGTTCGTCGAAACGCTTGGCCCATCGCTTCAGCTTGGGGCGGCCGCGCTCCCAGTCATTTCCGAACCGGAGCGAGTTGTAGGCCAGCATGCAGCGCAACGCGATGTGGCCGACATGCACCTTCTTGCCGAGACGCGGCAGGTTGCCGTTCAGATGGTCTAGCCCACGCGCTACCTTGGCCGCCTGCCTGTCAATCCAGGGCTGATGCAGCTTTTCCTCCGGCCGGAACCGCTTCTCGTAGACTTGCGCCAAAAGGCAATCGGCGATGCCGTCGGCCAGCGCCTCGAGCTGCTCCGCCTCGCGCCGCTTGGCGGCGTTGCGCGGGAACAGCTGGTTGCCCGCCATGCGGTTCAGTTCCTGCGTGATCGCGCGGCTGTCATGGACCGAACTGCCGTCCTCGAGCACGAGAACCGGGATCTTGCCGAGCGGATTGGCTTCGATCAGCAGCGCGGGATCGGCATTGGTGTCGACGGAAACGGCCTCGAAGGGGATCTTGGCGTAGGCTGCGGCTGCCATCACCTTGTTGGCGAAGGGCGAGGCGCTCGACATCAGGATTTTCGTCATAAGAAGACCGTCCGGCGCGAGTAGGAAATCCTGCGCCGGGGCGCCGCCGCCCGTGCGCCGACGATCGGTTTACTGGGCGACGCGGCAGCGGCCGTTGTAGACGTTCCAGCGGTCGAAGCCGGACACGCAGGCTTCGACGTTGTGGCCGACGCCCGCAAAGCCCATGCCACCCTCGATGAAGTACCAGATCGACCGATCGTGGCCGTCCGAGAGACGAACGGTCCCTTCGCAATAGGTCCGCGCAACCGGCCACAACTCGCGCTGCGGGTGATGGCGGGTCAGGCGCAGGCCGTAATAATCGACGATGTCCACCTGGGGCAGCCCCGGCACGTTGCGAACCTGATGACGGAAGTTGCGGCTGATTCGGCCGAGCACCCAGCTCTCGCTGCAGATGCCGGCGTCGTAGGCGACGGCCGAGCCGTAGTCTGCCGCTGCGGACTGCCCGGAAACGCCAAGGATGGCGCCGAGGCCAAGCGACACGGAAAGAGCGAGAGAGGCGAGGCGGGACATGGCGGACCTGTCGTCTTGCGTTGGTCGGGGGAACTGGTTTGGCACTGTGCGGAGGATGGCCGGCGCGGTCAAGTCTCGCGCGTCTCGCCTGTAGGGCTATCGCATTTGGCCGATGATTGATCTGGCGAAGGCGTCGGACCAGCCTGCTCGCT
>NZ_RWKW01000004.1 GCF_003970795.1 Aquibium carbonis | reverse complement strand
CGATCCTGGAAGCGCCGCGCGCGCCGCTGGCCCGCCGCTTCGGCCGCCTGCCGCTGGCCCGGCTCGACCAGGCCCTGGGCCATGCCGAGGAGGCGATTTCGCCCCGCCTGCCGGTCGCGGCGCTGTCGGTGGAACGCCCGCTCGTCGAGCCGGTGCAGCGCATGGAGGACATTGAGGAACTCGTCTTCATGCTGGCGACGACGGCGCGCCCCAGCCTGGAGGCGCGCTGCGAGGGTGCCAAGCTCATCGAACTGGCGCTTTTCAGGGTCGATGGCGCGGTCAGCCGGGTCTGCGTGGGCGCGTCGCGACCGATGCGCGATCCGCGCCTGATCCAGCGCCTGTTTCGCGAACGGCTCGCCGTCACCCCCATCGATGCCGGCTTCGGCTTCGACCTCGTGCGGCTGAACATGCGCGAAAGTGCCCGCTTCGACGACCGCCAGGGCGATCTCGCCGCAGGCGTTGCTGCCGACGACGAGGGTCTGGCGCTCTTTGCCGACCGCATCTGCGCCCGGCTCGGCCGCGCGGCGATCAGGCGCCCGCTGCTTCGGGAAAGCCACCTGCCCGAGCGCGCGGTCGCGTTGGCGCCCTTCGCCGACGCTCCCCCGCCCAGCGCTTCGTCCCCCCCGCCGGCGCGGCCGGAGGAGCGGGAGCGGCCGATCCGCCTGCTGCGCCGGCCCGAACTGGTGGAGGCTTCGGCCGAGGTGCCGGACGGACCGCCCTTCTCCTTTCGCTGGCGCCGCACCCTCTACCGCGTCGCCCGCGCCGAGGGGCCCGAACGCATCGCGCCGGAATGGTGGCAGGCCAGCCCGGAGGCGCGTCCGCGCGACTATTTCCGCATCGAGGACACGGCCGGCCGACGCTTCTGGCTTTGCCGCGAGGGGCTCTATGACGGGTCGCCGGTGTCGCCCCGCTGGTTCCTGCACGGGTTGTTCGCATGACCGCGACCGCCAGCGCCACCGACGCGCCTGCCTATGCGGAGTTCGCCGTGCAGTCGAACTTCTCCTTCCTGCGCGGCGCCTCGGCGCCGGAGGAGCAGGTGGTCATGGCCAGGCGCCTCGGCATCGCCGCCTTCGGGCTGGCCGACCGCAACACCGTGGCAGGCGTCGTTCGCGCCTGGAAGATGGCGCAGAAGGAAGGTCTGCCCTATCATCCCGGCAGCCGGCTCGTCTTTTCCGACGGCACGCCGGACGTGCTCGCCTATCCGCGCGACCGCAAGGGCTGGGGCCATCTCTGCCGGATGCTGACGGAAGCCAACGAAGCCGGGGAAAAGGGCGCGCCCAACCTCAGCATCGACGGCCTGATGGCCTGGGGAGATGCCATGTCGCTGGCCGTGCTTTCGCCGCTCGGTCCGGACGGCGCCGCCGAGCTTGTCTTCCTGCGCCGGCTAAGGGAGCGCTTCGGCCGGGCCGTTCGGGTCGCCGTCGCGCCCGCCTTCGACGGCCATGATCGCTGGCGGCTGGAACAGGCCGAAGCGCTTGCCGAGGCGGCCGGCCTGCCGCTGATGGCGGTGGGCGAGGCGCTCTATCACGAGCCGGGCCGTCGGCCCTTGCAGGATGTCGTCACCGCCATTCGCCTTGGAACACCGGTGGCGCAGGCCGGGTTCGAGCTGCGCGCCCATGCCGAGCGGCACCTGAAGCCGCCAGGCGAGATGGCGCGGCTGTTCCGTCGCCACCCGCGTGCCCTGGCCGAGACCCTTCGCTTCGCCGGTGAACTCGGCTTCTCGCTGTCGGAACTGCGCTACAACTATCCCGACGAGCCGACCCGCGACGGCGCCTCCCCGCAGGAAGAGCTTGCGCGCCTGACCTGGGAGGGCGCGGCGCGGCGCTATCCCGGCGGCGTTCCCGACAAGGTGGCCGGCATCATCCGCCACGAACTCGCCGTGGTCGAGCAGCTGAACTATGCCCGCTACTTCCTCACCGTCCACGACATCGTCCAGTTCGCGCGCGCAAAGGGCATCCTGTGCCAGGGACGCGGCTCGGCGGCCAATTCCATCATCTGTTTCTGCATCGGCATCACCGATGTCGGGCCGGAGATCATGGATCTGCTGTTCGAGCGCTTCATCTCGCCCGAGCGCAACGAGCCGCCCGACATCGACGTCGACTTCGAGCACGACCGGCGCGACGAGGTGATCGCCTACATCTACGAGAAGTACAGCGCCAAGCGCACCGCGCTGGCCGCTTCGGTCGTCACCTATCGCAGCCGCTCGGCCCTGCGCGAGACCGCCCGCGCGCTCGGCCTCTCGGAGGACGTGATGGCCGCGCTGTCGGGCTCGATCTGGGGCTGGTCGACCTCAGGCCTCGGCGGCGAGGAGGCCAGGGCCGCCGGCCTCGACATGGAAGAGCCGCTGACGCGCCATCTGGTCGACCGCGCCAACGAGATCCTGGGTTTTCCGCGCCATCTCTCCCAGCATGTCGGCGGCTTCGTCATCACCCGTGACCGGCTCGACGAGATCGTGCCCATCGTCCGGACGGCGATGGAGGAGCGTCGCATGGTCGAGTGGGACAAGGACGACCTCGACGCGGTCGGCATCCTCAAGGTCGACATCCTGGCGCTCGGCATGCTGTCGTGCCTGCGCCGCGCCTTCGACCTCCTCGAGCGCCATTACCCGGACGATCATCCCCAGCGCCTGACGCTGGCGACCATCCCCAAGGAGGATCCCCGCGTCTACGACATGATCTGCCGCGCCGACACGATCGGCGTCTTCCAGATCGAGAGCCGCGCCCAGATGACCATGCTGCCGCGGCTGAGGCCGCGCGCCTTCTACGACCTCGTCATCGAGGTGGCGATCGTGCGGCCGGGGCCGATCCAGGGCGACATGGTGCACCCCTACTTGCGGCGCCGGCAGGGCCTCGAACAGCCGGAATATCCGCGCCCCGAGCTTCGGGCGGTGCTGGAGCGCACGCTCGGCGTTCCGCTCTTCCAGGAGCAGGCGATGAAGATCGCCATCGTTGCCGGCGGCTTCACCCCGGGCGAGGCCGACCAGCTGCGCCGCGCCATGGCAACCTTCCGACGCGTCGGCACGATCGGCACGCTGCGCCGGAAGATGATCGACGGCATGGTCTCGCGCGGCTACGAGCGCGATTTCGCCGAGCGCTGCTTCAAGCAGATCGAGGGTTTCGGCGAATACGGCTTCCCCGAGAGCCACGCCGCCTCCTTCGCGCTTCTGGTCTACGCCTCGTGCTGGTTCAAGGCGCTCTATCCGGACGTCTTCTGCGCCGCGATCCTCAACTCGCAGCCGATGGGCTTCTATGCCCCCTCGCAACTGGTGCGAGACGCGCGCGAGCACGGCGTCGAGGTCTGCGAGCCCGACATCAACCATTCCGGCTGGGATGGCACGCTGGAGAAAACCGGGTTCGACGAGAGCCGGATCGCGCCGCGTCACCGCGAGATGCGGGACGTCATCAGAACGCGCCATGCGGTGCGGCTCGGCCTGCGGCAGATCAAGGGCCTGCGGCAGGACGAGATGCTGCGGCTGGTGGAGCGTCGGGGCTCAGGCTACGATTCCGTGCGCGATTTGTGGCTGCGCACCGGCTTGCCGCGCTCGACACTGGAGCGGCTTGCGCGGGCGGATGCCTTCCGCTCGCTCGGGCTCGACCGGCGCGATGCGCTCTGGGCGGTGCAGGGCCTCGACGACACGAAAGCCGATGCCTTCCTGCCGCTGCTCGACGATCCCCGGCTGAAGCTCGCCGATCGCGAACCGGAGATGCGGCTGCCCGCCATGCCGCTCGGCGAGCATGTCATCCACGATTATCGGACGTTGTCGCTGTCGCTGAAGGCCCATCCCGTCTCGTTCCTGCGCCAGCGCCTCGTCGCTGAGAGGGTGGTCGCGAACGCATCGCTCGAAACCATGCGCAGCGGCGCTCGTGCCTGCGTCTGCGGCCTGGTGCTGGTGCGGCAGCGCCCGGGATCGGCCAAGGGCGTGATCTTCATGACCATCGAGGACGAGACCGGCGTGGCCAACATCATCGTCTGGCCGAAGGTGTTCGAGCGCTTTCGCGCCATCGTCATCGGCTCGCGTCTCGTCCGGGTAAGGGGCAGGGTGCAATCCGAATCGGGCGTCATCCATCTCGTGGCCGACACGGTCGAGGACATCACGCAGCGTCTCGGCGAACTGTCCGAGGAGGCCTATCTGATCGATTCGCTCGCCAATGCCGACGAGGTCCGCCGGCCCGTCGTGGAACAGCGTGAGAAGGCGAGGAAGGGCTCGAAGCTGGCCGCCCTCATGGAGGAGATCCCCGGCCTTCGGGAAGACTACGAGGCGCTGGCGCGCCGATCCGGCGCGGTGATGCCGAAAGGGCGCAACTTCCACTGACCAGGCAGCAAGGCAAGCGCCGGACGTCCGCCCGCATCGGCCTCGAAAGTCAGCGGTTTTCGGCCTCCGGGTCGTCGCGCAGGGAACGGGCTTCCGACGGCAGCATGATCGGAATGCCGTCGCGCACGGGATAAGCCAGCCTGGCGCGCTTCGACACGAGCTCCGAGCGCGCCGCGTCGTAGACCAGCGGCCCCTTGCTGATCGGACAGGCCATCAGCTCCAGAAGCTTCGTATCGATGACGGCGACGCGCTCGCCTTCGCTCATGTCCCGTTCCTACTGCAGGCTGGTGCCGAAGCCGTCGCTGTCGCGCGCAAGCTCCATCTCGGTGATCGCGATCAGCGTTTCGGCGCGCGTCCTGAGATCCGGCGCTTCGAGCAGCGCCTGCTTCTCGACCGCGCCATAGGGCGCCATCATCGACAGCGCATTGACCAGCATGGCGTTTTCCGCCCGGCTGATCGACTCCCAGTCGGCTTCCAGCTCATTGGCCTTGAGATAGGACCGAAACGCCTTGAGCAGCGCATCGCGATCGACTTCCGCCGCTTCGCGTTCGAGGTCGAGATCGCCCGCAAACACCATCATGCTGCAGCGTCGGAACGGCTCGCGCGACACCACTTCTTCCACGATGCGGAAGCGACAGATGCCTTGCAGGGAAATGAGGTAGCGGCCGTCGCCTGTCTCGGTGAACGAGGTGAGCCGCCCCAGGCAACCCACCTCGCAAAGCTCCGGTTCGCCATCGGCGCGCAGTCCACCATCCAGCCGGGGCTGGATCATGCCGATCAGCCGATCGGACGAAAGAACCTGGTCGATCATCTCGATGTAGCGTGGCTCGAAGACGTTGAGCGGCATGCGCCCGCCCGGCAAGAGCAGCGCCGCCGACAGCGGGAAGACAGGCACGATCGACGGAAAGTCCGTCGGACTACGATAATGCGCGTTACCAGCTTGCAACGGGATCAGCCTCCTGCGGGACATCCCCAACGGTCCGATTCCGACATTCGCATCGTGGCCGGGAAATTGCCCGAGGCACTGTCAAAACCAAGAAACCAATAGCCGGACCACATGAATCCGTTGGAGCCTGGATTCGACCTTCCTGCTCCGTCGCCGACAGGCAATGACAATGAAGCGTCGAATTCACACCCCGGAATCTGGAACGAAAAATACGAAAGGCAATCCCTCACCGGGATTGTCGCACATCCTGCCTCAGGAAAACAGGACCGACGAAAGCCGCCGCCGTGCCGCAAGCGTTGCCGGATCCGTCATGCCCCAAGCCTCGAAGAACTTCAGCAGCTGCGAACGGGCGCCGTCTTCCCGCCAGCTTCGGTCCGCCTTGATGATGTACAGCAGGCTGTCGGCCGCCTCCGACCGCAGGCCCTGCGCATTCTGCATCAGCGCGAGATCGAACCGGGCGTCGTGGTCATCCGGGTTCTGTTCCAGCCTTGCCAGCAGTTCCCGAGGATCACCGAGCGCGGCCACCTCTTCGGCAAGCGCGATGCGTGTTCTGGCGCTTGCCAGCTCGGCCGGCTCCTTGTCCCCGACCACAGCCTCGGCAACGACGGTTTTGGCCGACTCGATGTCGCCGAGATCGACCAGCAGGCTGGCCAGCGCGCCCGATGCGACCGGATGGCCGGGAACCGCCTGGAGAATGCTGCCGTAGATCGCGCCTGCGGCTTCGAGGTCGCCGGCCTGCATGGCCGCCGCCGCGTCGGCGAGCGCATCCTCGACTGGGTCGGCTGCCTCGCCGCCGACCTTCTTGATGAAGGCCTTGACCTGGCTTTCGGGCAAGGCGCCCATGAAACCGTCGAGCGGGCGCCCGTCACGAAACGCGATGACCGCCGGGATCGACTGGATGCCGAGCTGTCCGGCGATCGCCGGATGATCGTCGATGTTCATCTTGACCAGCTTGACCGCGCCGCCAGCTTCCCGCACCGCCTTCTCCAGCACCGGCGTAAGCTGCTTGCAGGGACCGCACCACGGCGCCCAGAAGTCGACCAGGACGGTCTGGTTGCGGGATTCCTGGATGACGTCGGCGGTAAAGGCGGCGGTCGTCGTGTCCTTGATCAGCTCGCCGGCGCCCTTGGCGGGCGCGGACGGTTGCATTCCGAAGCTGACCTCGGTGTCGTATCCGCCATTCGGTCCGGCGAAGGGGTTGTCCCTGGTGCTCATGTCTCAGGCTTTCCGATTCTCGGGCGATTTCGCCGTCATGTGGCTATGCGGTCGCCAGGTTCAAGACCAGTGGCGCATGTCCCGTCGCTTCCGCAAAGCGGACGAGATCGTTGCTGGCGATGCTCGTGGTCGCCTCGTTGGTCAGCGGATGGCAGTTCACGATTTCATTCTGCATCAAGCCGGCGTCGAGAACCAGCGTCACGAGGCCGCTGGTGTCGTTGATGACGCCCAGCGCGGTCACCGCTCCGGGTTGCACGCCAAGCAGCTCCATGAGCGCGTCCGGCTTGCCGAACGACACGCGCCCGGACGCCCCGATCAGCTGGTGAACCGTCTTGAGGTCCACCTCCGCCTCCTCGCCGACGGTCAGCAGGAAGTAGCGGCCCTTCTTGTCCTTGACGAACAGATTCTTGGTGTGAGCACCGGCAATCTCACCGCGCAGCGCCTGCGACTGCTCGACCGTGTAGAGAGGCGGATGGTCGACCGTCTTCGTCTGGATGCCGAGACCGTCGAGAAAGGCCATCAGATCCGCGCGCGTCCGTGGCATGATTCGCGCCCCTTTTAATCGCTTGGGTTCTCCCTCTAGGAGAAGAGGAGCAGATCGGCAAGCCGAAGCCGAGGTCGCGTCATCGCGCCCTCACCTGAAGTGGCAGCTCACGGTTCCCTGTCGCCCGAAATCGGCGACGATCGTATCGCCGTGACGCGCCTCGATCGGCCGGATGAACGAACCGGCGAGCACGATCTGGCCGGGCTCGATGCGGTCGCCATAGACGGCCAGGCGGTTGGCGAGCCAGGCAATCCCGCGCGCGGGGTTGTTGAGAACCCCGGCGCCGAGCCCGGTCTCTTCCACCTCGGCATTGCGCGAGACGATGGCGCCCATCCAGCGCAGGTCGATCTTGTCGGGCCGTGTGGCGCGGCCGCCGAGAACGACTCCGGCATTGGCGGCATTGTCGGAGATGGTGTCGACGATGGTGCGC
This sequence comes from Aquibium carbonis, assembly GCF_003970795.1. Lineage (GTDB taxonomy): Bacteria > Pseudomonadota > Alphaproteobacteria > Rhizobiales > Rhizobiaceae > Aquibium > Aquibium carbonis. Next base: position 75,151 of record NZ_RWKW01000004.1, on the reverse strand, counting down.
GCCTTTCCCGTCGCCGGATCGGTGCGCAGGATGCGGGTGTCGAGGATTTCCAGCGATGGCACGACATAATCCGTCGCCGCCAGCACGTCGAAGACGGTGACGTTCGGCCCCGCAAGCGGAGCCTTCATCACGAAGGCGATCTCGGCCTCGATACGCGGCTGGATGAAGCGGTCGGGCGCGATCGCGGCGCCGTCCTCGAACAGCATGTCGTCGAGCAGAACGCCCGAGTCGGGGGTGTCGATCCCCAGCGCCTGTTGCATGGCCTTCGAGGTCAGGCCGATCTTCCAGCCGATTACCCGCCGTCCCGCGGCGCGCTTTCGCGCCACGAAGGCGGCCTGCACCGCATAGGCATCGTCCATGGTCATGCCGGCATGCGCGAGCGACAGGAGCCCCGTCTGGATGCGCGTCCGTTCGGCCGTCTCCAGCCTTTCCGCGGCTGCGGCGATGTCTCGCTCGGACAGCATCAGGCAACCTCGTCGCGGACGTCGTTGCGCAGAACGCCGAGGCCGTCGGCCTCGACCTCCACCACGTCTCCCGGCTTCAGCCACACGGGCGGCTCGCGCCGTGCACCGGCGCCGGTCGGCGTGCCGGTCACGATGACATCGCCCGGGACAAGGGTCGTGAACGTCGACACATAGGCGATGATGCGTCGGAACGAAAAGATCATGCGGCTCGTCCGGTCACGCTGGCGCACCGCGCCGTTGACCCGGGTTTCCAGCGCGATGTCGGCAATCTGCGCCTCGTCCACGTAGGGGATGAGCCACGGGCCAAGCGAACCCGTCCCGTCGAAGTTCTTGCCCTGGGTCACGTTGAACTTCGCGTGCCGCACCCAATCGCGGATCGTGCCTTCGTTGCAGAGCGTCAATCCCGCGACATGATAGAGCGCGGCCGCTTCCGATATCCGCCGACCGGTCTTTCCGATGACCAGCGCGATCTCGCCCTCGTAATCCAGCTGGTCGGATTCCGGCGGCCGCACCAAGGCCTGGCCATGGCCGACGAAGGAGCGCGGGAAGCGGACGAAAAGCGACGGATTTCCGGGTGCCGCCTGGCCGTCCTTGTACTCTTCGTTGCGATCCGGGTAGTTGACGCCCACGCAGATGATCTTTTCCGGCCGCGGGATCGGGATGTCATAGGCCATTTCATCGACCGGGAAATCCGGTGCGTGGTCGGCGCACTCCTCGGCGAGTGCGGCGAGCGCGTGCGCCTCCACCACCTCGCGCAGGCTCGGCCATCGATGCCCATAGCGCCGCGACAGGTCGATGATGCCGTCCTCGGTCTCCAGGCCCCAGCCCGGGCGGTCCACGTGGGTGAAGCTGACGAACCGTGTCCGTGCGCTCATGTCCTTCTCCTCCTCGCCGCTATCCGGCCTGCCGCGGGTGTCCGGGTCAGGGCGCCACGATCGGCTTTGCGGCCAGTGTCGGCTCGCCGATCTCGGTATCGGCAAAGGCCGTGCCTTCCTCGAACCAGCTTTTTGGCGCCGGTGCCCCCCACAGCGTCTGCCGCTGCGGATCCTTCAGATCCCACCGGATCGGCTCGTGATCGGGGTCGATCGTCAGATAGTCGGAGCAGTAGATCTCGACGCGATGTCCATCCGGATCCCGGATGTAGAGGAAAAAGGCATTGGATATGCCGTGCCGGCCGGGACCGCGCTCGATGTTTGCGAGATAGCCGGTCGTCGACATCAGGTCGAGCAGGTCGATGATGTTGAGTGGCGTGGGCACCCAGAAGGCGACGTGGTGCAGGCGCGGTCCGCGGCCATTGGTGAAGGCCATGTCGTGGACGCCGCCCTTGCGATGCATCCAGGCGGCCCAGAGCCGCTTGCTTTCCTCGTCCTCGGTGTACTCGCTGATCCGGAAGCCGATGTCGTTGTAGAACGCGACCGACGCATCGACATCGGTCGAGAAGCAATTGAAATGGTCGATCCGCAGCGGTTTGACGCCCTTGTAGAGCGCATACTTCTGATGGATTGGCGCCAGCCGCTCCATCGTCGCGTAGAACTCCAGCGGAACGCCCTGTGGATCGCGGGTGCGCAGCGTGCGGTTCTGCCAGGGGCGTTCCACCCATTCGACCGCGTGCCCGCGCGCCGAAAGCCAGGCATGCGCCTTGTCGAGATCCTCTTCGGCATAGACCTTGAAGGCGAGATGGCCGGCCGAGGGCTGATCCGCCTTGCGCAGGATGACGCAGTGGTGGTTGCGCTCCTCCATCGCCCGAAGCGTGATCAGTTCGTCGTCCTCGTGCGTCACCTGCAGGCCGAGCGTATCGACCCAGAAGGCCCGCGACCGGGCGAGGTCGGTGACATGAAGCTCGACATGGCTCAGCCGGACGATGTGAAAGGGCGGATAGAGATTCGGCGCCGGCAACGGCATGTGGTTTCCTCCCGGTCTATGGCGAAGCGCAGTTTAGGCTGCGGGCTGGTCGCGGAACTTGATCTCGGTCATTCGATGATCAGCCGCCGAGTTTCGGAATGGCGTTCGCGCCGGTGGCGAAGGCGACGTTCTTCGTCTCCATGTAGAAGTCGAACGACCAGTCGCCGCCATCGCGCCCGATCCCGGAGTTCTTGACCCCGCCGAACGGCGTCGGCAGGTGCCGCACGTTCTCGGAGTTCACCCAGATCATGCCCGCCTGCAGGCCGTCGGTGAACCGGAAGGCGCGCGTGACGTCGTTCGTCCAGAGATATCCGGCCAGCCCGTATCGCACGTCGTTGGCGATGGCCAGCGCTTCCGCCTCGTCGCGGAACGGGATGGCGGTCAGCACCGGGCCGAAAATCTCTTCCTGGGAGATCCGCATGTCGTTGCGGGCATCGGTGAACAGCGTCGGCTCGACATAACAGCCTTTCGCCAGCGCACCGGTCGTGGCCTTCGCGCCGCCCGTTGCGACGGTCGCGCCTTCCTCTCGGGCCATCTCGACGTAGGACAGCACCTTCTTCTCGTGGTCCGGATGGATCAGCGGACCGATGACGGTCTTCGGATCGAGCGGATGACCGATGGGAATGCGCTTCGCCTTCTCCGCCACCTTCGCCGTGAAGGTCTCGTAGATGCTCTCTTCGACCAGCAGGCGCGAGGACGAGGTACAGCGTTCTCCGTTGAGCGAGTAGATCATGAACACCGCCGCATCCGCGGCGCGTTCGAGATCCGCATCGGCGAACACCACGACCGGATTCTTGCCGCCGAGCTCGAAATGCACGCGTTTGAGTGTGTCGGCGCCCTGCTTCATGATCAGCGAGCCGGTGCGGCTTTCGCCCACGAAACCGATCGCCTTGATGTCGGGGTGTTCCGTCAGCGCGCGGCCCGCTTCCTCGCCGAGGCCGTTGACCAGGTTCCAAACGCCCTTCGGGAGTCCTGCTTCCGCCGCGATCTCGAGGAGCAATCGCGCCGTCAGCGGCGACAGTTCGGCAGGCTTGTGAACGACGGTGCAGCCCGCCGCCAGCGCCGGAGCGATCTTCCAGGTCGACAGCATGAAGGGCGTGTTCCACGGCGTGATGATCCCGACCGGGCCGATCGGCACACGCGTGGTCATGTTCACCTGATCCGGCCCCTTCAGGGCGCGCCCGTCGCGAGCCTCTGGCGCCCTGTCCGCGAAGAACCGGAAGTTTTCCGCGCCGCGCAGCGCCGCCTTCGACATGAACTTGAGCGCCTGGCCCGTATCCATGCACTCGACGAGGGCAATCTCCTCGGCCCGCGCGACGATGCCGTCGGCGATCCGGTGCAGGATCGCCTTGCGGGCGTCGCCGCTCAGGGCCGCCCAGGCCGGAAAGGCGGCTTTCGCCGCCCTGGCCGCGCGGTCGACGTCCTCGGCTTTCCCCCGCGCGACGGTTGCGAGCGATTCCATGTTCACCGGAGACAGGCTTTCGAACGTCCCGCCATCGGCCGCCGGAACGTCTTCTCCGGCAATGTGGTTCAGCACCCCTGTGCGCTTGAACCGCTGGAGATAGGTTTCGGCCCGGGCGAGGTTGGAGGCGAGGTCGGACATGATGTTTCCCTATCGGGTCGTGGCGCGAAGCCGCGCATGCATGGCGTTCTGCTTCCAGCTCGAGACCGGATCGATCTCCCGGATCTCGAATGAAAGCGCGAAATGGGGCTCGGCCAGCAGCGGCGAGAGGTATTCGGAGACCGCGGCGAAGATCAAGGAGCCTGCCGCCTGGCGCTCCTCGGGGCTTCGTCCCGTTCCGATCCGCAGGCTCATGTCGAGGAACGCGTTCTCCGGCAGGCGGTCTGCGATCGCATAGGCCTCGCACCGGATGGCACGAACACGAATGGCGCCGAGTTCGAACAGACCGCTTCGCACCATCGCAGCCAGGGCGACGTCGCAAAGGCCCTGGATGTCGGTCTGGCCATCGAGATTCGAGGAGTACTCCAACGTGAGATGCGGCATGGCTCCACCCCTGACATGTTCGTTAACACGTTAACTATCAACCCTGTCGTTGTCAAGACGGCGCAAGAACGATGCTTCACGTGAAACCCGCTCCCCCAGATCCCGCCGCGATCACGCCTCTGGCCACCCGGTCGCGTCATGATAAAGGAGAGCGATGGCACAGAAGAAATCCCATGAGGTCGACGGCTGGCTGGCGCGCCCCGATCCGACGGTTGCGATCGTCCTCGTCTACGGTCCCGACCGTGGTCTGGTTTCCGAGCGAGCGAAACTCTTCGCCAGCAAGACCGGCCTCGATCTCGAGGATCCCTTTGCGGTGGTGAAGCTCGAGGCCGCCGAGATCGAGGCCGACCCCGGACGGCTGATCGACGAGGCCTGCACCGTATCCATGTTCGGCGGCAAGCGGCTGATCTGGCTGCGCAATGCGGCAAGCCACAAAGGCACGGCCGAGGCCCTCAAGGTGCTGTCGGATAAACCGCCGCAGGATGCCATCGTCCTGATCGAGGCCGGCGACCTCAAGAAGAACGCCCCGCTGCGAACTTTGGCCGAAGGCGGACGGGCGGCCATGGCGCTGCCTTGCTATGCCGACGAAAGCCGCTCCATCGACCAGGTTCTCGACCAGGAATTGCAAGCGGCGAACATGGCGATCACGCTGGAAGCGCGACAACTGCTGAAGTCGCAGGTCGGCGGCGACCGGCTTGCCAGTCGCGGCGAGATCCAGAAACTGCTCCTGTATTGCGCCGGCCAGAAGACGATCGAGCTCGAAGACGTCGAGGCGTCACTGGGCGACGTGGCCAGCGTGTCCGCCGATCAGGTCGTGGATGCGATGCTGCTCGGCCGCCTGGCCGAGATGGACGAGAAGATGCTGCGCGCCCTCTCGTCGGGAACCGCACCCTTCCTGTTCCTCTCCGCCACCATGCGGCAGTTCCAAACGCTCGCCGTGCTCCGCGCGGACATGGACCGCGGCGGCAAAAGCGCGTCCAGCGTGGTGGCCGGGGCACGCCCACCCGTGTTCTTCGCCCGGCGTTCGATCGTCGAGAACGCCCTGGCGCGCTGGACGGTCGACGCCCTCGCGCAAGGTCTCGACCGCCTTCAGCAGACCGTCCTGCTGACGCGGCGAAGGCCCGAACTGGCGGTCGAGGTCACGAGGCAGACCTTGCTCGCGCTCGGCGTGCAGGCCATGCGCCGCGGCGGATAGATCAGCGGGTCTGAAGCTTCCGACAGATGTCGTCCAGCTGTTCCAGCGAAGCATAGGCGAGGCGCAGTTCCCCGCCTCCGTTCCTGTGATTGATGGTGACACCGAGACCCGTCGCATCCGAGAGCAGCTTTTCGAGCGCCGTCGTGTCCGCGTCCTTCTCCTTCGGGCCGTCCTTCGGCCGGCGGTCGATCGCGGACTTCGTCTCGGGCGCCTGTACCAGGCTTTCGGCCTGCCGTACCGACAGGCCCTCGCTCACGATGCGCTGCGCCAGCGCCATCGGGTTGTCGGCCGTCACCAGCGTGCGCGCATGTCCGGCCGACAGTTCCCCATTGATCAACATCTGGCGCACGTCGGCGGGAAGCTTCAACAGCCTCAGCGTGTTGGCGACGTGGCTGCGCGACTTGCCGATCACCTGCGCGAGATCCGCCTGCGTGTACTGGTGCTCGTCGATCAGGCTCTGATAACCCGACGCCTCCTCGAGCGGGTTCAGATCGCTGCGCTGCACGTTCTCGATGATCGCGATCTCGAGCGCGACCCGATCGTCGACTTCGCGCAGAATGACCGGCACCTGCGCAAGACCGGCCAGCTGCGCAGCGCGCCAGCGTCGCTCGCCGGCAATGATCTCGTAACGCCCCCCTTGCGCCGGCCTGACGACGATGGGTTGAACGATCCCGTGTTCCCGGATCGACGCGGCCAGGTCCGTCAGTTCCGTTTCGGCAAAATGCCGACGCGGATTGCGCGGATTGGCCGAAATGAACTCGATCGGAACCTTGCGGTCCGCCGAGGGCGAAGCCTGCGTGGAACCGGCCGGCTTGTCCATTTCCCCAATCAGGGCCGCAAGGCCGCGACCGAGACGCTTGCGGGATAGATCGTCACTCATTCGCGCACCTTCGATTCCTGTCGACAACCGGGTCAGGCAGCCCGCAGCCGCCGCTCGCGCCGGATCACCTCCGACGCGAGTTGCAGATAGGCCTGGCTACCGGTGCATTTCAGATCATAGAGAATGGCGGGCTTGCCGTAGGAGGGCGCTTCAGACACCCGCACGTTGCGCGGAATGATCGTCTGGTAGACCTTCTCGCCCATGTGCTCGCGAACGTCGTCGACCACCTGATTGGCGAGATTGTTGCGGCCGTCATACATCGTCAGCACGATCCCCTGGATTTCCAGCGCCGGGTTGACCGTCGCCCGAACCTCGCCGATGGTCTCCAGCAACTGGCTGAGGCCTTCCAGAGCGAAGAACTCGCACTGCAGGGGAACAAGCACCGAGTCGGCCGCGGCCATCGAGTTGATGGTCAGGAGATTGAGCGATGGCGGGCAGTCGATGAGGATGTAGTTGAAGTCGCCGGACAGGGCGACCGGCCCGCGAAGCGCCTTGCGCAACCGCAGCGCCCTGTCGGGCGATCCCGCGATCTCCATTTCGACACCGAGCAGATCCAGCGTCGAGGGAACGATCCAGAGTTCTGGAACGGCGGTCTGGATGGCCGCGCGGGCAATCGACGCGTTTCCCACCATCACGTCATAGGACGAGAGGTCGCGATCCTTGCGGTCGATTCCAAGCCCCGTGCTCGCATTGCCCTGGGGGTCGAGATCGACGATCAGGACCTTCTCGCCGATGGCCGCCAGGGCCGTTGCGAGATTGATGGCGGTGGTCGTCTTGCCGACTCCGCCTTTCTGGTTGGCGATGGTGATGATCCGCGCACCGTTCAGCATCAGATGTCCCGCTTCCGCTGTTCGTCAGGCGCGCCGGATCTGCCTGATGTCCAGAATGACGCTCTGCTTATCGACGGCGCTCGCATGTTCTATCAAATCGAGATTCCACGTGTCACCAGCTAGTTTCACTTCCGCGCGGTAATCCCGGCCTTTGTGAAACAGCGCCCTGGCGCCGGACGCAAGCCACGGCTCCGTCAGGAAAAGCAGATCGGCCAGGGAGGCCACGGCCCGGGCGGTAATGATATCCGGCGCTTGCTCGCTGGCGATCACGAGTTCGACCCGCTGCGGAACGATACGCGCCCGCGGCGCCAATTCCGCCAAAGCGTTGCGGAGAAACGCCGATTTCTTGCCGTTGGACTCGATCAGGACGATGGAAGAGTCCGGGCGTTCCTCCAGGAGAATGGCAAGGACCGCGCCGGGAAAGCCGCCGCCGGACCCGATATCGGCCCACCTCCGCGCGTCCGCCGCCAAGGGTAGAAGCTGGGCACTATCCAGAATGTGCCGCTCCCAGACGTCGTCGAGCGTCGACGGCGCCACGAGGTTGATCCGGGCCGCCCAACGCCGAAAAACGGCTTCGAACGCCTCCAGTCGCCTGAAGGTTTCACGTGAAACAGGGCCCGCAACCCGAATCAGTTCGTCGAACCGCGACACCTATCCGACACTCCGCAATGCGGCGCTGTGCTGACGAACCTGCGCGACCAGAAACGCCAGAGCGGCCGGCGTCATACCATCGATCTTCTGCGCTTCCGCAATGGTGCCCGGGCGTCGAGCGGTCAGCTTCTGCCTGAGTTCGCGGGACAGGCCAGCCATGGTGGAGAAGTCCAGGTCGGATGGGATCGGCGTCTCTTCCGCTCGTTGGATCCTGGCTATGTCCCCAGCCTGCCGATCGAGATAAACCGAGTATTTCGCTTCCGAATCGATCGCTTCGCCAACGACCGGACCGATCTTGCCGAGTTCCGGCCAGATCCGCCGAAGATCATGCAGGCCGAGATCTGCCCTGGACAGAAGATCATAGGCGGATCGTCTCACGCCGTCCGCGTTGACCGACAACCCATGCCCCGCGGCTTCGCTCGGGGTCAGCGTCAATGACCGGAGCATCTGTCTCGCGTCGTTCAGGGCGCACTCCTTGCCTGCATATGCCGACGCACGTTCAGCGCCGACGATTCCGAGCTTGATGCCCATCGGTGTCAGCCGAATGTCGGCGTTGTCCGCTCTCAGCGTCAGGCGGAACTCCGCACGGGAAGTGAACATCCGGTAGGGCTCCGATACACCTCGACCCACGAGATCGTCGGTCAGGACGCCAATGTAACACTCCGTCCGGCTGAAGGTGACCTGGGTGCCCCCACCGGCCCGCAAAGCCGCATTCAGCCCGGCCACCAGACCTTGCGCCGCCGCCTCCTCATAACCGGTCGTACCGTTGATCTGGCCAGCCAGATAGAGTCCGCCGATCCGCCGGGTCTCAAGCGTCGGAAACAGGCCGCGCGGGTCCAGATAGTCATATTCGATCGCGTAGCCGGGCTGCAGGATCCGCGCGCCCGCCAGTCCGGGGATCGAATCGATCACAGCCCGCTGCACATCCTCCGGCATCGAGGTCGAGATTCCATTCGGATAGACCGTGTCGTCATCGAGCCCCTCCGGTTCGAGAAAGATCTGATGCTGATCCCGGTCGGCAAATTTGACCACCTTGTCCTCGATCGAGGGACAATAGCGCGGCCCGATTCCCTCGATACGGCCGGAGTACATCGCCGACCGGCCGAGATTCGCCCGGATCACAGCATGGGTAGCGGCCGTCGTGTGCGTCACGCCGCATTCGATCTGCCTGTTCACGATCCTTTCGGTGAGGAAAGAGAAGGGGACGGGCTCGTCGTCCGCTGCCTGCATGTCGAGTTGACTCCAGGCGATGGTCTTGCCGTCCAGACGTGGCGGCGTGCCCGTCTTCAGGCGTCCGACGGGAAAGCCCTTGGCGCGAAACCATGCACTCAGGCCGAGGCTCGCGGGGTCGTTCATGCGCCCGGCGGGAAAGCGCTTTTCGCCGATGTGGATGAGTCCGCCCAGAAACGTGCCGGTGGTGATTACCGCAGACCCACAACGGATTAGCCGCCCGCCGACGAGACGGACCCCCGTCACGTGGTCGTCGTCGGTTTCGATGGCTTCGATCTCGCCTTCGATCACCTCGAGATCGGGATGAGTGCCGATCGCCTCCTGCATGGCGGTTCGGTACAGTTTGCGATCGGCTTGCGTGCGCGGCCCACGAACGGCAGGTCCCTTCCGTCGGTTGAGCAGCCTGAACTGGATGCCGGCGGCATCGGCCACCCGGCCCATCAGACCGTCCAGCGCATCGATCTCGCGAACGAGGTGGCCCTTCCCCAGGCCGCCGATCGCGGGATTGCAGGACATGACGCCGATGGTCGCCCTGGACAGGGTCACGAGGGCGGTTCGCGCGCCCGCGCGGGCCGCGGCCGAAGCTGCCTCGCAGCCGGCGTGGCCGCCGCCGACAATGACCACATCGAAGCTGTTCATGGGAATCTCCGTCGCCAGCCCGGTCTGACCGGATTTGGAGGGGCCGCTCTACAGCATTGTTTCACGTGAGTCACCGGTCTGGCCAACGGGACGCGGTCATTTTCCGATGCAGAACCGCGAGAAGACCACGTCGAGCAGATCCTCGGTATCGATCACGCCGATGATCCGGGCAAGGCTGTCCGACGCCATGCGCAACTGCTCGGCGGCGAGTTCCAGGGGCGCGTCGCGGGAATGGATGAAACTGTCGAGGGCCCTGCGCGCCGCCGTCAATTCGTTGACGTGCCGCTCGCGGAACGGCAGCGGATCGGCTGTTCTGGCCACGGCCTTGACCGCCTCCGCCGTGATCCGCGCCACCAGATCGGCGACACCGTCTCCGGTCAGAGTGGATATGCGGATCGCGTCCGGTGACGTTTCACGTGAATCCGTGTCATCGAGGAGATCGGTCTTGGACCACACCGTCAGCGTTCGCTTCGCGGGCCACGCGGCGTCTGGCGCAGCCGGCCCTGTCCCGTCCTTCACCAGAAGAACGAGGTCGGCGCGATCAGCCGCCGCCCGTGCGCGCGCAATGCCTTCGCGTTCGATCGTCCCGGTCGTTTCGCGGATCCCGGCGGTATCGGTCAGGATCACCTTCAGTCCCTCGAGGTCGAGCGCGACCTCGACCGTGTCGCGTGTCGTCCCCGGTTCGTCGGACACGATGGCGACATCCCTGCGGGCCAGGGCGTTCAGCAGGCTCGATTTGCCCGCATTGGGGGCGCCGACGATCGCCACCCGAAAGCCGTCGCGGATGATCTCGCCGCTTCGCTGATGCACAAGATGGGCGTCGATCTCCCGGACCAGGTCCTCGACGGAGGCCCACACCTGTGGCGAGACCGATCCTGGGACGTCGTCCTCTTCGGGAAAATCCAGTTCGGCCTCGATGAGGGCACGACCTTGGATCAGCACGTCGCGCCACCGTGCGTAGAGCGTCGCGTTCCGTCCGCTCGCATTCTCGACCGCAAAGCGTCGTTGCGCCTCGGTTTCCGCTTCGATGAGATCCGCCAGCGCCTCGGCGGTGGTGAGGTCGAACTTGCCGTTGGTAAATGCGCGTTGGGAGAATTCTCCCGCCTCGGCGATGCGGATGCCCGGGATGTTCGCCAGTTCCCTAGAAACGGCCGCCACTACGGCCTTGCCGCCATGAAGGTGCAATTCGGCGCAGTCCTCGCCCGTAAAACTGGCTGGACCGGGAAAGATGACCAGGAGACCGCGGTCGAGCAACGCGCCCGTGGGTGTCCGGAACGCGCGACGCGCCATGTACCGTGGCGGCGGCAAGTCACCCGCCATCGCCCGCACCGCTTCGAAAGCCGCTGGCCCGGAAAGGCGGATCACGGCCAGCCCGGCCGGCAGGCGCCCGCTGGAAAGGGCGAAGATCGTATCCATGTCCGGTCGGCTCTGCATGGGTCGGCCTCGCCGGAGACTCCTATCCGTCGGCGGTCCCCGCTGCGCCAAAGATCGTTTCGGAAACGAATCGACGCCGAGCGAAAGATTTTCGTATCGGGACCGAATCGATCAGGTGTTCATCGAGTCGAAGAAGTCGGCATTGCCCTTCGTCTGCTTCAGCTTGTCGATGAGGAACTCGATCGCATCGGTCGTGCCCATCGGCGAAAGGATGCGGCGCAGCACGAAGATCTTCTGCAGGTCCTGGCGGGGAACGAGCAGGTCTTCCTTGCGCGTGCCCGACTTGAGGATGTCCATGGCGGGGAAGATGCGCTTGTCGGCAACCTTCCGGTCGAGCACGATTTCGGAATTGCCGGTGCCTTTGAACTCTTCGAAGATGACCTCGTCCATGCGGCTGCCGGTATCGATCAGCGCCGTTGCGATGATGGTCAGCGACCCGCCTTCCTCGATGTTGCGTGCCGCGCCGAAGAAGCGCTTCGGGCGCTGCAGCGCATTGGCGTCGACGCCACCGGTCAACACCTTCCCCGACGACGGCACCACCGTGTTGTAGGCGCGGCCGAGACGTGTGATGGAATCGAGAAGGATCACGACGTCGCGACCATGCTCGACGAGGCGCTTTGCCTTTTCGATGACGATTTCGGCAACCTGCACGTGGCGCACCGCGGGCTCGTCGAAGGTCGACGATACGACTTCGCCGCGCACGGAGCGCTGCATGTCGGTGACTTCTTCCGGCCGCTCGTCGATTAGGAGGACGATCAGGAAGCACTCGGGATGGTTGGACGTGATCGAGTGGGCGATGTTCTGGAGCAGCACCGTCTTGCCGGTTCGCGGCGGTGCGACGATCAGGCCGCGCTGGCCCTTTCCAAGCGGCGCGACGAGATCGATCACCCGCGAGGAGATGTCCTTCGTCGTCGGGTTCTCCACCTCCATCCGCAGCCGCTCGTTCGGATACAGCGGCGTGAGATTGTCGAAGTGGATCTTGTGCCGGATCTTCTCCGGATCGTCGAAATTGATGGTGTTGACCTTCAAAAGCGCGAAGTAGCGTTCGCCTTCCTTGGGGCTGCGGATCGGTCCTTCGACCGTGTCGCCGGTCTTCAGCGAAAATCGGCGGATCTGCGAAGGTGAAATGTAGATGTCATCGGGCCCCGGAAGATAGTTGGCGTTCGCCGACCGCAGGAATCCGAAACCGTCCTGGAGCACCTCCACCACGCCATCGCCGATGATCTCGATGTCCTGCGCGGCCAGTTTCTTCAGGATGGCGAACATGAGCTCCTGCTTGCGCATCACGCTCGCATTCTCGACCTCGAGCGATTCGGCGAAGGCAATCAGGTCGGTCGGCTTCTTGTTCTTGAAGTCCTGGAGTTTCATTTCCTGCATGGAGAACAGCTCTGATGTTAGGAGGCGAGGTACAGCGGATGCGGCGGGGAGCCGGCGGCGGAGGAAAAGAGGCTGCTGCGCTGTAGAGGAAGGAATTTTGTCTATTAGCCTCGACTGGTCGCGAGCGCAAGGTGGCTTTCGGTCAGAACGGTTTCACGATGACGAGAATGACGGCCAGGATCATCACGATCGTCGGCCCTTCGTTCATCAGGCGCCAATGCCCGGCCGGCTTGGTGTTGCGATCTTCGGAGAAGCGCCGGACGGCAGCTGAAAAATAGCCGTGAAAGCCCGACAGGACCAGCACGAGTGCGATCTTGGCGTGGAGCCATCCCGGCTGGAACGAAAATCCTTCCCATGCCAGCCACAAGCCGAAGACCCAGGTCACCGTCATCGCCGGATTGATGATCACCCGCAGCAGGCGCTGCTCCATCACCTTGAAGGTTTCCGACTGCACCGAGCCGGGCTCCGCCTCGCAGTGATAGATGAACAGGCGCGGCAGATAGAGCATTCCCGCCATCCAGGAGATGACCGCGATCACGTGGATGGCCTTGGCCCAGAGGTAGAAATTGCCGGGGTCCATCAGAAACAGCATGGCCGTCAGCGCTAGGAAGATGGCGATGGCGATGGCCGCGCGGCGCGCAGCCTTCGCCCCGCTCGATTGCGCGCTTGCCACCATCCTCAGGCGCCCCGCACCTGCGCAACCATCGCGGCGACGTGGTCGACCGGTGTCTCGGGTGTCACGCCATGGCCGAGATTGAAGATGAACGGCCCGCCACCGAGTGCCTGGAGGATCCGGTCAATGCCTTCTTCCAGCGCCTTTCCGCCGGCGACGAGACGCATCGGATCGAGATTGCCCTGAACGGCGCCCTCCTTTTGCAGTCTGGCCGCGGTCGACAAAGGAACCGACCAGTCGAGCGCCAGAACATCGACGCCGGTGTTCTCCCGATAGCGCTCGTAACGGGACCCCGCGCCCTTCGGGAACCCGATGATCGGAACGCCCGGATGCTTGCGCTTGATACGCTCGACCATCTTCCGCACCGGCGCTTCGCAGAAGGCGGCAAAGGACGCCTCGTCCAGAACGCCCGACCAGCTGTCGAAGATTTGCACCGCGTCGGCGCCCTTGTCGATCTGGTGGATCAGGTAGTCGGCCGAGACGTCGGCCAGAAGGTCGATGAGTTTTGCGAACGCTTCCGGGTGCCGATAGGAAAACAGTCGTGCCGGCGCCTGGTCGGGCGTGCCCTTGCCCGCGATCATGTAGGTCGCCACGGTCCAGGGCGCCCCGCAGAAGCCGAGAAGCGTGGTCTCCTGCGGCAGCTCCTCACGAAGGCGCCCGACCGTCTCGTAGACCGGCGCAAGCCTGTCGTGGAAACCCGTCGTCGTGAGCCCGCCAATCTCGTTCTCCTGGATGGGCGTCATCAGGGGTCCGCGTCCTTCCTCGAAGCGAAGATCACGTCCAAGGGCATGCGGGACGACGAGAATGTCCGAAAACAGGATCGATGCGTCGAAGCCGTAGCGCCGGATCGGCTGCAGTGTCACCTCGACCGCGAAATCGGGCGAGTAGCACAGGTCGAGGAAGCTTCCGGCTTCCAGGCGCTTGGCGCGATACTCCGGCAGATACCGGCCTGCCTGGCGCATCATCCAGATGGGGGGAGGCGAAAGCGTTTCCCCCTTCAGAGCCTTCATCATCCGCTGCTCGACCGCCATTGGCTCCACCCTTCTCCCTCCCTTCTTAAAGAAGAGAATCTTTTTTAAGGAATCTGATTCTACTATGACTCTGTTGGTACAGGGGATATCGGCTTTTCCCCAATCGGACCAGTCGTGGCGTCGCCGCGGCCGCGGTCGGCCGCGTCTTCCGCACATCCTGTGAAGAGCGGTGAACATCGCGCATTCGGCTTGAAAATCAAGTGGCTGCCTGGCCTGTCCCGTAGGCCCGTCCACCCCAGCCGATGTGGACGATCCTTTCAGCCTCTCCTTGTTCTCCCCGGCCCGAAAACCGCTTCCACAGCCCTCCGCATTGTGGATGAAACGCCATCTGATACAGTCCGCGCCAGGAGGCGGGCTCCGGCCGGTCTCCTCTCCCCCGATACCCACAGGATGCCCGCCAGGCTGTGAACAAACCCCAGAGCTACTTCCATCTCCATCTCATCTCCGATGCGACGGGCGAGACGCTTCTGGCCGCCGGCCGCGCTGCCTCGGCGCAATACAAGGACGCCCGCGCGATCGAGCACATCTACCCGCTGATCCGTACCGAAAGGCAGATCGCCGCCGTCCTGGAGGAGATCGACGCCCAGCCGGGCATCGTCCTCTACACCATCGTCGACCAGAGCCTCGCGCGGATCGTGGACGAACGATGTGCGGCGATGGGCCTGCCTTGCGTCTCGGTGCTCGAGCCGGTGCTGACGGTGTTCCAGTCCTATCTCGGGGAACCGGCAGGCCGTCGGGTTGGCGCGCAGCACGTCCTCGATGCCGAATATTTTCGCCGCATCGACGCGCTGAACTTCACCATGGAGCATGACGACGGCCAGCTTCCGGCCGATGTCGAGGAAGCCGACATCATCCTCGTCGGCATCTCGCGCACCTCCAAGACGCCGACCAGCATCTATCTCGCCAACCGCGGCATCAAGACCGCCAACGTCCCGATCGTTTTCGGCCTCGACATTCCAGAGAGCCTGAAGACCGCGACGAAACCGCTGATCGTTGGGTTGATCGCCACCGCGGAGCGGATTTCCCACGTCCGGCAGAACCGCATCCTTGGCAGCAGTGTCGGCTACCAGGCCGAAAGCTATGCCGATCGGTCCATCATCGCCGAGGAACTGGCACATGCCCGCAAGATCTGCACCCGTCATGGCTGGCCGATGATCGACGTGTCGCGACGATCCATCGAGGAGACGGCGGCCGCCATCCTTGCGTTGCGTTCGCGCAGCAGGTAGCCAGACGCCGTGTCAGGAGGAGCACCCGTCATGGCCATCCCCATCATTCTCGCGTCCGGAAGCCGGTATCGCCGGCAGCTGCTCGAGAGCGCCGGCGTCGATTTCACCGTCTTGAAGCCGGAGCTGGACGAACGTGCCGTCGAAGCGACGCTCGAAGGGACCGGCGCGACCTCCGAAGACGTGGCTCTCATCCTCGCGGAAGCAAAAGCGACCGCCGTCAGCGAGGCGCGGCCCGGGGCGTTGGTCATCGGCTCCGACCAGACGCTGTCGCTCGGCGACGAGTTGTTCCACAAGCCGGACGACATGGAAGGGGCGCGTCGCCATCTTCTCAAGCTGTCCGGCAAGACCCACCTCCTCAACAGCGCGGTCGTCCTCGCACGCAACGGCGAAGCGATCTGGCGGCATGTCTCGGTGGCGCGGATGACCATGCGCGCACTCGATCCAGGCTTCATCGGCCGCCACCTGGCCGAGGTTGGCGATGCCGCGCTCACGAGCGTCGGCGCCTATCAGGTGGAAGGTCGCGGCATTCAGCTGTTCGAGAAGATCGACGGCGATCATTTCACCATCGTCGGTCTGCCGCTTCTGCCGCTTCTCGCGAAGCTTCGCGATCTTGGAGCGATCGATGGCTGAGGACATCGCCAGGGCCTTCGTCTGCGGCCATCCCGTCGCGCATTCGAGATCGCCGCTCATCCATGGGCATTGGCTCGCCAGCCTGGGGATCAGGGGCAGCTACGAAGCCATCGACGTTGCGCCGGATGACTTCGCCGATTTCCTGCGCGGCATCGCGAGCGCCGGCTTCACGGGCGGCAACGTGACCATCCCGCACAAGGAGGCCGCCTTCGCCGCGGTCGATGGAAGCGACGAGGCATCCGAGATGATCGGTGCCATCAACACCGTCTGGATCGCCGACGGACGTCTTCTGGCGACCAACACCGACTGGTCGGGCTTTTCGGCCAATCTGGACGAAGGGGCTCCGGCCTGGGTGAGTGGTCGTCGGGCCGTCGTGCTCGGCGCGGGCGGCAGCGCGCGCGCGATCCTGTTCGCCCTGTTGCGAAAGGGCTATCGCGAGGTACGGGTCGTCAATCGAACGGTCGACCGGGCGCGCGAATTGGCCGATCGTTTCGGCGGTCGCGTTTCGGCGCATGACTGGGTTGCGCTGCCCGAACTCCTTGCCGACTGCGATCTGCTGGTCAACACCACACCGATCGGCATGGCAGGACGCGACGGTTCGACGCCTCCCGACCTTGCTCTCCTGCCCGGCGCGGCCATCGTCACCGACATCGTCTATGTACCGCTTTTGACGCCGCTGCTGGTCGCGGCGCGGGCTCGCGGCCTGAAGACGGTCGATGGACTTGGCATGCTCCTCCATCAGGCCGTTCCAGGCTTTGCCCGGTGGTTCGGTCAAGTGCCCGAGGTGACGGCCGAGCTTCGCGCCCTCGTCATCGCGGACATGGAGCGCCATCGATGATCATCCTCGGCCTGACCGGCTCGATCGGCATGGGCAAGTCGACGACGGCCGCCATGTTCGAGGCCGAGGGCATCCCGGTCAACGACGCGGACGCGGTGGTTCACGAACTCTATCGTGGCAAGGCCGTCCAGCCTGTCGGCGAAGCCTTTCCTGAGGCGATCGTGGATGGCGCGGTCGACCGGAATCGGCTGTCGGCCCTCGTGCTTGGCAATCCGGTCGCGCTGAAGCGGCTGGAATCGATCGTCCACCCGCTCGTTCGAGGGGTGGAGATGGCGTTCCTGGACCGCCACCGCGCCGCCGGCACGCCTCTGGTCGTTCTCGACATTCCGCTCCTGTTCGAGGTGGGCGCCGAGGGCCGCGTCGACCGGGTGGCCGTGGTCACGGCTCCGGCCGACGTGCAGCAGGCCCGCGTGCTGGCACGTCCGGGAATGACGCAACAGAAGTTCGACGCCATCCTTTCGAAGCAGGTGCCTGATGCCGAAAAACGCGCCCGCGCCGATTTCGTCATCGACACCGGGCAGGGCATGGAGCCGGCTCGACAGGCCGTGAGGCACATTATCGGTGAATTGACGGGCCGATCCCGCTCCTGACCCGATCCCGCCGGCGTCGCATGCGATAGGATCGCGGCCACGAATCGGGAGACAGGACGATGCGCGAGATCATATTCGACACCGAAACGACGGGTCTCGATTCCCGCGAGGATCGCATCATCGAAATCGGCGGGGTCGAACTGGTCAACCGGTTCCCGTCTGGCCGCTTCATTCACTTCTACATCCATCCGGGAGACCGCCAGATCCACCCCGAGGCGCAGGCTGTGCACGGCATCAGCCTGGCCGATCTCCAGGGCAAGCCGCGTTTTGCCGAAATCGCCGAGGAGTTTCTCGCCTTCACCGAGGGCGCAAAGCTGATCGCGCACAATGCCGGCTTCGACATGGGTTTCGTCAATCAGGAACTCGCCCGGATCGGCATGGATCCGATCCCGCAGGATCGCGTCATCGATACGCTGGCCATCGCCAAGCGCAAGCATCCCATGGGGCCAAACTCGCTCGACGCGCTGTGCCGACGCTACGGGGTCGACAATTCGAGGCGCACGAAGCATGGCGCGCTGCTCGACTCGGAGCTTCTGGCGGAGGTCTACATCGAACTCGTCGGCGGCAAGCAGGCTGCGCTCGGGCTCGAGATCGTCGAAACCGTTGTCGAGACCTCGACGGATCTCGTCGTCACGGTCATCCTGTCGCAGCGGCCGCGGCCGCTGGCACCGCGCCTGGCCGAAGCGGAGCGCGCGGCCCATGCCGCCATGATCGAGAGGATCGGCGACGGGGCCATCTGGAAGAAGCTACTGCCCGCCCAGGCCGTCGATTCGGGGGGAGAGAAGGCGGCGTCCTGAACCCCGCCCTCCAATGAAAGCGGCCGCGGTGGCCGCGAAGCCTCAGCTGACCTGGACTTTGGCCTTCGCCTGATCCTCGGCCAGCTTGCGCTGGAACATCTGCGCGAAATCGATCGGGTCGAGCATCAGCGGCGGGAAGCCGCCGTTGCGGGTCGCCTCGGCCACGATCTGGCGGGCGAACGGGAACAGCAGACGCGGGCATTCGATGAAGAGGACCGGCAGCACGTGCTCCTTGGGGAAGCCGGCGATCCGGAACACGCCGCCATAGACGAGCTCGACGTTGAACAGCACTTCCTTGTCGACGTTCGCCTTCGCCGTCAGCGTCAGGTTCACGTCGAAGTCGTTCTCCGACATCGGATTGGCGTTGACGTTGACGTTGATGTTGATGCTCGGCGCCTTGTCGCGGCCGCGCAGCGAGTTCGGCGCACCCGGGCTTTCGAAGGAGAGATCCTTGACGTACTGGGCCATGATGTTCAGCGTCGGCTGAGCACCGTTTCCGTTGCCCGTTGCGCCAACGGCGTTGTTGTCCTGCGATTCGGCCATGTCACTCGATCCTTGTGAAGTTGCCGCAACGCGCGGCCGGGTCGGGCGGTTGGCTAACATGGGCGGCAGGTCGACACAAGCGCGCAGCATGCCCGCGACGTGCGGGAAACGGGCATTCCGTCAGGGCGTTCCGCTATCTGCCGTCGTCGATGC
Organism: Aquibium carbonis; assembly: GCF_003970795.1. Classification (GTDB taxonomy): domain Bacteria; phylum Pseudomonadota; class Alphaproteobacteria; order Rhizobiales; family Rhizobiaceae; genus Aquibium; species Aquibium carbonis. Next base: position 56,063 of record NZ_RWKW01000004.1, on the reverse strand, counting down.
GGCGCCATGGAGATGGGTCTTTCCCATCCGTGGCTTGGCCTGCGTCGCCGGTATCGTGCGTGGTGCGGGTGAAGTCGTCCTCGTCGAGGTCGATGGTCCGGGAATCGCGTCGATGACGGGCGCCGGCACCGCCCATGGCGGAGAGATCCACCTTCACCAGAACACGCCGGGCGAGTGCCCGCCACATCCAGTCGCGGAAAGCGGGTACGAACAGGAGAAACCCGATGGCGTCCGTGACGAACCCGGGCAGGAGCAGCAGAAAACCGGCAAGCAGGATCATCGCCCCGTGCACGAGTTCGCGCCCGGGAACCCGGCCGCCGTCGGTTTCCGCCTGGATGCGTCGAAGCAGGCCGAAACCCTGGACCCGAAGCAGCAGCGAGCCGACCACGGCGGTCACGAGCACCATCCCGAGGGTCGCCAGGACGCCGATTCGGCTGCCCACGAGCACGAAAGCCGCAATCTCGAGCAGCGGGACGGTCAGAAAGATCACGAGAAGGAAGGGAAATCGCACGCTGCTGCCATTCGAGGTGGAAGGACCGCCGACGCCGCCCCATATAAAGCCTTCCTATTACATAGGTGCATCCACGCGGGATTTGAATGATGGATGCACCCGTTCTATATGCATTTGATGGGTGCGTGCCTGCGTCAGGCCCGGTAGCGCAACCGCGGCTCTAAATGATCACTCGGCGGACCATATGGAATTTTTCGACTTCGGAACCCTGTTCTTCATCGTTGCCGCAGTGGTGATATTCCTGCAGCTGCGCAACGTGCTCGGGCGCAGGACAGGCAGCGAAAAACCACCCTTCGATCCCTACACCGCCGCGCGCTCGCAGGAGCCGGCCGAGGCGCAGGACAACGTCGTGTCCCTGCCGCGGCGCAAGGGCGGCGCGGACACGGATGCTGGCTACGCGATGATCGACAAGATGGCGGCGCCGGGCACAGACCTCAACAAGGGTCTTCGCGCCATCCGCGATGCGGATCCGAGCTTCGAACCCAAGGGCTTCGTCGAGGGCGCCAAGATGGCCTACGAGATGATCGTCATGGCCTATGCCGATGGCGACCGGAAGACGCTGAAGAACCTCCTGTCCAAGGATGTCTACGAAGGCTTCGTCGCCGCCATTTCGGATCGCGAGACCCGGTCGGAGAAGATCCAGTCGTCCTTCGTCGGCATCGACAAGGCCGATATCGTCGGCGCCGAGATGAAGGGTTCGGAAGCGCATGTGACGCTCAGGATCGTCAGCGAGCTGATTTCGGCGACGCGCGACGGCGCGGGCGTCGTGATCGATGGCGATCCCGAGACGGTGGCCGAGGTCAAGGACGTCTGGACCTTTGCCCGCGACACACGCTCGCGCGATCCCAACTGGAAGCTGGTCGCGACCGAAGCCGAAGACTGATTCCGGCGGATCGAGGTGGCCCTCTCTCCGCTCCTCAGGCCGGTTTCCTTCGACGATCTCCCCGGATGGCGTTCGGACCCGATGGCCGACGCCTTTGCCGCGTTCAGGCGCAGCGCCGACCGGTCCCGGATCAAACCGTACCGCTCCGGTGCGCTCGGCATCGAGGCCGAGGCGTTTGACGCTGCCTTCGAGGCGGCGCTTGCCCACCCGGCCCTGGATGACGCGGGCGCGCGCGCCTTCTTCGAGGCCTGGTTCTCCCCCTGCCTGATCCTGCCCGAGGACCGGCCGGGCGGTTTCGTCACCGGTTTCTACGAACCGGTGGTCGACGCTTCGCCCATCCGCACCGCGCGCCATCGCTTTGCGCTGCTGGCCCGCCCGGCTGATCTGGTCGACGTCGATGACGACAACAGGCCGGCGGGGATGGATTCCTACCTCGCCTTCGGAAGAGCCACCGACGACGGCATCGTCGAATATTTCGATCGGGCCGCCATCGAGGAGGGCGCGCTGGCGGGCCGCGGGCTGGAAATCGCCTGGCTGGAGGATCCGGTCGACGTTTTCTTCATCCACGTGCAGGGCGCCGCGCGCCTGCGCATGCCCGGCGGTTCGCGGCGGGTCACCTACGCGGCGAAATCGGGTCAGCGCTTCACCGGGCCGGGCCACGTGCTCGCCGACATGGGTGAAATCCCGAAAGAACGGGTCACGATGCAGTCCATCCGCGCCTGGTTCCGGGCACATCCGAACCGCGTGGACGAGATCCTCCGGCGCAACCGCTCCTTCATCTTCTTTCGCGACGCCCCCGTCGACGATGAATCGCTTGGTCCGGTCGCGGCGGCGAAGGTGCCGTTGACGCCCGGCCGTTCGCTCGCCGTCGACCGTCTGCTGCACACCTTCGGCACGCCGTTCTTCGTCCATGCCGAGAGACTGGACGCCTTCGGAACCGCCCCGTTCGCCCGTCTGATGGTCGCGCAGGACACCGGTTCGGCGATCGTTGGTCCCGCGCGCGGCGATCTCTTCGCCGGCTCCGGCGACGCGGCCGGCGAGATCGCCGGCGTCGTCAAGCATGACGCCGATTTCTTCGCGCTGGTGCCGCGACGGGCCTTGGACGATCGGCCATGAAGAAGCGTCCCGCCGCCGGTCTGACCGATGAGGACCGCATCCTCTGGAACCAGGTCGCCAGAAGCGCCACGCCGCTGAAGGGCAAGGCGCTTCCCGACGATCTGTTCGAGATCGAAGATCCGTTGCCGCATCCGCAGCAGGACGTGGCTGCCGCGGCCGACGCCGCGCCGCCGCCGTCCCGGCGGCGCGACGGGGAAAGGCCTGCGCCGGCGCCACGCGCCCTCGACAGGCCGACGCGGGACAAGCTGGCCAAGGGTCGGCTGCAGATCGAGGCCCGCGTCGATCTGCACGGCATGACGCAGAGCGAGGCGCATGCGCTGCTGCTCGGATTTTTGCACCGCGCCTATGCGCTCGGCATCCGCCACGTGCTCATCATCACCGGCAAGGGTTCCTCGCTTGGCAGCGACGGCGTCCTGCGCAAGGCGGTGCCGGCGTGGTTTGCCACCCCGTCGTTCAAGCCGCTCGTGGGCAGCTACGAATCGGCCGCGCGCCATCATGGCGGCGGTGGCGCGCTCTATGTGCGCCTGCGCCGGCAGACCGAGGTCAAGGCGCGGTGACCCCCTTCGGACAGCGGATGCGCGACATGCGCCGCGAGCGCAACGTGACGCAAAAGGACATGGCGCGCGCCATCGGCGTCAGCGCCGCCTACCTCTCGGCGTTGGAAAGCGGCCGCCGCGGGCGGCCCACATGGGCGCTGATCCAGAAGATCATCGGCTATTTCAACATCATATGGGACGACGCCGAGGATCTGGTCCGCCTCGCCGAACGCTCCCACCCGCGCGTGGTCATCGACACCGCGGGTCTGTCGCCTTCAGCCACGGAATTCGCCAATCTCCTGGCCGCGCGCATCGCGACGCTGTCGGAGGACGAACTGGCGGCGATGACGGAGCGGCTTCGCACCGGCAGCCGATGACGTCGCCGTTGCAATTGCCGGTCCTCAGCTCGAGGGAAACAGCTCTCGAAGCTCGGGCAGCTTGTCGTTGACGAGCCAGCCGTAATAATTCTCCTCCGGCAACCGCGGGGCTTCGCCACGGCGGGCTCGGGCGGCATTTTCGGTTTTCAATGCGCGCGCGCGGCCCTCGGGATCGCCGACATTGTAGAGCGTCGACGTGATGCCGGGGTTCTTCGAGATGTCGAAACCGGCGATCGTCTCATAGGCGTCGATCGACTTGCGCAGCGTCGCAGCGACGTAGGTCAGCGTCCGATCCGGGTCCATGATCGTGCGGTAGACCTCCTGCGCATTTTTGTGGTCGAGGCGTGGCAGCCCCGTCCTGTCGTGGACGAAGTCGCTCATCATCAGCGCCGTCAGCGGGTTCAGCTGACCGATGCCGAAGGTCTGGCCGGCATAGAACGGCTGGAAGAAGACGGCGCTGAAGCGGTTGTTGGGAAAGCCCTTTCCATCGACGGACTTGCCACGGAAACGGGTGTTCCAGATCGTTTCGCGGCAGGTCCAGCGATCGTAGCTGTCGGACAGGTCGGCGCATGGCGCGAATTGCGGCCGCTGGATGAAGTCGTCGACGTTCTCGCCGTCATGGGTGAAGGCGAAGCTCGAGTTCAGGTAGGCGATCGCCTTGACGTAGTAGGTCTGCAGCCGGTCATAGGCGTCGACATTGTAGGTGTGTTCGCCGACGATCGCGCCCGCGACGTGGATCGGGTCGATGCCGAACTGGGCGGCGGCGGCCCGGATCTTGTCTCGCAGTGCCTGATCGCGCTGCAAGAGACCAAAAACCTTCCGGTACTTCGCTTCGTAGGTGGTCTTCATCGCGCGGGTGCGCGATGCCGAGCCGAACGGAACATCGGGCTGCTGGGCGCTTCGATTTCCGGGCGGAACGACGACGCCCGCCCAGGCTGGCAGGACGGTCAGGGCCGCGAACAGACCCGCAACGACGACGATCCATCTTCTCATGAATGGTTGCCTGTGATGTCCCGCCCCGACCTAACTATTGAAGCCTGCCCCCCGAGTCGATCCGGCAAAGGTCCGAGAACCACAGGCGCGGCCGTTGACAGCCGCACCTGTGGTGCGATTGCAACGCTGTCTTACAGGATGAATCGGGACAAATCCGTGTTCTTCGCCAGGTCCCCGACGTTCCTGGCGACATAGTCCGCGTCGATCGTCACGCTCGTTCCGGAGCGATCCGGCGCGTTGAACGAGATGTCGTCCAGCACGCGTTCCATCACCGTCTGCAAGCGCCTGGCGCCGATGTTCTCGACCGAGGCGTTCAGGTCCACGGCCACGCCCGCGAGAGCGTCGATCGCCTCTTCGGTGAAATCGAGTTCCACGCCTTCCGTCAGCATCAGGGCGATGTACTGCTTGATGAGGCTTGCTTCGGTCTCGGTGAGGATCCGCACGAAATCGTTCTTCTCCAGCGCCCTCAGCTCGACGCGGATCGGCAGGCGTCCCTGCAACTCCGGCAAGAGATCGGACGGCTTGGCCACATGGAACGCGCCGGAGGCGATGAACAGGATGTGGTCGGTCTTCACCGGCCCGTACTTGGTCGCCACGGTCGTGCCTTCGACCAGCGGCAGCAGGTCGCGCTGCACGCCTTCACGGCTGACGCCGGCGCCGACGCCGCCCTCGCGGGTCGCGATCTTGTCGATCTCGTCGATGAAGACGATCCCGTCGTTTTCGGTCGAAGAAAGCGCGCGCTGCACCACCTCGTCCTGGTCGAGCAGCTTGTCTGATTCGTCGTTGATGAGATGGCCGTAGGATTCCTTGACGGTCGTCTTGCGCGTCTTGGTGCGCCCGCCCATCGCCTTCGACAGCATCTCGTTGATGTTGAGCACGCCGATGTTGGCGCCCGGCATCCCGGGAAGCTCGAAACCGGCGGGCGCGGTGTCGGCGACCTCGACCTCGATTTCCTTGTCGTCCATGTCTCCCGCTCGCAGCTTCTTGCGGAAACTGTCGCGGGTCGCGGGGCTGGCCGTCTTGCCCACCAGCGCGTCCAGCACGCGCTCCTCGGCGTTGATGTGCGCACGCGCCTTCACGTCCTCGCGCATCTTGTCCTTCACGAGCCCGATGGCGACTTCCACGAGATCGCGGATGATCTGTTCCACGTCGCGGCCCACATAGCCGACCTCGGTGAACTTGGTGGCTTCGACCTTGGTGAAGGGCGCGCCGGCGAGCTTGGCGAGACGGCGCGAGATCTCCGTCTTGCCGACGCCGGTGGGTCCGATCATCAGGATGTTCTTGGGCATGACCTCTTCGCGCATGTCGCCCTCGAGCTGCTGCCTGCGCCAACGGTTGCGCAGCGCGATGGCCACGGCGCGCTTGGCGTCCTTCTGTCCGATGATGAACCGATCGAGTTCGGAGACGATCTCGCGGGGGGAAAAATTGGTCATGTCTTACTCCGTGAAGCGTGCCGCCGGTGCAGGCACTGTCGGCACCGACACTACATAGGGATCGCCGCCTGCCGCACAATCCCGCCCGGCATGGTCATCCGCGCAGGACGATCCAGAACAGCGCCAGCGTCTGCATCGCCGACAGGAGGCCAAGGCCGGCGAGCCAGAGTCTCAGCCGGCGCCGGGTTCGCGTGAGACCGTCCGCGATCTGGTCGCGGTAGAGCCCGGCGGAGCGGCTCGCCCAGACGGTCAGGTTCTGCTCCACCGCGTCGACGTCCAGCTGCCACTGCCGCTTGACGTCCCGGTATTCCGCGTCGCTCAGGCGTTCCGTCCAGAGATCATCGAGGGGGGCCAGCGCGTGGTCGCGCGGGTGCGAGGGCCCGCTCGTCCATGGTTTTCCCGGCGTGTAATGGAGAATGCGCAGATTGCGATCCTGCGCCAGCGCGCGCACCAGCGCCTGACTCCGCAGGAAGTTCAGTCCAAGCGGCAATGGCCGCCAGTCCTCGAAAAAGGCGTTCAGGACGCTCTGGTCTCCGTCGGTCACCGAAAGCTCCGGCAGCCGCCTGAACAGGCTTTCGCGAAGGTCGGCGGACGGCGTGAAGGAGAACACCCCCGTGTTGAAGGCACGCAGCCTGTAGTGAAGGAGCAGGTCCGGCGCTGCCGCGAACCCGTCGCCGTCCAGAAGTCCGTCGATCGGACGCAGGACGAGACAGTCGGCGTCCAGATGAGCCACGCGACATGGCGTCGTGATCGAGAATGCCCACAGCTTGCTCAGCGTCGCGGACAGATGCGGCAGGTCCGCCCGCGCTTCGACGCCCGCCCGGACGAGGGCCGGCACCTGGATCGCGGCGACGTCCTCGGCCTCGTGCTCGAACCGCCACGAACCGAGCTTCAGCACCAGGACCGGGACGTCCGAAACCGCCCGCAGCGAGCGGATCATGACAAGGAGCCCGGCGGCGAAATCGCGGGTCGCGAGGGTGACGATCAGCCGGTCGCGGCCGAGGCGCGCGAGCCAGTCCGCGACGATCGCATCGATTTCTTCGGCCACCGCGAAAAGCGTCGCGCGGTCGTCGTCCGCGACGTGTTCGACGGCGGCGTGCGCGGTCAGAGGCAAGGTCTCGACCATTCGGGGATCGTTCTTCCGGTTCGCTTTTCGGGCGCGGAAGCACAACAGCATTCGCTCCCGCGCGGCAAGGTGTCGTCGCGGATCAGCCGCTACGCCGTCTGCGTCGCGGTGTCTCGTGCGACATGCCGCATGATCAGGCTGTCCCCGCTTTTCCCCAGGAGTTCGGGGATCGGCTGGAAGCCGGCCTTCTCGTAGGCCCGCACCGCGCGCAGATTCGCGGGATCGGGATCGATGATGATCTGCGAAAAGCCCGTCGCACGCAGCATGGCGACGAACGCCGTCAGCGCTGCGGTTCCGATGCCCTTCGACAGCCGGTCGGCCGGACCGATCGACAGGTCGACCCCGATCGTGCCCGCTGGCAGGACGCCGAGCCAGGGATTGTCGGCCAGCCAGCTCTCGTTCTGGTGATGGCCGATGAACCAGTACTGGATGTAGCCCGCATCGTCGCCGTCGACCGTGAAGATGAAGGGGCGCGTCGTGTCCCGACCTTCGATCATGTCCTGCACGAAACGGATTTCCTCGTCCGAATCGCCCCACCACTTGCGCCAGTGCGGTTGCCGCATCCAGCGTTCGAGCATGGGCAGGTCGGCGGCCCCGACCGGGCGGAACCCGATGACCGGCGCTTCAGTCGGCATCGAGCGTTTCGACGACGAAGTTGCCGTTGGTGTAGACGCAGATCTCGGCCGCGATCTGCATCGCCTTGCGCGCGATCTCCTCGGCGTCCTTGTCGGTGTCCATCAGGGCGCGGGCCGCCGCCAGCGCGTAGTTGCCGCCCGAGCCGATCGCCATGACGCCGTGTTCCGGCTCCAGCACGTCGCCGGTGCCGGTCAGCGCCAGGGTCACCGATTTGTCGGCCACCAGCATCATCGCTTCCAGCCGCCGCAGATAGCGATCGGTGCGCCAGTCCTTTGCCAGTTCCACGCAGGCGCGGGTGAGCTGGTCCGGATATTGTTCGAGCTTGGTCTCCAGCCGCTCCAGCAGGGTGAAGGCGTCCGCCGTCGCGCCGGCAAAACCGGCAATCACGTTGCCCTTGCCGAGCCGCCGGACCTTGCGGGCGTTGCCCTTCATGATCGTCTGGCCGAGGCTGACCTGCCCGTCGCCCGCGATGACCACCTTGCCGCCCTTGCGGATGGTGACGATGGTCGTTGCATGCATGGTGATTTCGCTGGACATGGGGCGCTCCGGAAGGCGGACTGGATTGGCCGAACGGACTGCCGCGCCCGGCCTCTGCACCGTTATCTATGCGTCGCCGCGTCGAATGCAAATCGCCCGGCCGGCATGCTTCCGGAAGCCGGCAACTGGAATTCGCCGAAACGGGCTGATAAAGCACCCGCCATGGGCATCGAAAGGACCAGGGAATGAACGCTCCCGCGAAGGGCCGCACGGCATCGGTCAGCCGCAAGACCAACGAGACGGCGATCAGCGCATCGGTCGATCTCGACGGATCGGGCAAGTACGAGGTGTCCACCGGCGTCGGCTTCTTCGACCACATGCTGGAGCAGTTGTCGCGGCATTCGCTGATCGATCTGACGCTCGAAGCCAAGGGCGATCTTCACATTGACGACCATCACACGGTCGAGGATGCCGGCATCGCCATCGGCCAGGCCATTGCCCAGGCCCTGGGCGACCGCCGCGGCATCACGCGCTACGCCTCGATCGACCTCGCCATGGACGAGACCCTGACCCGCGCCGCCATCGACGTCTCGGGCCGGCCGTTCCTCGTCTGGCAGGTCGTGTTCTCCGCGCCGAAGATCGGCACCTTCGACACCGAACTGGTGCGCGAGTTCTTCCAGGCGCTGGCGCAGAACGCCGGCATCACGCTGCACGTGACGAATCACTACGGCGCCAACAATCACCACATCGCCGAAACCTGCTTCAAGGCGGTTGCCCGCGCGCTTCGAACGGCCATCGAGCCCGACATGCGCCAGGCAGGGGCCGTCCCCTCCACCAAGGGAACGCTGAACGGATAGGAGCGGACGATGGCGATCTATGTCGTGATGCAACCGCCGCGCGACCGCGTGGACGCGGACGAGGTCTACGTGCGCGACGGATTTCATGTCCTCGGCTTCCTGCTGCCGCTCGTCTGGTTGCTCTGGAACCGTCTGTGGATCGAGACGCTCGTGCTGCTCGCCGTCATGCTCGGGCTCGGCATTCTCGGTGAAACCTCCGGTACCGCCGAAATGCTCGTCGGCGGCTTCACCTTGCTGGTGTCGATCTATGTCGGGCTCGAAGGCTCGGCCTTGCGGCTCTGGGCGCTTCGCCGCCGGGGCTATGCGGAATGGGGTGTGGTCGACGCCGACAACCGCGCGGATGCCGAAACACGATATCTGTCGGCGCAGCCCGACGAGATCGAAGCTGGGCCGCGCCCCTTGCCGCCCATTCGGCAAGGCGTCGTGCCGGCCGATACGCGTGGCGGCAACGAGCCGGAACTCGGCCTGTTCGGCTATCCCGGAAGGAACTGATCCATGCGCGTGGCGATCATCGACTATGGCTCGGGCAATCTGCGTTCGGCCACCAAGGCCTTCGAGCGCGCCGCGCGCGAAAGCGGCACCAACGCCGAGATCGACCTGACGGCCGATGCCGAGCGCGTGCGCACGGCCGATCGCATCGTGCTGCCCGGCGTCGGGGCCTATGCCGATTGTGCCGCAGGCCTGCACGCGGTTCCGGGCATGTGGGAGGTGATCGAGGAAGCGACGCTGAAGGCAGGGCGCCCGTTTCTCGGCATCTGCGTCGGCATGCAGCTGATGTCGCAACGCGGGCTGGAGAAGACGATCACGCACGGTCTGGGCTGGATCGCAGGCGACGTGGTCGAGATCCAGCCTTCGGATCCCGCGCTCAAGATTCCGCAAATCGGCTGGAACACGATTCACGTGAAACATTCCCACCCGATCTTCGCCGGCATTCCCACCGGCGACGATGGGCTGCACGCCTATTTCGTCCACTCCTACCACCTGGCCGCAACGACCCCGGCCGAGGTTCTGGCCGTCACAGATTATGGCGGCGAGGTCACCGCGGCCGTCGGGCGCGACAACATGGTGGGCACCCAGTTCCATCCCGAAAAGAGCCAGGCGTTCGGCCTCGCCCTGATCGCGAACTTCCTGACATGGAGACCTTGATGAAGAAGGGCTACTGGATGGCGATGGTCGACATCACCGATCCCGACAATTATCCGCGCTATGTCGCCGCCAACAAGGCGGCCTTCGACAAGTATGGCGCGAAATTCCTCGTGCGCGGCGGCCAGGGCGAGGTGCTGGAAGGCCCGAAGGCGACGCGTCTCGTCGTCATCGAGTTCGACAGCTATCAGACCGCGCTCGACTGCTTCCATTCGCCTGAATACCAGGCCGCGCTGAAGCTGCGCGAAGCCTGTTCGACCGCCCACATGGCCGTGGTGGAAGGCGTCTGAGCCGATGATCCTGTTTCCCGCGATCGACCTCAAGGACGGCCAGTGCGTGCGCCTGAAGCTCGGCGACATGGCCACCGCCACCGTCTACAACGAAGACCCGGCCGCGCAGGCGAAAGCCTTTCAGGACCAGGGCTTCCGGTGGCTGCACGTGGTCGATCTCAACGGCGCCTTCGAGGGCGGCAGCGTCAATGGCGCGGCCGTCGAGGCGATCCTGAAGGCGACGACCAACCCGGTCCAGCTCGGCGGCGGCATCCGTTCGCTCGCGCATATCGAAAGCTGGCTCGACAAGGGGCTCGCCCGCGTCATCCTCGGCACGGTCGCCGTGCGCGACCCCGATCTGGTGAAGCAGGCCTGCCGGCTCTTCCCCGGCAAGGTCGCCGTCGGCATCGACGCCAGGGGCGGCAAGGTCGCGGTGGAGGGCTGGGCGGAAGCCTCGACCCTCGGCGTGATCGAACTGGCGCAGAAATTCGAGGGCGCCGGTGTCGCCGCCATCATCTACACCGACATCGACCGCGACGGCGTGCTGGCGGGCATCAACTGGGATTCCACCATCGAGCTGGCCGATGCGGTGTCGATCCCCGTCATCGCCTCGGGCGGCCTCGCCTCGATCGCCGACATCGTGCGCATGACCATGCCGGATGCGCGAAAGCTCGAAGGCGCGATCTCGGGCCGCGCGCTCTATGACGGGCGCATCGATCCGGCCGAGGCGCTCGCCATCCTGTCGGGCAATTCAAAGCCCCCGCGCGGCATGTTAGACTGACGTCATGAACATCCAGTCGAGACCGCCGACCACACCGGACGAATTCCTGCGCTGGAACGAAGGGCGCGAGGGCAAGCGCGAGTTCGTCAACGGGAGGGTGGTCGAGATGATGATCAACGTGACGAGGAATCACTGGCGTCTCGCGAACCGCCTCGAGCGACAAATTGCAGTTCAGCTTGGCGACGAGGCCTATGACGTCGGAACGACGGACCACGGTGTCCTGACGGCGGACGGGATCCGGTTTCCGGACGTCATGGTCGACAAGGTGATCGCCGATGGCAAGGCGCTGGCGGCCACGTCGCCGCTGCTGATCGCCGAAGTGCTCTCGGGGTCCAGTCTGGCGGATGATTTCGGACCGAAGGCGCGGGACTACCAGAGCCTGCCGAGCCTGCGTCACTACCTGACCGTTTCGCAGGACGAGGTCCGCATCTGGGTCTGGTCCCGCGGGGAGGATGGGGAGTGGCAGTCACCGGTGATCCATGAAACCGGATCCATCACTCTGACGATCGATGACAAGACCGTCGTCATCGACCTGAAGTCCCTTTACACGGGCATCGCAAATCCTGCCGCCGCCGAGCGGTAGGTCCATGCTCCACGCCGACGATATCGGAAAACGACCTTCATGACCCTCAAATCCCGCGTCATCCCCTGCCTCGACGTCAAGGACGGCCGTGTCGTCAAGGGCGTCAACTTCGTCGACCTGATCGACGCCGGCGATCCCGTCGAGGCCGCCAGGGCCTATGATGCGGCCGGCGCCGACGAACTCTGCTTCCTCGACATCACCGCCTCGTCCGACGACCGCGAAACCATCTTCGACGTCGTCGCCCGCACAGCCGAGCAGTGCTTCATGCCGCTCACGGTGGGGGGAGGGGTGCGCACCGTCGCCGACATCCGCAAGCTTTTGCTCGCCGGCGCCGACAAGGTGTCGATCAACACGGCGGCGGTGAACAATCCGGACTTCGTCGCCGAGGCCGCCGACAAGTTTGGCAACCAGTGCATCGTCGTGGCCATCGACGCCAAGAAGGTGTCGCAGCCGGGCGAGACGGATCGCTGGGAGATCTTCACCCATGGTGGTCGCAAGCCGACCGGCATCGACGCGATCGACTTCGCCCGTCTGGTGGTCGACAAGGGGGCCGGTGAAATCCTGCTCACCTCGATGGATCGCGACGGCACCAAGGCCGGCTACGACTTGGCCGTCACCCGCGCCATCGCCGACGCGGTGCGCGTGCCTGTGATCGCGTCAGGCGGCGTCGGGACGCTCGACCATCTCGTCGAAGGCATCCGCGACGGCCACGCGACGGCGGTGCTCGCCGCCTCGATCTTCCATTTCGGCACCTTCACCATCGCCGAAGCCAAGGCGCACATGGCGGCGGCGGGCCTCGCGATGCGACTCGACTCCGGACCGCTTGCGCACTAAACGCCGCACATGAGCGATTTTACCCTCGACGACCTCGAACGGATCGTGGCCGAACGCGCCCGATCCGGCGATACGAACTCCTGGACGGCGAAGCTGTTTGCCTCCGGCATGGACCGGGCGGCCAAGAAGCTCGGCGAGGAGGCTGTCGAGACCGTCATCGCCGCCGTGCGAAAGGATGAGACGGAACTCGTTTCGGAAAGCGCCGATCTCCTGTATCACTGGATGGTGGTCCTCGCTCTCGCCGATGTCCCCCTGTCGCGGGTGATGGAGGAACTCGAGCGCCGCACGGGGCAATCGGGCATTGCGGAGAAGGCGTCCCGCACGGGACGCTGACGTGAACGGATTGGTATCTTCCGGGACGAACACGGCGATGGACCAGCTTGCACCGGAAGTGAAGTACTCGCCCTACCGCGTCTTTTCGGCGGAGCGATGGGCCGAGTTTCGGGCCGACACGCCGCTCACCCTCACCGAGGACGAGGTCCAGCGGCTGAGCTCTCTCAACGACCCGATCGACCTCGACGAGGTGCGGCGCATCTACCTGTCCTTGTCGCGGCTGCTCTCGGCGCATGTCGAAGCCACGCAATTGCTGTTTCGCCAGCGGCAGGCGTTCTTCAACGCCTCGGAAAGCAAGAAGACCCCCTTCATCATCGGCATTGCCGGTTCCGTCGCGGTGGGCAAGTCGGCCACGGCGCGTATCCTGAAGGAGTTGCTGGCGCGCTGGCCGTCGAGCCCCAAGGTCGATCTCGTCACCACCGACGGCTTTCTCTATCCCAACGAGGTTCTGCGCCGCGAGAACCTGATGGAACGCAAGGGCTTTCCCGACAGCTACGACGTCGGCGCGCTGCTTCGCTTTCTATCCGCCATCAAGTCGGGCGAGCCGAACGTGCCCGCGCCGGTCTATTCGCACTTCACCTATGACGTCCTGCCGGGCGAGTACGTCGCCATTGACCGACCGGACATCCTGATCTTCGAGGGCATCAACGTCCTGCAGACGCGCGACCTGCCGAAGGACGGCCGCGCCGTGCCGGTCGTCTCCGACTTCTTCGACTTTTCGGTCTACATCGACGCCGACGAGGCGCTGATCCACAAATGGTACATCAACCGCTTCATGCGGTTGCGGGAAACGGCGTTCCGCAATCCGGACTCCTTCTTCCATCGCTATTCGACCCTGTCGGAGGACTCGGCCCGCGCCATCGCCGAGGGTCTGTGGTCCAACATCAACCTGAAGAACCTGCGCGAGAACATCCTGCCGACGCGCCCCCGCGCCGACCTGATCCTCAAGAAGGGCACGAACCATCGCGTCGAGGAAGTCGCGCTGCGCCGGTTGTGACCGCAGGGTAGCCGTTTCGACGAGCGCCGCCCTTCAGGCCGTTCGTGTCACGCGCCTGAGCGTCAGGTTGATGCGCCCGCCCTTCTTCAGCAGCGCCGACGTCGACGGATAGATCCGGTCGACGCCGTGGAAGCAGAGCCGCCCTTCGCCGCCGAGGATCACCACGTCGCCGCTTTCGAGCCGGATCGAGGTCGTGCGCCCGCCGCGCGTCGCTTCGCCGACGCGAAACAGGCAGGCATCGCCGAGCGAGATCGAAACCACGGGCGCGGACAGGTCCTCCTCGTCGCGGTCCTGGTGCAGGCCCATCTTCGCGTCGTCGGCGTAGAAATTGACGAGGCACGCCTGCGGCGGGGCGGGGTGGCCGGCGAGCGCGTCCCAGATGTCGACCAGCCGCTGCGGCATCGCCGGCCAGGGCTTGCCGGTCACGGGATGGGTCGCCTGGTAGCGATAGCCGCGCTGCCGGTCCGTCACCCAGCCGAGCGAGCCGCAATTCGTCATGCGCACGCTCATCGGCTTGCCGGTGCGCGGCATCTCGGGCCGGTAGAGCGGCGCGGCCGCCACCACGGCGCGGATCTCCTCGAGCAGGGCGCGCTGCGCCTCGACGTCGAGACAGCCGGGGATGTGCTTCACGCCGCGCGGCAGGACGTTCATGGGTTGGACTTCCGCCCTTAGTCAGTTCTGGTCAAGCCAGTGCTGGGGATCCCGCATGCCGTGGAGGATCGCGATGACGTCGATTCCGCTCGGCGACGGCTCGTATATCACGATGTATCGTTGAACGATCAGAAGTCGAGCCTCCGCGCCGAGATCCCCACGAGCTACGCCCATGGCGGGCTGAGTGGCCGCCAACTCGAGCTTGTCGATGATACGGAGGATCAGACGATCGGCCGCCGTCATGCTGTCGATCGCGATCGTGCGCCAGATGTCCCGAAGATCCCTTTCCGCCCTCGGCGAATAGCGGATGCTAGCCACGAGCGCGGAACTGCTCTCTGAGATCGGCTAGGAAGCTTTCGCGGTCAATCTCGCGCGGCGTGCCACTATGCTTGCCTTCGACGTAAGCCTGTTTCAGCCGGGCCAGGTCTTCCGCGCGTTCGCGTTCCCGCAACTCCCAAAGCCGCAGGGCGTCCTGAACCACGTCGTCGCTCGAAGCGTAGGCACCGGACGCCACGGCGTTCCGCAAGCGCTCCGCCTGCTCGGTCGAAAGCGAAATCGTGACCATCTGCGTCGTGGGAGGCTTTGCCATGGACCGATTATAGCACGGGGGACGGCCCTGGACAAAGGAGCGCCCCCGTGAGGAGAACGCGGCGACCCGAGGTGGTTCTACTTGTCTACGCCGCCCCAGATCGCCTCGGCCGTCTTCACCACCAGTTCCAGCTTGCGCTTCTGGTCGTCGACGGTGATCTTGTTGCCTTCCTCGGTCGACGCGAAGCCGCATTGCGGCGCGATGCCGAGCTGATCGAGATCGGCATGTTTCGCTGCCGCGTCGAACTTGCGCTTCAGGTCGTCGATCGATTCCAGCTCGCCGGTCTTGGTGGTGATGAAGCCGGGCAGAACGCGCTTCTTGCCCTTCGGCAGCAGGCGCAGCGGCTCCAGTCCGCCGGCGCGCTCGCTGTCGTATTCCATGAAGTAGATGTCGACGCCGGTCTTGTTGAAGATCGCGTCGGCGGCGGGATCGTAGGCGCCTTCGGCCGCGTAGGTCGAGACGAAGTTGCCGCGGCACATGTGCATGCCGATCAGCATGTCGGCCGGGCGGTCCTTGATCGCCTCGTGCATCATCCAGGCATAGCGGTCGATCAGCCAGTCGGGATCCATGCCTTCCGCCGTCTTGGCGGCACGGTGCTTGGGGTCGCACAGATAGGCAAAGAAGATGTCGTCCATCTGCAGATAGCGGCAGCCGGCGTCGTAGAAGGCCTGCACGGCCTTGGCATAGGTCGCGGCGAGATCGGCGAACAGCGCTTCCGGATCGTCCTGGTATTCCTTCGGCTTGATGTCGGCCCTGGCGGTGCGGAAATGGCAGCAGCTGGGGCCGGGGATGGAGATCTTCGGCGTCGCTTTCGTGTTTGCGGCCACGAACTTGAAGTGCTCGATCATCGGATGATCGGCGGGGAAATCGAGCTTGCCGGTGATGGTGGGGAAGATCGGACGCAGTTTCACGCCATGGAACTGCACGCCCTCGTCGCGCTGTTCGAGGTCCAGCCCGGTCAGGTCGCCCATGAAGTCGTAGTGCCAGAACGAGCGGCGGATCTCGCCGTCGGTGATCGCCGGAATTCCGACATCTTCCTGCAGCTTGATGACCTCTCGGATGGCCTCGTCCTCGACGGCCTTCAATTCGGCGGCATCGATCGACTTGTCGTCATGATACTTCCGGCGGGCCGCCTTGACCGAGTCCGGCCTCAGCAGGCTGCCGACGTGGTCGGCGCGAAAGGGTGGCTTGGCGGCGGTGATTGACGACACGTTTGATCTCCCGTGTGGCAGGCTGTTGGGCGGGGCTTACGCCACTTCGCGCATGGCTGTCGAGACTTTCATGGGTGCTTCGAGCCATCCTTTACCATCATGGGAAGCCATGAACGCTTCCGTACAACCCGCCACTTTTCATCGAAAAGGTTTTACCTTATAACAAAGGGATACCAAAGGGAGGTGCTTCAATGAACATGCTGAAATGCTCCATCGCCGCAGTCGTCGCGCTCGGCTCCATGACGGTCTCCGGCTTTGCGCAGGACGTCTCGCTTCGCCTGCACCAGATGCTGCCGCCGCAGGCCACCATCCCGGCCAAGGCGCTCAAGCCCTGGGCGGAGAAGGTCATGCAGGAGTCGGGCGGCCGCATCAAGATCGACCAGTTCGACGCCATGGCGCTCGGCGGCACGCCGCCCTCGCTCTACGACCAGGCCAAGGACGGCGCGGTCGACATCATCTGGACCGTCATCGGCTACACGCCCGGCCGGTTCCCCACCACGGAAGCCTTCGAGCTTCCGTTCCTGATGACCACCGGCGAGGCAACCTCCAAGGCGCTGCAGGAATATTGCGAAAAGCACTGCATGGAAGAGTTCGCCGACGTGAAGGTCATAGCCTGGCACGCGCATGGCCCGGGTCTCATCCACTCCAAGACCCCGGTGAACACGCTCGAGGACATGAAGGGGTTGAAGATCCGCGGCGGTTCGCGCACCATCAACCAGATGCTCGAGAAGCTCGGCTCGATCCCGGTCGGCATGCCCGTTCCGGCAGTGTCGGAAGCGCTGTCCAAGGGCGTCATCGATGCGACCACGATCCCGTGGGAAGTGACCCCCTCGCTCAAGGTCAGCGAGCTGGTGAGCAACCACACCACCTTCTCCGGCACGAACGGCCTCTACACGCAGACCTTCGTCGTCGCGATGAACAAGTCGGCCTATGACGCGATGCCCGACGACCTGAAGAAGGTGATCGACGACAATTCCGGCATCGAAACCGCTGCCTTCTTCGGCCGCGTCATGGATGAAGGCGATATCGGCGGCAAGGCGATCGCCGAGGGCCGCAACAACAACATCATCGTGCTGGACGAGGCCGAGACCCAGCGCTGGAAGGACACCGCCGCTCCGCTCGTCGAGGCTTGGGAAGCCGAGATGACCGGCAAGGGCAAGGACGGCAAGGCGCTCGTCGAGGAGGCGCGTTCGCTCGTCGAGAAGTACTCGACCGGCATGTAGTCCGCCGACAGGCGATCGGATCGTTCGACGGCCGCGGGAAACCGCGGCCGTTTTGCGTCGTGGCCCCTTCAAGCCGGCGGGCCCTCGCGGTAGCATGGGAGGCGCAGGTGAGGAGGCCAGGGCAATGACCGAAATCGCGCATTTGGTGGCGACCATCTTCCGCAAGGCGGCGGGGCGGGATCGTTTCGTCGTCGCGATTGCCGGGCCGCCCGGCGCGGGAAAATCGACCCTCGCAGAAGCCCTGCTGCCCCTCTTTCCCGAAGGATCGGCCGTCATCGTGCCGATGGACGGGTTCCACTTCGACAATGCCATCCTGGCGGCGCGAAATCTCCTGCCGCGCAAGGGTGCGCCGGAAACTTTCGACGTCGGCGGTCTCGCCGCGACGCTGATGCGCATCCGCGCCAGCGAAGAGGGCGTCGCAGTGCCGCTGTTCGATCGCGCCGCCGACCTCGCCCGGGCCGGGGCTGCGGTCGTCCCCCGCGCCATCCGTTTCGTGCTGGTGGAGGGCAATTATCTCCTGTCGGACGAAGCCCCGTGGAACGATCTCGCGCCGAGCTTCGACTTCACCATCTTCCTCGATGTCGAAGAGCCGGTCCTGGAGCGGCGGCTCGTCGAACGCTGGCTGCAGCACGGCCATTCTCACGAGCAGGCCGTCGCGCGCGCCTTTTCCAACGATATACCCAATGCACGTCGCGTTCTGGCATGCCGCCGCGCCGCCGATGTGGAATGGAGACAGGACACGAAGCGGACCGGATGATCGGCCGTTTCCATCAACGGCGCGATCAGGCGGGGGAACATGACATGAAACTGGGCTTCATCGGCCTTGGCAACGTGGGCGGCAAGCTCGCCGGCTCCTTGTTGCGAAACGGCTTCGACCTGACGGTTCGCGACCTCGATCCGAAGGCGGGCGAGCGTTTCCTGGCCGCGGGCGCGGCATGGGGCGAAAGCCCGCGCGCGATGGCGCAGGCGTGCGACATGGTCATCACCTGCCTGCCGTCGCCGGCCGCCTCGGCGGCGGTGGTCGAGGCCGAGGACGGCATCCTGGCCGGTCTGGCGCACGGCAAGATCTGGTCGGAAATGTCCACGACGGACGCGGCCGAGATCACGCGGCTCGCCGCCAGGGTCGAGGCGCTCGGGGCTTTCGCGGTCGATTGCCCGGTCTCGGGCGGAGTGCATCGGGCCGCAACCGGCAACATCTCGATCTTCGCCGGCTGCGACCGCGCCGTCTTCGAGCGCATCCTGCCCGTTCTCACCGTGCTCGGCCGGCGCGTCCTGCACACCGGGCCGATCGGCACGGCTTCCACGCTGAAGGTGATGACCAACTATCTCGCCACCGCCAACCTGCTGACCCTGTGCGAAGCGCTGGTGACGATGAAGGCCGCGGGCATGGACCTCGCGACCACCTACGAAGCGATCAGGATCTCGTCGGGCACCTCCTTCGTGCACGAGACCGAAAGCCAGCTGATCCTGTCGGGATCCCGCGACGTCGACTTCTCGATGGACTTGGTGATGAAGGACATCGGCCTCTTCCAGACCATCGCCGACCGCTTCGGCGTACCGCTGGAAATCTCGCCGCTGATGATCGACATCTTCCGTGATGGACAGCGTCGCTATGGCGAGCGGGCCAACTCCGACGACATCATCCGCAGGCTGGAGGAGGCGACCGGCCTGTCGATCCTGGCGCCGGGCTTCCCGCAGGAACTGGTCGACGACGAACCGGAGGAGCCTGGCTACGAAGTCAGGCCCCTCGGCCGGACCGATGCATGAAATAGCCGGCTAACATACGCGCGATTTGCTTCACGCCTGGGCTGCTGCGAACACCGCCTTGAGGTCGAAATCCTTCGCCTCGACGGCGCCGAGCGTCGGGGCCTGCGGCAGCGCCAGCAGTTTGCGCGCCATCATGTGGTCGGCTGGCGCGTTCACGGTTTCGACGCCGATCAGCGTATCCTGCCGAAAGCAGTGCACGGTCAGCTTGGCGCCGTCGTCCGACGCGCGCGCCACCTGGTGGTCGGCGCCGGCGGTCAGCCCGGCGATCTGGAGCTTGAAGGCGGCCTGGTCGCTCCAGAACCATGGCACCTTGTCATAGGGCTCCGGATGGCCGAGCAGGCGCTGGACGACGCATTTCGCCTGGTCGATGGCGTTCTGGACCGATTCGAGGCGGATCAGGATGCCGTCCCGGCCGAACGGAAACGAGGCGCAATCGCCGATGGCCGAGATATGGGGATCGGAGGTCTCCATCAGGTCGTTGACCCTGATCCCGTCCTGCACATAGATCCCCGCTGCCTCGGCGATCTCGACGTTCGGCACGATCCCGGCGGAGACGAGCACGATGTCGGCCTCGATGGACGCACCCTCGTCGATCTCCACCGCCGCTGCGCGTCCCCGATCGTTGCCCCTGATCCCCCGCGCCATGGTTCCCAGCCGGACGTCGACCCCGCAAGCCTGATGCATGGCGAGGAAATGCGCCGAGATCGCCGGTGAAACGACGCGCGACATCAGCCGGTCGGTGGCCTCCAGCACCGTCACGCGCGCTCCGGCCGCCGCCGCGGTCGCCGCGATCTCGAGGCCGATGAAGCCGCCGCCGATGACGACGAGCGACAGCCCGGGCGCGATGGCGGCGCGGATGCGCTCCGCATCGGCCAGCGTGCGCAGCTGCATCACGCCGTCGAAATCCATGCCGGGGATCGGCAGGCGGCGGTTGCGCGCGCCGAGTGCCAGCACCAGATGGTCGAAACCGTGGGTCTGGCCATCGTCCAGTTCGACCGTCCGGTCGGCGCGGTCGATCGTCGTCAGGCTCCGCCCGTCGAGATAGCGGATGGCGTTCTTGTCGAAGAAATCGGCATTGCGAAACAGCAGGCGCTCGGCATTGCCCGTCTTGATGTACTCCTTGGACAGCGGCGGACGCTGGTAGGGCAGCCCCGGCTCGTCGCCGAAGAGCAGGACCTCGCCGTCGAACCCGTCCTGACGCAGGCTGGCCGCAACCTGGAAACCGCCCTGGCCGGCGCCGGCGATGACGACACGCTTCAAGCTCATCGACGCAGTTCCCCTGTGCGTGCGGGCGCATGGCCCGTGTCCCGTCCGCAGGTTTCACGTGAGACGGGACCGTCGAACCGATGCCGTCCGTCCCGCGCACCTGCCGGATTTTTCCCGCTAGGGATTGGCGCTTTCGGGCGCGCGGGTCAAGACGATGACGACGGCGGACCGACGACGGGCCGGAGCCCGACCTCTTCAGCGTTCCGGGCGGAGTGGACGGGCGGGTGTGATGTCAGCCGAGCACTTCCGCCACCGCGTCCGCCGTCTTGCCGACCACCTCGTCGACCTCGGCGCGCGTCAGGCAGAGCGGCGGTGCAAAGCCCAGGATGTCGCCTTGCGGCATCGCGCGCGCGATCACCCCGCGCTTGAGCAGGGCCGCGGCCACCGCCGGGCCGATCTTGCGCGCCGGGTCGAAGAAGCGCCGCGTTTCGCGGTCCTCCACGAACTCGACCGCGCAGAGCATGCCTTCGCCGCGGACGTCGCCGACACGAGCGTGTTCGCCGAGCGCGGATTTCATCGCCGCGTTGAGGTAGGCGCCGGTCTCGCCGGCATTCTTCACCAGGCTAAGCGAGTCGATCAGCTTGAGGTTGGCGACGCCCGCCGCTGCGCCGATCGGATGCGCCGAATAGGTCCAGCCATGGCCGATCGGCCCGTTCTCGTCTGTGCCGCGTTCAAGGACGGCCCAGACCTTCGCCGAGAAGATCGACCCCGACAGGGGTGCGTAGGCTGAGGTCAGGCCCTTGGCGATGGTGATGATGTCCGGCGTCATGCCGTAGTGGTCCGATCCGAACATCGACCCCAGCCGGCCGAACCCCGTCACCACCTCGTCGGCGATCAGGAGGATGTCGTGCCTGTCGAGCACCGCCTGGATCGCGGCCCAGTAGCCGGCGGGCGGGGGCACGATGCCGCCGGTGCCCAGAACCGGCTCGCCGATGAAGGCGGCGATCGTGTCGGCGCCCTCGCGATCGATCATCGCCTCCAGCGCCGCGACGCAATGCGCGACGAAGTCGGCTTCGCTCATCGCGAGATCGGGTCTGCGGAAGTAGTAGGGCGCCTCGGTATGCAGGATCCGGTCGAGCGGAAGATCGAACTTGTCGTGGAAGAGCTTCAGCCCGGTCAGCGAGCCCGTGACGAGGCCGGAGCCGTGATATCCACGCCAGCGCGAGATGATCTTCTTCTTCTCGGGCCGGCCGAGGATGTTGTTGTAGTACCAGACGAGCTTGACGTTGGTTTCGTTGGCATCCGATCCGCCGAGGCCGAAATAGACCTTCGACATGTGTTTCGGCGCGCGCTCGAGCACCATCTTCGCCAGCGTCACCGAGGCTTCGGTGCCGTGGCCGACATAGGCGTGATAATAGGCGAGTTCCTTCGCCTGCGCGGCGATCGCCTCCGCGATCTCGGTGCGGCCATAGCCGACATTGACGCAATAGAGCCCGGCAAAGGCGTCGAGCAACCGGTTGCCGTCACGGTCCTCGATGTGGACGCCCTTGCCGCCGGTGATGATGCGGTTCGGGCTTTCGCCGCGCGCGTGCTGGGCGAGATGGGTGGACGGGTGGAAGAAATGGTCCCGATCCCACTGGTCGAGCAGATCGTTCTTCAGCATGACGAGTCTCCTGTGATGTGTGCCCCCGACCTGCAAGGGTGGGAGGTCGCCGAGGTCCGCCTGCCGCGCCCCGGCCGATCGTTCAGGTCGAGATGACCGACCCCGCTCCTGCCTGTCGTGCCCGCTCGGCGGCGAAGGTTGCGATGGCGGTATCCTGTGCCCCGGTGCCGGTCAGGTCGCAAAGGGTCACCTGGTCGTCGCGCGTTCGGCCAGGGGCCGAGCCTGTGACGATGGCGCCGAGTTCGGGCGGCGTGCCCTTGCGCCACAGGCCGGCCGCGATGGCGCTGCGCAGCTCGCCGAGCGTCTCGCACTGGCTCACCCGGTCGCAGACATAAAGGTCGGCTGCAGCGAGCGCCGCCGGCTCGATCTCGTTCTTGCCGGCCTGGTCCGAACCCATCGCGGTGACGTGCAGGCCCGGATGCAGCCATTCGGCCTTCAGCACCGGTTCGGCGGCGGGCGTCGTGGTCACGACGAGCTGGCTGTCTGCGACCAGCCGCGCGGGATCCCGCATGGCAACCGCTTCGACGCCATGGCGGCTCGCGATGTCGCGCGCGCAGGCCGCCGCCTTGTCGTGGTCGCGTCCCCACACCAGAACGCGGCGGATCGGCTGCACCAACAGGGCCGCCGCGATCTGCAGCCGCGCCTGGACACCGGTCCCGATGACGCCCGCCGTGTGCGTGTCGGCCGGCGCCAGGTGCCTGGCCGCCACGGCGCCGGCGGCGGCGGCGCGGACGTCCGTCAGGTAGCCATTGTCCAGAAGCAGCGCCTGCACCAGGCCCGTCTTGGCCGAGAACAGGATCATCAGCCCGTTCAGGCTGGGCAGGCCGATCTTCGGATTGTCGAAGAAGCCGGGGCTGACCTTGATGGCGAAACCGTCGAACCCCGGCAGATAGGCGGTCTTCACGTCCACCTCGCCATGCGCGTCCGGAATGGCCATCGACAGGATCGGCGGCATGACGACCTGCCCTCCGGCCAGGGCGGCGAAGGCCCTCTCCACGACATCGACCGACTGAAGGTCGAGCGACACGATGTGCCGCAGGTCGGCCTCGGTCAGGATCGTTACGTCATGCGCCATAGGCTTGTCCTTTCAGCGTCAGGTCGCCGAGTGAGACATCCTGACCGGCCATGATGCGGTGGAACACCGTCATGTCGACGTTGCGGCCCGTGATGATGGTGGCGATCGGCCCCTTCGGGACGGGAAGCTTGCCGGCCTGCAGGGCGGCGATCCCCACCACGCAGGCGCCTTCGGCCACCATGCGGTCTTCGTAGAAGAGGGTCTGAAGGGCGCGGTAGATCTCGTCCTCCGTGACGAGAACCACGTCGTCGAGCAGGTCGCGGCAAAGCGGGAAGGACAGCCGGTTGTCGAGGCCGATGCCGCCGCCGAGCGAGTCGGCGAGGCTTGCCACTTCCTCGACCTCGACCGGCCGCCCGGCGCGGATCGAGGCGTCCATCGCCGCGCCCCGGTCCATCGAGACGCCGATGACGCGGACGGACGGCTGGATGGTCTTGACTGCCAGGGCCACCCCGGCCGCAAGCCCGCCGCCCGACAGCGGCACCAGCACCATGTCGAGGTCGGGCCGGTCCTGCATCAGCTCCAGTCCGATCGTGCCCTGGCCGGCGATCACCAGGGGATCGTCGAAGGGCGAGATCTCGACCAAGCCGTCTTCCTCGGCGATGCGCCGGCTCTCGGCCAGCGCGTCGTCCTGGCTTCGCCCGACGATGCGGACCTCGGCGCCGAGCGCGCGAATGCCGTCGATCTTGGCCTGCGGCACCAGCGCCGACATGCAGATCACCGCCTTCATGCCGCGGGCGCGGGCCGCATAGGCGACGCCACGGCCATGGTTGCCGGTCGAGCAGCAGGTCACGCCGCCGACGTCGGCCGGCAGGTTGAGGATCGCGTTTGCCGCGCCGCGCAGCTTGAAGGCGCCGATGGGCTGGGTGTTCTCGAGCTTCACCAGGAAATCGTGCCCGGCCAGCCGCGCCAGATGAGGGGATGGCACCAGCGGCGTTCGAACAGCCAGGTCGCGGATGGTCCGCGCGGCGGCGAGGATGTCGGCGAGCGAGAGGCTCAATTGGCCTCCTTCACCGCGCTCAGGAACTGCTGCGTGCGTTCCTTCTGCGGGTTTCCGAACAGCTCGTCGGGCGCGCCCTGCTCTTCGATCCGGCCGCCGTAGAAGAAGCAGACGCGATCGGAAATGTCCTTGGCGAAGCCCATCTGGTGGGTGACCATCAGCATGGTCAGGTTGTGCTCGGCCACCAGCCGCCGGATCACGTTGGTCACCTCGCCGATGACCTCGGGATCCAGCGCCGACGTCACCTCGTCGAACAGCATCACCTTGGGCCGCATGGCGAGCGCCCGGGCAATCGCAACGCGCTGCTGCTGGCCTCCGGACAGCCGGGACGGATGCTGGTCGCGCTTGTCGGCCATGCCGACCATGTCGAGCAGCTCCTCGGATCGCGCGCGGGCTTCCGCCTTCGGGATGCCCAGCACGTGCACCGGCCCTTCCATGCAGTTTTCCAGCGCCGTCATGTGCGGGAACAGGTTGAAGTGCTGGAAGCACATGCCGATGTTGGACCGCATCTGGCGCAGGTGGCGGCTGTCGGCGCGCACCAGCCTGCCGTTGCGGGGCATGTGGGTGAGAGGCTTGCCATCGACATAGATGACGCCGCCATTGATCGTCTCCAGCGTCATCAGCATCCGGAGCACGGTCGTCTTTCCGGACCCGGAGGGGCCGATGACGGTGACCATCTCGCCTTCGGCGACGTCGAGATTGAGAGCGTCGAGCACCACGAGCTCGCCATACCGCTTGGTGACCGTCCTGAAGCTCACCATCGGCACGTCGGGACCCTCGAGCGCGAGGGGGAAACCGGAAAGGTCTTCGTCGGTCATCAGCTCAATCCCAGTTTCCTGCGAACCCAGCGCTCGAAGACACGAATGCCGGCGGCGGTGGGCAGCGAGATTGCCAGAAAGATCAGCCCGACCAGCGTGTAGGGCTCGAGATAGCGATAGGTTTCCGAGCCGATCGCGGTGGCGGTGTGCATCAGTTCGGCCACGCCGATGACCGACAGCATCGGCGTGTCCTTGAAGATGCCCACCAGATAGTTGCCCATGCCGGCCAGCGACGGCGGCAGGGCCTGGGGAATGATGACGCGGAAATAGGTTCGTGTCGTCGACAGGTTGAGCGAGGTCGCCGCTTCCCACTGGCCCTTGGGGACGCTGTCCAGTCCGCCGCGATAGACCTCCGACAGATAGGCCGCGTAGTGCAGGCCGATCGCGATCATCCCGGCCGTCCAGGGCGACAGCCTCAGCCCGAATTGCGGGCCGACATAGAAGACGAAGAAGATCTGCAGGACGAGCGGCGTCGAGCGGATGAATTCGACCGCTTCCCGCACCACGAATGTCAGCGTGCGGGAGGGCGTCCTCTGCGCCAGGGCGAAGACGAGGCCGAGCACCACGGCGATGGCATAGCCGAATCCCGCCGCCATCAAGGTGTTGCCGGTCGCGATGACGAGGCGGGGCAGGATCTGCCAGGTGAAGTCCCAGCGCCAGTCGAACATGGCTCAGACCCTCCCCACCTTGCGCAGCATGAACCGCTCGAGCCAGCGCATGAAGGGCGTGATCATGAAGCGTGCGAGGATGTAGTAGATGATCAGCGCCGTCCCGAAGGTCTCTGCCGACAGGAACGTGGTGCCGTTGATCTGCTTGACCTGGAACATCAGGTCGGCGACGGCGATCAGCGCGACGAGCGCCGTGCCCTTCAGCAGTTCGATCAGCAGGTTGCCCCAGGCCGGCAGCATGATCAGCAGCGCCTGCGGCAGGATCACGCGGCGCATGCGCGTGGCGGGCGACATGTTGATCGCCAGCGCCGCCTCCCACTGGCCCTTCGGCACCGACAGGATGGCCCCGCGCACCACCTCCGCGCCGTAGGCGCCGAGGTTCATCCCGACGGCGACGAAACCGGCGGTGAACTTCTCCAGCGTGATGCCGAACAGCGGCAGCACGAAGAAGATCCAGTAGAGCTGCACCAGCAGCGAGGTGCCGCGAAAGATCTCGATGTAGACGGTCGCGGTCCCGCGCACGAGAACGTTCGGCGCCAGTCGCATCAGTCCGGCAGCCAGCGCGATCGCCACCGCCAGAGCCGCGGCGAGGACGGTCAGCACCATGGTCACCAGCGTGCCGCTGAGAATCCGGTCGCCATACTGGGAGAGGAATTCGACGTAGGACATGGCCGCTCAGACGTTCCCCTCATGGCCACGAAGGCAGGACGCAGGCGTTCCCGGCGGCCGGCGGCGAAGGGCGGCGGACCGGTTGCCCGGTCCGCCTCGCTTCGGGATCAGCGGTTGGCGCAGACCCATTCGGTCGTCCGGTCGCCGGGCAGCGAGCCTTCATCATAACCGTATTCGGCGACCGCTTCGAGCATGTCCGGCGAACCGAGATAGGCCTTCTGCGCCTCGTTGAACCTGGCCAGGAAATCCGTGTCGTCCTTGCGGAAGCCGATGCCCGCCCAGTTGACGGCGTCCTCGGGCATGGCGCTGGGGTCGGTGACCTCCACCGCGCCGCCGGAACTGTCGGCCAGCTGCCGGACGGTGAAGTAGGTGCCGCCCCCGGCGTCGGCGCGTCCGGCCCGGACGGCGGCGAGGATCTCGGTCGGTCCGGGAACCTGCATGATGTTGCTGTCGGCGACGCCCGCGGCCCTCGCCGCCTCGATGTTGGAGTAGCCCGCGCCCGTCACCATGATCGCGCCGCTTTCGGCCACGCTTTCGTAGTTGCCGATGTTCTTCGGATTCCCGGGCGCCACGATGAAGGCGTCGCCGACCTTGGCCATGGGCTCGGAGAAGGCGATGTTCTCGCAGCGGCTGGCCAGGATGTTCATGCCGCCGGTGACGATGTCGAAGCGGCCCGCATTGAGACCCGGGATCAGGCCGCCCCATTCGGTCTGCACCGCTTCGATGTTGGTGTGGCCCATTGCCTCGAGCACGCCGAGCGTATGGGCGTTGACGAAGCCTCTCGGGCTGCCGTCGTCGCCCGGATAGGCGAAGGGAATCTCGTTGGCGAAGCCGATTCGGATCGGCTGTCCGGCCTCGATCCTGTCCATCAGCGGCCCGGCCTGAGCGATGGAGGCGCCCATCGTCACGGCGGCGATGCCGGCGAGCAGGGTTTTCATCACGGTGCGTGTCATGGCATTTGTTCCCTTGGTTTTTGGATGTGAGAAACCGGATGTCAGACTTCGTTGTGCACAACATCATACCATAGCGGGCAGCTGTCAACGCAATTTGCGCCGCTACGCTGCGGAAGCCTCTTCCTTCGCGTCTGAAAATCTGGATAGATGTACACATTACAGCAAATGCCGCTCGCGTGGGCTCCCCGCGCGGCGCCAGGAGGACGCATGCCTGCAAGTCAGTTGCCATTCAGCGCGGCCGAGTATGGGCGCCGCCTGGCCAAGGTGCGGGCCGCGATGGCCTTGCGCGAGATCGACGTGCTCTTCATCGAGGACCCGTCCAACATGGCCTGGCTGACCGGCTATGACGGCTGGTCCTTCTACGTGCATCAGGGCGTCATCGTCTTCCACGACCAGGATCCGGTCTGGTGGGGCCGCAGCCAGGACGCCAATGGCGCCGTCAGGACGGTCTGGATGGCCGACGAGCGGGTGGCGAGCTATGCCGACCGCTACATCCAGTCGCCGACGCTGCACCCGATGGAAACGCTCGCCGCGCTGCTGCGCGAGCATGGCTATGGCCGTCGGCGCATCGGCCTCGAGCTGGAGAACTACTATTTCTCGGCGAAGGCCTATCTCGTGCTGAAGGACGAACTGCCCGAAGCCGACCTGATCGACGCGACGGCGCTGGTGAACTGGCAGCGCACCGTCAAGTCAAACGAGGAGATCGTCTTCATGCGCCGCGCCGCGCGGATCTCCGAGAAGATCGTCGACGGCATCATGCAGCGGGTCGAGCCGGGGCTGAAGAAGAACGACCTCGTGGCCGAGATCTACGGCGACGCCATCCGTGGCGTCGACGACGACTGGGGCGAGTATCCGGCCATCGTCCCGCTGCTGCCGAGCGGATCGGATGCCGCCGCGCCGCATCTGACCTGGGACGGCCGCCGCTTCGAGGAGGGCACCGCGACCTTCTTCGAGATCGCCGGCTGCTACCGCCGCTATCACGTGCCGTTCTGCCGCACGGTTTTCCTCGGCACGCCGCCGGCCCACATGCTGGAAGCGGAAAAGGCGCTGGCGGAAGGCCTGGAGGCGGGGCTGGAAGCCGCGCGCCCCGGCAATCGCGCGGGCGACGTGGCCGATGCGCTCTACCGGTCGCTCGAACGCGCCGGCATCGAGCGGGAGGGGCGTTGCGGCTATCCGATCGGCATCTCCTATCCGCCGGACTGGGGCGAGCGCACCATCTCCTTCCGCCGCGAGGACGACACGATCCTGGAACCGGGCATGACGTTCCACTTCATGCCGGGTCTCTGGATGAGCGACTGGGGCCTGGAGATCACCGAGAGCATCCTGATCCGGGAGGATGGCGCCGCGGAGTGCCTGTGCAACCGTCCCCGCAAGCTCTTCGTGAAGAACTGAGCCCGCCATGGAGCGTCTGGCGCGCACGCGCGGCATCCTCGGCGAGCTGATCGCCTTTCCCACCGTCTCTTCCGACAGCAATCTGGAACTGATCACCTATGCTGCCGACCTGCTTTCGAGTGCAGGTGCGACGCTGTCCTTCACGCGCGACGAGACCGGAACCAAGGCCAATCTCTTCGCGACGCTCGGACCGGCGGGCGATGGCGGCATCGTGCTGTCGGGGCACTCCGACGTCGTTCCGGTGGCGGGCCAGGAGTGGACGAGCGACCCCTTCGTCATGACCGAGCGCGACGGGCGGCTTCATGGTCGCGGCGCCTGCGACATGAAGGGTTTCATCGCCTGCGTCCTGGCGATGGCGCCGCATTTCGGATCGCTGGACCTGAAGCGCCCCCTGCACGTCGCCCTGACGCATGACGAGGAGGTGGGCTGCATGGGCGCGCGCACGCTGGTGGCCGAGATCGAGCGCATGGGCATCCGGCCGGCCGTGGCGATCATCGGTGAGCCGACCTCCATGCGCGTCATCGAGGGACACAAGGGCTGCCATGAATACACCACCGAGTTCGCCGGGCTGGAAGGCCATGGCTCCCGGCCGGAGCTCGGCGTCAACGCCGTGGAATACGCCGCGCGCTACATCGGCCGGCTGCTGGAACTCCGTGAGACGCTGGTCGGACGGGCGCCGGCGGGGAGCCGATACACGCCGCCCTGGACCACGCTGCAGGTCGGCCGTGTTTCGGGCGGCGTCGCCCACAACGTCATCGCCGGCCATTGTACGGTCGACTGGGAGATGCGGCCGGTCCAGCGCAGCGACGCCGACTTCGTCAAGGCGCAGATCGGCGCCTATGTCGAACACGACCTGAAGCCGGCCATGCGCGCCGTCTCCCCGCAGGCCGACATCGTAACGCACACCGTGGGCGAAATCGCCGGGCTTGCCGTGGCAGACGAATCCGAGGCGCGCGATATCGTCTTTGCACTGACGGGCCAGAGTGAGGCCGACGTCGTGGCTTTCGGCACCGAAGCCGGCCTTTTCCAGGCCTTGGGCCTGTCGGTTGTGGTGTGCGGACCCGGGTCGATCGAACAGGCCCACAAGCCCGATGAATATGTCGGGCTTGACCAGTTGTCGGCTTGCCTGAAAATGCTCGACGGGTTGGGCGGCATGCTGGCAAGATGATGGAAACGACACGCAGAACGGGGGAAGGCGGCGCCGAAGTCCGCGCTCCGGCGACGGACGAAGGTGCACGCGGACGCTTCGACCGCATCTACGACACCTTGCGCATGCGAATCTGCCTGCTCGAGTACCAGCCTCTCGAGCGGTTGCGCGAAGAGGACCTCGCCGCCGAGTTCAAGGTTTCGCGCACGCCGATCCGCCGGGTGCTGGTCAAGCTCGAGGCCGAAGGCCTGTTGCGCTCGGTCCATGGCGTCGGCACCATCGTGACCGACATCGACATCCACGAACTGGAACAGGTTTATCAGCTGCGCGTCGAGCTCGCCGAACTGATCGGCAAGCTTGCGCCGGTGGCGCCGGACGCGGCCAGGCTTCAGGCGTTCCGCAACGCGCTATCCCGGTGCGCGATCCTGGTGGTGAAGCCCGAACCGCGTGCGTTTTCGCGCCTCAACATGGATTTCTTTCATCTTCTGAACGGGCTGACGGCGAACGAGCCGCTGCGCGAGATTTCCGAGCAGCTCTACTACCAGACCACGCGGATCTGGCTGAAGACCGCCTCGACCTTCGATCGGTACAGCCAGGTTCTGCACGAGGAAATCGGGATCTTCCATCGCGAGGTGTCCGACATCGTGGCCGCCATCGAAATCGGCGACCTCGTGTCCGTCGGTCACATCCGGCGCGCGCACATCGCCATGAGCTTCGCCCGGCTGCGCGCCCAGTCGTCGCGACAGTCGCCGGTCGCGCGCCCCGCGACCTGAAGCGCGGCGCACCGATCCGGTCAGGCCACCTTCGACATGAAGATCGCGTTGCTCGGATCGCCCTCGTAGCAGGGGGCGAAGGCGGCGGCGCCGCCGGCCAGCTGCTTCACCGCATCGAGGATGTAGCCGACCTTGGCATCGCTCATCAGGGCGCTGAAGTTGAGCCGGCAGAAACCGGGCTTCTCCAGTTCGCGACCGGCGAGGATGTCGTCGCGGATGCGGTCCGATTCGTCGTCGCCGATGCCCAGCAGGCGATGGACATAGGGTCCGGCGCAGGCGCATCCGCCCCGCGCCTGGATGCCGAACCGATCGCTGAGGATGCGCGTGACCAGTTGATGGTGCACGTAGCCGCCCTGTCCGTCGCGGATCCGGAAGGAAAAGATGGGCAGCCGCTCCGCCGTCAGCGATCCGAGCAGTTCGAGGTTTTCGACATTCTCCCATTCCGCGATCGCGCGATCGACGTTGTCCGAATTGCGCCGCGCGATCCGGTCCACGCCGAGGGCTTCCTTCACCAGGAAGGCCAGCGCGGCGCGGATGTCGCCGATCACGTTCGGCGTCCCGGCTTCCTCCCGCGTCTCCACCTTCGCGGAATAGTCGTGCGCGGTGGGCGACACGAAACGCACCGTGCCGCCGCCGGGCCAGGTGGGGCGATCCGCCACGACGGCGTCGCGCCGGACGACGAGAACGCCCGACGCGCCGGGCCCGCCGATGAACTTGTGCGTGGACACGACGATCGCGTCGATCTCCGCGCCCGGTTCCGGGTTCATCGAGATCGGCATGTAGGCGCCGCCGCCGGCATAGTCCCAGATCATCTTCGCGCCCCCGGCCTTTGCCCGGCGCGTGATGTTGCAGACGTCGGCCATGATGCCGGTGACGTTCGAGGCGGCCGAAAAGGAGCAGACGAGCGGTCCCGCCGGAGTCGGGAGCGCGAGCGCGGCGTCGAGCGCGGACATGTCCGGGCCGCCCGACAGGCCCTCGGCGATCTCGATGATCTCGGCGCCGCTCTCGCGCCAGGCGAGGATGTTGGAATGGTGCTCGTAGGGTCCGATGATCACCCGCGCGCCCGCGCCGGACGCCACCGCCTGGGTGATCCCGAACAGGTTGACGAGACGATTGATGCCCGCCGTCGCGCCGGAACCCGCGAAAATCACGGCGTGGTCGTCGCCGGCGCTGCAGCATCGCCCGATCGCGGCGCGCGCCTCCCGCCGCAGCCTGGTGACGTAGCTGCCGCAGAACGAGGCTTCCGTGTGGCTGTTGGCATAGTAGGGCAGCACCTTTTCGAGGATGAAGCGCTCCACCTGCATGAGCGCCCGCCCCGAGGCGGCGTAGTCCGCGTAGACCAGCGGCTGGCGGCCGAAGGGACCGTCGAGCATCGCGTCCTCGCCGATCAGCCCGCCGCGAAGCGCCGCCACGACGTCGCCCGGGTCGAGATCCGTCGCAAATTGCGTCAGCAGCGGCGCATCGAGGCTGTGGGCGGCGGGCATCGGTACTTCCTCTTGAACGAAACATGTATCCGTGGTGGATCATAGTCCTTCCTGGGGCGGTGAATCTTCACCTATTCGACCCTGGAAATTGCAGGAAATCGTTCAAATGATCGCATCAGGTGCGAAAATCGATCGAATTGATCTGAACATTCTCACAGTGCTGCAGCGCGACGGCGCGATCTCGCAGCGCGACCTCGCCGAGCGCGTCGGACTGTCCCAGAACGCGTGCTGGCGGCGCCTGCAGCGCTTGCAGCAGAGCGGGATCATCAAAGGCGTGGGCAGCTCGATCGACCTGGCCGCGCTGGGGCTGGACCTGACGGTGTTCGTGATGATCCGCACCCGTCATCATTCGAAGGACTGGTCGGTTGCGTTCCGCGCCCATGTCGAGCGGCTGCCGGAGGTGATCGACTTCTACCGGATCGGCGGTGACTGGGACTACCTGATCAAGGTCGTGACGCGCGGCATGTCGGGATACGACGCCTTCTACCAGAAACTGACGACGGATTTCGAGCTTGCGACCGTCACGGGCTTCTTTTCCATGGAAGCGATGGTGCAGAACCGCCCGGTCGACCTGACGAGGATCTGACGCGCGAGTCGATCAGGCCCCGGCGCGCACGATCCGCGCCGCCGAGCCTTGCGCCTTGAGGGCGAGCCTGGTCACCGTCAGGGCGTGGCCGTCGGGCATGGCCGTCGCCGTTCGGTCGCGGACGTCGGCGAGGAAATTGCGGAAATAGGTCAGCGGCTCATGCCCGGCGTCGATGTGCCGGGTGCCGCTGGCATTCGCCAGGAAGAGGTGGTCGCCGCCCGGTCGCCCGGCGATGTCGATATACTTGCGCAGCTCGATATAGCCGTCCGTGCCGAGGATCACGAGACGCCCGTCACCCCAGGCGTCCAGCCCGTCGGGGGTGAACCAGTCGACCCGGATGAAGCCGGAGGCCGACGCGGAGCGCAGCAGGATCTCGCCATAATCCTCGAAATCGGGAATGTCGGGCAGCGCGTGGTTGGCGACCGCGCTGGAAACGATCTCGGCGTCGCGCGCGCCGGTGTAGAACAGGAACTGGTCGATCTGGTGCGAGGCGATGTCGACGAGGATGCCGCCATGGGCGGCGCGCTCGAAGAACCAGGCCGGCCGGATCGCCCGGTTGAGCCGGTGGGGGCCAAGCCCGACGGTCTGCACCACGCGTCCGATCTCGCCCGTCGCGACGAGGCGGCTCGCGGCCTCGCAGGCGCGAACGACGAAGCGCTCCGAAAAGCAGATCGAGAAGATCCGCCCGGTCTCGGTGGCAACCTGCTCGATCGCCTCGACCTGGTCGAGCGTCGTGGCGCCCGGCTTGTCGACCATCACGTCCTTTCCCGCGCGCATGGCGCGGATCGCGATTTCGGGGCGGTCGCGCGGGATCGCGGCGCTGACGACGACGTCGATCGACGGGTCGTCGAACAGCGCGTCGCGGGACACCGGTGCGAGATCGGGAAAGCGTTCGCGAAAACCGTCCAGCACGCGTGGGTCGCTGGTCAGCGGGCAGTAGCCGGCGCAGACCGCGCCCTGCGCGATCAGCTCGCCGACCATGTGGAAGATGTGGCGATGGTCGAGGCCGATCGCCGCGAAGCGGAGCGTGTACGTCATGGCTCGACCGCCACGCGCCTGTCGCTCGATCCCGCCGCAATCAGCGCGTCGATCAGACGGTGAACCTTCAGCGCCTCCTCGCCGGTGACACGCGGCTCGCGCCCGGTGCGGATCGCCTCGACGAAATCGGCCATGACGGCGCGGTGGTAATCGTGCGGGAACGCCATCGGGTCGGCGCCGGTGCCGCCCGCGCTGTCGTCGGGCGCGACGTCGATGCGGCGGCCATCCTGGAACTGCACCGTCAGCGACGTGCCGGCCAGCACCGCCGTGCCCTTCTCGCAGGTCAGCTCGATGCGCTCGGGAAAGCCCGGATAGGCGGCGGTGGTGGCGTCGATCGTGCCGAAGGCGCCGTTGGCGAAGCGCACGGCGGCGCAGACCATGTCCTCGGTCTCCATCCGGTGCACGGGCGTGGTGGTGGCGAAGCCCGCCACTTCGGTGATCGGTCCGGCCAGGCTCAGCATCAGGTCGAGCGTGTGGATGCCTTGCGAGATCAGCACGCCGCCGCCGTCGCGCGCAAACGAACCGCGGCCGGGCTCGTCATAATAGCCCTGCGGGCGCCACAGGCGGATGACGGTGGAGCAGCCGACGATCGCGCCGAGTTCGCCGGTGGCCAGCAGCTCTGCGAGTGTCTGGCCGGCCGGGCGGAAACGATGCTGCAGAACCACCCCGAGCGTCACGCCGGCCGCGCGGCAGCCTTCGACCAGTTCGACCGCCCGCGCGGTGGTGATGTCGAGCGGCTTTTCCATCAGGACGTGCTTGCCCGCCGCCGCGCATTTCAGCGCGATGTCGCGGTGCGTGTTGGCCGGCGTGAAGACGGCGACCGCCTCCACCCGGTCGTCGCCCAGAATGGTGTCGAGACGGTCGCAGGTCGGGAAGGGGAAGCGTTCCGCGAAGGACGTCCGGCGTTCCGCGCTCGGGCTGAAGGCATGGACGACCTCGACCGTGTCGGCGAGATCGACGAGACCCCGGGCGTGCGGCGTGACGGCCATGCCGAGACCGATGATGGCGATGCGTGTCTTCATTCGAGAAATCCGTGTTCGTCGGTCAGGGGCCGAACCAGCGCAGCGGCCCGAGGCTGAGGGCGGGAACGTAGGTGATCAGGAGAAGCACGACCAGCAGCGCGCCGAGGAAGGGCAGCACCGCTCTGAAGACGGCGCCGATGTCGGCCTGTCCCACCCGCGAGGTGATGAAGACCAGCATGCCGAGCGGCGGCGTCAGCGCGCCGATGACGAGATTGAAGACCAGAACGATGCCGAACTGCACCGGATCGTATCCGGCCGCCACGATCATCGGCACGAGGATCGGCACCAGGATCACGAGCGCGGCGATCATTTCCATGAACAGCCCGATCACCAGCAGGAACAGGTTGATGAGCAGCAGCAGCACGTAGGGGTTCTCGCTCAGCGCGCCGAGCGCGGCGGCGATCTTCTGCGGCGCCTGCTCGAAGGTGAGGATCCAGGCGAAGGGCGCGGCGGCGGCGATGATGATGGCGACCGCCACCGTGTCGAACGTCGCCTCGCGCACGGCGGCGATGAAGCTGCGCGCCGTCAGCTGCCGGTAGATCAGCGCCCCGGTGAAGATGGCGAAGGCGAAGGCCATCGCGCCCGCCTCGGTGGCGGTGAACACGCCGAAGCGCACGCCGCCGACGATCACCAGCGGCAGCAGCAGGGCGGGCACGGCATGGCCGAGCGCCATGAAGCGCTGGCGTCCGGTCGAGCGGGGAATGTCGGCGCCATAGCCCTTCTGGCGCGAGACGAGATAGACCACGATCGACAGCGCCGCCGCCGCCATCAGGCCGGGGATGATGGTGGCCACGAACAGCGCGCCGACCGAAACGGAGGCCAGCGCGGCGTAGATGATGAGCCCGAGGCTTGGCGGAATGAGGTTGGCCAGCGTCGAGGCGGCGCTGGTCAGCGCGCAGGAGAAGGCGCGGGCATAGCCTCTGCGTTCCATCTCCGGAACCAGCAGCTTGGCGATCGCCGAGGCATCGGCCGAGGACGAGCCCGACACGCCGGCCAGCAGCGTGTTGGTGACGACGTTGGCCTGGCCGAGCCCGCCGCGCAGGTGGCCGACGAGATGCGTGGCGAGGTCGACCAGCCGGGCGGTGATGCCGCCGGCGTTCATCACCGCCGCCGCCATGATGAAGAAGGGGATGGCGAGCAGCGTGAACGAGTTCAGCGCCGAGGCGAGGTTCTGCGACACGATCAGCAGCATCGTCCCGCCGAGCGGCGAAAAGGCCGCGAAGGCGCCGAAGACCAGTGCGAAGGCCACCGGAACCTCGAGCAGGATGAGCGCCAGCCCGACGAGCATGAGCACGGCCGCGCTGCTGCTTTCGCCATAGAGCAGCGGCGCGGCATGGCGGACGGCGAGATAGAGCAGGCCTCCCGCGACGACCGTCGCGAGGCCGAGCCAGGGCGGACCGGCGCGCCGCAGCACGTAGAACAGGTTGAGGATGCCGCCCACCGGCACCGCGAGGAACAGATAGCGGATCGGCCACTGCATGGCCGGCGAAACGGCCATGGTGCGCGTCATGTAGTCGTAGCCGTGGATGACCAGCATGATCGAGGCGGCCGAGACGACGGTGGCCGTGAAGAACGAATGCCAGGCCTTGGCCCGCGCCGGCAGGAAGCGCGACAGGAGATCGATCGCGATATGGCCGTTGCGGCCGACGAGCACGGCCGTGCCGAGGAACACGCCCCAGGAAAACGCCCAGAGCGCAACCTCCTCCGGCCAGGGAAGCGCGGATTCCAGCACGTATCGGTAGAACACCTGCAGGCTGGCGATGCAGGCCGAGGCCAGCATCGCCAGGACGGCCGCAGCTTCGAGGGCCGCGTCGAAGACGGCGAGGGCGCGCTGCGCCGCGCCTGTCGGCGCGGCGGCTTGGTCTTGCGAAACCAACTGGACGGCTCCTACCCTTCGTCGGCCCTGGCTGCCTGCGTTCAGCCGAGGGCGCGGATCTTGTCGATCATCGCCTGCGTTTCAGGGCTCTTCGATCCGAAGTCGGCAAACAGCGGCTCGGTCAGCTTGGCCCATTCGGCGCGCTGCTCGTCCGACAGCGTGTTCACCTGCACGCCGAGACCCTTCAGCTCTTCCAGCGCCTTCTGCGTGTTGGCGCGGTTGATCTGGCGCTGTTCGGCGAAGTGTTCCTTGGCCGACGTGCGCACCAGTTCCTGAAGATCGGCGGGCATGGAGTCCAGCCAGGCGGCGTTGACGCGCACGGCCTTGGGCAGGAACCAGTGATACGTCATGGTCAGGTTCTTCGCCTGCTCGTGCCACTTGAAGCCGATGATCGAGTAGAGATCGGAATCCAGCCCGTCGATGATGCCGGTCGACAGCGCCGAATACTGCTCCGTGTAGGGAAGCGGCGTGGGGTTGGCGTCGAGCAGCTTCCAGAAGTCGACCCAGATGCGCAGTTCGGGAACGCGGATCTTCAGCCCCTTGAGCGTGGCGAGGTCGGTCACCGGTGATTTCGACAGGACATGGCGGAAGCCGGTTTCGCCATAGGCCACGAACTCGACGCCGGTCTTGGCGCGGGCGATCTGCGAGGCTTCCTCGCCAAGCGGTCCCTGCAGGACGGCGTCGACATGGGCTTCGTCCTTGTAGATGAAGCCGGGCGCCCCGCCGAAGGCGGCGATTTCCGGCGCGATCGCTTCCTCGGAATCCGGGCCGGCGGTCGTCACCTGGATGGTGCCGATGCGGCTGCCTTCCAGCAGTTCGCCGAGCTTGCCGAGCTGTCCGGCCGGAAAATGCTGCGCCTCGATGCGGCCTTCGCTCTTCTCGTTGAGCGTCTTGGTCCAGGCCTCGAAGGCATTGGTCAGGGGCGACCCGATCGCCTCTGTGTGGGCAATCTTGGCCACGAATTTCTGCTGCGCGCGCGCACTGGTCAGCACCGCCGGCATGGCGAGTGCGGCTGCGCCCGTCGCCACGAAGGTGCGACGGGTCAAGTGAAAGCCCGATCCTTGTCTGCGTGTCATGTTTTTCCTCCCATCGGCGCCGGACCCGTTGCGGTATGGCACCATACCGGTATGATACAGTCTCGCCATCCGATGACAAGGCTTCGTTTGCGATGCCAGCCGGCCTCCGCCAGACCGACCCACTCGCCCCGCAACTGATCGCGGCCCTGCGCCAGAGCATCGCCGACCTGCGGCTGCGTCCGGGGGAAGCGCTCTCGGAAAAGGATATTGCCCTGCGCTTCGGTGTCAGCCGCCAGCCGGTGCGGGAGGCCTTCATCAAGCTGTCGGAAGCGGGTCTGGTCGAGATCAGGCCCAGCCGCGGAACCTTCGTCATGAAGATTTCGGTGCGCGCCGTGGCGAACGCCCGCTTCGTGCGCGAGGCGATCGAGGCCGACATCGCCCGTCATGCGGGGTCCCTGGCCAACGCCGGCCAGATCGAGGCCTTGCGCGACAACATCGCCGACCAGGAGCGGGCGGCGGCGGCCGACGACTATTGGCGCTTCAACGAATGCGACGAGGCCTTTCACCGCGCCATCGCCGACATCGTCGACTGCGACTATGCCTGGCGCGTCGTGGAAGGCGCGCGCATCCAGACGGACCGCATCCGCTATCTCAGCCTGTCCAACGCGTCGCCCATGCCGCTTCTCATCAGCCAGCACCGGGACATCGTCGACCGGCTCGAGGCGCAGGATCCGCAGGGTGCCGAGAGGTCGATGCGGCGGCACCTGCGCGAAATCCTGATCGCCTTGCCGCACATCGCCGCCGCGCATCCCGAGCTCTTTTCCGATACCGTCCTGCCCGAGCACTCTCACGCCCTCGTGCCGACCGACGCCTGACGCAAGCCAGCGGGAGCCGACCTTGCCGGACTACAGCTTCGAGCCCGAGGACATCGACCTGCCGAAAGGCGCCTGGGCACGCACCCACCGCCGACGTCTGTTCCTGGATGGCCGACCGGTGCTGGCGCTGACGCAGGGCCAGCATCGCGCCTATGTCTTCCCGCTCTACACCCCGGCCGGCTTCCTGGTCACGGCCGAGCGGCCGGCCGACCATCCCCATCACGCATCGCTGTGGATCGGCGCCGACCACGTCGACACGCTGGTGCCGGCCGTCGGCGGGACGGTCGAGGACTACACCTACAATTTCTACGTCGACGAGGTCTTCCAGGGTCGTGCGCCGGGCCGCATCCTCGAGACGTCGGTCTCCGGCACGGCGTCCGGCGACGGACGGTTCGAGATTCGCCAGCGGCTCGACTGGCGGGGCCCGCCGGAATGGGGCGCCGACGATGGCCGCCTCGTCGCCACCGAAGAGCGCCGCTTCGTCGTCTCCACCAGCGCGCGCCGGCACCGGATCGATGTGACGTCCACCTTCACGCCCGCCGCCTGTCCCGTTCGGCTGGGTCCGACGCGGCATGCCTGGTTCAACGTCCGGGTGGCCGACAGCCTGATCGCGGCCAATGGCGGCAGGCTGCGCGACGACAGGGGCCGCGAGGGCGGCGCGGCCATCTGCGGCGAAGGCGCGACCTGGGTGGACTTCACCGGTCCTGTCGGCGGCGGCCGCGAGGCCGGTGTCTCGGTGGTGCCGCATCCGGTAGACAGCCGGAAGCCGTTCTGGTTCGCCGCCGACTGGGGTGTCGTCTCGGTCGGGCATTTTCGTTCGGCGCCACTTCTGCTCGACCAGGGTCGAACCTACCAGTCGCGCTACACCGTCCTCGTGCATGACGGCGAGGCGGACCAGGACGAGAACGACGCCATCGCCAGGGAGACATCGTGACATGCTGATCGTACGGTTCGAAAGGGATGGGCGTCGGGCCTATGGCGATCTCGACGGAGACGTCGTCCACGAGTTCGAAGGTGCTCCCTTCGGTGTGGTGCACCGCACGGGCAAGGCGTGGCCGCTCGCGCAGCTTCGCCTGCTGGCGCCCGTGGAAGCGCCGCGCGTCTTCGGCGTCGGGCTGAACTATGTCGCCCACATCGCCGAATCGGGATCGGCCACGCCGACGACGCCGCTGCTGTTCATGAAGCCATCGACGGCGGTGATCGGACCAGGCGATCCGATCGTCTACCCGCGCGAGGCCGGGCTGGTGCATTTCGAGGCGGAGCTTGCGGTGGTGATCGGCCGCGGCGGTCGACGCATCGCGCCGGCCGACGCGCTCGACCATGTGCTCGGCTACACGCTCGCCAACGACGTCAGCGAACGCATCATCCAGAAGACGGAAATGGATCAGGGCGCGCTGCTCGTGGGCAAGGGCTATGATGGTTTCTGTCCGCTCGGCCCGGTCATCGCCACCGGGCTCGACCCGGCCGACATCCGCATCGGCGCCCGCGTCAACGGCGCAGAGCGCCAGTCGAGCTCGACCGCCGACCTGCTCTTTTCCGTGCGCGACCTCGTGGCCTATCTCAGCGGCGCCATGACGCTGCTGCCGGGCGACGTCATCATCACCGGTACGCCGTCGGGCGTCGGTCCCATCGTGCCCGGCGATGTCGTGGAGATCTTCGGCGACGGGATCGGCGTGCTGTCGAACCCGGTTGTGGCCGAACCCGCGTGATCGCGGGCCGGATGGGCGCAGAACCTACTCGCTCATGGCGCGCAGCGTGTCCCACTTCAGGATGCGCACGCGACGCAGGCTCGGCAGCCGCACGATGCCCTTGTCCTTCATGCGCGAGAAGACGCGCGAGACGGTCTCGATGGTGAGGCCGAGATAGTCGGCGACGTCGCCACGCGACATCGGCAGGTCGAATTCTTCGAGGTCGCCCTGGCGGGCGGCCATGTCGAGCAGGAACGCGGCCACGCGCTCGGCGGCCTGCTGGCGGCCGAGCACCAGGAGATGCTCCTGCGCCTTGACCAGCCCCTGCAGCACCAGCGGCAGCAGTTCGCGCGACCGGTCGGCGCCGTGGCCGGCGCGAATGACGCGAATGCCCGTCGCACCGATGGCCTCGGCGAAGAAATGATGGGTGCCGCCGGCCTCGAAACCGAACACTTCGCCGGCGAGGTGGAACGACGAGATCTGGCGGCGTCCGTCGGCCAGAAGCCGGTAGACGCGCACGGCGCCGAATTCGATGAGGTAGAGGTCGCCGGCCTTCTCGCCCTGGGCGTAGATTTCGGAGCCGGCAGCGAAGAGCGTGGCGGGTTGCCCCGCGCAGCCGTCGAACAGCGAATCGATCCGGATGTCCGAGGGCGTTCCGAGGATCGCGGCACTGCGGAATTCGCGGGAATGGATGGTCATGGCTTCCTCCGACGCTGTTCGTTCTGTCGGTGCAAGCTCGCCTATTTTTCCGGTCGCTTGTATTCGTTCATGTCCCTACGGGGTTCTACGTAGCCGGTTCCGCAGTCTTGGCCCCCACCTTCGGCAGGATCGCCTCCACCAGCGCGGGCCCGAGCAGCGGCTTGCGGAGCAGCTTGAACGGCACGACGCTGTCCAGCGTCGCGGTCCTGTCCACCAGGACGACGACCGGCCGCTCGTCGCCGGCGATCCGCGCAAACTCGATCAGGTTGCGCTGGCGCGCATCCACCGCGTCCTCGTCGACCACGGCGCAATCGAAGCCGTTGAACTTGTGCGAGGCGAAGACCGTCGGGAAGCCCGCATGCGATTCGATTTCGTAGCCTTCGGCCTCGACCGTGAACTCGATCGAGCGACGAAGCTCGTCGTTCGGGACCACGACCAGAACCTTGCGGCCATGCTTCACGTAAACAGCCTCCAACGCGCCGCCAGCGGCCGCGCACAGGGCGGCCGGTCGACCTCGGATAGAGATGGAAGGGGATCGGCGCATTGCTCCAGGTCAAAAATGGCGCGCCGTGCTGGAGATCGGCCTATTTGGGAACGATCCCTGCCGCAAGCGCCATGCGCACCAGCTCCGGCAGGCTCCGGGCATCCATCTTGGCCATGACGTTGGCCCGATGAACCTCGACCGTTCGCGGGCTGATGTTCAGGTCGTAGGCGATGGTCTTGTTGGCATGGCCGGCCACCACGGCGGCCAGCACCTCGCGCTCGCGGTCGGTGAGCTGTTCGAGCCGCCGGAGAATGTCGGTGGAATCCTGCGTCGCGGCCTGGCGATCGAGTTCCGCCGCCGCGCGGGTGATCGCGGCGATCAAGACCTCGTCCTCGAAGGGCTTCTCGATGAAGTCGAGCGCACCGGCCTTCATGGCCTCCACCGCCATCGGCACGTCGCCATGGCCGGTGATGACGATCGAGGGAACCGACACCGCCATGTCGCGCAGGCGCCGGATCAGATCGACGCCGTTGATCTCGGGCATGCGCAGATCGGTCACCAGGCAGGCATTGCGCAGTCCCGGCGCGGCGGCCAGGAAAGCGGCCGCGGACTCGTGCATGCGGACCGGAAATCCGGCGATGGTCAGCATGAAGGCCAGCGATTTCCTGACCGGTTCCTCGTCGTCCACGATGTGAACGACATACTCACCTGTTTCCATTGCTCGTCTCGCTCTCGATCGCGGGCAGGGTGAACCGGAAGAGCGCCCCGCCCTGGTCCGCGCGTTGCGCCTCCATGGTGCCGCCGTGGGATTCGATGATCCGCTTCGATATGGACAGGCCAATGCCCATTCCGCCGGCCTTTGACGTGACGAAAGGCTGGAACAGGCGGGCCGCCACCTCGTCGGAAATGCCGGGGCCGGTATCCGACACCTCCACCGCCACCATGCCGTCGCCGTGCGGCGTCGTGCGAATGGTGAGTTCGCGGCGCTCGCTGTCGCTCATCGCCTCCATGGCGTTGCGCATGAGGTTGATCAGCACCTGCTGGATCTGGACGCGGTCGGCGAGCACGAGCTCGGCCCCCGGCCGGAAGTCGAACACCGAGCGCACGCCGCGCTCGCGCGAACCCACCAGCGCCAGCGCGCCGGCCTCCTCCACCATCCGGCGAATGTCTTCGGCCTGCTTGTCGGTCTCGCCGCGCATCACGAATTCGCGCAGATGGCGAATGATCTGGCCCGCCCTCAGCGACTGGCGCGAGATTTCCTCCAGCGCCTCGCGCACCCGCATCGACGGTCCGTCCTCTGCGCCGCGCAAAAGGCGCGTGCAGCCTTGCGCGTAATTGGCGATCGCCGACAGCGGCTGGTTCAGCTCGTGCGCCAGCGTCGATGCCATCTCGCCCAGTTCGTTGAGCCGCGCCAGCCGCGCCAGTTCGCCTTGCACCTCCTGCAGGCGAGCGGCCGATTCCTCACGCTCCGTCAGGTCGCGCACGAAGCCGGTGAAGTATAGCCGGTCGCCGCTCTTCATTTCGCCGACGGCGAGCTTCATGGGAAAGGTCGAACCGTCCTTGCGCCGGCCCACCACCACGCGATCGGTGCCGATGATGCGCTTTTCGCCCGTCGCCATGTAGCGCTGCATGTAGCCGTCATGCTGCGCCTGGTAGGGCTCAGGCATCAGGATGCGCACGTTGCGGCCGATCACCTCGTCCGCCGCATAGCCGAACTGGCGCACGGCGGCCGTGTTGAAGGACACGATCGTGCCCTTTCGGTCGATGACGATGGTGGCGTCGAGCACCGTGTTCAGGATCGAGGCGAGATGCGCCTCCCGCTCCTTCAGGATTTCGCCGGTCCGCTCGGCGGCGAAACGCGACCGGTTGATGATCTCGCCCATCGCGATCGTCAGCACGCCGGTCAGCGTGTAGAGCAGCATTTCCACGGACGGGACGGCCTCGCCCGGCTGAAGCTCGTGGATGTACCAGGCGCCCGCGAGCGAAAGCCCGAACGCGAACGCGGCCGCTCCGAGCCCGCAGAAGCCGGAGACGATCAGGATCGCCGGCAGGAACGGCGCGAACACCGCATGGCCGTCGAGCGAATCGTCGAGCGCGAGGCGGGCGGTGAAGGCGATCGCGACGACCAGGAGCGCGATGCCGTAGCCGCGAAAACCCGCGCATCGATACGCCAGCGATCTGCTCAGCAGCCGATTCTCGTCCCGGGCGATGGGATGGATGTCCATGGTCGTCAGTCTGTTGCATGTCGCGCCCGCGGCTGGCCCGAAGGCCGGGCACAATACGGGATCGACTCCATCACAAGGCTCGTCTCGGCGTCGTTGGACATGACGGCGCGGTCATGAACCGGCATCGGCCCATATCGCAGGATAGGCTTCGTCCGGTCAACACGCGAAGCGCCGGAGACCGTGGAGCGACGGACCCGGGCACGCGACGCGGATTGGGCCTGCGCGCGCCTTTGGGGTGGCCGGGCCGCGGAGAGCGCCTCAGGCCGCCCGGGCGCCAAGCATGCGCAACCGCGCGAGCCATGCCGTGCGGCGGGGGTCGCTTGCGCCTTCCACGAGCCCGATCAGCGTCTGGCGCACCGGGCGGATGCCGGCAAACCCCAGGATGCTGCGCCGCATGCCGGCAACGCCGTGGGAGAGGAACCAGAGGCGGTAGAGGAGGGCGGGCATGCCCATCGTCACCACGAGCCGCGCGGAGCGGCCCCGCAGCAGGGGACGCGCCCAGCCCCTGCCGCTTTCGGGACGTGCATAGGCGATGCCCGGTCGGATGACCTGCTCCAGGAAGGCCTTCAGCAGGGCCGGCATGGTGCCGAGCCAGAGCGGAAAGACGAAGACGACGTGCTCGCACCAGCGCAGGTCGTCGACCGCCTGCGCCAGCACGGGAAGTGGCTCGCCGGTCTCGAACGCCGCGCGCGTCTGCAGCAGGGGGAAGTCGAGGCCGGCAAGGTCGACGAGGCGAACCTCGTGGCCCGCAGCCGTCGCGCCGTCCGCATAGGCCTGCGCCAGAGCGCGGGCGAACCGGTCGGGCGAAGGGTCGGGATGGCCGATCACGATCAGGATGCGGCGGGACATCGTGTTTCCGGCTTCGTCGTCGGCGCGGATCGCCCGCCGCCGCTCACGGTCGTTCGACGCGCGCGACCTGATAGGTGTGCATGGCGCCGTCGCTCTTCACCGACACGTATTCGCCGGTGACGAAGCGCTCCGCGCCGAAGCGGAAACCGACCTCGTCGTCGCGG
Source organism: Aquibium carbonis (assembly GCF_003970795.1). Classification (GTDB taxonomy): domain Bacteria; phylum Pseudomonadota; class Alphaproteobacteria; order Rhizobiales; family Rhizobiaceae; genus Aquibium; species Aquibium carbonis. The sequence continues at coordinate 11,370 of NZ_RWKW01000004.1, read as the reverse complement.
TCGCCCTCCTCGTAGTCGAAGAACCAGGTGCCGCCGGGCTTGCGGCGCAGCCGACCGATCCGATCGTTCTCGCCCGGGCGAAAATGTCGGACCCGGCAATGCTCCTGATGCGTCTTCCAGTCCGCGGCATCGAGCCGCCCGTCCGCCTGCAGCGGTGCGAGGATGTCGTAGCCCTCGTCTCGTTCGCCGGCCGGGTGGCCCTTCTCGCGGGCGAGCAGCAGGCGCACGTGACGGAAGTTCGGGGAGAGATCCTTGAGTTGCGTCATCGGTGTTTCCTTCTTTCGCTCCGATCGTAGTAGCCGGGTGATCCGAACACGCCTTGATCGGAATCAAGGTTGCGGTCAGGCAGGAAAGGGCAGCGGCGCGAGCACAAGATAAGCGGATGCGCCGGCCAGCCCGGCCAGCGCGGTCGCCACCCCCAGCGGCAGCACGAAGCGCGCCGGGCCTGCCAGGGCCGCGAGCACCAGCCGCCCGACGGCATTGGCCGCGAGCGCCAGGAGAACGGCGACCGCCACGGTCGCCGGTGCGATGCCTTGCTCCACCAGCCGCAGCGAACTCAGGACCGCGACGTCGACGTCGAACGTGCCCGATACGGCGGACGTCGCCAGCAGGCCGCGTTCGTCGACCAGCCCCGACAAGGCCGCGCTCACCGTGGAAACGAAGGCGAACAGGGCTGCGAAGGCCAGCAGCGGCGCCAGGTCGAACGGGTTGCGCGCGGGCTGCTCCATCGGTTCCGCGCCGCCATCGCGGAAAAACATCACCCCGGCCGATGCGGCCAGAACGATGGCGGCCGCGACGATCGGCAGTCCCGCATGGGCCAGAACCGTGGGCCGTATGGCGCCGACGATGGCGCCCACGCGCAGCAGCGAAACCATGGCCGCGAGCGAGGCGGCGCCGGCGAGCGGCAGCACGGTCGGCCCGCTCTTCGCCATGCGGGCGAGCGCCACGGTGACCGCCGTGGACGAAACCACCGCGCCCGCCAGCGTGCTCACCAGCAAGCCGCGCTTTTCGCCCAGGATCCGCGTCGCGACATAGCCGGCAAAGGAGATGGCCGCGATGAGAACCGTGAAGAACCAGATTTCGCGTGGGTTGGCGCCGCCCCAGGGATCGATCGTCCGGTCGGGCAGGACCGGCAGCACGATGATGGTCATGACCGCGAGCACGAGTGCCGAGCGCAGCTCGGTCCAGGTCAGCTTCTTCAGCATGCCGTGAAGAACCTCGCGGCTTGCAAGAAGGGCCGTCAGCGCGGTGCCGCCGGCCGCGGCGGCGAGCGTGTCGCCCGCCACCGCCAGGGCCCCCAGCGCGAAGACCGCCATGCCCGCGATCACCCCGGTCACGCTGAAATCGGCATCATGCGTGGCCTCGCGCAGCTTGAACCAGGCAAAGACGGCCGTGAAGCCGACGAAGCCGACGGCAAGGACCGCCACCGAATCGACGGCCGCGCCGAGGGCGGCGAAGATGCCGCCGAGCAGACCGGAAATGCCGTAGGTCCGGAAGCCTGCGGTACGGCTGCGGTCGGGTGCGTCGCGCTCGCGCCAGCCCCTTTCCAGCCCCACCAGCAGGCCGATCGCGAGGGCCAGGCCAAGGCGCGGAAGGAGCGGATCCATCCGGTTGCGCTCAGGCGCGCGCGCGTTGCAGGTGGTCGCGGGTCCAGGAGACGATCTGCGACGTGGTCAGCGCGCCGGACGTGCGGGCGATCTCGGAACCCGCCCGAAACAGGATCATGGTCGGGATGCCGCGAATGCCCAGCCGGTTGGCGACCGCCTGCTCGTTGTCGGAATTCAGCTTGATCAGCCGCACCTGGGGCTCGAGCTCGCGCGCCGCCGCCTCGAAGGCGGGCGCCATCATCCGGCACGGACCGCACCAGGGCGCCCAGACGTCGACCAGCACCGGCACCGTCCCGCGCGACACCTGCTTGTCGAAATTGGCGGCGTCGATGTCTTCCGGATGACCCGAAAACAGCGGCTCGTGGCACTTGCCGCATTTTCCCTCTTCGGCGTTCCGGCCGGGCAAAAGCCGGTTCACCGCCGCGCAGCGGCTGCAGACGATCAGGTTCTCCTCACCCATCACGCGTCTCCCATCCTTCTCGCCAGGCGCGTCAGTCCTGGATACTCTCGATATAGGTCACGATGTCGTTCGCCTGCCCCGCATCCGGCTCGAAATCCGGCATCACCGCGTGGCGGAGAAACAGGTCGCCGGTCATCTCGGTTCGCAGCGAGGCCAGGTCGCGGCGTTCGGCCATGCTGCGGAACGGTGGCGCCGCCGGGTCCAGGCTCTCGTCGACCTGCGCGATGGCGTGGCAGTCGGCGCAGTTCACCTCGGCCAGGCGCTTGCCGCGAAAGGCGCTCTCGGGATCGCTGGCGGCGGCCGGCTGCACGAAGGCAATGGCCAGGAGCAGCAACCAGGGCTTTGTGTTCGACATGTGCGTCCTCGCCTTTCGTTGGAAGGGTTGCATCTTCTCATGAAGCGCCGCAAGGGCCTTGACCCGTGTCAAGACCGTCCGGCCTTGATGGCGCGCCGGGCCGTGGGGTCGCCGCCGCCGAGCGCCCGCAGCGCATTGAGGATCACCGCGACGTCGATGGCCTCCTGCACCAGCGCCCCGGCGACGGGCGTCAGATATCCGAACGCGGCAAAGACCATGGCGACGCCGGACAGCCCGATCCCCGCGACGATGCTCTGCAGGGCGATGCCGCGCGTGCGCCGGGCGATGGCAACGGCCGTCGCCACCGGCTTCAGCCGATCGGTCAGGATCACGATGTCGGCCGCCTCCGAGGAGGCCGTGGCGCCACGTGCCCCCATGGCGATTCCGACCGTCGCCGAGGCCAGCGCCGGGGCGTCGTTGATGCCGTCGCCCACCATCAGCGTGGGTGCTCGCGCCCGCTCCTCCGCGACCGCGGCGACCTTGGCCGCAGGGTCGGCATTCGCCAGCAGGCGGTCGAGGCGCAGCGTCTCGCCGATGCGGGTCGCCGCGTCGGAATCGTCCCCCGTCAGCATCACCGTCCGGGTGATCCCCGCCTCCCTCAGCGCCGCGAGCGTGTCGAGCGCGTCGCCGCGAAGGCTGTCTCCGAAGAAGAACAGGGCCGCCAGGCGGCCGTCGATCGTCAGGTGGACGATCAGGATCGGTTGTCCCGCGTACCGCAGCGCGGCGCGCTCGGCCCACAGCGGCGTCTCCGCGTCGTCGACGACGTAGCTGCGCGAACCCGCCCTGACCCTGACGTCGTCGACCAGGCCTTCCACGCCCGCGCCTCGCTGTTCGCGCACGTCGCGGGGGGGAGACAGGGCGAGGTCGCGCGTCCTGGCGATCTCCACCACGGCCGCCGCCACGACATGGGGCGAAGCCTGCTCGAGGGAGGCCAGCAGGCGCAGGCACTCATCGGGGTCGCGCCCCGGCGCGGCTTCCATCCCGATCAGTTCCGCCCCGCCATGGGTGAGCGTCCCGGTCTTGTCGAAGATCGCGGTGGTTGCGCCAGCCAGCGCCTCCAGCGCGGCGCTGCCCTTCATCAGCACGCCCGCCTTGGCCGCGCGCGAGACGCCGCCGATGAAGGCGACCGGTGCCGCCAGGATGAGCGGGCAGGGCGTGGCGACGACCAGCACCGCCAGTCCGCGAACCGGATCCCCCGAGAGCCACCAGGCGAGCCCGGCGACCGCCAGTGTGACGGGCAGGAGCCAGAGCGCGAAACGGTCCGCCATGCGCATCAGCGGCGCCCTCGCCGTCTGCGCCGCCTCCGCCATGCGCACGATGCCGGCATAGGTGCTGGCGCGCGCCATGGCGGTGGCCCGCATCCGGAAGGTTTCGCCCGCATTGACGGTGCCGCTGAACAGGCGGTCGCCCTGGCGCAGATGCCTTGGCAACGGCTCGCCGGTCACGGCCGACTCGTCGATCGCTGCGGTTTCGCCAAGGAGAACCCCATCGACCGGCAGCACGTCTCCGGCGCGGACGAGCAGTTCGTCGCCCACCTCGACCCGCTCGACGGCGACGTCCTCCAGCCGTCCGCCGACCTGGAGATGAGCGATGCGCGGCGAACGGTCCGACAGGGCGCGCAACTCGCGCTGGGCGCGGCCGCGGGCATAGTCTTCCAGCACGCTGCCGCCGGCATACATCACCGCCACCACCACCGCCGCCAGCGGCTGGTCGAGCAGCAGCGCCGCCGACATCGACACCAGGGCGATGGCATCGACCCCCACCCGCCCGATCATGAAATCGCGCACGATGGACACGGCCAGCAGAGCGATCACCGGAAGGGTCGACAGGGTCCAGATGGTTCCGGGTGTCCACCCGGTTCCGAGGTCGGCGCCGGCAAGGCCCGTCGCCAGACCGGCCAGGGCGATGGCCAGCAGAAGCTTGCGCAAGATGCCTTCGCTCACCGCCGCAACCTCCCCTCCCGACCGTGGCCGCAGACCGGCCGGCCGCTAGAGCGCGTCCACCACGTCCGAGATCATCTGGCGGACCTTGCCGGCGATGTCGCCGAGCGCCGGATTCTGGATGGCCGACATCGAGGCCACCGGATCGACGGCCGCCACCTCGACCTTGCCGGGCGCCGTCTCGGTCACGATCACGTTGCAGGGCAGCATCGTGCCGATCTTGTCCTCGGCCTGCAGGGCGCTCAGGGCGAGCTTGGGATTGCAGGCGCCGAGAATGGTGTAGGGCTTGAAGTCGACATCCAGCTTCTTCTTCATCGTCGCCTTGACGTCGATCGTGGTCAGGACGCCGAAGCCCTTGGCCGCGAGCGCCTCTGTCACATGGGCAACGGCCGCGTCGAACGGCATGTCGATCGTCTTGGTGAAATAGTAGCTCATCGCTCACGTCTCCTTCTTGAGCCGCGGACTGGCCGCAGCTCGGTTGCGAAGCGGCCCCGCGTCCCGAAAGATCGCGAACCTGTCGCATGATCATGCTTAAGACTAGGTCGCACGCGCCGATGCCGCTTTGATCCACCGCAACGATTGGGCCGCGATAAGGTCGCAGACAGTGCCGGTGAAGTGATGGAGAAACCGACGTGACGATCAGGAACCTCGAATTCGCCGCCCGCCCGCGATCCGTCGCCGTCGTCGGCGCCTCGCCGCGCGAGCGCTCGGTCGGCAGCGTCGTGCTGGGCAACATCGTCAAGGGCGGCTTCGAAGGCGCGATCTGGCCGGTCAATCCCAAATATGCCGAGATCGCCGGCCTGACCTGCTATCCGGATGCGGAAAGCCTGCCGGAAGCGCCGGATCTCGCGGTGATCGTCACCCCGCCGGCCACGGTGCCCGGCCTGATCCGCGATCTGGGCAGGAAAGGCACGCGGGCAGCCGTCGTCATCACCGCCGGCCTGACGGTGGCCAACGGGCTCAGGCAGGCCATGCTCGACGCCGCGAAGCCCACTCTCTTCCGCATCATCGGCCCGAACACGGTCGGGCTGATGGTGCCCCCGGCCAAGCTGAACGCCAGCTTCGTGCACATGACCCCGCAGCCCGGCGGGATCGCCCTCCTGTCGCAGTCGGGCGCCATCGCCACCTCGCTGGTCGACTGGGCGGCGGAGAACAATCTCGGCTTCTCGCACATCGTGTCCCTGGGCGACATGGCCGACGTGGACGTCGGCGACTATCTCGACATGCTGGCCGGCGACGGGCGCACGAAGTCGATCGTCATGTATCTCGAATCGATCCCGAACCCGCGCAAGTTCATGTCGGCGGCGCGCGCCGCCGCCCGCATCAAGCCGGTGATCGCCATCAAGGCCGGCCGCCACGAGGAGGCGGCCGCGGCCGCTGCGACCCATACCGGTGCCCTGTCGGGCGCCGACCGGGTCGTCGAGGCGGCCCTGTCGCGCGCCGGCATCCTGCGCGTCAACGGCCTTGGCGAGCTTTTCGACGCCGCCGAGATCACCGCCCGTTTCCAGCCGCTTGGGCGCGCCCGGGTGGCGATCGTGACCAATGGCGGCGGCGCCGGCGTCCTCGCCGTCGACCAGATCATCGACTGCGGCGGCGAGCTGGCCGCGCTGGCGACGGAGACGATCGCCAGTCTGGACAAGGCGCTTCCGCCGACCTGGTCGCGGGCAAACCCCGTCGACATCATCGGCGATGCGCCGGCCGAGCGTTACGTGGCGGCGATCGAGGCGGTGGCGGCCGATCCCGGCACCGACGCCGTCATGGTGTTCAATTGTCCGACCGGCCTCGCCTCCCCGGTCGAATCGGCCCGCGCCGTCGCCGACCTCACCACGAAGGGCATGATCAATGGCAAGCCGGTGCTGACGTGCTGGCTCGGCGAGAGCACGGCGCGCGAAGGACGGCAGATCCTGCACGAGGCCGGCGTGGCGAGCTTCGCGACGCCCGCCGATACCGCATCCGCGCTGTCCTATCTGGCCGACTGGTCGAAGGCGCAGGCGGCACTGTCGCGGGTGCCCGAAAGCCGCGGCGAGGACATCGAGGCGGACCGCGAGACGGTGGAGGCGATCTTCCGCAAGGTGGCCGCCGAAGGCCGCGACATGCTCACCGAGCCGGAAGCCAAGGCGGCGATCACCGCCTATGGCATCCCGGCGCCCGAGACGATCGTCGCGGCCACGCCGGAAGAGGCCGGCCAGGCTGCGGCACGATTGCTCGGCACGTGGGACAAGGTGGTCGTGAAACTGTTGTCCAAGACGATCACCCACAAGTCGGACGTCGGTGGCGTGGTTCTCGGCATCGACAGCGCCGATGGCGCGCGCGCGGCCGCCGAGGGCATCGTCGACAAGGTCGGAAGGCTCGCGCCGGAGGGCGACGTCGAGGGTTTCGCGGTGCAGCCGATGATCACGCGACGCGAGGCGCAGGAACTGATCGTCGGGATCAGCAGCGACCCGATCTTCGGACCGGTGATCCTGTTCGGCGCCGGCGGCATCGCCGTCGAAGTGATGAACGACACGGCCGTCGCCCTTCCGCCGCTCGACGACGTGCTGGCCGGCGACCTGATCGACCGGACGCGGATCGGCAAGCTGCTCGCCGGCTTCCGCGACCGCAAGCCGGCCGATCGGGCGGCCATCATCCGTTCGCTCAACGGCCTGTCCCAGATGGCGGTCGACTTTCCCTGCATGGTCTCCGTCGACGTCAACCCTTTGCTTGCCGACGCGGACGGCGTGGTCGCGCTCGACGCGCGGATCCAGATCGATCCGATGCTGGTCGGGCTCCCGGGGCCGAATCCCGCACTCTCCATCCGCCCCTATCCGTCCGGTCTGGAGAGCGACTTCGACAGCGGCCAGGCCCGCTACGCCATCCGGCCGATCCGGCCGGCCGACATCGCGCTCTATCCCGCCTTCCTCGACAGGACGTCGCCGGCCGACATCCGGTTCCGGTTTCTCGCGCCGCGCAAGAATTTTCCCGACGAGATGCTGAAGCGGCTGACCCAGCTCGACTATGGGCGCGACATGGCCTTCGTGGCGCTGGAGCAGGGGTCCGGCGATCTCGCCGGCATCGGTCGCCTCTCCAGCGATCCGGATCGCGAGGCGGCGGAATATGCGCTTCTGATCCGAACCGACGTGCAGGGGCAAGGCCTGGGCTTCGCATTGCTGAGCCGGCTCATCGAATATGCGCGGGCCGAAGGAATCGGCCGGATCGAGGGCATCGTCCTGGCCGAGAACCACAAGATGCTGGCCATGTGCCGCGACTTCGGCTTCGTCATCGAGCACCACCCGCAGGAGCAGGGCGTGTATCTGGCGGTGCTGACCCTGCGATAGAAGCGCCGCAGGCGGCGGGGCTCAGGGCTACCCGTCGCCCTTGGCTGCCGCCAGCGCCAGCACCGCCTCGACGATCCCAGCCGCCGGTTGCGCCGCGTCCAGCCGGTCCCAGTCGGTGCACTCGACCTTGCGGGCGAGCTGCCGCGACAGGACGTCGACCGTCGCGTCGGACGGTCCGCCTCGGCGGTCGCGCACGCGTTCCCACAACAGCGCCGGATCGGCTTCGAGCCAGACGCCGCAGAAGGGAATGGATCGCGCCTGCGCCACCCCGGCGATCCGTTCCCGATCGGGGAGCCGATCGAACACCGCGTCGGCCACCACCGTTCCCCCTTCCGACAGGATCAGCCCCGCCCGCCAGGCCATCTCCGCGTAGACCCGCTCCGAGATCTCCGGCGTGTAGGCCTTTGGCGGGAGGTGGGTCTCGGCGGGCACGCCGTGCATGGCCTTGCGCACGCGGTCGCTTTCGACGATGCGGGCGCCGGGCGGTGGCCCGAGCGTCGGCGCCAGCGCCTCCGCCACGGTCGTCTTGCCCGTGCCGCTCAGCCCGCCGATCGCAATCAGCCGGTTCGGACGCGGCTCGAGCAGAAGGCCGGCGAGATCGAAATAGGACCGTGCCTCGGCGCCAAGCCGCCCGTCCGGATCGCCGCCATCCGCAATCCGCGTGGCGGTGACATGGGCGCGCACGGCCGCACGGATGGCCATGAAGAACGGCAGCAGCGGGAAGCCGTCCTCGTCGTCCGCCTCGTCGAGATAGCGGTTCATCACCCGGTTGGCGAAGGCATCGTAGCCGCGATGCCAAAGGTCCATCAAAAGGAACGCGAGATCATAGAGCGTATCGATCGTGGCGATCGCGTCGTTGAACTCGATGCAGTCGAACAGGCGCGGCGCGCCATCGATCAGGACGATGTTGCGCAGGTGCAGGTCGCCATGGCAGCGGCGCACCTTGCCGGCGGCCTCGCGCCGGTCGAGCAGCGCGGCGTGGCGGGCGAGCGCCTCCCGAAAGGCGCGGTTGAGCGTGGCGACCGCTTCCGTGCCGAACACGCCGCTCGCGGCAAAGGCCGCCTCGTTGATGTCCAGCACCCCGGCGATGTTGTCCGCGCCCGCGCCGGCATGAACGGTCGGCGCGGCGCGATGGAACCGGACGATCATGCGCGCCGTCTCGGTCATCAGGTCGGGCGACAGCCCGCCGGCCAGCGCGATCCGGTCGAAGAGGGCGGCCTGGTCGAAGCGCGCCATCTCCACCACGGCGTCGACGAGGACGCCGTCGCCATCGAGCGTCAGGCCGCCATCCGCGCCGCGCGTGATGGCGCGGACGCCGAGATAGAGTTCGGGCGTGGTTTCGCCATTGAACGCGACCTCGCGGCGGCAGGCTTCCAGCCGCCTGTCGGGCGTCGAGAAATCGACATAGGGCAGCTTGACCGCCCGCTTCATCTTGAAGGCCCGGTCGCCGACGAGGAAGATGCGCGAGATGTGCGTCTCCATCGTCTCGACCGGCCCGGTGGCGCCATGCGTCGCCGGATCGGACAGGAAGGCGACGACTGGGGACTGATCCTCGACGATCATCGCTTCGGTCCTTCCCTGGGTTCGTGCCGTCAGCGTTGCAGGCTCTGGATGTAACTCGTCAGCTCGTGAATTCGTTCGGTCGTGATCATCTCGCCACCTTGCGCGCCGAACATGCGCGCGTCTTCCTCGATGAACTGGCGGCCCCAGACCGGCATCTCGCGGTCGCCATGCCCGGAGACGAGATACCGACCGTCGATCACCGCAAACACGCGATAATATGGAAATGCGCCGTCATTGCCGCGCGTCAGCAGCGTGAGGTCCGTCGGCGGCTTGAGGAGATCGCCCGCGATCGGGCCTGCGCCGCGCCCGTCGTCGCCGTGGCAGGCCACGCAGGAATTCAGGAATTCGGCCTCTCCGTAGGGCATGTCGACAGCGCCCTGCTCGGGGGGCGGGGCATCGCCCGCATCCTGCGCCCACGCAGGGCCGGTCACCAACGAGGCCGCCATCATCGCCAGGATCGCCGCCGCCATCGTCTTCATTGCCGCCTCCAGTCGTTCATTTCGTCGCAGGCTAGACCAGCGTGGAGCCGGCGCCTTGATCCGGGTCAACCTGGACCCGGCGCGTGTACCCGGAAGTTGATCCAACGCAATGATGCCCTTCGCGTTGGAACCTAGGGTCAAGCGTGCAAGGCGACCGCGCCCGGAAAGGAAGAGACGATGTCCATCAAGACGATACTGACCATCATCGGTACGGAAAACGGCGATGACGACCTGACGCTGGCGATGAAGCTGTGCGAGGACGAAGGCGTGCACCTGTCGGTGCTGATCGTGGAGATCGCGCCCGCGCCGCCCGTCGGGGAATTCGCGGCGATGGTGTCGGATGGCTGGATCCAGGACCGCCAGGCCGGCCAGAAGCGGCTGGACGACCGCAGCGCCGCTGTGACGGCCAGGCTCGCCGGCACCTCCATCTCCGCCGACGTCTCGTCCGCCTATCCGGAACTCGCCTGGGCCGACGAGGTCGTGGGCCGGCGCGCGCGCTATGCCGACCTGACCATCGCGGCCGCCGGATTGCTCGGCGACGAGGTTCTGGGCGCCAGGGTCATCGAAGGCGCGATGTTCTCCTCCGGGCAACCGGTGATGGTCGTGCCCGCGGGCGCAAAGCCGACGATCTCGCCACGGCGCGTGCTGCTGGCCTGGGATGCCGGCATCGAGGCCTCGCGCGCCATGCATGCGGCTGTCGATCTGCTGGCGGGGGCGGACGCGGTGCACCTGACGCTGATTGATCCCGTCGAGGGCGAGGACGGGCATGGCGCCGAACCGGGTGCCGATGCCGCCACCTATCTGGCGCGGCGCGGCGCCAAGGTTTCCGTCGACCGCCTGCCTTCGGGCGGCAAGCCCATCGCGGCCGTGCTTCGCCAGCACGCCGTCGATGTCGCCGCCGACCTGATCGTGATGGGCGCCTATGGCCACTCCCGGTTGCGCCAGCGCATGTTCGGCGGCACGACGAAGTCGATGCTCGACGAGGCGACCGTCCCGGTCCTCTTCGCCCGCTGAGGGCCTGGGGGCTCCAATCCGGGGCGGCCGTCCGTCTCGCCCCGGGTTTGATCCGGATCAACCCACGGTCGGGCCGGCCGCGCTATCCTGCCATGGTCAGACGTTTCGCGAAAAAGGTGCCCGTCAAAGCCGAAAGAGGCATTTGCGACGACCCCCGGTTCGGGCTGATCCGATCCGGGCTTCCGTTCACAGAGGAGCCACCATCATGATCAACGCAATGAACCCCGCCGCCTTCAGGACGTTCACCGGAGCGGCGCCGGGCGTGGCGAACGTGCAGAAGTTCTGGATCGCCGCCGCCAGGCTGCAGGCGAACGCCGTGAAGGCGGCCCTGCGATACAATGTCGAGGCGCTGGATTTCGTCAGGCACCGCATCGAGCAGGACATCAAGCTGTTCGACGATCTCTCGTCATCGGACGACATGAAGGACGCCTTCGACGTCTATGCGGGTTTCATGGAAGGCGCCATTGCCGAATATTCCGGCGAGACCAGCAAGTTCGCCAGCCTCGGATCCCGGATCGCCAGCGAAACGGCCGACGAGGTGCGGCGCGAGGCGCAGGCGGTGGTCGACGACATGGCGGCCGGCACCGTCGCCTGACGCCCATCCCTGGGAAAGCGGAACGGAGCGGCTTCGATGAGCG
>NZ_RWKW01000045.1 GCF_003970795.1 Aquibium carbonis | reverse complement strand
CGTCGCGCCGGTTTCGTCCTGGGTGGCGCCCACCGCCTCTGCCTCATAGATGATCTCGGCGGGCTTTTCGGCGTTCGGCTGCGCTGCGGGTTCGGCGGCGACCTGCGGTGCCGCGGCTTCCGCGACCGGTTCGGCGGCGGCCGGTTCGCTCGCGGCAACTTCGGGTGCGGCGGGAGCGGCCGAGGTTTCGGCGACGGCGGCCGGGGCTTCGGGCTGGGCCTCCACCAGCTGCGTCTCGGTCTCGCTCGACGCGGCGGCCTCGCCCGCGATCAACTCGGCCGGCTTCTCGGCGGTCGGTTGCGCTACGGGCTCGCTGGCGGCGACTTGCGGTGCGGCGGGTTCGGCGGCCGGTGGCTGCGCAGCTGGCTCAGATGCGGCGACCGTCTGCTCGGTTGGCGCGGCGGGCTCGGCCGCCATCTCGACGCTCGCGGCAGGCGCCTCGGTCGGTGGCGTCTGGACGACCACGGGCGACGGGGCGGCGATGGCGGCGATCGATTCGCCCTCCTCGCGCTGGAACGGCACGGCGGCGCGGGCGACGACCTTGCGGCCGCCATCGGCGAGCAGGTCGGCACGGACGATGTAGTCGCCGACGGGCAGGTCGCGCTCGGTCTCGACCAGGAAGCGGCCCGCCTCGGAAGCCTGCGTCTCACCGAGCAGGATGGCATTGGCATAGACGCGCACCAGCAGCCCCGGTGAGGCCATGCCCGCAACGAAGATGTCGCGACCTTCGATTTCCACCGCCTCGACCCGAACGACGGGCTGCTCGGCACCGGTGGGCTCCGGCGCGCTTGCGGGCTCGGGCTCGGGCTCGACGGGCGCGGCCGGATCGACCATGGCAACCTGCGTCTCGGCTTCGGCGGCGACAACAGGCGCTTCCGCGGCGGCTTCTTCCGAGACCGTGGGGTCGGCGGCGACCGTCTCGCGTGCGGTTTCGGCAGCCGTTGCGGCATCCGCCGAAGCGGTCTCGGTCGGAGACGTCACATCGGCGGCGATGCCGGGCGCCTGGGCTTCGGCCGTGGTGTCGGCCTGCGGCGGGGCGGCCGCGACGTCCTCCGGAGCGGGCGCTTCGGCGGTGACCGTCGCGGGCGCGGCTTCGCTCTCGGGCGCCGCGGCAGCGTCGTCCGACACAGGTGTCGCGTCGGCCGCGACCGTCGCCGAGGCGGTGTCCGCGGCGACCAATGGTTCGGTGTCAGCTGCCGAAGGCGTCATGTCGGATCCGCTGGCGATCTCTTCGCCCACGGGGACGGTGATCAGGCGGCTGGCCTTGCCCGGCTCCTCGACGAGCGCGAGAACCTCGCCCGCTTCCGAGTCCGGAACCGAGACGAGCGCCGTCTCGAGTGACGTCGCGACCACATTGTCGGGCGAGGTCGAGCGCAGCACGATTTGATAGTTTCCGGGTTTCAGCGGCTCGTCGAGTACCACGACGAAGTCCCGGTCGGCATTGGCGGTCGTCGTGGCGATGACGCTCGAGCCGACAACCACCTCGATCGAAGCCTGCGGCGTGGACCGGCCGGCGATGACCATCGAACCGTTCGGTTCGACCCGCAAGAGATCGAACGTCGGCGCGACAACCTCTTCCGTGTCGGCGGATTCAGCCTGATCGGACGTCGGCTCCCCGACAGACGGCCCGACCGCCGGAGGCTCCGGCGCGGTGGGAGCCTGCTCGACTTGAGCGGCCGGGTCGCCAGGAAGGGCCGCGACCATCGGCGCGTCGGACCGGGACGCGCTTCCAAGATCACCCATGTACCAGGCGCCCGCTCCCGCAGAGCCAAGACCACCGATGATGAAGAGAAGCACCTTCCAGGGAGAAATCGCCATCAAGCCCAATTCCTTTGCCGATTACCCTCGCTCTAGCGCGTTTTTTGCACTGCGACAAGAAAAACGCCCCGACTGGTCTTGACCCCATCGCGCCCGGTAGGCTCCTTGCGCGCCATGAGCACGATTCGATCCATATGCGTCTATTGCGGCTCCTCGCCGGGCCGGCAGTCCCTCTATGTCGAGGCCGGGCGAGAGCTCGGGATGTCGATCGCTGAGGCGGGCCTTCGCCTCGTCTATGGCGGCGGCACCAAGGGCATCATGGGCGCCGTGGCTGAGGGCGCCATGGCGGCCGGCGGCCCCGTAACCGGCATCATCCCGCGCTTCCTGATGAACAAGGAACGCACCGCGTCCGACCTCGATCACCTCGACGAGCTCGTGATCACCGAGGACATGCACGAACGAAAGCACATGATGTTCGAAAAATCGGACGCTTTCGTGGCCCTGCCGGGTGGCATCGGAACGCTGGAGGAGATCGTCGAGATCATGACCTGGGCGCAGCTCGGGCGGCACCGCAAGCCGATCGTCTTCGCCAATCTGGACGGCTTCTGGAACCCGATGACGGCGCTGCTGGACCACATGCGAACGGAAGGTTTCGTGCATACGGGACATCTGGTGCAGCCCCTGATCGTGGATGCGGTGGCGGGCATCGTGCCGGCGATCGTGGCGGCGGGGCGGGCTGCGGCGGACGCGGAGGGCGACGCGAGCGTGATCGAGAGGCTGTGAGGCGCTTGTCCACGGAGACTGCAGGGAACTGATACAGAATTAATCGTTGTGTTTCACCGACGGGCTGATCGGCGCTCATGGCACACGCCTCTGTCTGGCCGCGGTTGCCGACCGATCGGTGTCCCTTCCGCCGACGCCCGCGTTCCGTCGCGCCCCCTCTGGCCTGCCGGCCATCTCCCCCTCAGGTGGGGAGATCATTCGCTTCGCCGGCACCGCCAATCGCAGACGTTGCAAGAGGCGCGGCGGCGTCGGAGCTGCCGGGTCATGACGGCGGGAGCAGGACGATCTTGCCGATGTGCTGCTTTTCCTGGAAGGCGCGCTGCGCCTCGGCGATCCGGTCGAGCGGGTAGGTGGCGGCGAGCAGGGGGCGGATCTCGCCCGTCTCGATATAGGAGACGAGGTCGGGGAAGACCGGCGCGTCCCAGGCGGTGCAGCCGACGAGCGTGATGTCCTTGAGGTACAGGTCTCGCAGGTCGAGTGCGACGACCGGACCCGCGATGGCCCCCGAAGTGACGTAGCGACCGCCGCGCCTTAATAGCTTCAACATCGCGGCGAAGCCCGGCCCGCCGACATTGTCAATGACGACATCCATGCTGTCGTCCCCGAGAATGGCCAACGGATCGTCGTCGCGGGAGAGCACGCGGGCCGCGCCGAGCTTCGCGATCGCCTCGTGCTTGGAGGGGCTGGTGACGCCGATCACCTCGGCGCCGCGGCGCGCGAGCAACTGGACCAGCGCCGACCCGACGCCGCCCGACGCGCCGGGGACCAGCACCCGGTCGCCGCGCGCGACGCCGGCGCGGCGCACCATGTTCTCCGCCGTGCCGTAGGCGCAGGGGATGGTGGCGAGTTCGGCATCGCTCCAGTCGCAGGCGACGGCGAACGCCTCGCTTTCCGGAACCTTGATATATTGCGAGAAGGCGCCGTCGAAATCGGTGCCGAGCCAAACGGTGTCCATCAAGTCGAAACCCGCCCTGCGCATGCACGGCCGAACCAGAACGCGCTCGCCGATCCGGCCGGCGTCGCCGCCCGGCCCGACCGCGACCACCCGGCCGCAGCAATCGGCGCCCTGGATGAGCGGAAACGCCGTGGCGCCGTTCCAGCCGCCATCCCGGCGATCGGCATCGACGGCCGTGGCGTCGGTGCCGTCCTTCACGGACCCCGCATACCAGCCGAGCCTCGTGTTGATGTCGGTGTTGTTGATGCCCGCTGCGAGGACGCGAAGCAGGACCTCGCCCGGACCCGGCATGGGGATGGGAACCAACTTGGGCTCGAGCCGATCGTATCCACCGGTACCGGTCGTCACGACGGCCATCATGGTTCCTCCGTCGACGGGCGTAGCCCTCCCCCCACCTTCGTGCTGCATTCGTCCACTCCCGGTCACAACGACAGAGGGGATCATAGCATCGCCGGCGGAACAAGGGATGCGGCGGCTCCGACGACCGCGCCTCAGGCCTCGGCGCGAAAATCCCGGGTCCATTCGCCGACGGCGCGGGCTTCGGCTTCGTGTCCTTCCTCGCGAAAGGGTTCGGCCAGGGCCGCCTCGTACCACTCGTACATCGCAGGCAGGGCGAGCAGCCGGGCGGCGTAGGCGTCGGCTTCCGAGCCGAAGCTGAGGCCATAGGTCTGGGCTCGGAAGGCGACGGGGGCGTAGAAGGCGTCGACGGCCGTGAAGGCGGCGCCCGCAAGGAAGGGGCCGCCGAAGCGAGCGAGGCCTTCGGTCCAGATCTCGGCGATGCGAGCGATATCGCGTTCGAGCGCGGCCGGGCGCTCGTGGAGGCGGATGCGCAAGCCGCAGTTCATGGTGCAGATGTCGCGCAGCGTGCCGAAGGACGAGTGCATCTCGGCCGCGGCCGAACGGGCGAAGGCGCGGGCGACCGCGTCAGCCGGCCAGACGCCCGGGTGGCGCTCGGCGAGATATTCGACGATCGCCAGCGAGTCCCAGACGCGCAGATCTCGGTCGACCAGGCAGGGCACGCGGCCATTCGGCGAGAGCGGCTTGTAGGTGGCAAAGCTGTCGCCGCTGGGAAAGGGCACCAGCGTTTCGGCGAACGGGATGCCGAGCGTGCGCATCAGCACCCAGGGACGCAGCGACCAGGACGAATAGTTCTTGTTGGCAATGATCAGTTCGTACACGTCAGCCTCCGTGTGCAGCCGCTTCGGCGGCGCGGCGGTCGCGCGCCTGGGAAAACATGGACCATGTGTAGATGGCGAGCGCCACCCATATGAGCGCGAAAGCAATGGCGCGGACCACGCCGAACGGCTCGCCGAAGACGAAGACGGCGATCAGGAAAATACCGGTGGGAGCGATGTACTGCATGATGCCGATGGTGGAGAGCCTGAGAAGCTTCGCGCCGAAGCCGTATAGCAACAACGGCACGGCCGTCGCAGGGCCACACAAGGCCAGCAGCAGCATGTCGCGCGGCTGTGACAAGACAAAGCTGGAAACGCCGGTGGCCTGCAACCAGACGGCATAGGCCAGAGCCGGGACCGACAGGATCAGGACTTCGAGGAAGAAGCCCTGGCTGGGGCCGATCGGCAACGTCTTGCGCAGGAAGCCATAGATGGCAAACGATCCGGCCAGCACGAGCGAGACCCATGGCACGATGCCCGCCTCGACGGTCATCAGCACGACGGCGGCGGCAGCCAGGCCGAGCGCGACGATCTGCGCCCGGCTCAGCCGCTCACCGAGCAGCACGGCGCCCATGACGACGCTCATCAGCGGGTTGATGTAGTAGCCGAGCGAGGTTTCGACGGTTCGCTCGACGGCGATAGCCCAGACGTAGAGCCCCCAGTTAATGGTGATCAGCCCGGCCGTGAGGCTGGCCAGCGCCACGGTGCGCGGCGAACGCAGCGCTGCCTTCAGGTCCCCCGTGCGGCCCGTGGCGACCAGCACCGCGCCGGCAATCGGCAACGACCAGAGAATGCGGTGGGCCACCACCTCGAGCGCCGGCAGATGCGACACTGCCTTGAGGAACAACGGCAGCAGGCCCCAGAAGCCGTAGGCCAGAAGCGCATAGACGAAGCCGCGCCGGGCGCCGCCTTCGGGAAGGGCATCGGGTGTCATGCGCGTGCTATGCGGCGGGCAGGCGGCAAAGGCCAATGGATTTTGTTGATGGATGGATGAAGGGATGGTGAAGGGACGGACAGGCCGGCCCTACTCCGCCGCCACCTGCCCGGCCAGTTCGCGGTTCTTCATCAGCTTGTAGACGATCGAATCCATCAGCGCCTGGAAGGAGGCGTCGATGATGTTGTCGGAGACGCCGACGGTCCACCAGCGGGCGCCGGTAGCGTCGCGCGATTCGATCAGGACGCGGGTGATGGCTTCGGTGCCGCCATTGAGGATACGCACCTTGAAGTCGACCAGCTCCATGTCCTCGATCTCGGTCTGGTATTTTCCGAGGTCCTTGCGCAGCGCGATGTCGAGGGCGTTGACCGGGCCTTGGCCCTCGGCGACCGACATGCGCTCCTCGCCGTCGATCTCGACCTTGACGATGGCTTCCGAGACAGTCTTCAAGTTGCCGTTGGCGTCGAAACGGCGCTCGATCATGCAGCGGAAGGACGTGACCTCGAAGAACATGGGCACGGTGTCCAACGTCCGCCTCGCGAGCAGCTCGAACGAGGCGTCGGCGCCTTCATAGGCATAGCCCTGCGCCTCGCGGTCCTTGACCAGCGCAATCAGCGTGTCGAGCCGGTGGTCGGCGCGGGCGACCGCGATGCCGCGCCGCTTCAGCTCGGCGATGAAGTTGGCCTTGCCGCCCTGGTCCGACACCATGACGCGGCGGCGGTTGCCGACGCTTTCGGGCGGCACGTGCTCGTAGGTCTGCGGCTCCTTCAAGAGCGCGGAGGCGTGGATGCCGGCCTTGGTGGCGAAGGCGGAGGAACCGACATAGGGCGCCTGCGCGTTCGGCGCGCGGTTGAGCAGTTCGTCGAAGGATCGCGACAGCCGCGCGAGGCCCGTCAGCCCGTCTGGCGTGATGCCGGTGACGAAGCGGTCGGCGAAGGCCGGCTTGAGCATCAGGGTGGGGATCAGCGTGATCAGGTTGGCGTTGCCGCAGCGCTCGCCGATGCCGTTCAGCGTGCCCTGGATCTGGCGCACGCCGGCCTCGACGGCGGCGAGCGAATTGGCCACCGCCTGGCCGGTGTCGTCATGGGCGTGGATGCCGAGCGCCTCGCCGGGAATGCCCGCCGCGACGACCGCGCCAACGATCGCGCGCACCTCCGACGGCTGCGTGCCGCCATTGGTGTCGCACAGCACGACCCAGCGCGCGCCCGCCTCGTGCGCCGCCTTCGCGCAGGCCAGCGCATAGGCGGGGTTGGCCTTGTAGCCGTCGAAGAAGTGCTCGCAATCGACCATCGGCTCCTTGCCGGCGGCGGCGGCGGCCTCGACCGAAGCGCGGATGGCGTCGAGGTTCTCGTCCTCGGTGCAGCCGAGCGCGACGCGGACATGGTAGTCCCAGCTCTTGGCCACGAAGCAGATCGCGTCGGAGGCGGACTGGAGCAGACCCGCCAACCCCGGATCGTTGGAGGCCGAGACGCCGACGCGCTTGGTCATGCCGAAGGCGACGAATTTCGACCGCGTGGTGCGCTTCTTCTCGAAGAAGGCGGTGTCGGTCGGGTTGGCGCCCGGATAGCCGCCCTCGACATAGTCGATGCCGAAGGCGTCGAGCATGGCGGCGATGGCGATCTTGTCCTCGACGGAAAAGTCGACGCCCGGCGTCTGCTGGCCGTCGCGGAGCGTGGTGTCGAAGAGATGGATGCGGGATTTGGTCATGCTGATTCAGAGGCTGATCTGCCCCCCTCTTGCTTAAATGCCCCCCAACCCGTCGCCGTCATCCTCGGGCTTGACCCGAGGATCTGCTGTCGTTGGTGGCTGCGCGCGGCCTGTCCTTGCGTTCGGGTAACTCCACCCCGGCCGTGTCGGCAGATCCTCGGGACAAGCCCGAGGATGACGACGCGATTGGGTTGGCGGACCCGGTCACCTTGCGACCGTGCGACATTGCAGGTCATTGCTTCCCCGCAAACCCGTCCGTCGCGCGGATCAGCCGGTCGAGGATGCCGGGCTCGGAAAACGCGTGTCCCGCCCCTTCGACGATGTGGAATTCGGCCTTCGGCCAGGCCTTGTGCAGTGCCCAGGCATAGCGCAGCGGGCACGGCATGTCGTAGCGGCCGTGGATGATGACACCGGGAATGTCGGCGAGTTTCCAGGCGTCGCGGACGAGCTGGCCTTCCTCCAGCCAGCCGGAATGGACGAAGAAGTGGTTCTCGATGCGGGCGAAGGCGAGCGCGAAATCGTCCTCGCCGAACTTGCCGCTGGTGGACGGCTCGGGCAGGAGCGTGATCGTCTCGCCCTCCCACAGGCTCCAGGCCTTCGCCGCCTCGATCTGGACGGCGCGGTCGTCGCCGGTGAGGCGCTTGCGGTAGGCGGCCATCATGTCGTGGCGCTCGTCTTGCGGGATCGGCGCCTGGAAGCGCTCCCACTTGTCGGGGAACATCTCGGAGACGCCGAACTGATAGTACCAGTCGAGCTCGCCGCGGGTGAGCGTGTAGATGCCGCGCAGCACGAGCTCGCTGACGGCTTCCGGATAGGTCTGCGCATAGGCGAGCGCGAGGGTGGAGCCCCAGGAGCCGCCGAAGACGAGCCATTTGTCGAATCCGGCCAGCTCGCGCAGGCGCTCGATGTCGGCCACGAGACGCCAGGTTGTGTTGGCCTCGAGCCCGGCATGCGGCGTGGAGCGGCCGCAGCCGCGCTGGTCGAACAGGATGACGTCGTAGAGCGCCGGATCGAACAGGCGCCGGTGGACCGGGGAGATGCCGCCGCCGGGGCCGCCATGCAGGAAGACGGCGGGCTTGGCGCCCCTGGTGCCGACGCGCTCCCAGTAGAGCGTGTGGCCGTCGCCGACCTCCAGCATGCCAGTCTCGAAGGGTTCGATCTCGGGATAGAGGGTACGGAGCGTCATGGGGCTGTGCCTTCGGCCGGCGGCCAGGTTTGCGTGTCGTAGTCGGGGTGCTGGCGGGACCGCAATCGGGCATCCTGCCGTGCGATCCGTGCAGGATCATAATCGGATGGAACCGGCAAGCCGGCCAGTTCGGCGAAGAAGACGGCCCGACCCTCGAGGTGAAGCTGAACGGTCGGCCGCGCCTGCGCCGGGTCGTCGAGGGTGCCGATGGCGAGTTCCAGATTGCCGCTCGTCTCGTCGACGGCCAGGGGCGTTCCACAGGCGGCGCAGAACAGGCGCTCGCCAAGATCGGAACTGCGATAACGCGCCGGAACGCCACGCGTCCAGTCGAGGCCGTGGGCGGTGACGAAAATGCCGAAGACGTTGCCCGTCGCCTTCTGGCACATGCGGCAATGGCACACGGACGAGCGGCCGAGCCGGCCGACGCGATAGCGCACCGCGCCGCACTGGCAGCCGCCGGTGATCGCCCCGCTCACGCCGCACCTCCGCCCTGCCCGGCCGGCGGCCAGTCGTCGGTGTCGTGGTCGGGGTGCTGGCGGTTTTCCACGGCCGCCATGAAGGCGTCCGCGGCGGCGCTTTCGCCCGGCTGGCGCCATGGCAGCGCATGCAGCCGGTCGAAGAAGGACAGCCGGTCGGCCGGATTGACCTGGATGACGGGGGCGGCGCGTTCGGGATCGTCCAGCGCGCCGATGGCGAGTTCCGTGCCGCCTTCGTATTCATAGGTCAGCGGCGTGCCGCAGGCGGCGCAAAAGCCGCGCGAGACGAGGTTGGAGCTGGCGAAGCGCGCCGGCCGGCCGCGCGTCCAGGCAAGGCCGTGGGCCGTGACCAGCGGACCGTAGAAGCCGCCGAAGGCCTTCTGGCACATGCGGCAATGGCAGATCGAGGCGCGGCCGAGGCCTTCCGCCCGGAACCGCACCGCGCCGCACTGGCAGCCGCCGGTGATCGCCCCGCTCATGCCGCACCTCCGCCCTGCCCGGCCGGCGGCCAGTCGTCGGTGTCGTGGTCGGGATGCTGGAAGGAGACGAGGCGGGTCAGGTAGGTCGCCGACGACACGTCGGCCATGGTGTCCTGCCCCGGCAGGGCGGGGATGGCGTCGACATAGGGCAGCTTGGCCTCGGTGCCCCACTGGATCTTCGGCGCGATCGCCTCCGGATCGTCGAAGGCGCCGATGGCGAGCGCGACGCCGTCGGGCGCCTCGAAGGTCAGCGGCGTGCCGCAATCGGCGCAGAAGCCGCGCCAGACCTCGCTTGATGACTGGAAGCGCTTCGGCGCGCCGCGCGTCCATTCCAGCTTCGCGTGGCGCACGGACACCAGCGGCAGGTAGAAATTGCCGGCGGCCTTCTGGCACATGCGGCAATGGCAGACCGAGGCGTCGCCCAGCGCGCCGGTGAGATGGAACCGCACGGCGCCGCACTGGCAGCCGCCGGAATGGCGGGGGACGTTGTCGAGGCTCATGGGTGGGTCTCCATCATTGGCGGCGGCGGCACGGCCAGGCCGGCGACGGTGATCACGTGCAGGCAGACGTTTTCGAGGTCGGTCAGCGCGTCGGCGTTGGCGAAGCGGAGGATGGTCCAGCCGAGGTGCTCGAGCGCGCGATCGCGCACGGCATCGCGGCGGGCGTTCTCGTCGTGCGTATGGCCGGAGCCGTCGATTTCGACGATGATCTTATGGGAAGGACAGGCGAAATCGACGATGTAGCCGGCAATCGGCATCTGGCGCCGGAAGGACAGGCCCATCAGGCGATGCGCGCGCACCGCGTTCCAGAATTTCAGCTCCGCATCGGTCATGGCGCGGCGCATGGCCTTGGCGTTGCGACGGTTCTTCGGCGGAACGGGGTGGTGGTTCATGGCAGGCACCGTTCCCTGCCAGCATCTCGCGATGCGAATCCATTCACGGAGGGGATCGAGCATCGCAACTGGTTGCGCCAATCGCCGGAACTCGGCCGTTTGCGCGAGGCACCCCCCTCTGGGCTGCCGCCCATCTCCCCCTCAAGGGGGGAGAACGGCAGCGTCGGCGTCGGCACTCGTTCCGCGCGGCCGCAGGAGATATGTCGGCGCGAGGCACCCCCCTCTGGGCTGCCGCCCATCTCCCCCTCAAGGGGGGAGAACGGCGGCGTCGGCGTCGGCGCTCGTCCTGCAACGTCGGCGGGTGAACGGGGCGCCCGCGCCAGCCGATCTCCCCCCTTGAGGGGGAGATGTCCGGCAGGACAGAGGGGGGTATCGTCGAGCGCCGACCTACCCGCCCTCACCGCTTCACCTCCCACGTCGTGATGCGCTCGCCCGTGACGGGGTCCTTGCCGTCCTTCAGTTGGATGCCCTGCGCAAGCAGTTCGTCGCGGATGCGGTCGGCTTCGGCCCAGTTTTTCTGGGCGATGAGGGCGAGGCGGCGCTGAATGAAGACCTCAACGTCCGTTGATTTGAGCCCACTCTTTCCTTGAAGCCACTCAGATGGATTTAGCATCAAAAGTCCCATAAGCTGCGCCGACGCTAAAGCAATGCTTGCGCAGACGGGATTGTAGAAGTCCCATCCGAGCTCGGAGATACCTAATTCGAGCCTGCCAGTTTGGCTTGAGCTAAACATTGAGTATATTTTCTTTATAGCTCCGGAAGTATCCAACTCGTCATTTAACGCTGAAATCAAAGAATCACGCGGCGATGAAGGCTCCACTCCCGGCATTTCACTCAGCAAGCGGTACCAGCGTGTAAGTATATTTTCCGCCTCCTCCAACTTCCGCACGGAAAAATCGATCGGCTCGCGGTAATGCGTCATCAGCATCGCCAGGCGCAGCACCTCGCCCGGCCATTTGCGGCCGCCGAACTTGTCCGTGTGCAGCAGGTCGTGGATGGTGACGAAATTCCCCTCGCTCTTCGACATCTTGCGGCCTTCGACCTGGACGAAGCCGTTGTGTATCCAGATGCTGGCCATACGGTCGGTGCCGAGCGCGCAGCAGGACTGGGCCACCTCGTTCTCGTGGTGGGGGAAGACGAGGTCGATGCCGCCGCCGTGGATGTCGAACATGTTCTTCGTCGGGTCGTCGCAGGCGAGCCCGCCGCCGAAGGGGGCGAGCAGTTTGGCCATCGACATGGCGGAGCACTCGATGTGCCAGCCGGGGCGGCCGTCGACGGGGATGCCGGCGGGGGACGGCCAGCCGGGCTCGCCGGGCTTGGAGGGCTTCCACAGCACGAAGTCCATCTCGTCGCGCTTGTAGGAGGCGACGTCGACGCGGGCGCCGGCGAGCATCTCGTCGAAGGGGCGCTTGGACAGCGAGCCGTAGCGCGGGCCGGGGCGGGCGTTCATCGCCTTGGGCGAGAACAGCACGTGGTCCTCGGCGACATAGGCCACGCCGCGCTCGACCAGCCGGTCGATCAGCGCGCGCATCTCGGGAATGTATTCGGTGGCGCGCGGCTCGTCGCTCGGCTCCAGGCAGCCGAGCGCCTTGACGTCGGCGTCGAACTGGTCGGCGGTCTTTTCGGTGACCTTGCGGATCGCCTCATTGAGGGTCAGCCGGCCGGCCTCGATGTCTTCGCCGAAGTCGCGCAGGGCACGGGCGTTGATCTTGTCGTCGACGTCGGTGATGTTGCGGACATAGGTGACGTGGTCCGGCCCGTAGACGTGGCGCAGCAGGCGGAACAGCACGTCGAAGACGATAGCCGGCCGGGCATTGCCGATGTGGGCGAAGTCGTAGACCGTCGGGCCGCAGACATACATGCGCACGTTGTCCGGATCGAGCGGCACGAACGGCTCCTTCGAGCGCGTCAGCGTGTTGTAGAGGCGAAGACCCTCGGACATGTCTTTCTTCCCAGCTGGCGCCACGCAACGGCGCACAAGAACTCACCCGCCGGCTGGCCGGGGCGTTTTTCCTGTCCTGGGAGAAGGGGTTAAAACGTCCGGACCAGCGCGAGCGCTAGCCACAAATGCAGATGCCGATAATGGCGACGGTCGTTTTCATGGGGTGCTTTATGCCGCCGGGCCGACGCGGCGTCAAGCGGGGGACGGGCGTGTGACGGGCGCGGCTGTGTCGTTGGTGCAACAGCCAATGGGGGCAATTTCACAGATTGTCGTCCACGACCCGGATAATCCGGTGCGAAGGCTGTTCGGCCATGTTTCGGACGAATTCGAACACCACCTGCCACGACGCGGGCCGGAGAGCCCGGATACAGAGGACCCCAAGGGGAAGAACGATGCAACGCACCGCCACCCAGGCCGAACGCGAACGCGCCAAGGCCGACCACCTGATCGAGAAGTTCAGGACGATCGGGCCGGCCGCGGTCGCAGCAGCGCTGGTCTGCTCCGACAAGCAGGCCAAGAAGACGAGCGCGACCGCGCCCGAGGCGTCGCAGCCCGAAACCGACTGAGCCGCGCGGCTCAGAACAGCTTGAGCTGGTCGGCGGGCGCGGCTCTCGCGGCTGCCTTCGGCTTGCCGGCAGGCTGCGGGGCCGGCGGCGCGACGCCGATCGGCTCCTGGATGTCCGGCCCGGTGTTGGCGACCTTGTTGACCTTGTCGGAAATGGCGATGGCCTCGAAGAAGCCGGGCTCGACGGGGGCCAGCAGGTCGGCCACGTCGCGCGGCTCCCGGGTCCGGCAGTCGAGCCAGCGGGCGAAATCGGCCGGGCGGACGACCACCGGCATCCGATCGTGGATCGCGGCGATCTGATCGTTGGCCGCGGTGGTCAGGATGGCGCCGGTGTCGATCTCCGCGCCGCCGGGATCGGCATAGGTTTCCATCAGCGCGCCGAAGGCCATGAGCCCGCCGCCTTTCGGCCGGATCAGATAGGCCTGTTTCGACTTTCCCTCGCGCTTCCATTCGTAGAAACCGGTCGCGGGGATCAGCGCCCGGCGATGGCGCATGGCGGCGCGGAAGGCGTTCTTCTCGGCCGCCGTCTCGGAGCGGGCGTTGATCAGGAGCGGCAGCGCCTTCGGATCCTTGCACCAGGACGGGATGAGCCCCCAGCGGACGAGCAGCGCGACCCGGTCGGGCAGGTTGGAGCCCGGCTCGCGCGGCGGGCCGGCCATCGCCATCAGGATGGGCTGCGTGGGCGCGATGTTGTAGCGCGGCGGGAAGGCGTCGAGCTCCAGCGTGGCGAGGAACGCCGCGACCTCGTCCGGCGTCGCCGCCAATGTGAACCGTCCGCACATGACGGGAGAGTTGGCGGGTGCGGGGGCAAAGGTCAAGCGGGGGGATGGCGCCCGGGGCCGCGAAGGCGCTACCAGTGGCGCATGGACACGCCCGTCGTCATCCCCGCCGTCTCGGTCGCGCTGCGGCGCGGCGAGCGGCTGCTGCTTGTCAAGCGCGGGCGGGCGCCGGCGAAGGGTCTGCACGCCTTTCCGGGCGGGCGGGTGGAGCCCGGCGAGACGCTGGAGGCGGCGGCGCGGCGCGAGCTTTTCGAGGAGACCGGGCTGACGGCGCACGCGCTGCAACCGCACGAGGAGCTGACGCTGGAAGGGGCGAGCCCCGGGACGGTCTACCGGCTGACGGTGTTCCGGGCGCTGCATGTGTCGGGCGAGCCGGTGGCGGGCGACGACGCCGAGACGGCCGGCTGGTATTCGCTCGACGAGATGGCGGAGCTGCCGATCACGGCCTCGACGCTGGCGGCGGCAAAGATCATATTGTCGCTTTCGCGTTAACCATCCGACAACCTTTGGCCGGGGGTGTCTTGTTCGCGCCCGAATCCTGCGGCACCAACATGGGCAATGTCACGTCACATGCGATTCCACGCCGTCGTCCTTGGGCTGCTCGTGCTCCTGCCGCTTCCGGCGGGCGCCGCCGACGCGCCCTACCAGCAGCGGCTCTACCGGCTGAGCGAGGTGCTGGGATCGCTGCACTACCTGCGCAACCTGTGCGGCGAGACCGGAAACCTGTGGCGCGAGCAGATGGAAGCGCTGGTGGCGGCGGAGGATCCGGCGCCCGAGCAGCGCACGCGGCTGATCGCCGCGTTCAACCGTGGCTACCGGAGCCATTCGGAGATCCACATGAACTGCACCAAGGCGGTGGCGTCGGCGATCGAACGCTACATGAAGGAAGGCGAGACCCTGACGCTGGAGACGGCCGCGACTTACGGGAATTAGCCGACGTTAACTTTTCCGGGACGGGCGGGGCGAAAATCGCCAGACCTGTGGTAAGGAGTTAACGGGACATGAAGGGACGAACGGCGGCCTGTCTCGAAACGAGACGGCGGCCGAGAGAAGGTGGGTGAAAACCATGGGACATGGACTCGTCGAAATCGACGCGCTGATCCGCGAGGAAAAGCGACTGACGGCCGTCGAAAGCCAGACGGAGGCCTGGGCCGAGGGGCTTTCGGCCGGCATCGAGCCCGAGATCATCGCCGAGGCGGCGCTGACGACGGCCTTCGTCGAGCTGATGCGCAATTGCGGCGAGGACACCGCCCTGGCCCTTCTGGACACGATGCGCGAGAAGGTGATTGCCGGCGATTTCGAGATGGTGCGCTTTCACCACTGACCCGAAGGGCGCTGACCGGGCGTCGGACACGCGCCGGCCCCAGGACGGGGACGGGCGACCTGCCCCGGGACGGAACCGCCGCACATGCCTGACGATCCACCCCCGGCCCCACGAGAGCTTTCGATCATGACGTCCGCACCGAAATCGATGGCCGTCGCCGTTGTGGCGAGCTTCACCCTGCTGGCGTCCGGCGGCTTCGGCCAGGCCGCGACGCTGCTGGCCCTGAGCGAGATCGGTCAGGAAGCCGTGACGCCCGACGAGGATGGTAACGGCGACGCCGAGACGATGTCGCCGGAGGGCGGCGTGCCCCTGCCCGAGCCGGTGCTGCGCCTGCCGCTGCCCAACATGCCCGCCGCGCCGCCGGCCTCCGGCGAAGGGACGCCCGCGGGCGTCGACGAGCCGGAAGGCGCGGACGATGCCGGCATGGCCGCCGAACCCCTGCCCGAGATTCTGTACGACTACTCGCTGCTGCCCGAAGAGGTTCGTCGCATGCGCGAACTGATTCTGGAGGCCTGCCGCAGCGGCGAACCGGAGCGGCTGCGGCCGCTGATCGGGATGGGCGACGGCGCCACGCAGCTTTCCTTCGGCGGCGACAGCGACGATCCGATCGCCTTCCTCGTGGAAATGTCGGGCGACGATCGCGGCCAGGAGATCCTCGCCATCCTGCTGGAAGTGCTGGAGGCGGGCTACGTGCACCTGTCGCCCGGCACGCCGGCGGAGGTCTACGTGTTTCCCTATTTCTTCGCGGTGCCGCTGGAGCAGCTGACCAACCCGCAACGGGTCGAGCTGTTCAAGATCGTGACCGCGGGCGACGTGGAAGAAATGAAGGTCTACGGGGCCTACACGTTCTACCGCGCCGGCTTCGCGCCCGACGGGCGCTGGCTGTTCTTCGTCGCCGGGGACTGAGCGTACGGCGGCGAGGCGCGAGCGGTCGCATCTCCCTTGCCTTTCCCCGGTCAGGGGCAACTGCGACATCGAACGGGCGTCATCCTCGGGCTCGTCCCGGGCTCTGCCGCCCGTTGCGCGATAGGCGCTTCAGCGTGTCCCGCGCTTTGGCAGGACCTCCACGTCGCGGCGTTGGCAAATCCAGGGGACGAGCCCGTGGATGACGGCGCCGGGGTCGAGGCAACGGTCCTGCCTCGGAGCCGCAGCCATGACGCAGGGCGTCAGGCCGGCAGCGCTTCCGAAAACAGCACCGGCTCGCCCTGCCCCGGCGTGACGATCTCGCCCTCCCACATCACGCGCCGGCCGCGCACGACGGTGCCGACCGGCCAGCCGGTGACCTCGCGCCCGTCATAGGGCGTCCAGCCCGCGCGCGAGCCCTGGTCGGCATTGCGGATGACGGCCTTTCGCTTCAGGTCGACGATGGTGAAGTCGGCATCGTAGCCGGCCGCGATGCGGCCCTTGCGGGCCATGCCGAAGAGACGGCTGGGGCCGTGGCTGGTCAGGTCGACGAAGCGCTCGATGGTCAGGCGGCCGGCCGCGACGTGATCCAGCATGATCGGCACCAGCGTCTGCACGCCGGTCATGCCCGAGGGCGAGGCGGGATAGGCTTTGGCCTTCTCGTCCAGCGTGTGCGGCGCGTGGTCGGAGCCGAGCACGTCGACCACCCCGTTGGCGATGCCCGTCCAGATGCCGTCGCGGTGGCGGGCCGCGCGCACCGGCGGGTTCATCTGGATCAGCGTGCCGTGGGTGGCGTAGTCGTCGGCGGACAGCGTGAGATGGTGCGGCGTGGCCTCGCAGGTGGCGACGTCCTTGTGCCGTTCGAGGAAGGCGATCTCCTCGGCTGTGGAGATGTGCAGCACGTGGATGCGGGCGCGGACCGTCCGCGCGATGCGCACGAGGCGCTGGGTGCATTGAAGCGCCGCAATCTCGTCGCGCCAGACCGGGTGCGAGGCGGCGTCGCCGTAGATGCGCTCACCCATGCGTTCGCGCAGGCGGAACTCGTCCTCGGAATGGAAGGCGGAGCGGCGACGGGTGTTGCGCAGGATCGAGGCGACGCCCTCGTCGTCCTCGACCAGCAGATCGCCGGTGGACGAACCCATGAACACCTTGATGCCGGCCGCGCCCGGCAGACGCTCCAGTTCGGCGACCTCGTGGGCATTGTCGCGCGTGCCGCCGACCCAGAAGGCGAAGTCGCAATGCATGCGGCCGGTGGCGCGGGCGACCTTGTCGGCGAGCGCCGCCGCACTGGTGGTCAGGGGCTTGGTGTTGGGCATCTCGAAGACGGCGGTGACGCCGCCGAGCACGGCCGCGCGCGAACCCGTCTCCAGGTCTTCCTTGTGCTCCAGCCCCGGCTCGCGGAAATGCACCTGGCTGTCGACGACGCCGGGCAGGACGTGCAGGCCCGCGCAGTCGATCGTCTCGCCCGCACTGGCGGCAGAGAGATCGCCGATGGCGGCGATGCGGCCGGCAACGACGCCGACGTCGCGGGGGCCGGCGCCGTCCTGGTTGACCACGGTTCCGCCCGTCAGGATGAGATCGTAGGTTGTCGCCATCGCCGTCGTCGCCCTTGCCCGGATGATGCGGCCGGCTTACGTAAAGGCCCCCGAGAAAGCAAGCCGAGGCCGCCCGAAGCCAGCTCCCTCACGGGGAATCAGGAACCGAAAGAACACCATGCCGACCGTCGTCCTTCCCGCGCGCGCCCTCGTTTCCGTTTCCGGCCCGGACGCCGAGCATCTGCTGCAATCGATCCTCACGACCGACCTCGCCGCACTTCCGGAAGGCGTGGCCAGGCCCGGCGCGCTGTTGACGCCGCAAGGCAAGATCCTGTTCGACTTTCTCGTCAGCCGCGACGGCGCGGACGGCTTCCTGCTCGAATGCCGCGGCGAGATCGCCGACGATTTCATGCGCCGGCTGATGCTCTACAAGCTGCGCGCCAAACTGACGATTTCCAAGCGCAATGAATCGCTTGTGGCGGTTTCCTGGACGGACGAGACATCGACTTCACAGCCCGATTCAACGCCTTGTGAAACCGATTCAACAGGACGGCGCGACGCGCGGTTTCCCGAATCGCTTCGGGTCGTCCGGCGCCCCTTGGCGCAGGGCGAGGCCGACACGGACCTTTCGGCCTGGACGGCGCTGCGGATCGCCCATGGCGTGGCCGAAAGCGGCAGCGACTACGCGCTGGCGGACGCCTTTCCACACGACGTGCTGCTGGACCAGAACGGCGGGGTCGGCCTGCGCAAGGGCTGCTATGTCGGCCAGGAAGTGGTGTCGCGCATGCATCACCGCGGCACGGCGCGGCGGCGCGTGCTGATTGCGGAGGCCGATGCCGACCTGGCCGAAGCGGGCACGCCCGTGCTGGCGCAGGGTCGTCCCGCGGGCGCGCTCGGCAGCGTGCTGGGCGCGAAGGGGCTGGCGGTCGTGCGCATCGACAAGGTGAAGGCGGCGATGGATGCCGGCGAACCGGTGACGGCCGGCGGGGTGGCGCTGAGGCTTTCGATCCCGCCCGGGATGGGCTTTGCCTTCCCCGACGGCTCCGCCGGCGAGGACGCGTGATGCCCGACCGTCCCGGTGCGCCGACGCGGGCCTGGCAGCGCATGCTTTCGGGCCGCCGGCTCGACCTGCTGGACCCCTCCCCGCTCGACGTCGAGATCAGCGACATCGCGCATGGCCTTGCCCGCGTGGCGCGCTGGAACGGCCAGACGCGCGGCGACCACGCGTTTTCGGTGGCGCAGCACTCGCTGCTCGTCGAGGCGATCTTCGCCTTGCAGAACCCGGCCGCAACGGCGCAGGCGCGGCTGACGGCGCTGCTCCATGACGGAGCGGAGTATGTCATCGGCGACATGATTTCGCCGTTCAAGGCGGCCGTCGGCGGCGGCTACAAGGCGGTGGAGGAGCGGCTGCAGAACGCGATCCACGTGCGCTTCTCGCTGCCCGTGCGCGCCGACCGGCTGAAGGCAACGATCAAGAAGGCCGATCTGGTGGCGGCCTATTTCGAGGCGACGGAGCTTGCCGGCTTCTCGATCGAAGAAGCGAAGAAATTCTTCGGCCAGCCACGCGGCCTCGATGCCGCGACGCTCGACCTGGAGCCGAAGCCGGCGGGCGACGTGCAGCGGGCGTTCCTGGAGCGGTTCGAAGCCCTGCACGCCATGACGGACGGCGCGCGGTAGCACCGGGCGCAACACGCTCAAATCTGCACGACCGACGGTTGCGCGTCGCCACGACGCCTGCTAAGCATCGCTCATTCGACAGGGGAGCTCCGTAACGCCGGGGCTGAGATGCGGGGCGACATGCCTCCGGACCCTCAAGCTGATCTGGTTAATGCCAGCGGAGCGAGGCGAGCATGTTCTCAGGTGCGCAGATTTCCCTTTATCCCATGTGCGACGATTTCGTCGGCGTGATCCTTGGCGCGCTTTCCGCGCTCGATCCCTATCGTGAGCGCTTCCGCATCGAGACCGACGACGTGTCGACGCTGATCGTCGGCCCGCCGGAGGAGATATTTCCGGCGATGCGCGACCTGTTCGTCGCCGCGGCGGCCTCGGGCGTCCATGTCGTCCTGTCGGCCACCGTGTCGCGCGGCTGCCCCGGCGAGCCGGACGACCCCCGCTGCACCCCGCTTGCCGGCGGCGCACGCGGCCCGCTGGACCAGCGCATCGCGCAGGCGCGGCAGCGGGTGGCCGAAGCGACGGTGCTGGGACAGCCGGTGGCGGCGCAGTTCTCGCTCTATCCGCTCGGCGCGGACGCCCACATGGACGAGATCTACGGCTGCATCGATTTCCTCAAGGGCTCGGGCGTCTTCGACCGGTCGAAGAACTTCTGCACCAAGCTGCGCGGCGACGCCGGCCCGGTGTTCGCGACCCTGTCGGACGCCTTCCTGAGCTTCGGCGCGCCGCAAGGCCATGTCGCTCTGGACCTGACGGTTTCAGCCAACAGCCCGACCAAGAGCTGATCCCGCGCGGACAGCCCGCGCCCCTCCCTTTCCCAACCGAACCCTTCGAGGCCGCCATGACTGCCGTCGTCCGTTCCAACGCGTGGACCTTGCGCGAAATCCTGATCGTCGCCGTGCTCGGCGCCGTGTTCGGCGTGCTGTACCTGGCCTGGGTGCAGGTGTGGCTGATCGCGCAGG
Source organism: Aquibium carbonis (assembly GCF_003970795.1). GTDB lineage: Bacteria > Pseudomonadota > Alphaproteobacteria > Rhizobiales > Rhizobiaceae > Aquibium > Aquibium carbonis. The sequence continues at coordinate 1,036 of NZ_RWKW01000045.1, read as the reverse complement.
CGGTGTTCGGGCCCGTCACCATGGACGTGGTGATGGGGTTCTGGTTCATCGTGTCGATCATCGCCGCCAAGATCATCCGCAAGCCGGGGGCGGCGCTGCTGTCCGAAGTGCTGGCGGCGGCGGTGCAGATCCTGCTCGGCAGCCCGGCCGGGCTGCTGCTGCTCGTCACCGGATTCGTGCAGGGCGCGGGCGCGGAGGCGGTGTTCGCGGCGACGCGCTGGCGCAACTATCGCCTGCCGGTGCTGCTGGCGGCGGGCGTCGGCGCGGCGGTGTTCTCCTTCGTCTACACCTGGTTCCGCTTCGACTATGGCGCGCTGGCGCCCGGGCTGCTGATCGCCATGTTCACGCTGCGCTGCCTGTCGGGCGCGCTGCTGGGCGGGCTGGCCGGGCACTGGATCACCGAGGCGCTGTACCGCACCGGCGTCCTGTCGGGGCTGGCGATCGACCGCGACCGGCGCGCCGGGATCGCGTGAGCCGGCGATGGTGACGGAGCCCGCCGGCATGGCACCCGCGGTGGACTGGCGCGACGTCGTCGTGCGCTACCCCTATGCGGCGGCCGACGCGGTGGGGCCGGTCACGCTCGACGTGCGGAAAGGCGAGGTGCTCCTGCTGCTCGGGCCATCGGGGGCAGGCAAGTCGACCCTGCTGGCCACCCTGACCGGGCTGGTGCCGCAGACAATGCCGGCGGAGGTCTCGGGCGAGGTCGAGTTGTTCGGCGAGGCCGCGGCGGCGCGACGGCCGGCGCAATGGTCGACCACGGTGTCGCGGCTGTTCCAGAATGCCGAGGAGACGCTGTGCGGCATGACGATCGGCGACGAGGTGGCGTTTGCGCTGGAGAACCGGGCGCTGCCGGTCGGTGAAATCGAGACGCGCGTGGCGACGGCGCTGGAGGCGGTGGGGCTTTCGGCCGGCGATCGCGACCGGCGCACCATGGCGCTGTCGGGCGGCGAACGGCAGATCGTGGCGCTGGCGGCGCTGCTGGCGCAGGACGCGGCGCTGGTGGTGGTGGACGAGCCGACGGCGCATCTGGCGCCCG
>NZ_RWKW01000044.1 GCF_003970795.1 Aquibium carbonis | reverse complement strand
GGCACGAGGTTGTCACCCATGTCTTAGGTACAAACTGTCACCCATGTCTCCGAGTCGTACATACGGCGTTCCGACGCTCTATGCGGGCATGGTCGCCCATATGGAGAAGGTGACGCCGCGAGGGCTCGACCGGCTGAGGATCTGCGTGTCGGCGGGCGAGGCGCTACCGGCCGAGATCGGCAGCCGTTGGAAGGCGCAGACCGGCGCCGACATCCTCGACGGCGTCGGATCCACAGAGATGCTGCATATCTTCCTCTCCAACGCACCGGGCAACATTGTCTACGGTACTTCGGGTGTCCCGGTTCCTGGTTACCGGGTAAGGCTCGTCGACGAGGCCGGTGGCGAAGTGGGCGAGGGCGAAGTTGGTGAGTTGCTGGTCGACGGGCCGTCCGCCGCAGACGGCTACTGGAACCAGCGCGACAAGAGCCGCTCGACATTCGAGGGACGATGGACCCGCACCGGCGACAAGTACGAGCGCGCCGCGGACGGCCGTTTCGTCTACTGTGGTCGCACCGATGACATGTTCAAGGTGTCGGGCATCTGGGTTTCGCCCTTCGAGGTCGAGCAGGCACTGGTTTCGCACCCCGACGTGCTGGAGGCCGCTGTCGTCGCGCACAAGGACGAGTCAGGCCTCGAAAAACCACGCGCTTTCGTCGTTCTCAAGAACGGCCACGCGCCCGAGAACCTGCCGGAGGTGCTGAAGGAGCACGTCAAGGGCAAGGTGGGCGCGTGGAAGTATCCGCGCTGGATCGAGATCGTGCCGGACCTGCCGAAAACGGCGACCGGCAAGGTGCAGCGGTTCAAGCTCAGGGAAGGGGCGTGACATCATGTGGAACGACGGCAAGATCCTGACGCTCGACATTGATGAGGTGAAACTCGAGGGCCGCTGCTTCGGCCCCGCTCCGGACAGCGCGCCCACCGTCGTTCTGCTGCACGAGGGCCTCGGCTCCATAGCCCTCTGGCGCGATTTTCCGGAGAAGCTCGCACGGGTGACCGGCTACGGCGTCTTTGCATTTTCACGCCGCGGTTATGGCCAGTCGGACCCGGCCATCCTGCCGCGCCCGCTGGACTACATGACTAGCGAAGCCGTCGACGCCCTACCGAAGGTGCTGGACGCCATCGGTTTTCGCTCCGGCGTGCTGGTCGGCCATTCCGACGGCGCCTCGATCGCCGCCATCTATGGCGGCTCGGTGCAGGACCACCGGGTGCGCGGGTTGGTGCTGATGGCGCCGCACTTCTTCACCGAGAAGGTGGGGCTCGCCTCGATCGAGACGGCGCGCGCGGCCTACGAGACGGGCGAGCTGCGGGCGCGTCTCGGCAAGTACCACAAGGACGTCGACAACGCCTTTTTCGGCTGGGCGGATGCCTGGCTCGATCCCGCCTTCAAGGATTGGAACATCGAGGAGGTGATCGCGTATATCCGGGTGCCGGTGCTGGCGATCCAGGGCGTGGACGATCAGTATGGCACGCGCGCCCAGATCGAGGCGCTGGAGACCCAAAGCTACAATCCGGTCGACGTCGCGATGCTCGCCGATTGCGGCCACGGGCCCCATGTCGAGCAACCCGAGAAGACGCTGGCGCTTCTCGTCGACTATCTGAAGCGGCTCGACCGCATCGAGGCGGCGAAGGCCGAGACGGCATGACGGCGCCGCCCCGGCCGCACCAGACTGCGGCGGTTGCCAGTTGGCCGTTGCCCGCGACCGCCTTCGTACCCGGCCGAGACCCCCGGCCGGAAGAGGGGCTGTTCATCACGATCGCCGATCGCGCACAGGCCCGTACCGATCCGGCGGCCTGGCAGGTCAACGAGGCCTGGTGCTATGGTTTCCAGCTCTATGGCGGCGGCTTTTTCTGGGAAGCGCATGAGGTCTGGGAGCCTGTCTGGGCCGGCGCTGCGCCCAACAGCGCCGAGCGCCATCTCGTCCAAGGACTGATCCAACTTGCCAATGCCTGCCTGAAGCTGCGCATGGAGCGCCAGCGCGCTACCCTCAGGCTGATCCGCGATGCCCGTCTGCGGTTGGCTGAAGCCGGCGCTGCGCCATTGATGGGCATCGAGCCCGGGCAAGTGCTCGCCGCCATTTGCGGCTTTGCGCTGCGCATCGAGGCCCATGCCGGCAACGAGCTGTCCGCGCTGATCGCGACGCGGCCGGTGCTGAGTCTGAGCAGTTAGATGCAATATATTACGTATGCCCGCTCGATGATACCGATAATTCGGCGAAATAGCTCTTATCGACAATAATGCGGGCTATCGAAGCGCATGATAATGCACTATGATGCGTCTTGCTCGGGTTTCCAAGGAGTTGGATGTGGCCAGGGTGATCGATTTCCAGACCGACCCGTCAAAGTACCGGCACTGGAAGATCCGCTATGAGGGCGAGATTGCCTATCTCAGCATGGACGTCGACGAGGCGGGTGGGCTGTTCGACGGCTACGAGCTGAAGCTCAACTCCTACGATCTCGGCGTCGACATCGAGCTCGCCGACGTCGTGCAACGCATGCGCTTCGAGCATCCCGAGGTGAAGGCGGTCGTGCTCCAGTCGGGCAAGGAACGCGTCTTTTGCGCCGGCGCCAACATCCGTATGCTCGGTGGCGCCACCCACGCCCACAAGGTCAATTTCTGCAAGTTCACCAACGAGACCCGCAATACCTTCGAGGCAGCCGGCGCCGAGTCGGGCCAGTTCTATATCGCCGCTGTGCGCGGCGCCTGCGCCGGCGGCGGCTATGAACTGGCGCTTGCCTGCGACCACATTATCCTGACCGACGACGGCACGTCCTCCGTGGCGCTGCCGGAGGTGCCGCTGCTGGCCGTCCTGCCGGGCACCGGCGGGCTGACCCGCGTCACCGACAAACGCAAGGTGCGGCGCGATCATGCCGACGTGTTCTGCTCCATCGAGGAGGGGATCAGGGGCAAGCGCGCCAAGGACTGGAAGCTGGTCGACGAGGTCGTCGCCAATTCGAAGTTCGACGAGACGGTCGCCGCCCGTGCGAAGGAATTCGCCGCGAAGTCCTCCCGTCCGTCGGACGCCAAGGGCATCGCGCTCACCCCGCTCGACCGCCGCTTCGGCGAGGACGGCTCGGTCACCTATTCGAGCGTGGAGGTGGAGATCGATCGTCCCAAGCGCATCGGCCGTGTCACCATCCACGGGCCGACGCATGCCGGCCCCGAGAGCGTCGAGGCGCTGCATGCGCAGGGCGCGTCCGCCTGGGTGCTGCGGGCGGCGCGCGAACTCGACGACGCCATCCTGCATCTCAGGAACAACGAGCTGGAGATCGGCGTGCTCGTCTTCCGCGCGCAGGGCGATCCCGCCCTGGTCGCCGCGCAGGAGGCGTTCCTGATCGCCAACCGCGCCGACTGGCTGGCGCACGAGATACTGCTCTACTGGAAGCGCGTCCTGAAGCGCGTCGACCTGACCTCGCGTTCGCTGGTCGCGCTGGTCGAACCGGGCTCCTGTTTCGTCGGCATGCTGGCCGAACTGCTTTTCGCCGTCGACCGTTGCTACATGGCCGAGGGCGACTTCGAGGGTGACAACCGCCCGGTCGCCACCATCACGCTGACGGAGGGCAATTTCGGTCTCTACCCGATGTCGAACGACCTGACGCGGCTGCAGACCCGCTTCCTCGGCGACCCGCACAAGGTCGACGAGGCGAAGGCCCGCGCCGGCGAGGCGCTGGACGCCGCCGCCGCCAACGAACTCGGCCTCGTCACCTTCTGCTTCGACGACATCGACTGGGAGGACGAGGTGCGCATCTTCCTCGAGGAACGTGCCTCGTTTTCGCCCGACGCCATGACCGGGATGGAGGCCAATTTGCGCTTCCCCGGCCCGGAAACCATGGAAACGCGCATCTTCGGCCGACTCACTGCCTGGCAGAACTGGATCTTCCAGCGCCCCAACGCGGTCGGCGAGACTGGCGCGCTCAAGCGCTACGGCACAGGCGTGCGCGGCGAATACGATATGAAGAGAGTGTAGCGAATGGCGAATGGCGAATTGCGTTTCCTACTCGCCATTCGCCGTTCGCTACTCGCCATCCCAATACCCGCCACCCCGGAGGAACCTCATGGCCGACCTGATCAACGTCTCCTACGACACCCAGATCCCGAACAATGTCGGCCTGTCTTCCGACAAGCGCGTTCTGAAGGCGTTGGAGAAGTGGCATCCGGGCTATATCAACTGGTGGAACGACCTTATCCCGCAGAAATTCCAGGAATCGCTGGTCTACCTGCGCACCGCGATCTCGGTCGATCCCAAGGGCTGGGCCAAGTTCGACTATGTACGGATGCCGGAATACCGCTGGGGCATCCTGCTCGCTCCGCAGGTCGAGGATCGCCGCATTCCGTGTGGCGAGCATGTTGGCCAGCCGGCCTGGCAGGAGGTGCCGGGTGAGTATCGCAACATGCTCAAGCGCCTGATTGTCATCCAGGGCGACACCGAGCCTGCCTCGGTCGAACAGCAGCGCCATCTCGGCATGACCGCGCCCTCGCTTTACGACATGCGCAACCTGTTCCAGGTCAATGTCGAGGAAGGTCGGCATCTCTGGGCGATGGTCTACCTGCTGCAGAAATATTTCGGCGCCGATGGCCGCGAGGAGGCCGACGACCTGCTGCGCCGTTCGTCCGGTTCCGAGGAAGCGCCGCGTATGCTCGGCGCCTTCAACGAGGCGACGCCGGACTGGCTCTCCTTCTTCATGTTCACCTACTTCACCGACCGTGACGGCAAGATGCAGCTGGAATCGCTCGCCCAGTCGGGCTTCGATCCGCTGTCGCGCACCTGCCGCTTCATGCTGACGGAAGAGGCGCACCACATGTTCGTCGGCGAGACCGGCGTCGGCCGCGTCATCCAGCGTACCTGCGAGGCGATGAAAGAGGCCAACATCGAGGATCCCTACGACATCCAGGCCGTGCGCGCGCTCGGCGTCATCGACCTGCCGACGATCCAGAAGAAGCTGAACCTGCATTATACGCTGTCGCTCGACCTGTTCGGCCAGGAGGTCTCCACCAACGCCGCCAACGCCTTCAACGCCGGAATCAAGGGGCGCTACCAGGAAACGAAGATCGACGACGATCACCGGCTCCAGAAGTCCACCTATCCCGTCGTCCAGCTCGTCGACGGCAAGGTGGTGACGGTCGAGGTGCCGGCGCTCTCTGCCATCAACATGCGGCTGCGTGACGACTACATCGCCGATGCGGCCGGCGGGCTGAAGCGCTGGAACGCGGCGATCGCCAAGATCGGCGTGCCTTTCGAGTTGAAGCTTCCGCACCCGGGCTTCCACCGCAACATCGGCGTGTTCTCGTCCGTGCGCATGACGCCCGATGGCGAACTCCTTTCTGCGGCTGAGTTCGAGCGGCGCAAGGACGAGTGGCTGCCGTCGAAGGCCGATGGCGACTACATCTCCTCGCTGATGGTGCCATGCTCTGAGCCTGGCCAGTATGCCGGCTGGATCGCCCCGCCGCGCGTCGGCATCGACAACAAGCCGGGCGACTTCGAATACGTGCAACTTCACATGGCGTGAGGGAGGTCGGTCCGGATGACCCGCCAATCGCCCGGACCTACCCCCACCCTTACCCTCCCTACAAGGGGGAGGGGGCGCCGACGTCTCACGTCTCCCTCTCCCTTGTGGGGAGGGGTAAGGGGTGGGGGTATGCCCCAGACACCGCGCATGCGGGAGTTGGGGTAAGCGCCCGACCCCTCGTATGCGGACCATTGCGATGGACCAAAGCGAGCCGACCCATGAACGCACCCGTCAAGCAACATCTGATCGATCCCGAGATCTGCATCCGCTGCCACACCTGCGAGGAGGCGTGCCCGGTCGATGCCATCACCCATGACGAGAACAACGTCGTGGTCGACGCCGCGCTATGCAATTTCTGCATGAACTGCATCGCGCCGTGTCCGACGGGCTCCATCGACAACTGGCGCGTCGTGACGACGCCCTACACGCTCGGGGAACAGCTCTCCTGGATGGAACTGCCGCCGCAGGAGGAGTTCGCGGCGGCGGGCGAGGGCGCGTCGGGGGTCATCGAGGCCTTCGACGACGAGGTGGCGGCCTTGCTCGCCGAGGCGCATGCGGGCGCTGGCGGCGCCGCGAAGGCCCCGGCCTCGGCTGCGAAGCCGAGCGTCAATCTCTTCACCAGCGCCAATCCGGCGATCGCCGCCGTCCAGGGCAACTATCGGCTGACCGCCGAGACAGCGGATGCCGACGTGCGCCACATCATCCTCGATCTCGGCTCGACGCCGTTTCCGGTGCTGGAAGGCCAGAGCGTCGGCATCGCGCCGCCGGGCGTCGACGCGAACGGCCGGCCGCACCGCATGCGGCTCTATTCGATCTCCTCGCCGCGCGACGGCGAGCGGCCGAACACCAACAACCTGTCGCTCACCGTCAAGCGCGAGCCGAACGGCCTTGCCTCGAACTATGTCTGCGACTTGACGCGCGGCGACCAGGTGCGGCTCACTGGCCCCTTTGGCTCGACCTTTTTGATGCCGAATGACCCGCAGGCCAACACCCTGATGATCTGCACCGGCACGGGATCCGCGCCGTTCCGCGGCTTCACCATGCGGCGCCAGCGCACCCTCAATGGTCCGTCGGGGGGCATGACCTTGATCTTCGGCGCGCGCACGCCCGATTCGCTGCCCTATTTCGGACCGCTGAACAAGGTTCCGGATGCGATTTTGACGAAGCATCTCGTCTTCAGCCGCGTCGAGGGCCGTCCGAAGGAATACGTCCAGGATCGGATGCGCGCCGAGAAGGACCGCATCGCGGCGCTGCTGGCGTCAGAAAACACCCATGTCTATGTCTGCGGGCTGAAGGCGATGGAGATCGGCGTCGAAAGCGCTTTCGAGGACATCGCGCGCGGCGCGGGGCTCAACTGGCGTACGATCCGCGACGGCATGCGCAATTCCGGGCGCTATCACGTCGAGACCTACTGACTGAGGATATGTTGCAATTGACGAAGCAATATGCATTATAATGCATATTGCAGGATGGCAGTGTGCGGATGGACGAGATCGTCAGCTTCGACGGCCGGGTCACGCGACCCGAAACCTTCCTTCCCGAGGACGCGGCCAACGGCGCGCTCTTGGCGATGGTGGGGGAACGCGTCCGCACGGCGCGCGCCCGCAAGGGCATCTCGCGCAAGCGCCTGTCGGAAATCTCGGGTGTTTCGCAGCGCTATCTGGCGCAGCTAGAAGGCGGCGAGGGCAACATCTCGATCGTGCTGTTGCGGCGCGTGGCCGCGGCGCTCGACCACCGGATCGAATGGCTGGTCGGAGCCGACGACCCCTGGAACTCCGACGTCATGATGGTGATGGGGCTCTATCGCGGCGCCACCGCCGAGCAGCGCCAGAAGGTGCTCGAAATCCTTGATCCCGAGCACCCCGCGCTGCGGCGCGGCCGGCGCATCGCCTTCATCGGCCTGCGCGGGGCGGGCAAGTCGACGCTCGGGCGGTTCGCCGCCGACCGGCTCGGCGTGCCCTTCATGGAGTTGAACGCCGAGATCGAGCAGGCGAGCGGCATGCCGGTCAACGAGGTCATGGCGCTCTACGGCCAAGAGGGCTACCGCCGTCTCGAACGCCAGTCGGTCGAGCGCATCGTGGCGACCAGCGACGCGCTCGTGCTGGCGGTAGCCGGCGGTATCGTCTCGGAGCCCGAAACCTTCAACTACCTGCTGCGCCACTACCACACAGTCTGGCTCAAGGCGCAGCCCGAGGAGCACATGGCCCGCGTGCGCGCCCAGGGTGACACCCGGCCGATGGCCGGCAATCCGTCCGCCATGGAGGAACTGCGCACCATCCTCACAAGCCGCGAGGCGCTCTACGGCCAGGCGACGATCCATGTCGACACCTCCAACCGCAGCTTGGATGAAAGCCTTGCCGACGTGCTTTCCACCATTCGAGAGCGGGGCATTTTCGAGGACTGGTCGTCAACTGCCTGATATACCGTCGCCGTCAAACGACGCGACGGAAAGAACACCACTCCAGTTCATTGGAATCGAAATTTTTTACGAAATCCATCCACGTCCCAACGAACCCGCCCCACAATGGCCGCTGGTTTTGGAGGGGCGGACATGGACATCGGGCTGGACGAAAGGACGCTGAGGCGCATCATTGCGCGGCTCGTTTCGTTCGCCATGCTGGCCGAGTGCGCCGCCGGCCGCTCGCTTCCGGTCCGCTGGCTGGTTCTCGCCATCCTGCGCCATGCCGAGGGCGTGGTGTTCGACCACCTCGCGGAGACGACGGGGTGGGACTGGGCCTCATGCTTCGAGGACGAACCGGAGGGAGGCAGCGGGCCGGCGGACGCTGCGATCCTCGCCTGTCGCTTGCGCATGCTGGCGGCGATGCTGGGCGCGCTGCTGCTGCCGGAGAACTGCTTCGACGATCTCGATGGCTGGCTGGCCAGCCATGACGTCGCTGTGCGCGGTCGCGTGTCGCGCGTCCTTTCCGGCCTTGGCACGCCCCGCGCGTGGTCGCCTTACGCGCCTGACACCTCCTAGCGCTGGCGACGTCTTCGAACGCATTCCTGTCTTGTCTGATGAACCGGGCGGCGAAAACGCCGTCGCGCGGCGCACCGGCGTTTGCTCAAGGACACGGCCCTGCCGCTTGCATGCCCGCGTCTCAGCGATGTCCGAAACCGCCGCTCGTCGGCGTGGTGACGATCACCGCCTCGCCGGCCTGCACAACCGTCTGATCGCAGGCCTTCAGCGTCTCGACCGTGCCGTCCATCCGGCGCACCTCGGTCCGTCCGACCTCGCCGGCACCGCCGCCGTCCAGACCCTCGGGCGGGCGGCCGCGATGCGAGGACAGGATCGCGCATTCCATGGTTTCGAGGAAGCGGATGGTGCGGCTCGTGCCGTCGCCCGCGTTCCATTTGCCCTTGCCCCCCGAACCTTTGCGGATATGGAAATCTTCCAGCAGTACGGGAAAGCGCAGTTCAAGGATCTCAGGGTCTGTCAGTCGTGAGTTGGTCATGTGGACGTGGACGCCGGACGTGCCGGCGAAGCCTCGGCCGTCATTCATGCGGCCGGCGGGCGAGCCCGAGCAGATCGTCTCGTAATACTGGTATTTCTCGTTGCCGAAAGTCAGGTTGTTCATCGTGCCTTGCGCGTTGGCGAGGGCGCCCATCGCCCCGAACAAGGCGTTGGTCACGTGCTGCGACGTCTCGACGTTACCGGCCACGACTGCTGCCGGGTAGGTCGGACGCAGCATGCAGCCCTCGGGGATGATGATGTCGATCGGCCGGAGGCAGCCGGCATTCATCGGGATCTGTCCCTCGACCATGACGCGGAAGGCATAGAGCACGGCGGCACGGGCCACCGGTTCAGGCGCGTTGAAATTGTTCTTCATCATCGGCGAGGTTCCGGTGAAGTCGACTGTCGCCTTGCGGGCGGCACGGTCGACCGTGATCTTCACCTTGATGACTTGTCCGGTGTCGGTCGGGTATTCGTATTCGGACGCATCGGGCAGGCGCTCCAGCACGCGCCGCACGCTCTCGGCCGCATTGTCCTGGACGTGGCCCATGTAGGCCTCGACGACGGGGAGCCCGAAATGGGCGATCATCTTGCGGAGTTCGGCCACGCCCTTCTCGTTTGCCGCGATCTGCGCCTTCAAGTCTGCAATGTTCTGATGCGGGTTCCGCGCCGGCCACGGATGGTCGGTGAGGAGATGGTGCAACTCGGCCTCGCGGAAGCGGCCGCGCTCCACGAGACGGAAATTGTCGAACAGCACGCCTTCTTCGTCGACCGTCGTGGCGAGCGGAGTCATCGAACCCGGTGCGGTGCCGCCGACATCGGCATGGTGTCCGCGCGAAGCGACCCAGAAGAGGATCCTGCGCTGCTCGGTCCCCTCGTTCTTTGAGGCTTGCTGTGCTCGCACCTTAGGATGAGGGTACCGAGACGTCGTCGCCCGGACATCCTCATGCGCCGTCCCCCCCGCATCCTCATCCTGAGGTACGGAGCGAAGCGGAGCCTCGATGGACGAGGATGCGGGGTCTTCCAGATCGAACACCGGTGTTACCACGGTGATGTCGGGCAGGTGTGTTCCACCGTTGTAGGGAGCGTTGAGGGCGAAGACGTCGCCGGGATGCACGTCGCCGGCATTCAACCGTATGATTGTCTCGACGGAGCGATCCATGGAACCGAGATGGACAGGCATGTGGGGGGCGTTTGCGACAAGTGCGCCGGTTGCGTCAAAGACGGCGCAGGAAAAGTCGAGCCGTTCCTTGATGTTGACGGAGTAGGCGGTGTTCTGCAGCGTCACGCCCATCTGCTCGGCAATCGACATGAACAAATTGTTGAAGACCTCGAGCATGACCGGGTCTGCCATTGTGCCAAGCGCAGCCGCGCGCGCTTTGCGCTCGACGCGGCGCAGCAGGACGTGGTCCTTGGCGGTGATCTCGGCCTGCCAGCCAGGTTCGACCACGATGGTCTGATGGCTTTCGACGATCAGCGCCGGGCCGGAGACTTTCGCGCCCGGGAAGAGGTGCTGGCGGCGGAAGACGCCGGCCTCACGCCATTCGCCATCGCAGAAGACGTCGCGGGTTTCCGACGAGGTTGGCGGGCGATCCGATGTCTCGTGGTGGATCTCGCCTCTGCCCGAATTGCGCGTGTCGGTGCCTTCTACGCTGATTGCCTCTATAATCATCGGCTTGTTGTCGTAGACGAAGCCGAATTGTGCCTTGTGCGCGGCCTCGAAGGCGTCCTTGGCGTTGGGGATGGAAAAATCGTCGAAGTCTACGGAGATCGCGGTATCGGTCCCATCGTAGCGGACCTGGAGGATCGGACGCCAGGCAATCTCGTCTTTGGCGATGCCCTGGCCACGTAGTTCGGCGAAGACGGCCTGCCGCAGGCCTTCCGTTAGCATGCGGATTTCGGGCAGGGTCTGCTCGGCCAGCGGCTTGAGCAATGCGTGCTGGCGCGAGGCGTAGAGGGTGGCGAGGCCTATGCCATAGGCCGACAGCAGGCCGGAGAATGGGTGGACGAGCACGGCCTCCATGCCGAGCGCGTCGGCGACGAGGCAGGCATGCTGGCCGCCCGCGCCGCCGAAGCAGTTGAGCAGGTACTCGGTGACGTCGTAGCCGCGCTGCACGGAGATCTTCTTGATCGCGTTGGCCATGTTTTCCACAGCGATGGTGATGAAGCCCTCGGCCACCGCCTCGGCCGAGCGCCCGTCTCCGATGACTGCGGCCATGGCGGCAAATTTCTCGCGCACGACGTCACGGTCGAGCTGCTGGTCCTGGTGCGGTCCGAAGATCGCCGGGAAAAAATCGGGCTGCAGCTTGCCCAACATCACGTTGGCGTCGGTCACGGCGAGAGGGCCACCGCGCCGGTAGCAAGCGGGACCCGGATTGGCGCCGGCCGAATCCGGGCCGGCCTGGAAGCGACCGTCCTCAAAATGGAGGATCGAGCCGCCGCCGGCCGCCACAGTATGGATGCGCATCATCGGTGCGCGCACCCGCACGCCCGCCACCTCTGTGTCGAAGGCGCGCTCGTAGGCGCCATCATAGTGTGCGACGTCGGTCGACGTTCCACCCATGTCGAAGCCGATGACCTTCTCGAAGCCGGCAAGCCGCGCCGTCTCTACCATGCCGACCACGCCACCGGCGGGACCGGACAACAATGCGTCCTTGCCCTGGAATAGGTCGGCGGCGGTCAGGCCTCCCGACGACATCATGAACATGAGATTGGGCTTGAGGGGGTGGCCGACCTCACTATTCGTGCGGGAGGCTGGAGCCGCGCCAAGTTCCATCGCGACCCTGTTCACATAGCGCGACAGGATGGGCGACAGGTAGGCGTCGACGACAGCTGTGTCCCCGCGACCGACGAGCTTGATCAGCGGCGAGGTCCGGTGGCTAACGGAAATCTGGGCGAAGCCCGCTTCTTGGCAAAGGCTCGCTGCCATCAACTCGTGCTCGGGATGGATCCAGGAATGCATGAAGACGATGGCGACCGCCTCGATGCCGTCGGCGCGGGCCTGCTCGATCAACGGTCTGACGTCGTCGAGCCTCGGCATGGTTTCCACCGAGCCGTCGGCGCAGACGCGCTCCTCGACCTCGATGACGCGTTCGTAAAGCTGCTCGGGGAGGATGATCTCTTTGGCGAAGATGTCGGGTCGCGCCTGATAGGCGATCCTTAACGCATCGCGAAATCCCCGGGTGATGAGCAGAAGCACACGGTCGCCCTTGCGCTCGAGCAGCGCATTGGTTGCGACCGTGGTGCCCATCTTGACGTCGCCGATGCGGTTCGACGGAACAGGCGCGCCGGCCGGTACGCCGAGCAGGTCCCGAATTCCCTGCACGGCGGCATCGCGATAGGCTTCCGGGTTTTCCGATAAGAGTTTGCGTGGATGGAGGCTGCCCGAGGGATCGCGTCCGATGACGTCGGTGAAGGTGCCGCCCCGGTCAACCCAGAAATCCCACCTGTCGCTCATCCGCCGTCTCCCAATCGCCTGCGTTTGAAGATTTGCGCGTTTCAGGCTATAAGGCAAACGGAGACAAAACGTCAACGAAATGTCAACGTTTTGTCATTGAAGGGGAGGCTTGATTGGCGGGTGAAGGCAGCGTTCTGGGACCGGTCGTTTCGGCGGCGCATCTGGCGGACGGCGCGATGCCGGCGCTATCGGAGATGGAATTCGCCATGACCATCCTCAACAATGCGTTCCAGCGCTGGATGGTGCGCTGCATGGGCGCGGCCGGAGTGGCGGGGCTCGGTCCGCTCGACGTTCAGATCCTGCATTCCAGCAACCACCGCGGCCGCGAAAAGACACTTTCGGACCTCTGCATGATGCTCAACATCGAGGACACGCACGTGGTCTCCTATGCCTTGAAGAAGCTGGAAGCCGTGGGCTTGATCGAGACGGGACGGCGCGGCAAGGAAAAGACCGTGAAGGTGACGAAGGCAGGCGCCGAGGCTTGCGCGCGATATCGGGAGGTGCGGGAAGCGCTTCTCGTGGACAGCGCAAAGTCGTTGCACTTCGAGGATGGAGAAATCAGCCGGACCGCCGCCCTTATGCGGGCGCTGTCGGGCCAGTACGACCAGGCCGCCCGAAGCGCCGCCAGTCTCTGACCGCAGCTCGAGCCTGACACAATGTTGCATCTGGTCATCGGAGTTGAAGAAACCGCCGAGGTGCGGGCGCATTTTCCCACCGACGGCGCGCTGAGCCTGGCGCGCTTTGCAAAAGGAGAGTGCATCATGAAAAGGATCATCCTCGCTTCCGTGTCGTCGATCGCCTTGCTCGGCCTCGTGGCTTGCAGCGATTCGGACACGACGACCACCCAGAGCATCCAGCCGGAGGTGCAGACGACCGACCCGACGATGGCTCCCGCTGACGACACCAACGTGATCGTCGTGCCGGAGAGCGATGGCGTTCCCGCCGACCAGACCACCACGCAGAGCATCACGCCCAACGTCGACGCGATGGATGATGCCGGTACAAGCACGGGCGCCGTCCCGGACGGGTCTCTCGGCACCGATGATTTCGAGCCGACGGACGATGTCCGCCCGGTCGAGTAATCGGAAACGAATCGACAGCGAAAAGCCGGACATGACCCGGCTTTTTTGCTGTCTGACGGCAGGCGGGAAATCCCGTTCCCGCCAGGGCATGAGTTGGAAATGCCGTACTCGCAATTTTGGCCGAAGCACTTTAGACAGGTTTCATGTCTATCTGGGCCCGCATAGGCGAGTTCGTCGCGCGCATTTCCGCTAGCGCGGCGGGCGGAGTAGCCGACCTCGTCGAAGCCGTTCGCACGGTTTTCGAGGGCGATCCGGAACTGCGCCGCCGCGTGGCCTTCTCGGTGGCGATGATTGCGCTGTCCGCGAAGATGGCCAAAGCGGACGGTATCGTCACGCAGGATGAAATCCGCGCCTTTCAGGACATCTTCTCGATGCCCCAGGAGGAAAGGCGCAACGTCGAGCGACTCTACCGTCTCGCCATGGCGGATACGGCCGGTTTCGAGGTGTATGCTGGGCAACTGGCAGGATTGTGCGGTTCCGGCCAACCGGATTGCCGGATGCTTGAGGACATTCTCGAGGGATTGTTCCACATCGCCAAGGCCGACGGGTTGATTCATGAAAAGGAACTGAGATTCCTGCGCCGGATCGCCGAGATATTCGCCATCAGCGACCGGCATTTCGAGGCGATCCTGGCGCGTCACGTCCTCGGGGAGAAGGATCCCTGGGCCATTCTGGGGGTCTCACGGGACGCGTCTTTCGACGAAGTGCGCCGCAACTACCTGCGCCTCGTGTCCGACCACCATCCCGACCGGATGATCGCTCGGGGCGTGCCCGAGGAATTCCTGGCGCTCGCCAACGACCGCATGGCCGCGCTCAACACGGCCTATGAAACGATCGAGCGCGGGCGCGTCGCCGCATGAGCGGATTTTCCGCCGATCAGCCCGGCGCGGAAATCAGGGTTTCGCCGAATTTCGGTTCGCGCATCGGGGTCTCCGGCCCGGACATGATCGTCCTGCACTACACTGGAATGGCCAGCGGCGAGGGGGCCGAAAGCTGGCTGTGCAATCCAGAGAGCGAGGTCTCGTCGCACTATCTCGTGCATGAGGACGGTCGGATCGTGCAGATGGTGCGTGAAAGCGACCGTGCCTGGCATGCCGGGCACAGTTCGTGGAAGGGCGAGACCGACATCAACTCGCGCTCCATCGGCATCGAGATCGTCAATCCCGGCCATTTTCTGGGCTATCCGGACTTTCCGGATGTCCAGATCGAGGCCGTGATCGCGCTGTGCGCGGGCGTTTCGGCGCGCCACGGCATCGCGCGGGAGCGAATCCTCGCCCATTCGGATGTGGCACCTGGTCGCAAGGTTGATCCCGGCGAAAAATTTCCGTGGGATCGGTTGGCGGCGGCGGGGGTGGCGGTGCAAATGCCCGAACCGGTGGCCCATGGCGGTCCGTGGATCGGACCCGGCGGGAGGGGAAAAATCGTCGAGGAAGTGCAGGCGATGCTGGCGCTGTATGGTTATGGCGTGGAAATCACAGGCGTTTTCGAACCATTGACACATATGGTCGTGGAGGCGTTCCAGCGCCGGTTCCGTCCGTCCCGCGTCGACGGGGTGGTCGATGCAGCGACACTTTCGATTCTACGGCAGCTTCTACTCTAAGCGTGATTTGACGCTACGTAATTCAACCGAATCAATTGGTTGATGTAACATCTTGTCAACAAAGTTGAGGCGCGCGGCCATTTTGGCTGCTCATTGCGCCGTCACATGCGGCCTCCTTCGCATCCGCCAAGCCCGATCGACGGCCGGCGGATCCCTCGGACAACCGCTGCCCGGGCCAACCGGGCGCCAAGAAGAAGATACAGGATCGAATGAAGAGAACCCTCCTTGTCGCGGTGGCGCTGGCCGCCGTCGCCGTGAATGCCGTTGCCCATGCCGAGAGCGGTCGTCGCCAGGATGCTGGGAAGGCGCCTGTGGTCGATGCGAAAGCCGAAGCGTTGCCAGGCGTCGACATGGCCACCACCGCATCGATCGTCAGTGACGAGCGCCCCGGCCTCCTTGCCAAGCTGGGCGGTGGGAAGCGGGCGGAAACGGTGGACGTGAAGGCGGTAAAAGGCGAGCTTCCAGCCATCGTGACTCGCTATGCCAAGGCGTATGGCGTGCCGGTGGCGCTGGCCCATGCGGTCGTGACCGTCGAGAGCAACTTCCGGCCCCACGTGACGGGGCGGGCGGGCGAGATCGGCCTCATGCAGATCAAGCCGGCGACGGCGCGCATGATGGGCTATTCGGGTTCGGCCAAGGGGCTCTACGACCCCGAGACCAACGTCAAGTACGGAATGAAGTACCTGGCCAAGGCGCATGAGCTCGGTGGCGGCGACACCTGCGGCACGATCTTGCGCTACAATGCCGGTCATGCCGCCAAGCGGATGAACAGGGTGTCGTCCGCCTATTGCAGCAAGGTGAAGCGCGTCATCGGCAGCTGAGACGGCTTTTCGGGTGAGGGCATCGCTCGTCGCCCGAATGCGTCGGACGAGGCTTGTATTTTGACGCGCGAAAGCCTTTATGCGTCCTGCCAGCTGGCCGGGCGGCCGCAGGCGCAAGTGTCGAAAGACCGCGTGTGAGGAAAGTCCGGGCTCCATGGAAACACGGTGCCGGTTAACTGCCGGCGGGGGCGACCCCAGGGATAGCGCCACAGAGAGCAGACCGCCCCGCCTGTCTTCCGGCCCGTCGAGCCTTCGGCGGACCGGAAAATCGGCGGGGTAAGGGTGAAAGGGTGGGGTAAGAGCCCACCGCGCGACCGGTAACGGAAGCGGCACGGCAAGCCCCACCGGGAGCAAGACCGAATAGGGATGGCGCGGGAGTTCGCTCCCGGGCAGTTTCCGGCCCAGCCATCCGGGTAGGTTGCATCAGGCGGACAGCAATGTCCGCCGCAGATGAATGGCCGCCACGTTCTGGCGCAGCAATGCGCCGGGGCCATACAGAACCCGGCTTACAGGCCAGCTGGCAGATCCTCCTTCGCGGACGTCATGTCTCGGCTCCGAGGAACATCACCGACGAGGTGTTCCTCGGAACTGCCGACCGACGTTTCTCACCCCACCGCGTCCAGCGCCTCTTCCAGTGCCGACCATAGCTCCTCCGCCGGCTCGCAGCCGATCGACAGGCGCACGAAGCCGGGGACGACGGCGTCGCCCCAGCGGGCGCGGCGCTCGGCCGAGGAGTGGGTGCCGCCGAAGGAGGTGGCCGGCTGGAGAAGGCGGCAGCCATCGATGAAGGCTTCGGCCTTTTCCGCGGTCTCGAGCGTCAGGCCGATCAAGAAGCCGAAGCGGTCCATTTGTACCCGCGCCAGATTGTGGGCGGGATCGTCGGGGAGGCCTGGGAAGCGGACGGCCTTAAGGGCCTTGTGGTCGCGCAGGCGCGGTGCAATCCGTTCGGCCGTCGAGCACATACGGTCGAAGCGCAGTTCCAGCGTTTCGAGTCCGCGATGCACCTGCCAGGCCTCAAAAGGGCCGGGGATGGCGCCCGACAGCTTGCGCCATTCGGCTATGGCCGCCATCACCGCATCGTCGCGACTGGAGACGTGGCCGAACAGTACGTCCGAATGGCCGTTTGCGGCCTTCGTGTCGGCGGAGACGAGGATGTCGGCTCCAAGGTCAAGTGGGCGCTGGCCGAAAGCGGTCATGGTGGTGTTGTCGACGACGACGAGCGCGCCTGCCGCATGCGCGGACTTGCTGATCACAGCGATGTCGCAGATGTCGAGGCCCGGGTTCGACGGCGTTTCGATATAGACGATGGAATAGCCCTCGAAGCCGCCGTCGAGGAAGGAGGCCGTCGGTCGCCGATCGGCCGTGATGCCGAGGCGCGACAGGAAGCGGTCGGCGAAGAGGCGAACCGTGTAGTAGCCGTCCGAGGGCAGGAGGATGCGGTCCCCGGTTTTCGACAGGGCGGTCAGGACGGCCGAGATCGCGCCCATGCCCGACGGGAACGCCAGTGCGCGGGCGCCATCGAGATGGCCGAGCGCATCCTCCACGGCTTCCCAGGTGGCGTTGTCGAAACGGCCATACTGCGCGAAGCCCGCCGGATCGCCGGGCAGGTGGAACATCGAGGTCATCGTCAGCGGCAGGGCGACCGGATCGCCCTTGGCGAGATGGCGGCGGCGCAGGTGGAGGAGGTCGGCGGCGCGGGCGGCCAGATCGGTCATGGCGGTGATCCTTCTCGTTTCCGGATCGTCTATTCGACAAGCCTGACGAACGCCAGAGGACGGGTCTTCGCCGCGCCGATCTCAACTCTTCGTTAGGCCTAATGAAGCATAAAGGACGAATCGGTCGACTCGCAGGAACCGGCCTGCCTGCCGACCGTGTGGAGCTTGGTCCCGTTGACGCCCATGTGTGCCCATGATATCCCTTGAGCGTAATCAAGTCTCCGTTTTGCGTGCGTGCCCGACGTACGATTTGGCCGCGGTTCGCGTGATCGCGGGACGAGAGGCGCACGGCCATGGGACGGGCGGCGTCGTGTCGGTTTCGCGCCCATGCGCGGTGGTACTCACGATCGAATGCGCAGCGGCGCGGGCGGCTTTGACGGGTGATGGATCGCTACCTTTCCAACGCGGTGAACCGGATCGACCAGAAGGGTCGCGTTTCCGTTCCCGCGCATTTCAGGGCGGTGCTGGCCAAGCGGAGCGAGGGCGACCTCTATGCACTCAGGGCGCTGGATATTCCGGCCCTGGACGTGGGCGGGCTCGATCTACTCGACCGCTACGAGGCGCGGATCGCGCGGGAAGACCCCTTCGCGCAGGCGGCGGACGACATGTCATTCTTCTGCCACGGGGACGGGGCCTTCCTGAAGCTGGACGGGGACGGGCGCATCACGGTGACGGATTTCATGCGCGAGCATACGGGTATCGGGACGGAGGTTGCCTTCGTCGGCCGGGGGCAGTTCTTCCAGATGTGGGAGCCTGCGCGCTTTCATGCCTACCGGGAAGAAGCGCGGGCGCGGTTGTCGCGATCGCGCCGGAACCAAGTTGGGCCTCGGCCATTGGGAGGAACGGAATGATGGCGGGCAACGGCGGCCGCGAGGACGCCGGTGGCGGACCGGCCCCCCACATTCCGGTTCTTCTCCAGGAAGTGCTGGCCGCTCTTTCACCTAAAGCAGGCGAAACATTCATTGATGGGACTTATGGCGCCGGGGGCTACACGCGCGCCATTCTCGAGGCTGGAGCCTCGGTGATCGCGATCGACCGCGATCCTGATGCTATTGGCGCCGGGCGGGCGCTTGAGGCCTCGTCTGGCGGTCGGCTGAGGCTGGTCAGCGGCCCGTTCTCGAATCTCGACACGCATGCGACCCAGGCAGTCGACGGTGTTGTGCTGGATGTCGGCGTTTCGTCGATGCAGCTCGATCAAGCCGGGCGTGGGTTCTCTTTCCGCCTCGATGGCCCGCTCGACATGCGCATGTCGCAGTCGGGGCCGACCGCTGCCGATGTGGTCAATACCGTCAAAGCGGGCGACCTGACTCGTATTTTCGGCATCCTCGGTGAAGAGCGGCATGCCGGACGAATAGCTCGCATGATCGACAAACGGAGGGCGGGAAGGCCATTCGAGAGGACACGGGATCTCGCCGAGGCGATCGAATCGCTGGTTGGGCGCCATCCGAAGGACCGCATCCATCCGGCGACGCGCGTATTCCAGGCGCTACGCATTTTCGTCAACGACGAACTGGGGGAACTGGCGCGGGCGCTCCACGCAGCCGAGCGTACACTAAAGCCCGGCGGACGGCTCGTCGTTGTCACGTTTCATTCTCTTGAAGATCGCATCGTCAAGCGTTTCATCGCGGACCGTTCCGGCGTAGCCAGCGGTTCGCGGCACATGCCAGAGGTCCGGGAGGAAGAACCGACCTTCGAGAAGTCAGGCAAGGCGATAATTGCGTCTGCGGACGAAGCGGAGCGCAACACCCGCGCACGGTCGGCCAAGCTTCGCGCCGCCATCCGCACCCACGCTCCCGTCAGGCGCGAAGACCATTCCATTTTTGGATTTCCGCGCTTGCCGGACGTCCGATCCTCAGGCGAGGGGCGTTGAAATGTTTCGTACCACCGACACGGTGCTGATCGCCGTCATGGTTTCTGCAGCTGCTTTCACGTACCAGACCAAGCACGACGCAGAGGACGAGTTGCGCGCGCTGCGACGTATCGAGAGCCAGATTCGCTACGAAGAAGAGACCGCAGATCTGCTGCGGGCCGACTGGAGCCTGCTCACACAACCCGTGCGGTTACAGACGCTGGCGGAGGCCTACAAGGATGAATTGAACCTTCATCCGATCGACGCACGACAGATCGCTGATCTGGCCGAGATACCATTGCCCACTATCGACGTCGATGCTCCCGGCGCCGCGCTTGGCGGCAGGCTGGTATCGGAAGGTACGGACGCAACCACGACCGGGAGTACGCCGCGATGAAAGGCTGGTTGAAAACAGTGTTCGGACGCAATCGCTTGGCTTCCGAGGGACCGGAAGGCATCGTCGTGGATGGCACGCGAAAGGCCAATGGCGGGCGCTCGCGGGTCTTTCTCACCATGATGGTGTTTTTCGGCATCTACGCTACAATAGCCGGTAGGCTCGTCTATCTTGGCCTTCAGGAGCCGGAGACCGGACAGTTTTTCGGCGGCGGGCGGATGGCGGCGTCGCGGCCCGACCTGCTCGATCGCAATGGCCAGGTTCTGGCCACCGATATCAAGTCGGCATCGTTGTTTGCCGAACCGCGCCGCATCGTCGACCCTGACGAGGCGGTCGAGCTACTGTCGACCGTGCTGCCGTCGCTCGACTACGAACAGACCTATCGCAAGCTCACCAGCGGGACAGGCTTCGCCTGGCTGAAACGCGAGATCACGCCACGCCAACAGAACGAGATTCTCCAACTGGGCATCCCCGGCATCGGCTTTCGGCCGGAAAAGCGGCGCTTCTACCCGGGGGGGCCGACGGCTTCGCATATTCTTGGGCTCGTCAACATCGATAACGAGGGTATCGCGGGCATGGAGAAGTTTGTCGACGGGCAGGGCCTCGCCGACCTCCGTGCAACCGGCCTTGTCTCATCCTCGGCGCTTCAGCCGGTCAGACTGTCGATCGACCTCCGCGTCCAGCATATTGTGCGCGACGAGATCGCCGCTGCGATGGAGCGCTACCACGCCATTGCAGCCGGCGCCGTCGTGCTCAACGTCAATACGGGCGAGATCATGGCGATGGCCTCGGTGCCGGATTTCGATCCGAACAACCCGTTCAATGCCCATGAGAAGGATCGGCTGAACCGCATGTCGGCCGGCGTCTACGAAATGGGCTCGACGGTTAAGAGCTTTACCACAGCCATGGTCCTCGATGCGGGCAAGGCGACGATGAACAGTTCTTACGATGCGTCGCGGCCGCTCTCGATGGGACGCTTCACTATCCGCGACTTCCATGGCAAGGGCCGCGTGCTGACCGTGCCAGAGGTTTTCATCTATTCGTCGAACATCGCATCCGCGCGAATGGCGATGGATGTCGGGATCGATGGACACCGCGAGTTCCTGAAGCGGCTAGGCCTGCTCGACCGTATGCGCATGGAACTGCCTGAGGTAGCGTCGCCGACCGAGCCACGGGAATGGAAGCAACTGAATTCTATCACCATCTCGTTTGGCCATGGCTTTGCTACCACGCCCTTGCAGACGGCCGTCGCAGCGGCGGCGCTGATGAACGGCGGCAAGCTCATTCCGCCGACCTTCCTGCCGCGCAGCCAAGAGGAAGCGGACCAAGTCGCGGTTCAGGTCCTCAATCCCAAGACGACAATGGACATGCGCTACCTCTACCGTCTGAATGCAGAGAAGGGATCTGGCCGACGAGCCGAAGTTCCGGGCTACAGGGTCGGAGGCAAGACCGGCACGGCCGAGAAGGTGGTCAACGGACGCTACGCCAAGGACAAGCGGTTCAATGCCTTCCTGGCTGCCTTTCCGATCGAGAATCCGCAGTATGTCGTGCTGTCGATCATCGACGAGCCGAAGCCGGAGAAACCCGGCATGGGAGCGACTTCAGGCCTGAACGCCGCGCCGATCGTGGCAAACATCATTCGCCGCTCCGCGCCGCTGCTTGGCGTAAAGCCCGAATTCGGCCATGAAAGCGGGGCCCTGCTGGTCTCCAACTGATGATTCTGATCGTCGCGCCGTGGGATGCTGCGCGAAAACTTCCGAAACAGTGAACGAATGAAACTCGGCGACCTTGCAGACATCGTTTCCAGCGGTCCCGCCTTGCACGGCGAGGCGATCGTCGCTGGTATAACGTCAGATTCGCGCGCCGTGCAGCCGGGGTTCGTCTTCGCAGCATTGCGTGGTTCCAAGACTGACGGAATGTCATTTGTTGCCAATGCGGTCTCACGCGGTGCCATCGCCGTGATCGCTCCCGCTGATGCGGATGCGTCCACGCTAACCGTGCCGATGTTTCGGGCCGCCGAACCGCGCCGGGCGCTCGCGCTCGCTGCCGCACGCTTCTATGGACGTCAACCCGAGACGATGGTGGCTGTGACGGGGACCAGCGGCAAGACGTCGGTCGCAGCCTTCGTGCGCCAGATATGGACCCACGCCGGCAAGCCGGCGGCGAGCATCGGTACCACCGGCGTGGTAGCGCCTGGTCGGGCCGAATATGGATCGCTGACGACACCAGACCCCGTCGAACTGCATCGGTTGCTTGCCGAACTGGCGGCCGCCGGCGTCACCCATGCCGCGATGGAGGCATCGAGCCACGGCCTCGATCAGCACCGCCTCGACGGGGTTCATCTCGCGGCGGCGGCGTTTACCAATCTCGGCCGCGATCACATGGACTATCATCCAACAGTCGAGAGTTATCATTCGGCCAAGATGCGGCTCTTCACCG
Organism: Aquibium carbonis; assembly: GCF_003970795.1. GTDB lineage: Bacteria > Pseudomonadota > Alphaproteobacteria > Rhizobiales > Rhizobiaceae > Aquibium > Aquibium carbonis. Next base: position 9,528 of record NZ_RWKW01000044.1, on the reverse strand, counting down.
AACTGATGCCGAGGGGCGGACCGGCGATCATCTTTGCCGATGATCCGTGGTCCGAGGCGACGATCGCGGCTGCCCGCGGCGCCGGCCTCGACGTGCGCACGGTCGGGCGGAAGGGGGGGTTCCTCTGCTTGAAGCGGGTCGAGCACGAACGGCGGCGCCAGCGAGCCGAGATCGAAGTTGATGGCGTAATCCACGAGATTGTTCTGCCGCTTGCCGGCGACTTCCAGATCGCCAATGCGATGGTAGCGGCGGGCCTCGCCATGTCGACTGGCATCATTTCCGCTACGGCGATGGAGGCGCTGGAGCACCTGCAGGGCGCGCCGGGTCGGCTCGACCTCGTGGGCTCGACGGAGGCGGGCGCGCCGGTTTATGTCGACTATGCCCACAAGCCGGAAGCATTGGAACACGTGCTTGCAGCTGTACGGCCGTTCACGACAGGGCGCGTCGTGGTGGTTTTCGGTTGCGGCGGCGACCGCGACAAAGGCAAAAGGCCCATCATGGGCGAGATCGCGACGCGGTTGGCCGACATCGTCATCATTACCGACGACAACCCGCGTTCGGAGTTGCCTGCCGCAATCCGAGAGCAAATTCTGGTGGCTGCACCAGGCGCGATTGAGATTGGCGACCGGCGGCGGGCAATCCGCGAGGCTATAGCCATGCTCGGCGCTGGCGACACGCTGGTGATTGCAGGCAAAGGCCACGAGGTCGGTCAGACGGTTGGCCTCGATACGCATCATTTCTCCGATCACGAGGAAGCGCGCGCTGCGTTGGCGGAGAGCTCGCGATGACCGTGCTATGGACCAGTGAGGCGATGATTGCCGCGATGGGCGGACGCCCGCTGGGTACAATGCCGCAAGGTGTATCGGGGATTTCGATCGACACGCGGACGCTGAAGCCCGGTGACGCCTTCTTCGCTATCAAAGGCGACGTGTTCGACGGGCATGATTTCGCGACGGCGGCGATGGCGGCCGGCGCCAACTTGATGGTGGTATCCGACAGCAAGCTGGCCGCGCTCGGGCGCCTGACGATGCCAATGATCGTCGTCGAGGATGTGCTCGCTGCACTCGAAATGCTCGGTGTCGCAGCGCGGGCCCGGTCACGAGCCAAAGTCATTGCCGTGACCGGGTCGGCCGGCAAGACCTCCACAAAGGAAGCGCTCCGACTAGCGCTCTCGGTCTCCGGCACGGTGCATGCGGCGGAACGGTCTTTCAACAACCATTGGGGCGTACCTCTTTCTCTCGCGCGCATGCCACAAGATTCGGACTATGCCATCTTCGAGATCGGCATGAATCATGCGGGCGAGATCCGACCCCTGGTCAAGCTTGTGAGGCCGCACGTGGCGATTGTCACGATGGTCGCGGCGGCGCATCTTGGCCATTTCCATTCGGTCGATGACATCGCGCGGGCCAAAGCGGAGATTTTCGAGGGGATCGTTCCGGGCGGCCATGCGCTGATCAATCGCGATGATCATCGTTGGCGAATCCTCGACAAGCTCGCACGCGAGGCAGGCGTTCAGAACATCACCGGCTTTGGCGAGCACTCACGCTCGCAGGTCAAACTGCTGGCTTGCACGTTGGGCGAACATCATTCCTCGATAACCGTCAAGATCGGAGGCGAAACCTTCGATGCGCAGATCGGCGCGCCGGGGCGACACATCGTTCAGAACGTCCTTGCGGTGCTGGGCGCGGTCTATCTCGCTGGTGGGGACGTCGGCATGGCGGCCGAGGCGCTCGCATTGTTGACGCCCGAGCGCGGTCGCGGCGCGCGCTCAACGCTCCGGCATCCGGACGGACCCTTCATCGTGATCGATGAAAGCTACAACGCCAATCCGGCGTCCATGAAGGTCGCACTCGACCTTCTAGCGCGCAGCTCGATCAGCGGAGAGGGCCGAAGGATCGCCGTGCTGGGCGAGATGCGCGAACTCGGCGCTCATTCGCGCAAGTTCCATGCAGCCCTGGCCGAGCCTTTGCGGGAGGCAGCTCCGGATCTCGTTTTCCTGGCCGGCGCGGAGATGGCGGCGCTGGAGGCCGCACTCGGCGACGACATCCCACTGCAATACCGCGAAACGGGGGCGGAACTCATTCCGTTGCTCGTTTCCATCGTCGGCCCGGGAGATGTGGTGATGATCAAATCATCGAACGGACTCGGCTTTTCGAAAATCGTGGACGCGCTGACGTCTCGCTTTCCTGCGGAGGGGACCTCATGCTCCGAGGACGCGCGCCAATGAACCGGGGGACCTCCATTCCATGCTGACCTGGCTCGCGAGCGTGGCCGCCGACTTTCCGGCCTTCAACGTCTTTCGCTACATCACATTCCGAACCGGTGGAGCGCTGATCACCTCGGCGCTCATCGTCTTCATGTTCGGACCGATGATCATCAACTCGCTGAGGGTCAGGCAGGGCAAGGGACAGCCGATCAGGGCAGATGGACCGCAGACCCATTTCAAGAAAGCCGGTACGCCGACAATGGGCGGACTGATGATCATCAGCGGTATAGTCGGCTCGTCCCTCCTGTGGGCCAACCTGTCCAGCGTTTACGTGTGGGTGGTCCTGATGGTGACGCTCGGCTTTGGCGCGATCGGCTTTTACGACGATTACAAGAAGGTGACCAAGCAGAGCCATCTCGGCATTTCAGGCAAGATGCGGTTGCTCCTCGAGTTCCTCATCGCTGGCTTGGCCGCCACCATCATCATGCAAAACGGCCAGGCACCATTCTCGTCCTCGCTGACATTCCCGTTCATCAAGGACCTGATCATCAACCTGTCGATCTTCTTCATTCCCTTCGCGGCCTTCGTCATCGTCGGCGCCGGCAACGCAGTCAATCTGACAGACGGTCTCGACGGGCTTGCGATCGTGCCGGTCATGATCGCGGCGGCGTCGTTCGGCGTGATCGCCTATCTTTCTGGAAACGCCGTCTTCGCCGACTATCTGCAGATCCACTTCACGCCCGGCACCGGGGAACTCGCCGTCGTGCTCGGCGCGGTCATCGGCGCGGGCCTCGGCTTCCTCTGGTTCAATGCGCCACCGGCCGCGATCTTCATGGGCGACACCGGATCGCTCGCTCTCGGGGGACTGATCGGGACTGTCGCTGTAGCTGCCAAGCACGAGATCGTGCTCGCCATCATCGGCGGCCTTTTCGTGATGGAAGCGCTCTCGGTCATCATCCAGGTTGCCGTCTTCAAGATGACGGGGAAGCGCGTCTTCCTGATGGCACCGATCCACCACCATTTCGAGAAGATGGGATGGACCGAGAGCCAGATCGTGATCCGGTTCTGGATCATTGCGGTCATTCTCGCCCTGATCGGCCTCTCGACGCTGAAGCTCAGATAACATGATTCCGGCCACCACCTTCTCCGGCAAGCGCGTCGCCCTGTTCGGCCTTGGAGGGTCCGGCATCGCCACCGCGCATGCATTGGCGGCCGGCGGCGCCGAGGTGGTGGCTTTCGACGACAATCCGGAGAGCGTGTCACGTGCGACGGGGCAGGGCGTGCCGACGGGCAACCTGAGAAGCACGGATTGGGCGACGCTCTCGTCGTTCGTCTTGTCGCCGGGCGTCCCGCTGACCCATCCCAAGCCGCACTGGACGGTCGAACTGGCCCGGGCGGCGGGCGTCGAGGTGATCGGCGACATCGAACTGTTCGCGCGGGAGCGCGCGGCAAGCGCGGCGGACGCCCCGTTCATCGCCATCACGGGCACCAACGGCAAGTCTACCACGACCGCGCTGACGGCGCACATCCTTGCCTCGGCAGGCCGCGACGCGCAGATGGGCGGAAACATCGGCCGGGCCGTCATGACGCTCGACCCGCCGGCCCCCGGCCGCGTCTACGTCGTCGAATGCTCGTCCTACCAGATCGACCTCGCGCCCTCGATCGACCCGACGGCCGGCGTGCTCCTGAACCTCACACCGGACCATCTGGACCGGCACGGCACCATGCAGCATTACGCCGAGATCAAGGAACGGCTGGTGGCTGGCAGCGGCACCGCGATCGTCGGCGTCGACGACAGCTGGTGCGCGCAGATCGCCGACCGCCTGGAACGCACCGGCAAGCCGGTGCTGCGCATTTCCAAGCGCCTGGCCCTGACGGACGGCCTGTTTGCCGAGGGTCCGGTACTGAAGCTTGCCAAGGCAGGGCGGATCAAGGCGATCGCATCGCTGGAAGGCATTGGCTCGTTGCGCGGCCAGCACAACGCGCAAAACGCACTGGCGGCGGTGGCGGCCTGCCTGACCGTGGGTCTGCGCGCCGAAGAAATCCAGAAGGGGCTGTCGAGTTTTCCCGGCCTCGTGCATCGCATGGAACAGGTGGGACGCGCGGGCCGGGTGCTGTTCGTCAATGATTCCAAGGCGACCAATGCGGAAGCGGCCGCGCCGGCGCTGTCGAGCTTCGAGCGCATCTACTGGATCGCCGGCGGCCTGCCCAAGGAGGGCGGGATCGAGCCGCTGCGCGGTCTCTTTCCGCGTATTGCCCGTGCCTACCTGATCGGCGAGGCGGCGCCGGCCTTCGCGGCCACACTCGGCGAGGACGCGCCCTTCGAGATTTCCGGCACGCTTGAAGCGGCGGTACGCCACGCAGCGGAAGACGCGTCGCGCGACGATGCCGGCGAAGCGGTGGTGCTGCTCTCGCCGGCCTGCGCGAGTTTCGACCAGTTCAAGAATTTCGAGGTGCGTGGCGAAGCCTTCCGGGCCGCCGTGCAGGCGCTCGAGGGCATACAGCCGATCGGAGGGACACACTGATGGCAAGCCGCGTGGACAGGGGATTGATCGCAACCTGGTGGTGGACGGTGGACCGCTGGTATCTGGCGGCCTTCCTGAGCCTGATGGTGCTTGGCGTGGTGCTGTCGTTTGCCGCGAGCCCGGCCGTGGCCGAACGCATCGGGCTGGACAGCTTCCATTTCGTCGAACGCCAGATCCTCTTCATGATCCCGGCGCTGGTGGCGATGATCGGGGTCTCCTTTCTTTCGGCGCGCAACGTGCGGCGGGTGGCGCTGCTGATCCTCGCCGGATCGCTGGTGCTGATGGTGGCGGCGCTGTTCATCGGCGTGGAGGTCAAGGGCGCACGGCGATGGGTGGCGCTGGCCGGCGTGTCGGTGCAGCCGTCGGAATTCATGAAGCCGGCCTTCGTGATCATCTGCGCCTGGCTGTTCGCAGAGCACCGGCGGCAGCCGGAAATCCCCGGCAATCTGTTCGCCATGATCCTGCTGGTGCTCGTTCTGGCGCTGCTCGTCGCGCAGCCCGACCTCGGCCAGACCATCCTGGTGCTCGGCACCTGGGGAGCGATGTTCTTCATGGCCGGCATGCCATGGTTCTGGATCCTGCTTCTGGGCGCGGTCGGCATCGCCGGGGGCGCTGCCGCCTATACCGTCTTCCCGCACGTGGCCGGCCGCATCGACCGCTTCCTGACCGGCGAGGGCGACACGTTCCAGGTGGATACCGGGCGCGAGGCGATCATCCGCGGCGGCTGGTGGGGACAGGGACCGGGTGAGGGTACGGTCAAGCGCATCCTGCCCGACAGCCACACCGACTTCATCTTCTCGGTCGCGGCCGAGGAGTTCGGCATCGTGCTGTGCTTCGTGGTGGTGGGCCTGTTTGCCTTCATCGTTCTGAAGGGACTGCGATTCGCGCTCAAGGAAGAGGACGATTTCACCCGCTTTGCCGTGTCCGGCCTCGTCATCCTGATGGGCTTCCAGTCCGTGATCAACATGAGCGTGAACCTGCAACTGATGCCGGCCAAGGGCATGACGCTGCCGTTCATCTCCTATGGCGGCTCGTCTCTGGTGGCGATGGCGATCTCCATGGGCATGGTGCTGGCCCTGACGACGCGAAGGCCCGAACGCCGCAAGACGTCGGACTTCGTGTTCCCGCCGCGCATCCTGCCGGCGGAGTGAGAAAGCAAAACGCGCGATGGAGACCGGCGATACGCACAAGGGCGTCATCCTTCTGGCTGCGGGCGGCACCGGCGGGCACGTGTTCCCGGCCGAGGCGCTGGCACATGAACTGAAGGAACGCGGCTGGAGCGTCCATCTCGTCACCGACGGGCGAGCCGAGCGCTATGCAGGCCGGTTTCCGGCGGACGCCATCCACACGGCGCCGTCGGCCACGATCGGATCGCGCAATCCGATTGCGCTCGTCCGGGCGGGGCTGACGATCTGGGCAGGCGTCAAGGCCTCCACCAAGCTGATCAACCGGCTCAAGCCCAAGGTCGTCGTCGGCTTCGGCGGCTATCCCACGCTGCCGCCGCTCTATGCCGCGACGCGACGCGGGCTGCCGACGCTGATCCACGAACAGAACGCCGTGATGGGCCGGGCCAACAAGGCGCTGGCAGGCCGGGTGACGGCCATTGCCGGCGGTTTCCTGCCGGCCGGCGGAAAGACCGTCGTGACCGGCAATCCTGTTCGGCCCGCCGTGATCGAAGCGGCGCGGACGCCCTATTTCGCGTCGATTCCCGACGCGCGCTTCAACCTCCTGGTCTTCGGCGGCAGCCAGGGCGCGCAGTTCTTTTCGCAAGCCGTTCCAACCGCGATCGCGACGCTGCCCGAAAACGTGCGCATGCGGCTGAGGATCACGCAGCAGGCGCGGCCGGAAGACGAGGCGGCGGTTCGCCAGGCCTATGCCGGCATGGGCGTCGCGGCGGAGATTTCGCCCTTCTTCACCGACATGGCCGAGCGCATCGCGGCGGCGCATTTGGTGATCTCGCGCGCCGGCGCCTCCACGGTCTCGGAAATCGCGGTGATCGGCCGGCCGTCGATGCTCGTGCCCTATCCGCATGCGCTCGATCACGACCAGGCGGCGAACGCGGCAGCCCTCGCGGCGGCTGGCGGGGCCGACGTCCATCCGCAATCGTCGCTGAGCGCGGAGCGGATCGCCGACCTGATCTCGAAGGCCATGGCGGAGCCGGAGCGGCTGGCCGCAATGGCGAGCGCCGCCCAGAATACCGGCAAGCCGGATGCCGCCCGATCGCTGGCCGATCTGGTGGAAGCGCTTGCCTCGGGCAAGACCGCCGCAGCATAATCCCAACGACAAGAAGACATCAGGAGCCTGCCATGAAGATGCCGGAGACGATCGGCCTCGTCCATTTCATCGGGATCGGCGGCATCGGCATGAGCGGGATCGCCGAGGCGCTGCACAGCCTTGGCTACAGCGTCCAGGGATCCGACCAGTCGGACGGCGCCAACGTGCAGCGCCTGCGCGACAAGGGCATCGCGGTGTTCGTCGGCCATGCAGCCGAAAACCTCGGCGAATCGGAAGTGGTGGTGGTGTCCACCGCGATCAAGAAGACCAATCCGGAACTGCTTGCCGCCCGCGAACGGCTGCTGCCGATCGTGCGGCGGGCCGAGATGCTGGCCGAGTTGATGCGTTTCCGCCAGGCGGTGGCGATCGGCGGGACGCACGGCAAGACCACGACGACCTCCATGGTCGCGGCGCTGCTGGATGCCGGCGGGCTCGACCCGACCGTCATCAATGGCGGCATCATCAACGCCTATGGCACCAATGCGCGCATGGGCGCAGGCGACTGGATGGTGGTGGAGGCCGACGAGAGCGACGGCACCTTCCTGAAGCTGCCGGCCGAGATCGCGGTGGTCACCAACATCGACCCCGAACACCTCGACCATTACGGCAGCTTCGACAAGGTGCGCGATGCCTTCCGCCAGTTCGTCGAGAACGTGCCGTTCTACGGCTTCGGCGTGATGTGCATCGACCATCCGGAGGTGCAGGCGCTGGTCAGCCGCATCGAGGACCGGCGCGTCGTCACCTATGGCGGCAACCCGCAGGCGGCGGTGCGCTTCCGCAACATCGAGACCGACGCCAGCGGCTGCCGCTTCGACGTGACGATCCGCGACCGCAAGACCGGCGCGGTGACCGAGATCGACGGCTTGCGGCTGCCGATGCCCGGCCATCACAACGTCTCCAACGCCACCGCCGCCATCGCCGTGGCGCATGAGCTGGGGATCGGCCCCGACGCGATCCGCAAGGGGCTGCTCGGGTTCGGCGGCGTCAAGCGCCGCTTCACGCCGACCGGCACCTGGAACGGCGTGCGGGTCTTCGACGACTACGGCCATCATCCCGTCGAGATCAAGGCGGTGCTGCGCGCCGCCCGCGAGTCGGCGCCGGGCCGCGTCATCGCAATCGCCCAGCCGCACCGCTTCACGCGGCTGCGCGACCTGTTCGACGATTTCTCGTCCTGCTTCAACGAGGCCGACACGGTGATGATCACGCCGGTCTACACCGCCGGCGAGGAGCCGATCGAGGGGATCACGTCGGAAACGCTCGTCGCGCGCATCCGGGCCGGCGGACATCGCGACGCGCGCTTCATCGCCGGACCCGAGGCGATCGCACCGGCCGTGCGCGAGCTGGCCAGGGACGGCGATTTCGTCGTCTTCCTGGGCGCCGGCAACATCACGCAGTGGGCGTACCAGCTGCCCAAGAACCTCGAGGCGGGGACATGAGCGGGGGGGCAGCGCTTCTCGACCGGCTTGGCGACCGGTTCGCGGGCCTGCGCGGACGGCTGACGCCCGACGCGGCGATGGACAGGATCACCTGGTTCCGGGCCGGCGGCACGGCCGACCTCCTGTTCCAGCCGGCCGACGAGGCGGACCTGGCGGCCTTCCTGAAGGCGCTGCCGGCCGACGTGCCGCTGACCGTCGTCGGCATCGGGTCGAACCTGCTCGTGCGCGAGGCGGGCATCCGCGGCGTCGTCGTGCGGCTCTCGGCCAAGGGGTTCGGCGAGGCGGAGGCGGTGTCGGGGACGCGCATCCGCGCCGGCGCGTCGACCCCCGACAAGCGGGTGGCGCAGGTGGCGCTCGACGCCGGCATCGGCGGCTTCCATTTCTACCACGGCATTCCGGGCTCGATCGGCGGGGCGCTGCGCATGAATGCCGGCGCCAACGGCGTGGAGACGCGCGAGCGGGTCGTCGAGGTCAGGGCGCTGGACCGCCAGGGCGACCTGCACGTGCTCGACAATGCCGCGATGGGCTATGCCTACCGCCATTCCGCCGCACCGCAGGACCTGATCTTCACCGCGGCACTCTTCGAAGGCTCGCCCGCCGACCGCGAGGACATCCGTCGCGCCATGGACAAGGTGCAGCAGCATCGCGAGACGGTGCAGCCGATCCGCGAGAAGACCGGCGGCTCGACCTTCAAGAACCCGCCCGGCACCTCGGCCTGGAAGGAGATCGACAAGGCGGGCTGCCGCGGGCTGGTGATCGGCGGGGCGCAGATCTCGCCGATGCACTGCAACTTCATGATCAACACCGGCAACGCCACCGGCTACGACCTCGAGTTCCTGGGCGAGACGGTGCGGGCGCGGGTGCTCGAGACGTCGGGCATCCGGCTCGAATGGGAAATCAGGCGCATCGGCGAGTTCCGGCCCGGTCACGCGGTGCAGCCCTTCCTCGGCCAGCTTCTCTGACGCGGCGGCACGGCGCTGGTCCTGGCGGGCATGGCGTGGCTCCTGTCGGATGGACGCGCAGGCGCGTTCCCGCGCCGCGAAACGGCCGGGTGATGGGTCGGGAGACGGCGCAGGGCATTGCGTCG
>NZ_RWKW01000043.1 GCF_003970795.1 Aquibium carbonis | reverse complement strand
GCCGTCGCCGCCATTGCCGCCCTTGCCGCCGCCGGCGCCGAAACCACCCACGCCGCCGTTGCCGCCGTCGCCACCCGATCCACCGAACGCGCCCGACGCGCTGACGGCATCGCCGCCGTTGCCGCCATCGCCGCCTTCGCCGCCGCCATAGCCAAACGAGCCGTTGCCGCCCTTGCCGCCATTGCCGCCATTGCCGCCGTTGCCCGCCGCGCCGGTCTCGTAGCTCGTGACCTGGATCGCCGTCAGGTAGGCCAGCTCATAGGCCGCCTTCGTCCCTTCCGCCGTGCCGCTTGCGGTCGCGGAGGCCGCCAGCGACCCCATCGCCGTTGCTGCCGTAGCGAGTGCCGTTGCCAATGCCGGGTTGGGAGCGGGACCGGCGGCATTCACGCCACCGACGCCGGCTGCTGCCGATGCCGCGGAAAACGCCCCGGCGAGTGTCGTGTAGAGACCGGCATCGGTTCCGTCGCCCGCGGCGTCGAACAAAGCCTTCGCCTGCTCGGCGATGGTCTTGACGATATCGGCGGTGGTGACGGAACCATCCGAGCCGCTACCGCCGTCGCCACCGGCCCCGCCGGCGCCGGCAACGCCGTGCGAGGCGTTGAAGCCATGGCCGCCGTCGCCGCCATTGCCGCCGTTGACATAGGCTGTCGCGCCGGACGAATCGCCGCCACTGCCGCCATTCGCACCCGTGGTCCCCGTGCCGCGCCCGTTGAGGCCACCGCCCGTGACGCCCACGCCGCCGTCACCGCCGATGGCGGTGTTGCCGATGAAGTCGACCGAGTTGATGTTCACCGTCGCGCCATCGCCGACGAAGATGCCGCCGCCCATGCCGGCGCCGCCGCCGCTGCCATCGCTGCCCTGCGCGGTCTGGCCGGAAATCGTGGTGTTCGAAACGGTCGAGGTGCCGGTCAGATACTCCGTCGCCTCCGCGCGACCCGAATAGCCGGCCGCCACCAGTGCAATGGCCATCAGGGAGGTGGTGGCCAGCGCCTTGCTGCGGAACCGTCTTCCGCTCAACAGCGTTGCCGCGGAACCGTGCACGGTCGACGTGTAGGCACCGCGCTTCTGGGATTCGACGCAACGGGTCATTGTCTGGATCTCTCCTCGGTACAGACATGGCAAGGCTGGCGGAATCAAATCGCCGGCGAGCCAATCATGCGGAGAGCTATCATTTCGCGCGCACGTAAAATTAACGAATATTACACACGCATGGGGCGCATCGCGGGCATAGGCGAACCCCGCTTTCCAGGCCTGCGGAGGGCAGGTCGAACCAGCCGAAAGGCCGATCAGCCGGCGATGCCGATCTGGATCGACAGGCTGTAGCCCCAGTTGCGGATAGCGCGGATGCAGCGCTCGTCGGCGCCGGTTTCCATGATCTTCTGGTTGATGCGGAAGATGGTGACGTTGACCGTGTTTCGGCTCGCCACCGCGCCGTCCGAGCCCAGCACCTCGGCGATCTGCCAGGCCTCGAGCCTGCGGTCGGGCGCGCGCGCGAGGGCCGCGAGGACAGCCGTTTCCGCCCCCGTCAGCATGACCTTTCCAGCCGGCCCGTGCAGCCGGCGCGCCTTCAGGTCGATGCCGAACTCGAGTTCGGGTTCCCGCGGCAGCGCCACGCGTCGCAGCAGGGCCCGCACCGCCGCGTTCAGCTCCTCCGGGTCCACCGGCTTCGTCAGATAGATGTCGGCGCCCATCTCGTAGCCGTCGCGCCGGTCGGCGGGCTTGGCGCGGCCCGACAGGATGATGATGCCGATGCGCGGCTGCAGGCGGCGCATGCGGGCGGTGAGGCTCAGCCCGCTTTCACCGGGCAGGTTGACGTCGATGAGGAGCATGTTGGGGTCGTTCGACTGCGGATCCTCGATGAATTCCTCGGCGCAGCTGAACGCGCTGACGCGATATCCGACGTCCGACAGGGAGCGCGCGATGGCGCGGCGCAGGCTGTCATTGTCCTCGATCACGACGATGTCCATCAGCGGTGACCCTCCGCCTCGGCCGTCACCTCTGCGCTGGCCGCAGCCGGCTCCCCGCCGGAATTCGGCAGGACCAGCGGCAGCCAGAAGTCGAAGCGCACCTTGCCGTCGGCGATGGTGCAGTCGATCGTTCCCGACAGCAGGTCCGTCACCCCGGCCACGACATAGAGGCCGAGGCCGGAGCCGGGCTCCGATCGCGCGCCGGGCGCCCGGTAGAACTTGTCGAACACGCGCCGTGGATCCGGCGCGGCGGCGCGACCCGGTTCATTTTCCACCGAAATGACGATACCGCGCGCGCCATCCTTCTCGACCCGACGGCAATCGAGGCGGATCGGCGTGTCCGGACGGGCATACTTGATGGCGTTCTCGACGAGGTTCGACAGCACCACGTTGACCATATGGCGGTCGTTTTCGACCGTCATCGGTCCCTCGGCCTCGAACCGGACCGGGTTGGACGGCGCATGGCGCGCCACGACCTCGCGCAGCGCCTCGACGACGTCGAACCGCGCGCCGCGCGCGCTGGCGCCGAGTGCGTCGGCCACCCCGCCCATGCTGCAGCGTTCAACGGTCGCGTCGATCTCGGCCAACGCGTCGCGGATGTCGCGGTAGCGTTCTGGGCCGAGGCTCGCCGGATCGGCGGACAGGCGGATCGCCGACAGCGGGTTGCGGATCTCGTGGACCAGCATGGCGGTGAAGCGGTCCTGGATGTCGCGCTGCCGCCGCTCGGAATCGAGCGCCTGGCTCACGAGGTCCAGCCGCGCCTGGTTCTCGCTTTCCAGGACTTCCCTCTCCTTGGCGCGGCTGTGGATGACCAGGAACATCATCGCCCCGTAAGTCAGGACGAGGATGTAGGGATAGTTGAGCGTCCACTCGCCCATGCTGATGATGCCGAGCAGCGGCGCGATGGAAATGACGAAGGCCAGCGCCTGGACACCATAGAGCGTGCGCAGCAGGATCGACGGCGCCCGTTCCTTCCAGGGCCAGAACGCCATGGCAAAGTAGAATGTCGAGCTGACGAAGATCAGCGTCGAGTTCGCCCGCAGCGCCAGCTGCGTGTAGCCTCCGGCGAGCACCATCCCGGTCAGCGCGAAGGCGAAGGCGCACATCACCCCGCCGACCACCGAGACGATCCGCGCGGGTGCGTAGACGAGGAACACCTGCCGGTGCAGCATGACGCCGACGGCCGGCGTCAGGCAGACGAGGATGTTGGTCAACGTGTTGATCGTCGTCGGCGATGCGCTCGACACGAACGGCGCCAGGTAGCCCGTGACGGCCAGCACGTAGAGCATGTAGCAGATCTGGGAGACGATGAAGATGAAGGTGATCGCCTCGGCGCGCGCCACGAAGTTGCCGATCGACCAGAGCAGGATGCACCAGGTGATCGCCAGGAAACCGACGAGAAGCGCATCCGACATCAGTTCGGCCCGCCGCATCTCGTGCCAGTCGAGCGCCTGCACGCCCATCAGCGACGAGCTGGTCGTCTCCAGCCGGAGGTAATACGTCGTCTCCGGTTGCTTGGGCGCGATCTCCAGCGCCAGCGCCGCCGCCGCCACCTCGCGCTCGCCATAGGGCACCATGTCGCCGGTCACCCTCGTGCGCCAGCCAGAACCTTCCGGGTCGGGCTCGAACAGCGTGACGGTGTCGAGAAAGGTCGGGCGGATCCTCAGGACCAGCGGACGGCCGTCGCTGGAGGCCCGAACGCGCAGCCGGACCCAATGGACGGACGGCGTGTAGCTCGCCGCCAGCACGGCCGGCATCGACGCGAACGCCATGTTGACGACGTCGTCGATCCGCAACTCGCCGGCCGGATCCTCGATCACGGCGCGCTCGACGACGTGGTCGGCCTCCGCCGGGACTTGCGGGACGTAGACGACGGCGAGCGTCACCAGCAGGATCGTGGCGAGGGCGATCAGTGGCAAGAAGAACTCGCTTCTGTCGTGCCCGTGGGGCGACCGCCTCGCCCGCATGCCGTCGCCAGTCAGGCTGGGCATTGGACCGGAACGGCGCGAAGCCTGTCATCGGGCCGGTCGAACGAATAGGACATCAGAACCCCGTCTTTCGCCGGGCAACGGCCAAAAACGCCCAATTCGGAATCGCGGGACGCAATGCCTCGTCGCATGCGCCCGTTCCGTCCGAACCGTTTCTGCCCCATGCACGACTTTCGTCTAATGCAAAAAGGCATGCCCGATGTGGCCGGGGAATACCAGAGGTTGCTTCGATTGCAATGGTATTTTCCGCCCGCCTTCCCCAGCGGACCCCTCTTGCGACCAAGCTTGGCGACGGAACTGGTCTTGGCGAAAGCATCGGCCCGCCGATGGCTTTAGATGCGCCGGGAAATAGGCGGTTGCGGAACAAGACTGGAACAGATATGTTTGTTCCGGTTTTGTTTTTCCGCGCGATTCCTCCGGGGGTGGACCGATGCTGACCCGCAAGCAACACGAACTTCTGCTCTACATTCATGAACGCCTGAAGGAAACGGGTATTCCGCCCTCCTTCGACGAGATGAAGGAAGCGCTGGATCTGGCGTCGAAATCCGGCATCCACCGGCTCATTACGGCGCTGGAAGAGCGTGGCTTCATCCGCCGTCTGCCCAACCGCGCCCGCGCGCTCGAGGTCATCCGGCTTCCCGATTCCATCGCGCCGGGTCTCGGCGCGCCACGGAAGTTTTCGCCCAGCGTCGTCGAAGGCGGCCTGGGCCGGAAGCCGGAACCCGCCACGGCGCGCGTCGCCAGCAACGACGACGAGGCCAACGGCGTGTCGATACCGGTGATGGGCCGCATCGCCGCCGGCGTGCCGATCGACGCCATCCAGCACCAGACGCATTCCGTCGTCGTGCCGCCCGACATGCTGACGGGGGGCGATCACTACGCGCTCGAGGTCAAGGGCGATTCGATGATCGAGGCCGGCATCCTCGACGGCGACACGGTCATCATCCGGAACGCAACGTCGGCCACGCCCGGCGACATCGTGGTGGCGCTGGTCGATGGCGAGGAGGCGACGCTGAAGCGGTTCCGTCGCAAGGGCGCCTCGATCGCGCTGGAAGCCGCCAATCCCGCTTACGAGACCCGCATCTTCGGGCCCGACCGGGTCAACGTGCAAGGCAAGCTGGTCGGTCTCATCCGGCGCTATTGAGGCTGCCGCGCCGGCGCCTTCTCCCGATCGGTTTCGGGTGGCGCCGAGGCGTCGCGACCGCCGCGGGCGGCTTGCTCGCGCTTGTAGGGCGCCAGGCCACGCGCCTCGCGCGAGAAGCGCCGGTGGGCGTGCCATGGCCTGAACGGCTCGGCAATCGCCCTTCGCAGGACGATGGCCGGTGCGGCTCCGCCGACGAAATGCAGTTCCGCGCTTCCGCCGCGGGCGAGATCGCGCTTCGTGAGCACGAGCGCGTCGCCATCGTCGGTGCAGGGGGACCGCACGGTCGCGTCGTCGACGACGACCAGCATCGCTCGCGCGCAGTATCCGGCAATCGGCACGCCTTCGCCGAGGAAGGCGACCACGGCGCCGCTCGCGTGACGGGCGAGACAGGAATCCGCTGCGCAGGCGAAAGGCGCGTCCGGCCTCAGCCGCGTGACGCGCAATGCCACCTCCGCTCGGTCATGCGCGTTCGCCGCCGTGACGCCAGCCTCCGCGACCGGCTTGACGACGGCGCCCGCCATGGCGGCACCCTTCCAGATGCCGGTGACGAATTCGCTCGGCCTTGGCCGGTTGACCGCCAGGTCACCGTTCTGCAACCGGAGGGCGATCAGTCGTCCGTCTTCGGCGACGAACAGATCGGGCAGATCGCGCGTCGCGACGAGGGCGATGCCGAGCGCCGCGAGCGGTAGCGCGAGCGCCCGCAGCCAGGTGGTGAGCACCGTCGCCAGCACCAGCGCGAGCGTCAGCACCAGCACGGCCGATGGCGGAATGGCGCCGACCGCATCGAACGGCGTACGCTCGGCCAGCCAGCGTGCGATCGCCATCATGATGCCGATCCCCCAGCCCATCAGGTCGAGGGCCCAGCCATCGAGGCCGAAGGGCATCAGCACGCCCGCCAGGACGGCGAACGGCATCACGACCAGCGACACCACCGGCATCGCCAGGAGATTGGCGACGAGACCGAGTGGCGACGCGCGATGGAAATGCCATACGCCATAAAGCGCGGTCGCCGTGCCCGCGATCAGCGACGTCGCGGCGATTCCGCCCGCGTAGGCAAGCCCCTTTCCGAGCACGGGCTGCAGCACCGGACGATCACGCCGCCATGCCGATCGCCGGCCCAGCCGAAGCCGACGTTCCGACCAGGCGCCATAGGCCGCGATCAGGGCGGCGGTGGCGGCAAAGGACATCTGGAAGCTCGGTCCCACCACCTCGTGCGGTGCGATCGCCACGACGATCAGCGCCGCGATGGCCAGGTTGCGCATCGTCACCGCTGCGCGGTCGAACAACAGCGCCACGAGCATGACCGCGATCATGATGTAGGATCGCTGCGCGGCCACGGCGGCGCCGCAGACCACGAGGTAGTAGCTCGCGGCCAGAAGCGCTGCGACCGCCGCGTACTTCTTCACCGGACGGCGCGACGCGAAGCCGGGCGCCAGCGCGAACAGGAAGCGCAGCGTAAGCATCACGGTTCCGGCCACCAGCGCCATGTGCAGGCCCGAGATCGAAAGCACGTGCGCGAGGCCGGTCTTGCGCAGATCCTCGTTGACCTCCTCGGGAATGCCGGCCCGCGTCCCAGCGATCAGCGCCGCGGCGATCGCGCCTTCCGCGCCGCCGATCCGTTCCATGATCCGGGCTGAAATGGCCTCGCGCATCCGCCCGACACGCGCCGAAAGCCGCGCGCGCCAGTCCGGCTGCTCGGCCAATGCGGTCTTTTCGGGATTGGAGAGGAAGAACCCCGTCGCGCCGATACCGGCCATGTAACTCTCGAAGGCGAAGTCGTAGCCATGCGGCCGCGCGGGACCGGACGGCGGGAAGAGCCTGGCGTAGCCCGCGACCCCGTCGCCGGGCGCCAGGTCGGCGGGAATGGCGCGGGCGGACAGCCGCACGCGTGCCGGCGCATGGCGCAGGGTGGGACGGACCGTGCCGGCCACGTCGATCGTCAGGCGCACGCGCCCGCTCGCCTGCCGCTCGATGGCAGCGACCCGGCCCGTCAGCATGGTCGATATCTCGGAGCCCAGCATCGGCGTGCCGGCCCGCCAGGTCTCGATCTTGCCGGCCAGGACGCCGAGCGCCAGCACCAGCACGACGGCGACCACCAGCCGCGTCATCGACCCGTCTTGCGTCGCGGCAAACAGGATGACGCTCACCACCGTGACGCCGAGAATGGTCCAGAAGGCCGGCTCGACGGGAAGCGACCAGTAGACGGCGGCGCCCAGCGCCAGCAGCACCGGCAGGAACAGGAAGCCGGCGCCGCGGTCCCGCTCCACCTCCACGGCCTTGGCCACCCGCATAGCCCATTGCCGCATCGCGGACGCCCGCACCGGTCGTGCGGCGCGGGCGTGGCGCCCGAAGACGTCGTCTCGGTCGGCATCGGCGCTGCGGCCGGGCACGCCTGCGCGGCCCGTGGGCAGCATCCCCCGCTCGTCGGCATCCGGTTCATCCACCGTCGCCATCGGCCCTGTCCCCGCCCCGTCCCGGAGGCCCCAAACCCCTCGCGTCCCCGAAAAGCTTGCGCCCGGTCGAACCTATGCTACATGAACGCGACCCAAAACACCCGCGCGACGATGCAGCAATTGCGTGCGCGCCCTTCTCCTGGAACCGCCATGTCCGCACCCGTCGTCACGCGCTTCGCGCCCTCGCCCACCGGCTACCTGCACATCGGCGGCGCGCGCACCGCGCTGTTCAACTGGCTCTACGCGCAGCACACCGGCGGCAAGATGCTTCTGCGCATCGAGGACACCGACCGGGAACGTTCCACCGATGCCGCGACCGCAGCCATCCTCGATGGCCTGGCCTGGCTCGGCCTGCGCTGGGACGGCGAGCCGATTTCCCAGTTCGGCCGCGCCGAGCGCCATCGCGAGGTGGCCGAGGAACTCGTGCGCATGGGCCAGGCCTATTATGCCTACGAGACACCGCAGGAGCTGGACGCCATGCGCGAAACGGCGCGCGCCGAGGGCCGCCCGCCGCGCTATGACGGCACCTGGCGCGACCGCGATGCCGCCGAAGCGCCGGCCGGCGTGAAACCGGTGATCCGCATCAAGGCGCCGCGCGAAGGCGAGACCGTCGTGTACGACAAGGTCCAGGGCGACGTTCGCTTCCCCAACAAGGATCTCGACGATTTCATCATCCTGCGTTCCGACGGGATCCCCACCTACATGCACGCGGTGGTCGTGGACGACCACGACATGGGGGTCACCCACATCATCCGCGGCGACGATCACCTGACCAATGCCGCGCGCCAGACCATCATCTACAAGGCGATGGGCTGGGACGTGCCGGTGATGGCGCACATTCCGCTGATCCATGGGGCGGACGGCGCCAAGCTGTCGAAGCGGCATGGCGCGCTCGGCGTGGAGGCCTATCGCGCCATGGGCTACCTGCCGGCCGCGCTGCGCAACTATCTCGCCCGTCTTGGCTGGAGCCATGGCGACGACGAGATCATGTCGACCGCCGACATGGTTTCCTGGTTCGAGATCGAGGACGTCAACAAGGGCGCGGCCCGCTTCGATTTCCAGAAGCTCGAGGCGCTGAACGGCGTCCACATGCGCAACACGCCGGATGCCGAGTTGCTCGACATTCTGGTCGACACCCTGCCCTATCTCGACGGCGGGCCGGCCCTGCTCGACAAGCTCGACGAGAAGCGGAGCGCGATGCTGCTGTCGGCCATGCCCGGCCTGAAGGAGCGGGCCAAGACGCTGGTCGAGCTGGCCGACAGCGCCGGCTACCTGTTCGCGCAACGTCCGCTGGCGCTCGACGAAAAGGCCACCCAGCTCGTCGGCGCGCCCCCCCGTGCCATCCTGGCCGGCGCCCGCGAGGCTCTGGCCGCCATAGAGGGCGATTGGACCGCCGCATCGACCGAAGCGGCCATCAGGGCCCATGTCGCCGCCACCGGCGTCAAGCTCGGCGCGGTCGCGCAGCCTCTGCGCGCATCATTGACGGGTCGGGCTACCTCTCCGGGCGTTTTCGACGTGCTGGCGGTGCTCGGCCGCGACGAAAGCCTCGGCCGCATCGACGACCTTCTCTGAAGCTTGCGTGCGTTCGCGGTCATCTAAATCGATCCAATCGACCGATGCCCATCGGGAGGCGCGCCGGGCACTGGTGCAACGCAACAATCCCCGTGCCGCAACTTGGCATCGAAGGGGAAATAGGATAGCTACAACGCCGATCTTGCTCGCGATTTCCCGTCGCGACGCCCCCCATACAACATCATATCGATGAAGGAGTCCGCGATGACCGCATCAACCGCAAAACTCGATTTTGGCGGCAAGGCGATCGATCTGAGCGTCCGAAAGGGCTCCATCGGTCCCGACGTCATCGACATCGGCAAGCTCTACGCGCAGACCGGCGCCTTCACCTATGATCCGGGGTTCACCTCCACCGCGAGTTGCGAATCCGAGATCACCTTCATCGATGGCGACGAAGGCGTCCTCCTTCATCGTGGCTATCCGATCGAGCAGCTCGCCGAGCATGGCGACTTCCTCGAGGTCTGTTACGTCCTGCTCTACGGCGAGCTTCCCACCAAGTCGCAGAAGGAAGATTTCGACTATCGCGTGACGCGCCACACGATGGTGCACGAGCAGATGTCGCGCTTCTTCACCGGCTTCCGTCGCGATGCGCACCCGATGGCGGTCATGTGCGGCGTGGTCGGCGCGCTCTCCGCCTTCTACCACGACTCGACCGACATCTCCGATCCCTACCAGCGCATGGTCGCGTCCATGCGGCTGATCGCCAAGACCCCGACGATCGCGGCGATGGCCTACAAGTACCACATCGGCCAGCCCTTCGTTTACCCGAAGAACGATCTCGACTACGCGGCCAACTTCCTCAACATGTGCTTCGCCGTGCCGTGCGAGGAGTACAAGGTCAATCCGGTGCTCGCCCGTGCGATGGACCGCATCTTCATCCTCCACGCCGACCACGAGCAGAACGCGTCCACCTCGACCGTCCGTCTCGCCGGATCGTCGGGCGCCAACCCGTTCGCCTGCATCGCCGCCGGCATCGCCTGCCTGTGGGGCCCGGCCCATGGCGGCGCCAACGAGGCGGCCCTCAACATGCTGTCCGAGATCGGCTCGGTCGATCGTATTCCCGAATACATCGCCCGCGCCAAGGACAAGAACGACCCGTTCCGCCTGATGGGCTTTGGCCACCGCGTCTACAAGAACTACGATCCGCGCGCCAAGATCATGCAGAAGACCACGCATGAGGTGCTGGGCGAGCTCGGCATCAAGGACGATCCGCTGCTCGACGTGGCGATGGAACTGGAGCGGATCGCCCTCACGGACGAGTATTTCATCGAGAAGAAGCTCTATCCCAACATCGACTTCTACTCCGGCATCACGCTGAAGGCGCTCGGTTTCCCGACCACCATGTTCACCGTTCTGTTCGCCGTCGCCCGCACCGTCGGCTGGGTCGCGCAGTGGAAGGAAATGATCGAGGATCCGCACCAGAAGATCGGCCGCCCGCGCCAGCTCTACACCGGCGCCCCGGCCCGCGACTACACGCCCATCGCCAAGCGCTGAGGCGACGCGCGCTGGCGCGCGGCAAACCGATCTGTCGGCATTCGGCGGCGCCCTTGGGCGCCGTCAGCCGTTTCGGCGGCGGTCGATCGTGGCGAGCACGGCCTCGGCGGCGATGACGCCCGACGGCCGGTCGGTCGCCATCGCGTCGATGATCCGGTCGAAACCGGCGAGCTGACCAGCGCGCGCCGGCGTTTCGGCCAAAAGAAGCTCGAGATGCCTGGCGATCATGGCCGGCCTGACGAAATGGTCGTAGAACTCCGGCACGACCGGGCTGTCGGCGACGAGGTTCGGCAGCGACGCCGTCCAGATGCCGATCATCGGATAGACGGCCCGCATCAGCGCGTCGGCCTTGTAGCAGGCAAGCGTCGGCACCCGGCCGAGCGCCAGTTCCAGCGTCACGGTGCCCGACGCGGCCAGCGCCGCATCCGCCTCGCCGAAGGCGCGATACTTCTCGTCCACCGTCGTGAGGATGTCCGGCTTCACCGACCAGTCCGCGGTTCCGGCGCGCACCATCGCCTCGACATGCGGCACGGTCGGCATCAGGATGCGAGCGGGCGTGCCGCGCGCCGCCAGAATGTCGACGGTCGCGCGAAAGGGCTCGATCAGCCGCGAGACCTCGCCCCGGCGCGAGCCGGGCAGGACGAGCAGCGTGGCGGGCTCGCCGGGCCGGCGCGGCGGCCTTGTCCGCTGGCGGTCTGCCGCCGCGATCAGGCGCGGTTCATGGGCGAGGCGATGGCCGACATAGGTGCCCGCCGGACCCTTCATCCGGGCCAGTTCTGCCGTTTCGAACGGCAGGAGACACAGGACATGGTCGATGAAGGCGGCCATGCGCTCGGCGCGCGCCGGTCGCCAGGCCCAGACGCTCGGGCAGACATAGTGCACCTTCGGCATTCCTTGCGCCGCGTCATGCACCTTCTTTGCGACGCGCAGGCTGAAATCCGGCACGTCGATCGTGATCAGACAGTCCGGGTCGGCCGCGACGATGGCGGCCGCGGTCTGCCCGATGCGGCGAACCAGCCGCGGCAGCCGCGCCACCACGGCCGCCACGCCCATCAACGCGATCTCGCCCGGGTCGAACAGCGTTCTCAGCCCCAGCGCCTGAAGATGCGGCCCGCCCACGCCGACCAGTTCGACCTTGCGGCCGGTCGCGGCCTGCAGCGCCGCGACGAGATCGGCGCCGAGAAGGTCGCCGGATTCCTCGCCGGCCACGATCGCGATGCGAAGCGGTCCAGCCGTCATCGGCCGCTCCCGTCGAGGCCGACCACGAAGAGGCCCAGCCGGTCGGCGTTTTCGACGACATCGCCCTGCCGCAGGATGATGGTCCGCCCGGCCTCGACGGCGATACCCGACAGGCCGGCGGCGTGCGCATCGACGACCGTGTCCGGACCGATGGTCGGCAGGTCGGCGCGCAGTTCCTGCCCCGGCTTGGCGCATTTCACCAGCACGCCGCCCGCCATCGAGATTCGACCCGAGGCGCGCAGGTCGCCGACGCGTGCCAGCATGGCGGCGGTGCCCTCCACGCCCTCCAGCGCCACGACCCGGCGCCCCACCGCGACCGCCGCCTGGCCGATGTCGAGCGCCCCGATGGCGCGCGCCGCCTGAAACGCCGCCGCGATGCCGGGCTGGATGGATGCGGAAGGCCTCACCCGCGTCAGGGCGCCCTTGTCGGCCAGGAGGTCGGGCAGGATCTGGTGCGAGCCGAGCACCTTCATGCCCGCCGCCTCGATGTGGCCGACGATCGTCCGCAGCAGCGCGTCGTCGCCGCGGCCGAGCGCCCAGACGATCTGCGGCAGCAGTTTCAGAAGGCCGACGCTGAAGCGGATGGCGCGCAGCCGGGGGCGACGCGACACGCTGCCCGCCATCACCACATGGGTGGCGCGGGCAGCACGCAGCACCGGCAACAGCCGGCCATATTCCTCGACATGCAGCACCGTGTATTCGCCGCCGGTCAGGCCGCTCGGATCCTCGTCGCCGACGATGACGACGAAGGGCGCATGGCCTGCCGCTGTGAGGCCGCGAACCAGTTCGCGCGGCAGTTCGCCACCCCCGGCGATCACCGCGACGCGATCGGACGGAGTCAGGCTCGTCGAAAGGGCGGGATCAGCCGTCGCTGCCATCGCCGGGCTCTCCGGCGTCGGCGTAAGGCGGCACGCACATATGCCGCTTGCCGCGCTTGGTCATGAAATCGACGATCTCCATCACCTCGGGCGCATCCGCATAGTCGACCGCGACGGCTTCGAGATTCCGCGCCACCGGCTGCCGGGGATCGAATATCCGCCGATAGGCCTCCCGCATGGTCAGAACCTGCGCACGCGCCATGCCGGCACGGCGCATGCCGACGAGGTTGAAGCCTTGCAACCGCGCCCGGTTGCCCACCGCCATGGCGAAGGGGATGACGTCCCCCACGATGGCGGAGCATCCGCCCAGAAAAGCGCGACGCCCGATGCGCACGTTCTGGTGCACGGCCGTCAGCCCGCCGATGATGACGTGGTCGCCCACCTCGCAATGGCCTCCGAGCGTGGCCTGGTTGGTCATCGTCACGTTGTCGCCGACGATGCAGTCATGCGCCACGTGCGCCGCCACCAGAAAGAAGCCATTGTCGCCGACCACCGTCGCGCCGCGGCCACTGTCGGTGCCGGTGTGCATCGTCACATATTCGCGGATGGTGCAGTTGCGGCCCACGGTCAGGGTCGTGCGGCCGCCCTTGTGCTTCAGGTCCTGCGGCGGCCCGCCCAGAACCGCGTGCGGATACACCGTCGTGCCGTCACCAATGGTCGTCACCCCGATCACGCTGACATGCCCGACCAGTTCGACGCCGTCGCCCAGGGTGACGTCCGGGCCGATATGGCACAGCGGGCCGATCCGCACGCCCTGCCCGATGCGCGCACCGTGCTCGACCACGGCCGACGGATGAATGTGGGTCTGGCTCATCGACGCGATCAGCCGGGCTGCTTGGGCGTCATCATCGCGGTCAGTTGCGCCTCGGCCACCTTGACGCCGTCGACGCGCGCCTCGCAGGCGTAGCGGAAGATGCCGCCGCGATCCTTCAGCTTCTTCACGTGAATGCGCAACTGGTCGCCCGGCGTCACCGGCTTGCGGAACTTCGCGCCGTCGATCGCCATGAAGTAGACGAGGCTCGGCGTCTCCATGCCGCTCTTGCGGATGCAGATGGCGCCGGCCGTCTGGGCCATGGCTTCCACGATCAGCACGCCCGGCATCACCGGATGACCCGGAAAATGTCCCTGGAAGTGCGGCTCGTTCATCGAGACGTTCTTGATGCCGACCGCCGAATCATTGCCGTCGATCTCCACCAGCCGATCGACCAGCAGGAATGGATAGCGATGCGGAAGGAGCTTCAGGAGCCCGACGATGTCGACTGCTTCCAGTGTTTGTCCGCCACCCTCAGCCATTCGCCGCTCCCTTCCGCTTCCTGTCTCCGGCAAGCTTCTTCAATGCATAGACCTCACGGAAGAATTCCGTGGCCACCTTGGCTGGAAAACCGGCCCAGCGCTCGCCGGCCGGCACGTCATGCATCAAGCCGCTGCCGGCTGCAATCTGTGCCCCGTCGCCGATGGTGACGTGGTCGGCGATTCCGGCCCTGCCGCCCAGCATCACCCCGTCTCCGATCGTCACCGAGCCTGAAATGCCGGCCTGCGCTGCAATCGCGCAATGCCTGCCGATGCGCACGTTGTGGCCGATCTGGACGAGATTGTCGATCTTGGTCCCCTCGCCCACCACCGTGTCGTCGAGCGCGCCGCGATCAATCGTGGTGTTGGCGCCGATCTCGACATCGTCCTGGATCACGACGCGCCCGATCTGGGGGATCTTCTCCAGCCCGCCCGCGCCGGCGTGAAAACCGAACCCGTCCTGCCCGAGTCGTGCGCCGCCATGGATGGTGACGCGGTTTCCGATCAGCGAGGCCAGGACGCTGGCGCCTGGGCCGACATAGCAGTCGCGGCCGATCCGGCAATCGGCGCCGATCACCGCGTTCGGCGCGATCACGCTGCCGCGGCCGATCTCGGCGCCCGCGCCGATCACAACGCCGGCGCCGACGCTGGCGCCTTCCTCGATGGTGGCGTGGGGCGACACGGACGCGCTTTCGGCTATGCCGGTTCCGAGCGCGGCAACCCGCAGGCTGCGGATCGCTTCCGGATAGAGCTCACGGCCGATGCGGGCAAAGGCGGCAGCCGGCTTGCGCGTGATGATGACGGCGATCGCGTCGGGCACGCGCTCGGCGAGTTCTTCCTGGCACAGCACGGCGGCGGCCAGGAGGTGGTCGAGAAGGGCCGCGTTCTTGCGCCCGTCGACGAAGACGAGCTTGCCGGCGCCGCCTTGAGCAGCGGCGGCGAGACCATCGATCTCGATGCTGGCAGAGGAAGGCTTTCGCAGCGCGCCGCCAATCATGGCAGCCGCTTCGCCGACGGTCAGACGCCGCGCCGGCGGGAAGAAAACGGGATCACCCATCTTGTGAAAGGATCCTTGAATCCCGAACCGGGCGGGGTGACCCGCCCGGTGAGCCCCGCCGATCAGAAGCGGGTGGAAATGCCGATGTTGAAGTTCTGGACCTCGTCGGTGTCTTCCTTCACGACCGGAACGGCGTAGTCGACACGCAGCGGGCCGAAGGGCGAAGCCCACAGGACCGAGGCGCCGATCGATGCGCGCCAGTTCATGTCGGCCGAACCCGCCTGTACCTGCGGCAGCGAATTGCCGTAGATCGTGGCTGCGTCGGCGAAGACCGCGCCCTTCAGGCCGAGGCTCTCCGGCAGCAGCGGCAGCGGGAACTGAACCTCCGCCGTGGCGTTGAAGTAGGTCGTGCCGCCGAGATGATCCTCAGGACGGGTCGAGTCGACGGGGCCGATGCCGCTCGATTCGAAACCGCGGATGATGCGGCTGGTGTTCTGGAAGTAATCGAACAGCCGCAGGTCACGGCCCGTCTCGACGATGTGACCACCGCCCACCGAGAGGAGCGCCACCACGTCCTGCTCGGCGAGCAGGGTGTGGTAGTAGGTCGCCCGACCGGTCAGCTTGAGCCACTCCGCATCGCCGCCCAGGCCGGCGAACTCGCCGGTGAAGGTCGCATAGATGCCCGAGCGCGGGTTGTTCATGTTGTCGATCGTGTTGAACAGCAGCGTGCCGCTCACCGACGACTTCACCCATTTGCCCTGTTCGATCGCATCGACGTAAGCCTGACCGATATCGCCGGGGCAGTCCCCGAGAATGCCGTCGTCATTGTCGTCGCAATCGCTCGAGTAGGAGTAATCCTGAACCGAGTAGTTGTAGGCCACCTGGGTCGACAGCGCCCGCGTGATCGGCAGGCCCAGGCGAACGGTCGCGCCGGTTTCTTCCGTGTCGTAATAGGTCGAATTGCGCGTGCGACGGAACACGTCGAAGCCGGCCGAAATGCGCCGGCCGAGGAAATACGGCTCGGTGAAGGACAGGCCATAGTCGCGCGAATTCTTGCCGCCGCCGGCCGACACTTTGATGTACTGGCCGCGGCCGAGGAAGTTGCGCTCGCTGACCGAACCCTCGACGGAAACACCGCCCGTACCCCGGGTCTCGTCGCCGGTGGAATAGCCGGCGCCGATCGAGAACTCGCCGGTCGACTTCTCGACCACGTCGATGACGAGGTAGACCTGGTCTGGCTGCGAACCCGGTACGGTCGAGACGTTGACCGAGGTGAAGTAATTCAGGCTTTCGAGCCGGCGCTTGGCGCGCTGCACCATCACCTGGTTGAAGGCGTCGCCCTCGCTGACGTCGAACTCGCGACGGATCACGTAGTCGCGGGTGCGGGAATTGCCGCGGATCTCGATGCGCTCGATATAGGTGCGCGCGCCCTGATCGACCGCATAGGCCACCGAGATCGTGCGATTCTCGAAGTCGCGGTCGCCGCGCGGCGTCACCTGGGCGAAGGCATAGCCCATGCCCACGACGCGCTCGGTCAGGGCGATGATCGTGTCCTCGACGTCCTTGGCGCTGTACACCTTGCCCGGGCTGGTCTTGACCAGCGAGCGCAGGGACGCCTCGTCGACGCCCTCCAGCGTGCTGTCGATCGAGACGTTGCCGAAGGTGTAGCGATCGCCTTCCTCGACGGTGAAGGAAACGGTGTATTCGTTGCGGGTCTCGTCGAGCTCGGCATAGGAGGAGATGACGCGGAAATCCGCATAGCCGCGGTTGTAGTAGAAGCGGCGCAGGGCTTCCTCGTCGGCGCGCAGGCGATCCTCGCTGTAGAGGTCGTCGCGGAACAGGAAGGACAGCACGTTCGACGACTTGGTCGAGATGACCTCCTTCAGGCGCCGGGCGCTGAAGGCGTTGTTGCCGACGAAGTTGATGTTGGCGATCTTGGTGCGGTCGCCCTCGTTGATCTCGAACACCACGTTCACGCGGTTGTCGCCGAGATCGATCGTGCGGGCGCTGACCGACGCGTCGTCGCGGCCGATGGCGCTGTAGGCCTGGCGAATGGACTGCGTGTCCGCCTCGAGCGCGGAGTCCGAATAAGTGCCACGAGGCTTCAGCTGGACGGCCTGCGAAAGGTTCGCGTCCTTGATCTTGCGGTTGCCCTGGAAGATCACCTGGTTGACGATGGCATATTCATCCACCTGGATGACCAGGGTCGATCCGACCTGGTTGATGCGCACGTCGGCGAAAAGCCCGGTGCCGAAGAGGCGCTTGACGCCTTCGTCGATGTCGGACGGACCGAAATTGCGGCCGGGCTGGATGCCCACATATTCACGGATGGTGGCGTTGTCGACCCGGCGGTTGCCCCGAACGTCGATGCTGCTGACCACTGCCGCCTGCGCCGCAACCACTGCGGCGAACTGGACGGCGAATGCGCCGGACGCGACCAAGCCGGTCGATAGGGCGAGGGCCGAAACGGCGCTCACGAAATGTCTGCCTGCCTTCATCGGGCTTGTATACCTTGCTCTCGTAGTCCCCACGGCGAGATACCGGACGGCCGGCCGAAGCCGCATACCGTATGACCCGTATTTCCTATACACGCAAGGCTCCTGGTTAATTTGTATTTACTAATCCCGGTGGCGTGTCGTTCGGGTCACGCTATTTCCGCCGCATGGTAAATCATCGGTGAATGGACCCTCCCCCTCGACGCCATCGTTCGCTTAGCAGCCAAACAGGTCGTTCCAGAAGACGAACGCCATGAAGGCCAGCACCAGTAGCACGCCAGCACGATAGAACAGTTCCATGACACGTTCGGAAACCGGTCTGCCGCTTGCCGCCTCAACTGCATAGAAGAGAAGGTGTCCGCCGTCCAGCGGCGGAATGGGCAGCAGGTTCAGAACGCCGATGCCGACCGACAGCATCGCGACCAGTTGCACGAGCCAGTCGAACCCCTTCGCAGCCGCCTTTCCAGCCATGTCGGCGATCTTGACCGGCCCCCCAAGCTGGCACCTGTCTTCACGGCCTGCGACAAATCGTTTCAAGAATTGACCGGTCCTGAGGATCACGTCGCCGGTCTCGACGACCGCTTGTGTGAATGATTCCAACGGTCCGTACTCGACGATGCGCGGCTGGCCGACCTCCTGGTTGTTGACGACGCCGATGATTCCCACGCGGATCGTGTTGCCCAGCGCGTCGGTCTGCTCGGAGAGTTCCGGCGTGGCGACCAGCTCGATCTCGCGCTCGTCGCGCAGCATGACGAAGGTCAGCGCGTCGCCCGCGCGGCCGGTCACGTAGCGCTGCACGTCGGTGAACGTCTCCACCCGGTTTCCGTCGACCCGCAGGAAACGGTCGCCGGGCTGGAAGCCGGCGGCGTCGGCCGGGCTGCCCGGGCGCACCTCCGCCACCATCGGGTCGGAGACGAATCGCCCGTAGAGGCCGAACATCACCGCAAACACCGCGATCGTGAGCAGGAAATTGAAAAGCGGTCCGGCCACCACGGTCGCCGCGCGCTTCCAGACCGGCTGCAGATGGAAGGCCCGCTTGCGGTCCTCATCCGACAGGTCGGCCATCTGCTCGGCATCGGGCGGCGTGCTCGCCGCGTTCATGTCGCCGACGAACTTGACGTATCCGCCCAGCGGAATCAGCGACAGCTTCCAGCGCGTGCCATGGCGGTCGTTGAAGCCGAAGAGCTCGGGGCCGAAACCGATCGAGAAGGCCTGTACGCCGATGCCGCACAGGCGCCCGACCAGATAGTGCCCCATCTCGTGGACGAAGACGACGATGGTCAGCACGAACAGGAACGGCACGATGGTGCCAATCAGCAGGCCGTCCGTTCCGAAGATGGATAGTGCGATCTCGCCCAAGCTCGATTCTCGCCTCTTGTCTGGCCCCGATGGATCCGAGGTTGGAAGGACAATCCGGGCGACAGGATGACGCTGCCGGCCCGGGATGGGTCAGAACGCGAAGAGAACAGCCGCAGGCTTCTCCGCTCCCGACATCAGCCAGCCGACGACGTACAGGGCCGTGGCGGCCGCCACAAGCCCGTCCACACGATCCATCACGCCGCCATGCCCGGGAATGAGACGGGAGGAATCCTTGGCGCCGTAGCGGCGCTTGATCCAGGATTCGAAGAGATCGCCGATCTGCGAGGCGACCGACAGGAAGATCGCGACGAGGGCGAGCATCGGCCAGTGGGCGACCCCGACGGCGGCGGCCACCGCCACGCCGGCCGCAACGCCAAACAGCGCGCCGCCCGCCGCGCCGCTCCAGGTCTTGCCGGGCGAGATGGCGGGGGCGAGCTTGGGGCCGCCGATGGCGCGCCCGACGAAGTAGGCGAATACATCCGTCGCCCAGACCACGGCGAACAGGAAGGCAATGGCGACGAGGCCGGCCGTGTCGCCGCCGCGCAGCGCCGCGAAGGCGATGCAGGGGATCGCCGCATAGGCGATGCCGGTCGCGCCCCAGGCGCCATGGCCGGCGAACGAGCCGACCGCCAGCGCGGCGAGCAGGACCGGCACCAGCGCCACGAAGGTGACGTCCGCCGGCGTGCCGGCCGCCATGAGCAGCAGCGGAACCGCCAGCAGCAGCCCATAGGCGCCCGCGGCGGTCCATCGCCTGTCGAGCCCGGCCATGTGCGCCCATTCGTAGAAGATCGCGAAGCCGGCGACCGCCACCAGCAGGCGGAACGGCAGCCCGCCCAGCCATGCCAAAAGCAGAACGGCCGGCGCCAGCACCAGCGCCGACAGGATGCGAAGCCGGAGATTGCTCATCGGCGTGCTGCGGTCGTGGCGCAGCCGGCGCTCACGAGGCGACGTCTCGCGCCGGTATGCCGCCGAAGCGGCGATCGCGCCGTTCGAAGGCAGCCACCACGTCGGCCAGGTGGCCCTGGC
Organism: Aquibium carbonis; assembly: GCF_003970795.1. Classification (GTDB taxonomy): domain Bacteria; phylum Pseudomonadota; class Alphaproteobacteria; order Rhizobiales; family Rhizobiaceae; genus Aquibium; species Aquibium carbonis. Next base: position 64,500 of record NZ_RWKW01000043.1, on the reverse strand, counting down.
TGAAATCCGGCCAGAAACAGTCCAGGAAGCTGAACTCGGCATAGGCGGCCTGCCAGAGCAGGAAGTTGGACAGGCGCTGGTCGCCGCCCGTCCGCACGATCAGGTCGGGGTCGGGCATGCCCGCGGTGTCCAGGAACGCACCGAAGGTCTCGGCCGTCACCTGTCCCGACGAGATCTCGCCCTCCGCCGCCATGCGGGCGATCTTGGCCGCCGCCCGGGCGATCTCGTCGCGCGCACCATAGTTGAACGCGATCACGAGATTCATCGACACGTTGTCGGCCGTCAGCGCTTCGGCCTCCTCGAGCAGCATCCGGATGTCGGGCTTCAGGCCCTTGCGCTCGCCGATCACCCGCACCCGAACGCCGTTCTGGTGCAGTTCGGCGAGGTCGCGCCGGATGAACATCTTCAGGAGGCCCATCAGGTCGCTGACCTCGGTCGGCGGGCGCGACCAGTTCTCGGAAGAGAATGCGTAGACCGTCATCCAGCGGATGCCGAGATCGCCCACCGCGCGCACGGTGCGGCGCAGCGCTTCCACGCCGGAACGATGGCCAGCCGTGCGTGGCAGCCCCCGAGCCGTCGCCCAACGGCCGTTTCCGTCCATGATGAAGGCGATGTGCTCGGGCTTCGGCATGCTGTTCCTCGCGCGCGGCGTGTCGACGGCCGCTCAGACCTGCATGATCTCCGCCTCTTTTTCGGCAAGCGCCGAATCGATCGCGGAGATCGTGTCGTCGGTCATCTTCTGGACCTTGTCGGACCGGATCCGAACGTCGTCCTGCGCGAGGTCGCCATCCTTTTCGGCCTTCTTCAGGGCATCCATGCCATCGCGCCGCACATGGCGGGTGGCGACACGCGCCTGCTCGGCATACTGGTGCGCAATCTTTACCAGTTCCTTGCGCCGCTGCTCATTGAGCTCGGGCAGCGGGATGCGCAGCGTGGTCCCGTCCATGATCGGGTTGAAGCCGAGGTTCGATTCGCGAATGGCGCGGTCCACGGCGCCGACCATCTGCTTGTCCCAGACGGACACCGCGATCATGCGCGGTTCCGGCACCGTGACGTTGGCCACCTGGTTGATCGGCATCGACGATCCGTAGGCGTTGACCATGACCGGATCGAGCAGGTTTGAAGAGGCCCGTCCCGTTCGCAGCGACGCCAGGTCGTGCTTGAACGCGCTCACGGCGCCGTCCATGCGGCGCTGCAGGTCCTTGAGGTCGTATGCGATGCTCATCGTCTTGCTCCATGCTCGGCCGCCGTTCGGGGGACGCCTCAGGCATCCGCCACGGTCGTGCAGCGGCCTTCTCCCTTCAGAATCGCTCCGAACCCGCCTTGTTCGTGGATCGAATAGACGATTATCGGAATGTTGTTTTCGCGTGCAAGCGCTATCGCGGCCGTGTCCATGATGGCCAGTCCGCGCTCGATCACCTCGGTGTGAGTCAGGCGTTCGAAGCGCTCGGCGGTCGGATCCTTCTTCGGATCGGCCGAATAGACGCCGTCCACCTGCGTGCCCTTGAAGAGGGCGTCCGCACCGATCTCGGCGGCGCGCAGCGCAGCGGCCGAATCGGTGGTGAAGAAGGGATTGCCCGTTCCGCCGGCGAAGATCACCACCTTGCCGGCATTCATGTAGGCGGTTGCCTGGCGCTGCGAGAAGCTCTCGCACAGTTCCGGCATGGCGATGGCCGACAGCACGATGGCCTCGACGCCGAGCTTGGACAGCGAGGTGCGCAGGGCCAGCGAATTGATCACGGTCGCCAGCATGCCCATGTGGTCGCCGGTCACGCGGTCACCGCCCTTGGACGCCACCGCCACGCCACGAAAGATGTTGCCGCCGCCGATCACCACCCCGACCTCGACGCCCAGCGCGCGGGCCTCGGCGATGTCGGAGGCGATCCGGTCGACGACCGAGACGTCGATGCCGAACCCCTGCCCGCCCATCAGCGCCTCGCCCGAAGCTTTGAGGACCACGCGGCGATACTGTGGCTTGGCGGGCATCTTTACCTCGATTGTTGCGGATGGCGGGTCTGCGATACACGAAGGGCGCCGCGATGTCACGCGGCGCCCTCGCCTGCAAGTCGCTGGAATCAGGACTTACTTCTTGACGGCGGCAGCCACTTCGGCGGCAAAATCCGTCTCTTCCTTCTCGACGCCTTCGCCGAGCGCGACGCGCACGAAGCCGGTGATCGTCGCCGGGGCGCCGATGTCCTTCTCCGCTGCCTTCAGCGCCGCCTCGACCGTCAGGTCGGGGTTGATCACGAAGGCCTGCTTGAGGAGGACGACCTCCTCGTAGAACTTGCGCAGGCGGCCTTCGACCATCTTCTCGATGATGTTGTCGGGCTTGCCCGATTCGCGTGCCTGCTCGGTGAAGATCGCCTTTTCGCGGGCAACGGCCGTGGGATCGATCTGCTCGGCCGTCAGCGCCATCGGGCTGGTGGCCGCCACGTGCATGGCGACCTGCCGGCCGAAGGCGCGCGCGGCTTCCGAATCGCCCGTCGTCTCGATGGCCACCAGCACGCCCAGCTTGCCGAGTCCGTCGGTGACGGCGTTGTGGATGTAGGTCGCAACCGCGCCCGACTGCACCGTCAGCATGGCCGAACGACGCAGGTTCATGTTCTCGCCGATCGTGCCGATCGCGTCCTTGATCGTGTCCGACACGCTCTTGGCCGAGCCCGGATAGGTGCTCGCGGCCAGCGCCTCGACCGAACCGTCGGTCGTCAGGGCCACCTGGGCGATGTTGCGCACGATGTCCTGGAAGGCCTCGTTGCGGGCCACGAAGTCGGTCTCGGAGTTCACCTCGACCACAACACCCTTGGTGGCGTCGGAATTGACCGCGATCAGGCCTTCCGCCGCCGTGCGGCCGGCCTTCTTGTCGGCCTTGGCGATGCCCTTGGCGCGCAGCCAGTCGATCGCCGCCTCCATGTCGCCATTGGTCTCGTTCAGCGCCGTCTTGCAGTCCATCATGCCCGCGCCGGTCTTGTCGCGGAGTTCCTTGACCTGTGCAGCCGAAATGCTCATCTCAACCTCTCGTCCAATCCCGGAAGACCCATTGGCGCGCCTTCGGGGCGGCGCCGGCCGTTCCGGCCAAATTTGCTTGCGAATCGGGCGCGATCCTGGACCGCGCCCCACCGCGTCGCAGATCAATGCGACGCGGATGTTACCGTCGGCATTTGCCTCAGGCGTTGCCTTCCAGCACCGGCTCGACCGGGGCTTCCTCGGAAGCGCCGATGTCCATGCCGAGCGAGCCCTGCTGGCGCGCGATGCCGTCGATCGCGGCCTTGGCGATCAGCTCGCAATAGAGCGAGATGGCGCGGGCGGCGTCGTCATTGCCCGGGATCGGATAGTCGATCTTGTCCGGATCGCAGTTGGAATCGATGATCGCGACGACCGGGATGCCGAGACGCTTGGCTTCCTGGATGGCGATCGCTTCCTTGTTGGTGTCGATCACGAACATCAGGTCCGGGGTCGAGCCCATGTCCTTGATGCCGCCGAGCGCCTTGTCCAGCTTCTCGCGCTCGCGCTCGAGGTTCAGGCGCTCCTTCTTGGTGAAGCCCTGTGCCTCGCCGGCCAGCAGTTCGTCGAGCTTGCGAAGGCGCTGGATCGAGTGCGAAATCGTTTTCCAGTTGGTCAGCATGCCGCCGAGCCAGCGCGAGTTGACGTAATACTGCGCCGAACGCTGCGCGGCGTCCGCCACGATTTCCGAAGCAGCCCGCTTGGTGCCGACGAAGAGCACGCGGCCGCCGCCGGCCACGGTGTCGGACACGACCTTGAGCGCCTGGTTCAGCAGCGGAACCGTCTGCGACAGGTCGATGATGTGGATGTTGTTGCGGGCGCCGAAGATGTAGGGCGCCATCTTCGGGTTCCAGCGGTGGGTCTGGTGGCCGAAGTGAATGCCAGCTTCGAGGAGCTGGCGCATGCTGTAATCAGGCAGTGCCATCGTCTTTTCCTTTCCGGTTCAAGCCTCCACGGACCATCGACGCCCCGAACATTCGGAAACGCCACCGGAGGTCTCAGCCGGATTTCTCCCGGACAGACACCAAAGCCCGTGTGTGGAATGAGCGCGCACTTAAGGTATTTGGGCAGCCATTGCAAGCTGCCCCACGCTCCCGGCATTGCCGCATCCAGCGGATCGCCGGTGCGGCACGGCCGCCCGGCCTCTCGGGAGAACCGGTTGGTCAGGGTCTCGGCCGCTTGCCGCCCTTCACCCGCACCCGGCGGAACACCGCGACGATTTCCTGCCGCGTCGCGCTGACCGCGCCGAGCCGCAGCGCCCTGTCACGCTCGAAACCGGTGATGTCGTAGTGCGGGGCCGAGGTGCGCGGCGGGCCCTGGTACACGTGCATGGTCAGGCCCAGCCGCGCGGCGAAGCGATGCAGTTCCGCTTCGTCGTCCGCCATGAGATGACACCATTTCCGACCAGCCCAGACCCAGATCGGACTGTCGACATAGACCGTCATGCGCTCAGTTGGGGCAGTCGGGCGTCCGGTCGAAGATCGTCAGGTCGACGAGCCTGCCCTTCATCGAGAATTCGCCGTAATCCATCACGAGGTCGCGGGTGATGCCGTTCTCGTGCAGCTTGAAGTCGATCCTGTAGTCGGGGACCTCCTCGCCCTCCACGTCGGACAGGTCGAAATAGGCCACCGACACAGGCCAGTAGGTGGACGTGCCGATCGCCTTGGCGGCGGGGAATTCCTCGTCCGGCTTCGGCGACGTTTCCGGCCTGCCGATGATGACGGTGGTGGTCATGATGCGGTCGGCATCCTCCGAGCCGTCGAACAGGCTGGTTTCGTAGAAGGTTTCCCCGGCCTTGGCCTTCTCGATCAGTTCCACCAGGTGCTGGGTCGGGAAATGCGTCTCCTCCAGCCGGATCTCGGCCTCTTCCGGCTTGGAGACGTCGATGATGGTCGCGCCATTCATCCGGCGGGCCGAGCCCTTGACCTCCCGGTCGAGCTGCTGGTCGACATAGGATTTCGTCACGAAGTCGAAGGTCTCGCCCTCCGCGCCTTCGTACGTCGTCGTCTGCTGGTCGGTGATTCGCGACAGGTCGGCGGTTTCGATCTGCGAGACGAAGCGGAAGGTCACCGTGTAGCCTTCGCATGCCGAACCGTCGAACTCGTAGACCATCCGCCCACTGATCGAAGTGATGCCGGACCGGTCGGACGCCTTCTCGAGCACGATGTCGTAGACGGCGCGATGCGGGGTCAGGACCGGCTGCGCCAGGACCGGGGAGGCGATGACGGAGACCGCGCCGACGGCCGCGACTTCGATGAAGCGCTTGAGGCGCATGGGTGAAACTCCCTATTGGACACGGCACGTTCGCGGCACGAGAGGCCCGCTCGTCGCACGATAGAGAAAAACTCATGGCCTTTGCGAGGCGAAAATTGCAGATTGCGGCGCAATCCACCTTAACGTGACCAAGCGGAGCTAGCCGATGACCGAAACGGTCGAAACCCGCCTTCTGGCAATGGGCGTGCGACTGCCGCCGGCTGCCGCGCCCGCGGCCAACTACGTTCCGTTCAGCCTGACGGGCAAGCTCCTGTTCACAGCCGGACAGTTGCCCCTCGAAGGCGGCAAGCTTGCGGCGACGGGCCTGCTCGGGCGCGATCTGGGCACGGCCGCCGGCAAGGATGCCGCGCGCCTGTGTGCCATCAACGTGCTTGCCCAGGCCAAGGCCGCGACGGGCGATCTCGACAGCATCGCGCGCCTGGTCAAGATCACCGTCTTCGTCGCCTCCACGCCGGACTTCACCGAACAGCATCTCGTGGCCAACGGCGCTTCGGACCTGCTTGCCGAGGCCCTCGGCGACAAGGGCCGGCACGCCCGCTCGGCCGTCGGCGTCGCCTCGCTGCCGCTGAATGCGCCGGTCGAGGTCGAAGCCGTGTTCGAAATCGCCTGACCCTCCGGAAGCACCCATGACCGACCTCTCCTGGCTGACCGCCCGGCCGATCGCCCATCGCGGCTATCACGACCTGAACAAGTCCCGGTGGGAAAACACGCTCTCGGCCTTCGACGCCGCGATGGCGAAGAACTTCGCCATCGAGTGCGACGTGCACCTGACCGCGGACGGCGTGCCGGTCGTCTTTCACGACGACGATCTCCTGCGGCTCGCCGGCCGCGACGGCTTCGTCTGGCAGCGCACGGCGGCCGAGATGGGCGCCCTGTCGATCGGCGGCACCGCCGACCACGCCCCTACCCTGGCGGCCATGCTCGAGCGCGTCGCCGGCCGCGTGCCGCTGGTCATCGAGCTCAAGGGCATTCCCGGCCACGACGAGGGTCTGGTGGCGAAGGTGGCCGCGCTGCTGCGCGCCTACCCCGGCCCGGCAGCCATCATGTCCTTCGACCACTGGCTCGTCCGCCGGTTCCCGATCGAAGCGGCCGGCATTCCGGCCGGGCTGACCGCCTGCGGCCAGAAGCAGAGCGAGATCGAGGCGCATTTCTCCATGCTCGGGAACGGCATCTCCTTCGTTTCCTACGGCGTCTTCGACCTGCCGAACCCCTTCATCCGCTTCGTGCGCGAGAGGCTTTCGATGCCCGTCATCACCTGGACGGTGCGCAAGCCGGCCGAGGTCGCGCAGACCTTCGCCGAAGCCGACCAGATGACCTTCGAGGGCTTCGATCCCGACGCGTGAATCCGATGCTGCAATGCGAAGGCGCGGACTTGCAACGCCGCGCACGGACCATATGTTGGTGCGCATGAAGGCGGTCAGGGCGGCGGCGCGATGAGCAAGGGCGAATTCGTCATCCGGGTCGTCCCGTCTCTGACGGATTTTTCGCGCCAGGACTGGGGCCTGCTCGCGGGCGCTTCACGCGACGATTCGCAAACACCCTACAACCCCTTCGTTTCGTGGGATTTTCTCGCCTCTCTGGAGGAAGCGGGCTGCGCCGCCGCCCGCACCGGCTGGCAGGGCCAGCATCTCCGCCTGGAAGCGCCGGACGGCACGCTGCTCGGCGCGGTGCCCTGTTATCTCAAGTCCCACAGCCAGGGTGAATACGTCTTCGACCATGGCTGGGCCGACGCATTCTCGCGCGCTGGCGGCGACTACTATCCCAAGCTCCAGACCTCCGTACCCTTCACGCCGGCCGCCGGACCGCGCCTGCTCGTGGCGCGCGGGCAGGACGGCGCCGCGGTGCGCCAGGCGCTCGCCGCCGGCTTGAAGATGCTGGCCGACCGGCTCGGCGTATCGTCGGCCCACGTCACCTTCGCGCCCGAGGACGAGGTCGCCCTTCTCGAGGAAGCCGGCTTCCTGCACCGCAACGACCAGCAGTTCCACTTCTTCAACGCCGGCTACGGCTCCTATGACGATTTCCTCGAGACGCTCGCCTCGCGCAAGCGCAAGGCGCTGCGCAAGGAGCGCCGCGCCGCGCTCGACAACGGCATCACCATCGATCGGCTCACCGGCAAGGAGTTGACGGAGTCCGTCTGGGACGATTTCCACCGCTTCTACGTCGACACCGGCAGCCGCAAATGGGGTCGTCCCTATCTCAACCGGCGCTTCTTCTCGCTGGTCGGCGAGCGCATGGCCGACGACATCCTGTTGGTGATGGCGAAACGCGGTGGCCGCTACATCGCCGGCGCGATCAACTTCATCGGCGCGGACACGCTGTTCGGGCGCAACTGGGGCTGCGTGGAGGACCACCCGTTCCTGCATTTCGAGGTCTGCTACCATCAGGCCATCGACTTCGCCATCGAACGCAAGCTGAAGGTCGTCGAAGCCGGCGCACAGGGCGAGCACAAGCTGGCGCGCGGCTATCTCCCCGTCGTCACCCATTCGGCCCACTATCTTTCGCACCCCGGTCTGCGCCGCGCTGTGGCCGACTATCTCGTGCGCGAGCGCGCCGAGGTGGCGGCGATCGGCGAATATCTGGAAGAGCGCGGCCCCTACCGGAAGGGCGAGCGACCAGGCGAGGACGAATGACCATGGACGAGACTGCCCTTTTGGTCGACCTGCACCGCGATACCCCCCGACAGGGGCCGGGCGGCGACGAACAGACGCGGTTGGCCATCGCTTTGTCCGGGCTCGCCGCCGGGCGGAACCTCTCCATCGCCGATATCGGCTGCGGCACCGGCGCGTCGACATTGGTGCTCGCACGCGATCTCGACGCGGGGATCACTGCCGTCGACCTGTTCGCGACCTTTCTCGACAAGCTGGCCGCCGCCGCCGAACGCGAAGGGCTTGGCGACCGCATTTCCCCGGTTTGCGCCCCGATGGAGGCCCTGCCCTTCGCCGACGCGTCGCTCGACGCGATCTGGTCGGAAGGCGCGATCTACGCCATGGGCTTCGTCGAAGGCATCCGCGCCTGGCGCCGCTTCCTCAAGCCGGGGGGAATCCTCGCGGTTTCCGAACTCACCTGGCTCACGCTGGAGCGGCCGGACGAACTGACCGCGCACTGGATGCACGAATACCCGCAGGTCGACACGGCCGCCGCCAAGATGGCGCAACTGGAGGACGCGGGCTACGCGCCGCTTGGCTATTTCGTGCTGCCGGAACAGTGCTGGCGGGACCATTATTACGGGCCGCTTCAGGCCTCCTTCGCCGATTTCCTGGCGCGCCACGACCAGTCGGCCGCCGCCCGCGCCGCCGTCGCATCCGCCAAGGCCGAGATCGACCTGTACGAGCGCTTCGCCGGCTTTTTCAGCTACGGCTTCTACGTCGCGCAGAAGCGCGGTGCGTGAGGCGCCGACGTGACCGCGAAGAAGATCGCCAAGGCCGACCTGCCCACCAAGATCTGCGCCGCATGCGGCCGCCCGTTCGCCTGGCGCAAGAAGTGGCGCAAGGACTGGGATCAGGTGAAGTACTGTTCGGATGCGTGCCGTCGCAAGCGGTAGCGAGCAGCAGATGGCCTGCGGCGGCGGCACCGGCGTTCGCCAAAACTGCCGTACCGACTGAACGAGCAGACGCCACCCCGCTGTATCGCCCTTCCCTCTGGTCATTGTGCAGTGCAGCAACCATATTCGCGGCACGACGTTTGAGGTGCTGCCGTCCTCTCCGGCCGGCGTCAACAAGGATGCCCCCATTGCGCAAGATCTCGGACACCATCGCGCGGCTCGCCGCGCTCAAGGCGATGCACGCCACCCGTCCGGCGGGTCGGGAGACCTCTGCGGAGAACCTGCCCCTGCTGTCCGATTTCGGCTCCAACCCGGGCGCGCTGACAGCCCGGCACCGCGTGCCCTCGGGCCACCGGCAAGGCCGGCCGCTGGTGGTCGTCCTTCATGGCTGCACGCAGAATGCGCTCGCCTACGACCATCACTCCGGCTGGTCGCAACTGGCCCACGACGCGGGCTTCGCGCTGCTCTATCCCGAGCAGCAGCGCGGCAACAATCCCAACCTGTGCTTCAACTGGTTCCTGCCCGGCGACACCCAGCGCCTGGCCGGCGAGGTGCTGTCGATCCGCCAGATGATCGACACGATGGTCGAGATGCATGGCATCGACCGCGACCGCATCTTCGTCACCGGGCTGTCGGCCGGGGGCGCCATGGCGGCGTCCCTTCTGGCCACCCACCCGGAAGTCTTTGCCGGCGGCGCCATCATCGCGGGGCTTGCCCACGGCATCGCGCGTACCGTGCCGGAAGCCTTCGACCGCATGCGCGGCCAGGGCCTTCCGCCGGAGCGCACCCTGCAGCGGCTGCTTCGCGACGGCTCCGACCATCGCGGCCCCTGGCCCCGCATCTCGATCTGGCAGGGAACCGCCGACCAGACCGTCGCCGCGTCCAATGCCGAGGCCATCGCGGCGCAGTGGCGCGGGGCCCACGGCCTCGACGAAGCGTCGAGCCATTTCCGCACCTCGGGCGTGGTCACCACACAGGTCTGGCACGATCCGGCCGGCGATGCCGTGCTGGAAATGAACATGGTCGCCGGCATGGGCCACGGCACGCCGCTGGCCTCGGGCCTCGGCGCGCCGGGGCCCTACATGCTCGACGTCGGCGTGTCGTCCACCCGTGAGATCGCCCGATTCTGGGGCATCGCCGACGCGGCGGACGAGCGGATATCGACGCCTTCGGACAGCCGGGCCGTCGTGCTCCATGGCGGCCCGTCGGACGCCCGCGACCACCCGAACGCGGCGCGTCCCGAAGCCCCGGCGGATGGTGCGGCGGCCGCGTCCGGCGCCGCTGTGTCGGGCATCCAGAAGACCATCGAGGACGCCCTTCGCGCCGCCGGACTGATGCGCTGAGGCTGACCGGCGACATCGGCGAGAGCGCTCGGCTGCCCGCTCAATCCGCCAGTTTCGCGGCCTTCATGGTAATGGTCACGATGATGCCGTCGTCGGACCAGTCGGTCTTGATCGTTCCTTCAAGCTGGCGGGAGACGCTGCGGTTGAGGAGCTTGCTCCCGTACCCTTCTTCACCGTTGGACGCCACGGGCGGTCCGCCTCGTTCCGTCCATACCAGTTCGACCTCCTCGTCGGTGGTGGTTCCAGAGATATCCAGGAGCCCCGACTGCGTTGACAGGGCGCCGTATTTGAGAGAGTTCGTCGCCAGTTCGTGGATGATCAGGGCCAGCGTCGTCGCGGACTGTTCGCCGATGCCCATGCGGGGAACGCCGACGCGGACACGCCCGGCAAACGCACCCGAATCGTCATAGGGAGCGAGCAGAACCGCGATCAGGTCGCCGAGCAACGCCGCCCTGCCCTGATCGTCCGCGAGCGGCCGAACCAGGTCGTGAGCCCTTCCGAGCGCGGTCAGCCGCTGGATCAGCTCCCGCGTCATCTCCTCCACGGAAGCGGCCGACCGGGAGGTCATGTTGGTCAGCCCGGCCGCGATCGCCAGCAGGTTCTTCACCCGGTGGCTCATCTCGCCTGCCAGCAGTTCATGGCTCTCTTCTGCCTGCTTGCGGCCGGTAACGTCCAGAAAGACGCCCGCCATCTGGCCTTGGTGCAGACCTTCGTCATTGCCGAGGCCACGCGCGGAGATCCAACGGATTTCCTGGTCGATCAGGATTCGGAAGTCGATTTCGTAGGCGCCCACCAGGGCCCGCGTCGCGGTGAAGGCGGCGCGCACCCGGTCCCTGTCGGCCGGATGGATGCGCGACGACAGGTCCTCGAACGTTACCTTGTCGGATCGCGGCAGTCCCCACAGCGTAAAGGCCTGATCGTCCATCGCGAAATCGTCGGTTTCGACCGTCCACGTCCATAGCGCGACGCCGGCCGCATGGAGGGCACGCTTCAGGTGCGACACTTCCCGGAGAGGATGGTTCTGGTCGCTGAATGGCATCTCGCTCTTTCTCGATGGCTGTCCGCGCCGATTGCCGGGGGCCGCGCCTTCCTGCGACGCTCGTCGTTGTACCGCATCGCTCGGACGAGGCAACCTGCGAACCGACAGCGAACCAGGGGTGAGTGTTCCGCCGCGAGGCGGTTGACGCCGCCGCCGCGAGCGACGAAACATCCCGCCAGCAATGCCAAGCCGCACGAGGGACATGATGAGCCTGCCCGCCTACGACGACCAGAACGTCTTCGCCAAGATCCTGCGCGGCGAGATGCCCTGCTTCAGGCTGTACGAGGACGAAGACACGTTGGCCTTCATGGACATCATGCCGCGCGCCGACGGCCATTGCCTGGTGATCCCGAAGAAGCCCGCCCGCAACATCCTCGACGTAGACGCCGACAGCATGGCGGCGGTGATGCGCACCGTGCAGAAACTGTCGCATGCGGTGATGACGGCCTTTGCCGCCGAGGGCGTGACCATCCAGCAGTTCAACGAGAGTGTGGGCGGCCAGGTGGTGTTCCACCTCCATGTCCATGTGCTGCCGCGCCACACGGGCGTGTCGCTCAGGCCGCACACCGGCGCAATGGCCGACAAGGCCGTGCTGGAAGCCAATGCGCAGAAGATCAGGGAAGCGCTGGGGGGCTGAGCCTTGCGGCTGTGCGAACGGCGCGGCGGGCGCCGTGCGTCCTTCGAGGCTCGCCCCAGCCGGTCGGCGATCGAGCGATGAAAGCCGTGCGGGCTCGCACCTCAGGATGAGGACCGTTGGTGGCTCGTAGGTAAACCGCGCGATATGGCCGGCATCGCTCAGACGCCCCTCATCCTGAGGCACACACTGCTCGATTTGGACCGGCGCACCAGAAACGGTCCTCATCCTGAGGTGCGAGCCCGCACGCCGCCCGGCGGCGCAGGGACAATCCCCGGCGGGCGAGCCTCGAAGGACGCACGACCTCACCCCAGCGCGAACCACCCGCCGACGAACACCGCCTCGGCCACGACGATGCCGACCAGCACCCGCCGACCGCCGAAGATATAGGCGGCAAAGCCGGCGATCGACGCCGCGAGCCGGAGCGCCAGCGGCGATTCGGCCAGCGCTCCGCCCGGAAAGAAGATCAGGTTGGCGATCACCGCTGCCACCAGCGCGGTGGCGACCGAGCGGACGAGAACGAGAACGTCCGAATCCTCCGATATCCGTCCGCCGAAATAGACGCCGAGGTAGCGCCAGGTGTCCGTGGCCAGCCATCCGGCGACGAGGATGAACAGGAACGGCCACCACCAGGCGTCGATCGCGTCGAAGCTCAAGGTGCTGCCCTCCGCCTGGCGTAGCGGTGCCAGCCATAGGCGGCCAGCCCGCCGATCAGCCCGGCCGCCAGCAGGTCGAAACCCGGCAGAAGCACATGGAACACAGGCCCGAGGCCCAGGCCGAGCACCATGGCGACATGGGCGGCCCGCTCGCGCGCCGATCCCCACAGCGAAGTCAGGAAATACATCGGGGTGAGCAGGAACAGTGCAGCCGACGCCACCGGCGGCAGCTGTTCGGCCACCATGTAGACGACCGCCACCACGATCATGTTGTTCAGGACCAGCATGCCGCCCAGCCCTGCATAGAAGGTGGTGCGCATGTCCGGCGGCACGTGGCGAAAGCGCTCCAGCGCCAGCACCCAGCTCGTCACCGCCACGAAATGCGACAGCAGGTAGAGGACCCACGGGCGCGTCGTGGGCGTGCGCATCTCGGGCACCAGCGCCACCACCATCGGCATCAGCCGGATCGACGACAGCGCCACCGCGAAAGCCGCCGCGAAAATCGAGGCGTTCGACAGGATCGCGCCGATCAGCACCACCTTGGCCGGCAGCGCCCAGACGACGGCCACCATGAACACGGTCTCAATCACGGTCAGGCCGGTTTCCTTGGCAAGACCGGCAAAGCCGACGAAGGCGGAGACGAGAATCAGTCCCGGGACGGAATAGGCGGCGGCCACGCCGCGCAAAAACCACCGCCACGGAACGCCTGCCTCACCCGGCACTGTCTGGGGAGTCTCTGGGGCCATGCCCGGCGCTTAGCACAACCGGCCCGCCATGACGACGCCAGCCGGCCCGAAGCCGTTGCGCCAGTGGCCGCGGACAGGCCGCGATCAAGGCCCTTCCGCCGAAGCACGAAGCCCGGAATCTCGCGATCCCGGGCTTCGAAGGCTCTCGACGGGCGCGCGCCGTCAGCTCTTGCGCGGCAGCTGCGGCACGAGGCTGCGCTTGGGCGGCTCCTTGCCCTTCGCGGCCGGCTTCGGCTTCGGCTTGGCGGCCGCCGCTGCCTTGGCCGGCCTGGCGCGCTTGGCCTTCGGCTTGCGCACGGGCCCGCCTTCGGGGTCTTCCTTCTTGGGCTTGACCGGGGTCTCGTCGGCGATCGTGTCGAGCTTGAGACCGGTCGCGCCGCCCTCCTTCTCCTCGACCGTCACGCGCACCGTGCCGCCCTTCTTCAGCTTTCCAAACAGCACTTCCTCGGCCAGCGGCTTCTTGATGTGCTCCTGGATGACGCGGCCGAGCGGACGCGCGCCCATGCGCTCGTCATAGCCGCGATCGGCCAGCCAGGCGATCGCTTCCGGCGACAGGTCGAAGGTGACGCCGCGCTCGGAAAGCTGCGCCTCGAGCTGCATGACGAACTTCTGCACCACCTGATGCACCACCGGCACCGGCAGCGAGCCGAACGGGATGATCGCGTCGAGACGGTTGCGGAACTCCGGCGTGAACAGGCGGTTGATCGCCTCCACGTCGTCGCCCTCGCGCTTCGACGAGCCGAAGCCGATCGCCGCCTTCTGCGCTTCGGCGGCGCCCGCATTGGTCGTCATGATCAGGATGACGTTGCGGAAGTCGATCTGCTTGCCGTTGTGGTCGGTCAGCTTGCCATGGTCCATCACCTGCAACAGGATGTTGAACAGGTCGGGATGCGCCTTCTCCACCTCGTCGAGCAGGAGCACGCAGTGCGGATGCTGGTCGACCCCGTCGGTCAGCAGCCCGCCCTGGTCGAAGCCGACATAGCCGGGAGGCGCGCCGATCAGGCGCGACACCGTGTGCCGCTCCATGTACTCCGACATGTCGAAGCGCAGCAGTTCGACGCCGAGCGAGGCGGCCAGCTGCTTGGCCACTTCCGTCTTGCCGACGCCGGTCGGGCCGGAGAACAAGTAGGAGCCGATCGGCTTCTCCGGTTCGCGCAGCCCGGCACGGGCAAGCTTGATCGCCGAGGCGAGCGCCGTGATCGCGGTGTCCTGGCCGTAGACGACGCTGCGCAGTTCCTGTTCCAGCGTGGCGAGCACCTTCTCGTCGTCGGCGGAAACGGTCTTGGGCGGGATGCGGGCCATCGTGGCGATGGTGGCCTCGATCTCCTTCACGCCGATCGTCTTCTTGCGCTTGTTCTCGGGCAGCAGCATCTGCGAGGCGCCGGTCTCGTCGATCACGTCGATCGCCTTGTCCGGCAGCTTGCGGTCGTTGATGTAGCGCGACGACAGTTCCACCGCCGCCTTGATGGCGTCGTTGGTGAATTTCACCTTGTGGAAGTCCTCGTAGTACGGCTTCAGCCCCTTCATGATCTCGATCGCGTCGTCGAGCGACGGCTCGTTGACGTCGATCTTCTGGAAGCGCCGCACCAGCGCGCGGTCCTTCTCGAAGAACTGGCGGAACTCCTTGTAGGTGGTGGAGCCGATGCAGCGGATCGCGCCCGACGACAGCGCCGGCTTCAGGAGGTTCGACGCGTCCATCGCGCCGCCCGAGGTCGCGCCCGCACCGATGACGGTGTGGATCTCGTCGATGAACAGCACCGCGCCCGGATAGTCCTCGAGCTCCTTGACGACCTGCTTCAGCCGTTCCTCGAAGTCGCCGCGATAGCGGGTGCCGGCCAGCAGCGTGCCCATGTCGAGCGCGAAGATGGTGGCGTTCAGAAGCACGCCCGGCACGTCGCCCTCGACGATGCGCTTGGCCAGGCCTTCGGCGATCGCCGTCTTGCCGACGCCGGGATCGCCGACATAGAGCGGGTTGTTCTTCGAACGGCGGCACAGCACCTGGATGGTGCGGTTGATCTCGCTCGCCCGCCCGATCAGCGGATCGATCTTGCCGGTCTTGGCCTTGGCGTTGAGATTGACGCAATAGGCCGTCAAGGCGTCCTGCTGCTTCTTCTTCACGCCATCCTCCGGCTCCGCGCCGGATTGTCCGGGCTGGTCCTCTTCGGCACCCCGCGGCGCGCGCGTCTCGGTCGCACCGGGACGCTTGGCGATGCCGTGCGAGATGTAGTTGACCGCGTCGTAGCGGGTCATCTGCTGTTCCTGCAGGAAATAGGCGGCGTGGCTCTCGCGCTCGGCGAAGATCGCCACCAGCACGTTGGCGCCCGACACTTCCTCGCGGCCCGACGACTGGACGTGGATCACCGCGCGCTGGATCACGCGCTGGAAGCCGGCCGTGGGCTTCGAATCTTCGTCGTAGCCGGTGACGAGGTTGTCGAGTTCGGTGTCGATGTAGTTGACCACCGTCTTCTTCAGGTCGTCCAGGTCGACGTTGCAGGCGCGCATGACGGCTGCCGCATCGACATCGTCGATCAGGGACAGGAGCAGATGTTCGAGCGTCGCATATTCGTGATGGCGCTCGTTCGCGAAGGTCAGCGCCTGGTGAAGGGCGCGTTCCAGGCCTTGGGAGAAAGCCGGCATTCAGTACCTCACTTTTTCTCCATCACGCATTGCAGGGGATGCTGATGCTGACGGGCAAAATCCATGACTTGCGACACTTTGGTCTCGGCGACCTCGAACGTATAGATGCCGCATTCGCCCACGCCGTGATTGTGGACGTGGAGCATGATCCGGGTCGCCGCCTCCCGGTCCTTCTGGAAGAATCGTTCCAGGATGTGGACCACGAACTCCATCGGCGTGTAGTCGTCGTTGAGGATGAGGACACGGTAGAGGCTGGGCTTCTTGGTCTTCGGCTTCGCCCGGGTGATGACGGCTGTGCCACGCCCCGGGGTGTTGGACCTGTCGTCGTTGCCCTGCATTCGCCCTGTGTGGTTTCGCATGGCTTGCCCACCCGTCTTCAAGTCCTGCCTTCCCGTGTCCCGGTCATTCGGAGAGTGTTCTCAATGTAGGCGATCATCGACGGATTTTAAGGCCTTCTTTCGCGCTGACAATATGGCGGCCTCCGGCGACCCGGATTTTTCGGCGGCAACGGATCCCGCCATGACCGAAAAATGAAAAAGCCCGGCCGCGGAACCGCGACCGGACCTGTCTAGCGCGGCGCGTCGCGCCTGTCCCGTCATTTCCCCTGCAGACGCTTCATTTGCTGCGGGACATCACCGATTCGAAGGGCTTGAGCGCATCGCGCGCCAGGTCGGCGAACAGGCCGCTCATGCGGGTCGCCTCGGCCACGCATGATTCGTAGGCACTCCGCGCAAAATCCGTCTGGACCTCGATCACCTTGTCGAGAGAATTCGAGGCAAGGAGCTTCTCCAGCGCGGCGCTGCCGGCCTCCGCCGACGTCCTGGTGAAATCGGTCGCTTCCGCCGCGATCGCCTGCGCGCCCTTGGTGACGGCCGCGACGCTCTTCAGGCTGGTGTCCATGAGTTCCTTGCCGAGGGTGTTCATGTCCTGGAACGAATTGACCATGCGAGTGCCTTTCCGGTGGGTGGTGCTGCGCGATCCGTCGACCGCAATGCACCAAAATTAGTTTGCACCGCACAACCCGTCAAGTTTGGGGGCTGCCCGCCTCGTCTTGCGAGCGCGGCATCGCCTCGCTACATGGGCGCCATGAAGATCAAGGACGCCGACATACTGATCATTCCCGGCTACACCAATTCGGGACCGGACCACTGGCAAAGCCGGTGGGAAACGAAGCTGTCGACGGCGCGCCGCGTCGAGCAGGCGGAATGGTCGAAGCCCGTTCGCGATGACTGGACGGCGGCGGTGGCCGAGGCCGCCAACGCCGCCGAGAAGCCGCTGGTTCTCGTCGCGCATTCGCTGGGCATTCCCACCGCCATCCACGCGCTTCCCGCCATCCGCCGCCGGATCGCCGGCGCCTTCCTGGTTGCCCCGCCCGACGTTTCCAACCCGAAGATCCGGCCGAAGCACCTGATGACCTTCGGGCCCTACCCGCGCGATCCGTTGCCCTTCCCCTCCATTCTCGTCGCCAGCCGGAACGACGAGTTCTGCGATTTCGCCGTCGCCGAGGACATCGCGGCCGCCTGGGGATCGATGTTCCTCGATGCCGGGGAAGCCGGGCACATCAACGCCGATGCCGGCTACGGCCCATGGCCCGAGGGCACGATGGCGTTCGCCCACTTCCTGACGCGGCTGGAAGGCTGAGTCGGCCTTGAAAGAAAGAGCGGCGGCCGATCGGGCCACCGCTCTGAAAACGCCATGTTCGAACCGGCGGCGATCAGCCGACGAAAGCGCGTTCCACCACGAAATCGGCGGGCGCGGCGTTGGAGCCTTCGACCAGCCCGAAATCCGCCACCAGCTTCGACACGTCGCGGATCATGTCGATCGAGCCGCAGATCATCACCCGGTCCGTTTCGGGATCGAACGCGTCGAATCCCAGATCCGCAAACAGCTTGCCCGACGAGATCAGGTCGGTGATGCGGCCCGTCCGGGGCGAGTCCTCGCGCGTGGTCGTGGCGTAATAGGTCAGCCGGCCTGCCGTCAGTTCGCCGATCAGCGGGTCTTCCGACACGGCGGCGAACAACTGGTCGCCATATTGCAGTTCGGCCACGCCCCGGCAGGTGTTGGTCAGCACCACCTGTTCGAACTTGTCGTACGTCTCGGGATCGCGGATCAGGCTGGCAAAAGGCGCGATGCCTGTGCCGGTGGCGATCATCCACAGCCGCTTGCCGGGCTTCAGCGCGTCGAGCACCAGCGTGCCGGTCGACTTCTGGCGCAGCAGGATCGTATCGCCCGGCGCGATCTTCTGCAGTTCCGAGGTCAGCGGGCCGTCCGGAACCTTGATCGAATAGAACTCCAGTTCCTCGTCCCAGGCGGGGCTGGCGATCGAATAGGCGCGGAAGATCGGCTTTTCGGCATTCGGCAGGCCGATCATCACGAACTCGCCGGAGCGGAAGCGAAAGCTCTGCGGCCGGGTGATGCGAAACGAGAACAGGCTGTCGGTGTAATGCGTCACCGAAACAACCGTCTCGGCATGGACGTTGGCCGGGATCGGAAAGCGCAGGGGCGCTGCATTCTCGTTGGCGGGCACCGCGGTCATCGGCTCAACTCTCCCGGGCTGGTGTTTCGAGCGGGGTTCCATAGCACGAAACGGTGCCGGATTCCCACGGGGTGACAATGCGACGGCGAGGCGCGCCCTTGCTCCCCGGAATTATTAGTATACAAATGATTTTCGGGTCAAGGCGCACGGGTAGTCTGCCATTCCAAACTGCGCCCATCCCTGAGGTCGTGGTTGCGGGAAACGGGCATGGACGAGAAAAACGGCGCATCATCCGAAAGCGTCGTCGCCGGCGTGGATGTCGGCGGGACCTTCACCGACCTGATCCTGATCGACGGCGCCAGCGGCGGCAAGGTCCATCTCGCCAAGACCCCGACGACCCTCGACAACCAGGCCTTCGGCGTCATCCGCGCGATCGAGGCGACCAGCTTTCCGATCTCCGACATCGACCTCCTCGTCCATGGCACGACCACCACCACCAACGCGGTCCTCGAGCGGCGCCTGGCGCGCACCGGCATGATCACCACAGCCGGTTTCCGCGACGTGCTCGAACTCGGCCGGCGTACGCGCCCCCAGCCTTATGGCATGACAGGCGTCTTCGTGCCCTTGATCCAGCGCAATCTCAGGCTTGAAGTCTCCGAGCGGCTCGAAGCGACCGGCACTGTCCGCACCCCGCTCGACGAGGAGGGCGTCCGCGCCGCCGTCCGGCAACTGCTCGACGCCGGCTGCGAGTCGCTCGTCATCCACTTCCTGCATGCCTATGCCAACCCCGCGCACGAACTGCGTGCCGCCGAGATCGCGGCCGAAATCTGGCCGAACGACCACGTCACCATGGGCCACGCGCTCCTGTCGGAGGCGCGCGAGTTCGAACGCGGCGTCACCGCCGCCGTCAACGCCTCGGTCCAGCCGATCCTGAAGCGCTATGTCGAGCGGCTGCGCCATGAGTTGCAGACGCGCGGTTATCGCCGCGAATTCCTGATCATGAACGGCAATGGCGGCATGATCTCGGCTGCGCGCGTCACCCGCGAGGCCGCGAAGACCGTGATGTCGGGCCCGGCATCGGGCGTCATGGCCGCCGCCTACACCGGGCGACGCGCCGGCTTCGACAACCTCGTCACCTACGACATGGGCGGCACCTCGACCGACGTGGCGCTGATCCGCGGCGCGCGGCCGGCGGTCTCCAACGAGATCGAGATCGAATACGCCATGCCGATCCACGTTCCGATGGTCGACGTCCACACGGTCGGGGCCGGCGGCGGCTCGATCGCCCGCGTCGACGATGCCGGCCTGCTCCAGGTCGGTCCCGAGAGCGCCGGCGCCACGCCCGGCCCGATCTGCTACGGGCGCGGCGGCGTGGAACCGACCATCTCGGACGCCAACCTTCTGCTCGGGCGGCTGAACGCGAAGAAGCTCCTGTCGGTTGCCAATGCCGCCAGCGTCCGGGACATCGGCGTCATCTTCGCCGACAGGCTGGGCAGGCGGCTCGGCGTCGATGCCGTCTCGGCGGCCGGCGCCGTGCTCACCATCGCCAACATGAAGATGGCCGGCGCCATCCGCATGGTCTCGATCGCCAAGGGCAACGACCCGCGCGACTTCGCCCTCTTCGCTTTCGGCGGTGCGGGACCGCTGCACGCGGCGGCGCTTGCCCGCGAACTCGGCATTCCCAGGGTCCTCATCCCGGCGCGCCCCGGCATCACCAATGCGCTCGGCTGCGTCGTCGCAGACCTGCGGCATGATTTCGTCCGCACCGTCAACCAGCCCGTCGCCGGCCTCGACGAGGCGGCCATGCAGGCCATTCTCGCCGCCCAGGCGGCCGACGGCATGGCGCTGATCGACGCCGAGGTGGTCAAGCCGCAAAGCGTGCAGGTGCTGCATTCGGCCGACATGCAGTTCGTCGGCCAGACCCATCTCCTCAACGTGCCCCTGCCCTCCGGCACGGTCGATCGCGCCACGCTGCAAGCCCTGTTCGAGCAGGCCTATTTCGCCCGCTTCAAGGTGGAACTCCCCGAGATCCGCGCCAGCCTCGTCAACCTCAACACGTCCGTCATTGGTCTGCGTGCCCCCCTCGACCTGTCGACGCTGATCGATCCGGCCGGCCGCGCGGCCGATCTCGCCAGCGCCCTGAACGAGGTCCGTCCCGTCTGGTTCGACGGCGCCTTCATCGACACGCCGGTCTATGCCCGCGAACGCCTGCCGCTCGACGCATCGCTCGATGGCCCGGCGATCCTCGAGCAGATGGACGCGACCACCGTGCTGCCGCCCGGCGACCGGCTCGAAACCGATGCCGATGGCAATTTGATCATCACGATCGGAGGCGCAACCGCATGACCAAGCCGCTCGACGCCATCACGCTCTCCGTCATCCAGGCGGCACTCGCCCAGGTCTGCGACGAGATGGACCTGACCTTCTCGCGCGCCGCCTTCTCGCCCGTCATCGCCGAGGCCAACGACCGCTCCGACGGCATCTATTCGGCCGAGGACGGGTCGCTGATCGCACAAGGGATTGGTGGCCTGCCGGTCTTCGTCGGGGTCATGCAGTACTCCACCCGCACCATCATCGAGATGATCGCCGACGGCCGCTGCCAGCCGCCGGAGGAAGGCGACATCTACATCGTCAACGACCCCTATCTCGGCGGCACGCATCTGATGGACGTGCGCTTCGCAATGCCGGTCTGGCGCGACGGAAAGATCTTCTGCTGGCTCTCCAACACCGGCCACTGGCCCGACATCGGCGGCTCGGTGCCGGGCGGTTTCTCGGCGTCCGCCACCGCCGTGGAGCAGGAGGGCCTGCGCCTGCCGCCGGTCAAGCTGTTCAAGCGGGGAAAGCTCGACCCCGAGATCCACGCCATCATTGCCTCCAACATCCGCATCGCCGATCAGCGCATCGGCGACATCAAGGCGCAGGCCGCCGCTCTGATGGTCGGCGCCGAGCGGCTCGCCGGCATCCTCGACCGTTATGGCGACGACACCATCACCGCAGCCATCGCCGAGCTGCGCCGCCGCGCCGCCGACCAGATGCGCGCCCGCATCGCCGAGATCCCGGACGGCACCTGGCGCTCGACCGCCTTCGTCGATTCCGACGGCGTCGTGAACGAGCCGCTGACCATCGCGCTCGCCATCGAGAAGGCGGGCGACACGCTGACCTTCGACTTTGCCGGCTCCAGCGCGCCCTGCGCGGGGCCGATGAACTCGGTGCTGGCCACCACCTTGTCGTCGGTCTATCTGGCGATCCGTCACATCTTCCCCGACGTGCCGATCAGCGCCGGCGCATTCGAGCCGCTGATCGTGAAGCGCCCCGAGGGCACCTTCCTCGACGCGCAATACCCGCGTCCGGTCTCCGGCTGCGCGGCCGAGGTGTCGCAGCGCATCGCCGAGGCCGTCTTCGCCGCCATGGTGCAGGCCGTGCCCGACAAGGTGACGGCGGCGCCCGCGGGCTCGTCCGGCAATTTCGCCCTCGGCGGTTTCGATCCGGCGCGCGGGCGCGGCTACGTGATGTATCAGATCTCCGGTGGCGGTTATGGCGGCAATGCCGATCATGACGGGTTGTCGAACGGCTGTTCCACCATCGGCATTTCGAAATCGCCGCCGATCGAGGTCATGGAACAGGCCTATCCGATCCTCTACCGCCACTACGCGCTGCGCGAGGGCTCCGGCGGCGCCGGGAAGCATCGCGGCGGGTTTGGCCTCTCCTACGAGATCGAGCTCCTGCGCGGCGAGGCGCGGGCCTCCTTCGTCATGGACCATGGCCGCTTCGGCCCGCAGGGCGCGCTCGGCGGCGGCGACGGCGCGGTCAACACCGTCACCGTCTGGCGCAGCGGCATCGCGCACGTGCCCGAACACCTGTCGAAGGAACAGGACATCCCGATGAAGCCCGGCGACCGCGTCAGCGTCGGCACCCCGGGCGGCGGAGGCTATGGCGATCCGGCCATGCGCGACACGGCGCTGGTGCGCCGCGACGTCGAGATGGGGTATTATACGGCGGAGGAAGCGGCGGAGAGGTTCGGCGCGGGGGGCTGACGGCTCATTGCCACCCTCACCCCATCTTCGCCAGGAGCCGCATCAGCGTCGCCGCCTCGCGCGCGGTCAGCGGCGACAGCGTCTCCTCGGTCACGGCGCGGGCCACCGGAACAAGGCGCGCCAGAGCCTCGGAGCCGGCCTGTGTCAGCGACACCACGATCCGGCGCCGGTCCTCGTCATGGTTGCGGACCTCGACCAGTCCCCGCCCCTTCAACCGGTCGATCACGCCCTTGATGGTCGCGGCATCCATCGCCACCAGCGTGCCGAGTTGGTTCTGCGAGGTCTCGCCCACCTCGGCCAGCTTGGCCAGTGCCGCAAATTGCGGCGGCGTCAGGTCGCCGATATGGGTCGCGAAGATCGCCAGGTGCCGCTGGTTGGCCTTGCGCAGCACGAACCCCACCTGGTCCTGGAGCCTGTAGTCCGCAGGCTCCGGCTTCACCAGCTTCAGCGCCTTGACCGCGCTCATCGCAAACCGTCCTCGCCGGTCACCTGGAACGCTTCCAGCCCGCCCATGCGCGAATGCACGCGTCCGCCGCAACTCATCGCCAGGCAAAACAGGATCTCGTCGGCGCGCGGCCCGTCCGGCGCCGTCACCGTGATCGCATCGAAATGGCTGCGTACATAGGCGGCGTTGACGTGGCCGAGCGGCACGTCGAGGCTCGCCCCGAACGCGCCGACCTTCATCGCCGACGGCACGATCGCCTTCGACGGCTCGATCCGCCCGCGCATGGCATAGCCGCCGGGCACGTGCCAGAGCGCGCCATGCTCGATCTCGCCGGCGGTGCCGACGATGGCGCCCTTGCCATAGGCATCGATGCGCGCCGCGTCGTCGCCGAAGGCCCGGATCAGCTTGTCCGTCAAGAGCAGGCCGAGCGGCTCCAGGTCCTTCATCGCCGGCTGCAGGTTCGGTTCGTGGCGGCCGGCGAACGGGTTCCGCACAAGCGCCATCGCCACGCCGCGTCGCCGCGGCTCGCCCACCGCCGGCCCGCCGTCGTGAAAGATATCCTCGACGGTGGCGATGATCTTGCGAATGGGAAATTCAGGCATGTTTGCTCTCACGGAAAACGCGCGATCGATGATCACGCTTGCTGTCGGACAAGCGCTTTGCGGCGCCCCCCTCTGGGCTGCCGCCCATCTCCCCCACACGGGGGGAGATCGGCAGCTTCGGCGCCGCCGCATTTCCTGCGCCATCGGTGATTTGCGAAACCCGACGTGAAGGCGATCTCCCCACCCGTGGGGGAGATGCCGGCAGGCAGAGGGGGGCGCGAAGGAACGCAGCCTCTGTCGATCGACACACCCGCCCTTCCCCCGCCAGAAACAGCGCCGCCGCCGCGATCCACCCGCGCCGTCGAAAATCCTCGGCCACGGCCAGCCCCCGCTCCAGCGCCGCGCCTACCTCGCCCTCCGTCAGCACGCCGACCGAAACCGTCACCAGCCGCTTGCCCAGATCGCTGTCCGGCGAAAGCTCGACAGCCGGCATGCGACCGATCGCCTGATGTCCCGGCAAATCCACCGCATTGGCGATCAGCGTCGCGGCGACGTCGGCGCTCGCCGCATCGCGCGCCAGAACCGTCACCGCATCGGCGATGCCAAGCGAATGGCTGCGGCCGCGCCAGCCCGAGGTCGCCACGCCGCGCACGGCGTCCTCGGCGCACACCGTGACGCGATCGGCCATGGTCTCGTCCTTGCCGCCGATGGCGAGCCCGAGCGATCGTCCAGGCGCCAGATGCAGCGCGATGTCGCCGCCGTCATTCACATAGGCGCGGTCGAGCCTGCGCCCGGCCACCATCGCCGCCAGCACCTCGTCGGCCACCGCGCCCGCCACCGCCGCCATCGGCGTGACGAACATCGCGCCGTCGTCGCTGAACCGGCGCGCGGCCGTCTCCATGCGCCGCGCGGTCGCGCCGACGAAGCCACGCGCCGCCGCCCCGCCCGGCCGTCGCAGGTCGGGCAATTCCCCCACCAGTTCGCTGAGCACGGTCGCAAACCGCGCGGCCGCCTGTTCATAGGCCGCCTGCCGCTCGTCGTCGTCCCCGAAGGCCTCGACGATCAGGTCGATCGGCCCGTGGTTCATGTGCAGCCGCCGTCCGTCGGGCAGCCAGGCGATTTGCGGACTGGTCATCGCGGCCCAGCCCGGCGAAGCTGCGCCAGCGGCGGCCACGGGTTCCCGGCCGGCGCGCCGCTCACCTGGCGCGGGCTGCGATACTCGCCGCCCGTCTCCAGCACGTCCGCCACGGTCCGGATCTCGTCGCCATAGCCGCCGAGCCGCAAATAGTCGTCGCGCCGCAGCGTGAACTCGATCGGCGCCACCAGCGCCGGCGTCGGGACGGAACCGAAAGCGTTTTCAGGCGTGCGCATCACGTCCACCATGATCGTGATGCCGCCGCCCGGCCAGACATAGACCGGCGCGCCGCCGCAGGTGACATAGGTCTTCAGGCCTTGCACCGACCGCGTCAGGTTGACCGGGTTCTCCGTCACGCCGGCCCTGAGCGAGCCGCCCGCGCCGGCCATGAACAGCACGGTGCACAGCGCCGGTTCGCAATTGTCTTCAATCAGTTCGACGGATTTCCGCAACCGATCCGGAAACGGTTTCCCGACCGGCTTCAGGTCCTCGTCCAGTTCGAAGTAGGCGAACTGCTCCCCCGTCGTCGACACCATCAGGAGCGACAGGCCCGTCCGGGCGCCCTTCTTCGGGTTCCAGTCGCCCAGGATCTGCAGCGGGTCGGTGATCGTCGTCCCGCCCCAGCCGAGCCCCGGCTCCGACACCTTGAAATAGCGTCCCGGCGTCGAGCGCCGGCCGACGATCTTGATGCCTGTGTCCTCCCAGCCCAGCACCTTGCCCGCCTGGTGCTCCGACACGACGCCGGTGATGTGGTCGTCCACCACCACCACCTCGTCGACCAGCCCGCGCCATTGGGTGGCGAACATGCCGATGGTGGCCGAGCCGCAGCCCACCCGCATGCGGTGCTCCGGCGTGCCGTCGATCACGGGCGCCTTGCCGGCCTCGACGATCACCGTCGCGCCGCCATCGATGGTCAGTTCCACCGGCTTCCTGTTGCACAGGTCGAGCATCGCCTCGCAGGTGGCGCGCCCCTCCGCCTTCGAGCCGCCGGTCAGGTGATGCACGCCGCCGAGCGACAGCATCTGGGAGCCGTACTCGGCGGTGGTGACATGGCCGATCGCCTCGCCCTTCGCCCGCACGATCGCCGTCTCGGGGCCGATGTGCCGGTCGGTGTCGATCTTCACCTTCACCCCGCAATAGGAGAAGATGCCTTCGGTCACCACGGTCACCAGATCGACCCCTTCGACCTCCTGGCCGACGATGAAGGGCGCCGGCTTGTAGTCGGGATAGGTCGTGCCGGCGCCGATCGCCGTCACGAAGGGCCGCGCGCCCTGCAGCAGGCCGCCGTCCCAGTCCTCTCCTTCCACCATGAAGGGGATCGCCTTGCCGCCCACCTCCTCGGCATGGTGGAGGATCGTCACCGGGTCGAGCCGCACGATATGGCCCGCGCGATTGCCATAGCGGTCGCAGGCCCCGGTGCGGCCCTCGGCGATGTAGCACATCACCGGGCAGGCATCGCAGCGGATCTTCTCGGCTGATGGCCGCGGCGCATCGATCGGCTCGAACCGTTCGGAGAGCTCGTTCATGGGGATGCCCTCCGGTAGCGCGAATCACCCCCACCCCTCACCCCTCCCCACAAGGGGGAGGGAGACACCGGCGGCGTGCCATGCAAGCGCGAGCCAAGTCTGGCGCGGCGTGGATCGTCCCCCTCCCCCTTGTGGGGAGGGGTAAGGGGTGGGGGTAGTCTCGCGCCAATGCCGACGATCAACCTTCTCATCGCCGCCTCCGCATCGCCGCCAGCACCCGCGAAGGCGTCGCCGGCAATTGCGTCACCAGCGCGCCGGTGGCGTCGCGGATGGCGTTGAGGATCGCCGGCGCGGTGGGGATCAGCACGTGCTCGCCCAGCCCCTTGGCGCCGAACGGTCCTTCGGGGTCCGGCACCTCGATCAGGATCGTGTCGATCGGCGGCACGTCGCCGATGGTCGGGATCAGATAGTCGTGCAGGTTTTCCGTCCGTCCCGGGACGTATTCCTCCATCAGCGCCATGCCGATGCCTTGCGCGATGCCGCCCTCGATCTGCCCCTCGGCGAGCAGCGGATTGATGGCGCGGCCGACGTCATGGGCGGCGGTGATGCGCACCAGCTTGACCGTGCCGAGCGTCGTGTCGACGTCGAGCTCGACGATCTGCGCGCCATAGCCATAGACCGCATAGGGCTTGCCCTGCCCCTTCGCGTCGAGCGGCACCGTAGGCGGATCATAGCTCTCTTCCGCCATCAGCACATAGCCATGGGCGTTCTCGGAGAGCGTCGACAGCTCGATGCGCCGCCGCGCCTCGCCCTCCGCCACCAGGATCGCGCCACCCTCCAACGTGATGGTCGCGGCCTCCGAGACGTTGGCCGCGCGCAGGATCGTCTCACGCAGCACCCGGCCCGACTTCTCCGCCGCCTTGCCGGTGATGAAGGTCTGGCGCGAACCGGACGTCTTGCCGGCGTCGGGCGTGATCGCCGTATCGGCGCCCTCGACGCGGATCGACGCCAGCGGCACGCCCAGCGCATCGGCGCAGATCTGCGTGATCACCGTGTTCGACCCCTGGCCGATGTCGACCGCGCCCTGGTGCAGCACCAGATCGCCCGCCCGCGTGATGCCCAGCCGGATCGTCGACGGGTTCGGAATGCCGGTGTTGCCGCAGCCATACCAGCAGGAAGCGACGCCGACCCCGCGCCGCACCGCTCGATCCTCCCCGTTGATCCGGGCAGCCTCGGCCAGCGCCCGCTCCCAGGCCGGCTTCAGCGCTTCGAGGCACTCGACGATGCCGACGCCGCTCTCCATGGTCTGGCCCGCCACCGTCGTCTGGCCGTTGCGCAGCGCATTCCTCAGGCGAAACGCGAGCCGGTCGATGCCGAGCTTGACAGCGAGATCGTCGTAGAGCGTCTCCTGCATGATCGCCGCCTGCGGCACGCCAAACCCGCGAAACGCGCCCGAAATCGGCCCGTTGCTGTGGATCGCCCGGCCGATCGCCCGATAGGTCGGCGTGAAATAGGGGCCGGATGCATGCACCGGCACGCGCACCGCCACCGTCGGTCCCCAACTCGCATAGGCGCCGGTGTTGAAATCGCCCTCGAACACCATGCCGGTGATGCGACCGTCCGCATCCGCACCGATCGACGCCCGCATCGAACCCGGATGGCGCTTGGTGGTCGACATCATCGATTCGGCGCGCGTGTAGGTCAGCGCCGCCGGCCGGCCGGTCTTCAGCGCGACCAGCCCGATTAGCGGCTGCACCGACAGGTCGAGCTTGGAGCCGAAGCCCCCGCCGGTGGCCGTCGGCACGATTCGCACCTTTTCCGGCGCGAGGCCGAGCACCTTCGCCGTGTCGTCGCGATCCATGAAGGGCGATTGCGTGCAGGCGGTGATCACCAGAATGTCCCCGTCCATCGCCGCGAAGCCGGCCTCCGGCTCGATATAGGCGTGCTCGACATAGGCGGTCTCGATTTCGCCGGTCACCACCACCTGCGAGGCCGCCAAAGCGGCATCCGCGTCGCCGCGCTCCACCCGACCCGCCACCAGGACGTTGCCGGGCCGGTTCGCGTGAAAGGGTTCGGAAGCGAGCGCGGCGGCGACGTCCAGCGCATGCGGCAGCTCGGACCAGGTCACCGGGAAATCGGACAAGTCGAGCGCATCGACCGCGTCCTTCTCGCCCGCGATCACCGCCACCGCCTCGCCGCGAAAGCGGGCGACGCCGTCGGCCAGCGCCGGCTGGTCGGCATAGGCCGGAATGACGCCGAAGCGGTTCTCGCCCGGAATGTCCTTGGCCGTATAGACCGCGACGATGCCCGGATGCGTCGAAACGAAGCCGTCGAGATCGCCGAACGAAAACGACGCGTGCCAGTGCGGCGACCGGATCACAGCCACCGACAGCGCGCCGGCCGGCCTGACATCGGCGCCGAAGCGTTCCTCGCCGGTCACCTTCGGTCGCCCGTCGAGCCTGAGCATCGCCGCACCGACTGCCTGGCCCGCGTCCGGCGGCTGGTTGTGATGCCGGTCGGGCAAATGTGCGTTCATGACCGCTTCGACGATCTTCCTGTAACCGGTGCAACGGCACAGCACCCCGCCGAGCGCGTCCTCCACCTCGGTCTCGCTCGGCGTCGGGTTTCGCTCCAGCAGCGCCGTCGCTGCCATGAGGAAGCCCGGCGTGCAGATGCCGCACTGAGCCGCGCCGTGACGCAGGAACGAATCCTGCACCGCCGACAGCGATCCGTTGGCCAGTCCTTCCACGGTCGTGATCCGCCGGTTGCCGACCTGGGCGACCGGCATCAGGCAGGCGCAGACCGGTTCACCGTCGACGAGCACGGTGCAGGCGCCGCAATCGCCCGCGTCGCAGCCGACCTTGGTGCCGGTGCGGCCAAGATCGTCGCGCAGGACGTTCGAGAGGCGGGCAACCGGCGAGACCGTCACCGTCACGGGCGCGCCATTGAGTTCGAAGGTGATCGGTACCGATGGAAAGCTCATGCTGCCACGCCCCGTTCATCCGTCGACGCAAAAGCGCCGGCGAGCGCCCGGCCGACGATCTCGCGCGCCGCCTCCAACCGGTACGCCGCGCTGCCGCGCACGTCGGCGATCGGCGACAGCCCGGCGAAATGGCGATCGCCGATGATCGCAAGCGTCGAAGTGTCCGCCGGGCGGCCGACCAGGTCCTCTTCCAGCACCGCCAGCCGCCGGGCCACCGGCGAACAGGCGCCGACGGCAATGGCGCAACCGGCGATCCGCCTGTCCGCATCGATCTCCACCCGAGCCGCCGCCATGGCGATCGAGATCACCAGATAGCGCCGCGCGCCGAGCTTGAAGAAGCTCGACCGCCCCGCCGTCGACGCCTTCGGCACACGGATCGCGGTCACCAGTTCGTCCGGCGCGCGCGCCGTCTGGCGATTGCCGAGCACGAAGCTCGACAAAGGCAACCGACGCATCCCGCGCACCGACGCCACTTCCACCTCCGCATCGAGCACCATCAACGCCGGAACGCCGTCTGCGGCCGGAGAGGCATTGCAGAGATTGCCGGCAATCGTTCCCGTGTTCTGGATCTGGACCGAACCCACCTCGCGCGCGGCGAGCTTCAGCGCGTCGAAACCCATTGGTAAGCGCTCACGCACGATGTCGGCCCAGGTCGTGGTGGCGCCCATCACGATATGGCCGTCCTCCTCGCGCACGCCGCGGAGCATCTCGATCGCGCCGATGTCGAGGATGTTCTCGGCAATGGGCCGCACGCCCTGCGCGGGAAAAAAATCCGTGCCGCCGGCCAGCACCGTCCAGCCGCCTTCGGCCAGAAGGGCGATGGCTTCGTCGGGCTTCGTCGGCCTTGCGTAGCGTGGCATGCGTCGGTCCCCCCGCGGTGCCGTACCGCGCCGATCCGGGCGTCCCGGGTGCGCGTCGAGCGTCGCGAAATTCATTCGCATACAAATGATATCAGGACGGCGGCGCTTGTCAAAGCCGCCTCACCTGCGCCACGATGGGCAAACACCGCGCGCCGCAGCCGGCGTCGTCGGAAGCAATGGAGCTTGCCCATGGCGCAGAGCGCGCTCATCGTCATCGATGTCCAGACCGATTTCTGCCCGGGCGGCGCGCTCGCGGTTGCCGACGGCAACGCCATCCTGCCGGTCGTCAACCGCATGATCGCAAAAGCCGATCACGTCATCCTGACGCAGGACTGGCACCCCGCCGGCCATTCGAGCTTCGCCTCAAGCCACGCCGGCAAGGCGCCTTTCGAGACGGTGACGATGCCCTATGGCGAGCAGACGCTGTGGCCCGACCACTGCATCCAGGGAACACCCGGCGCCGCCTTCCACCCCGCGCTCGACTGGACGAAGGCCGAACTCGTCATCCGCAAGGGGTTCCGGCCAGCCATCGACAGCTATTCCGCCTTCTACGAGAACGACCATTCGACGCCGACCGGCCTTGCCGGCTACCTGCGCGAACGGGGCCTGAGCGAACTGACCCTCGTCGGTCTCGCCACCGACTACTGCGTCGCCTATTCGGCGCTCGACGCCGTGCGCGAGGGCTTTGCGGTCACCGTTGCCATGGAGGCCTGCCGCGCGATCGACCTTGGCGGCTCGCTGGCCGCGATGACCGATCGCATGAAGGCCGCGGGCGTCACGCTCGCCTGACCAGCCCCCTGGCGGCGGGCGACTCGGCGCCTTTCCCGCAGCCAGCGGGGGCATTGTTGCGCCGTTTTTTCGGCGCGGCCTTTCCCAACGCAACTTATTTCATGTCCAGACGTTTGATGGCCAAGGGATGGAAGAGGCGGGCCGCGGCAAAGATCACCGCGACGATGCGTTTCACCTTCGGCAATAGAGCGGACGACCGGTTGCGGGAATGATTGGCGCACGCATCGTTGCATGGCACTTGGTCTGATCCATACAACCTGTGAGAACAGTGCCTTATGTATCCGGGGCAGTCTTGAGACCTCGCCCGCGCGCCTGTGGATTTTATGGAGATATCCGGCCTCAAGTTTTATTCGTCACGGGGCCGCAGCGCATCAATCCCGGCTCTTGCCGAACATACCATTCAGAAAAGCGATTGCTGATTTGCTCTTGCATCGCCGGCCTTTCGTGGCTAACCAGTTGATATAAAATGTATTGAGGACGTGATGCGCGTGAATGACGAGACCGAGAGCGCCGTTGCCCAACGCCTGGATCAGGGGATCCTGCATGGTCTTCTCGGGCGCCAGCTGCGCGTGACGTATCTCGCGGTGTTCCGCACCATCGAGGAACAGCTGACCGGGCTGGGAATCACGCCACAGCAGTTCGGACTTCTGGTCATCGTCGACCGCAACCCTGGCGCGCGCCAGACCCTCATCGCCAAGGCCCGCGGCCTGGACAAGTCGACCCTCGTTCCGATGATCGACAGGCTTGAGCGCGACAACCTTCTGGAGCGCCGTCCGCTCGCCACCGACCGGCGCATCCGCGCGATCTGGATCACCGAACGCGGCCGCGAGGTGCTGCGCAAGGCCGTGCCCATCGTCCAGAAGGGCGACGACCTTTTGCGCGCCCATCTCAGCGAGGGCGAACTGGCCGAACTCATCCGCCTGATGGAAAAGGTCCGCGAGGGGCTGGGCGTCACCGACTGATGCTCGGGGCTTTGGCGCGCAAGCCTGTGGATAGCCGGCCGCCATCCAGCCCTCCGGTTGGCGCGCGCGGCGCGGAAGGATAGGGTCCCCCATGCTTCCCGCCAAGGACATCGCCCGCCTCATCGAGATCATGGCCGCGCTGCGCACGCCGATCACCGGCTGTCCGTGGGATCTCGAGCAGGATTTTTCCAGCATCGCGCCCTACACGCTCGAGGAGGCCTACGAGGTCGCCGACGCGATCGAGCGCGGCGACATGGACGACCTGCGCGACGAGCTGGGCGACCTCCTGCTCCAGGTCGTCTATCACGCCCGCATGGCCGAGGAGGCCGGCGCATTCGCCTTCGGCGACGTGGTCGAGGCGGTCACCGCCAAGATGATCCGGCGCCATCCGCATGTCTTCGGCGATGCGCAGGCGCGCGCGGCCGGCTCCGCCAAGGGCATGTGGGACGCGATCAAGGCTGAAGAGAAGGCGCTGAAGCGCGAGGCGAGGCTTTCGCGCGGCCTGCCGGCCGAGGATCACGGCCACGGCTTCCTCGACAGCGTGCCGGTCGCCCTGCCCGCCCTCGCGCGCGCCCGCAAGCTTCAGGACAAGGCGGCCAGGGTCGGCTTCGACTGGAAGGAGGCCGCCCCCATCCTCGACAAGATCGAGGAAGAGATCGGCGAGCTGCGCCGCGCCATGGCCGAAAACGATGCGAAAGCCACCGCCGACGAGTTCGGCGACGTCTTGTTCGCGCTGGTCAATTTCGGCCGCCACGCCGGCATCGAGGCCGAGACCGCGCTCCACGGCACCAATGCGAAATTCCGCCGCCGCTTCCACTTCATCGAGCGGGAACTCGCGGCGAGCGGCAGGACGCTCGGCGAGGCGACGCTGGACGAGATGGAGGAGTTGTGGCAGCGGGCGAAGATCGCCGAGCGAGCCGGAGAAGACGACGGTTAAGGGTGAAAGCCCGAGAACAGGTTCGTCGCGCTGCGGCGGAATTGGGGGTGGAATGCGGACTGACGGGGCTTGGTACTACGTTCGAGAATCCTGCCGTTCAAGTTACTCCCGTACTCCAACGGCTATCCGCCCCTATTGCGGCGTCTAGGCGTGACAGTGACATCCGGAAAGCTGCTATTCGAGTACGCGCCGCAACAGGATTGATAGTCTAGGAAAAAACTCGATTCGAGTACAAAAACGGCATATCTAGATGTTCCCTTTATGTTCTTTTCTTGCTATGGATGTCTGATGACAGACGAGACCGACCTTGATGCCACTGCGCCAAAGCGCCGCCGCGCGGCCAAGCAAGATGCTGTCGCGCCCGTAAAGGGCAAGAGCCTGCAGAGTCACGGTAAGAATTAGAAGGTCTATGTTCCGGTCATCCAGAAGCTGTTTCAGGACCGTTGGCGGCCAGGCGCCGCAACTGTGGTCTTCTCACTCGATGACGTTCGCACGGCTGTCGAGGCAGTACGCGCGGTGTCCGACAATCCCGATGCTATCTCCGCACGCAATGCGGCCGATGTGGTTTACCGTATGCGTTCCCGGACGGTGCTGCCCGACGAAATCCTGTCTAAGGGCTTCCACGTCCTACGCGCCATCGGGCGCGGGCTATATCAGTTCGAAAAGGCATCGAGCGGCATTATGGAAGTGCCGGTCAGCGAACTCACGCCCGCGATCGATCAGACTCCGATGCCTGTGAGAAGGCTGCTGCCCGAAACGATGGCAGAGATGGACGAACAGGCATTGCTGTCGGTTGTCGGCTATTGCCAGCTTCTAGACCATTTCACCGGTATGAAAATATATCGACTACGCTCCCATGTGCGGAAGAGCGTGCCCGGCATCGGTCAAGCCGAACTCGATGCAATCGACGTCGGCATCGCATCGGGAGATGACGACGTACCCGTGGTATTCCCGATCGAAGCTAAGGCCGTGTCGGACGAGCTCAACCGTGTCCAAATCTACAACATGATTCAGTATGCGGCTCACTATTTCCCCGGCCTGAAGGTTCGGCCGCTCGCCGTAAAAGTTGATTACCAGTCGGCCATTCATATCATGGAATTCAATGTTGCATCGCGGCCAGGCGATCTTCGCATCGTCCGGTCTACCAGCTACGCTATCAACACGTCGGAGGCTCAAATCGCGATGATCCGCGCAACCAATGTGCCGAAACAATGACGAAGCCGATCGGGATTGAACTGTTCGCCGGCTGCGGCGGGCTTTCCACCGGGTTTCTGGATGCGGGCCTCAATGTGGCCGCCGGATTCGAGCTCGATGCTCGGGCCGTGGACGTATACAATTATAACCACGACTATCGCGGAAGCACGGGCTTCATCGCCGATCTCAATGTCGCAACCGGATGCGAACTTCTTCGGCTGGCAAACTTAAAGACCGTCGATTTCATCGCTGGTGGCCCTCCCTGTCAGCCGTTTTCGATCGCCGGCAAAAGGCAGGGCAAGCGAGACATTCGAGCAGATCTGATCGGTCATTTTATCAGACTCGTGGACGAGCTTCGGCCGTCGGCTTTCATGCTCGAAAACGTGCCCAATCTCGCGGCGATCTCGGGCGGCGAGTTTCTCGACGAGGTCAAGGCCGAACTGCGAGCGCTCGATTATTCCGTCGATCATTGTGTCGTGTCGGCTGCGGAATTCGGCGTACCGCAGAACCGAAAGCGCCTTGTCGTGCTAGGCGTGATAGGCAGAA
This sequence comes from Aquibium carbonis, assembly GCF_003970795.1. Lineage (GTDB taxonomy): Bacteria > Pseudomonadota > Alphaproteobacteria > Rhizobiales > Rhizobiaceae > Aquibium > Aquibium carbonis. Next base: position 30,261 of record NZ_RWKW01000043.1, on the reverse strand, counting down.
AACCGGTGCGCTTCCCAGGCCCGACGCATGGCTCGGCCAACCGTCCCTATCTCTCGGCCTCAGACGCGATAGACGATTTGCCCGACGCAGGCGAGTTCGGTGAAACCGGCATCTACAACCACGAACCTACCTTGCATTCGGCCGACATGGTCGCCCGTTTGAGCGCTTTGGAGCCGGGAAAGCGCGAGCGCGGATCGTTTCACGATCGTTTGCATCCCGAGCGTCCGTCGTACACGCTTCGCGCTGGATCGGGAAATTTCAGTCCGCTACGGCCGGTTCACTACAAGCACCATAGAGTCGTCACGGTGCGCGAGAGCGCGCGACTTCAAGGCTTTTCAGACGATTTCCGTTGGCCGGATCGGATTCCCCGTTTGCAGCAATACCGTCAGGTGGGAAATGCCGTTCCACCACCGATGGCCAAAGCCTTTGCGGAATGCCTAGCCGACCAAATGGGCTGGCAACTGGACCCAGAAGCGTTTGCAGGCGATCCCACTGCGCGTGCCCCGGCAAACGTACTGAGTGATGCGGAAAGGAAAGCCCTACGCGCTGTGAGAATGCGTGGAGCCTCGCTCGGCAAGGTCGCCCTTTCGAGAGGCTAAAGACGTCGCTCGTTCGGTTGAAATCCGATTCTAGTGAGCGAGCCGAGTACATCTGCATCGCGTGTCTGGCAGACAAAATAGTCGCAGAGCGGCGTTGACGGCGTATGAGTGGAGCCGCTGAAAAAAGGACGCGTGTGCCGTTTGGCGGAAGCGAACGAGCGTTAGATTTATGGCAGCAACGACAGCACGTCGAACGGTCATCAATCGGTCGGAATTGAACGCGCCCGGCCCCTCCAGGCTTCGCTTCTGACGCCCCGCCCCCCTCACCTCCCGCTCAACCGCTCCTCCACCTCGTCGCGCATCGACTGCGTCACGCGCAGCCTGAGCTCCATGCCGCCGTCCTCGAGGTCTTCGCGGGCGAGCACGTCGGCGTTGCGGTAGAGCCAGTCGATCAGGTTCATGCGCTCGGGCGTCAGGTGCACGGTCATCTCGGCCAGTTCGCCGGACAGCCTGGCCTCCACCTGCCGCATCAGCTGGTCGACGCCCTCTCCGGTGATCGCCGAGACGACGATGGGCGACGGGGCGCCGTCGCTACCGCCCGACAGGACCAGCCGCTCGCGCGTGCCGGCGTCCAGGCGGTCGACCTTGTTCCACACCTCGATCACCTTGCCGTCCGGCGACACCTCGACGCCGAGGTCGGCGAGAATCCGCTCCACGTCCTCGGCCTGGGCGGCCGTGTCGGGGTCGGAAATGTCGCGCAAATGGATGACGAGGTCGGCCTCCACCACCTCTTCCAGCGTGGCGCGGAAGGCGGCGACGAGATGGGTCGGCAGGTCGGAGATGAAGCCCACCGTGTCCGACAGGATCACGGTCGCGCCATGCGGCAGCTTCACCCGGCGCAGCGTCGGGTCGAGCGTGGCAAACAGCATGTCTTCGGCCAGCACGGCCGCGCCGGTCAGCCGGTTGAACAGCGTCGACTTGCCGGCATTGGTGTAGCCGACGATCGCCACCACCGGGAACGGCACCTTCTTGCGCTTGGCGCGGTGCAGCTCGCGGGTGCGCTTCACCGTTTCCAGCTCGCGCTTCAGCTTGGTGATCTTGTCTTGCAGGATGCGCCGGTCGGCCTCGATCTGGGTCTCGCCGGGACCGCCGAGAAATCCCGCGCCGCCGCGCTGGCGTTCCAGGTGGGTCCAGCTGCGCACCAGCCGGCCCTTCTGGTAGTTCAGGTGCGCGAGTTCCACCTGCAGCGTGCCTTCCTTGGTGCGCGCGCGCTCGCCGAAGATTTCCAGGATGATGCCGGTGCGGTCCAGCACCTTGGCGTTCAACCCCTTTTCGAGATTGCGCTGCTGCACCGGGGTCAGCGGGTGGTCGACGACGACCAGCGTCGCCCCGGTTTCCTTGATCGTCTCGGCCAGTTCTTCGATCTTGCCGGTGCCGATCAGCGTCGCCGGGCGCGGATCGTTGACCGTGACGATCTCGGTATGGACGGGCTCGAGGTCGATGGCGCGGGCAAGGCCCACGGCCTCGTCATGGCGCGCCTCGGGCGACCGAGTCAGCCGCGGCCGGCCGGTGTGCTCGTCGTCGTCGCGGTGATAGCGGGGCAGGACCGGCACGATGATGATGGCGCGCGTGGCCTTGGCCGGAAGGCCGTCGGCCTGCCGTTCCTTTGCCCCCTGCTGGCGCCCACCCGGACTGTTTGCGTCCAATCAGCTATCCCGACCGGCATCCTCACCATCGAACATCTGAACCGGCTGGCTCGGCATGATGGTGGAAATGGCGTGCTTGTAGACGAGCTGCGAATGTCCATCGCGACGCAGCAGAACGCAGAAATTGTCGAAGGAGGTGACAACTCCGGTGAGCTTGACGCCGTTGATCAGGAAGATCGTGAGAGGATTCTTGCTCTTCCGGACCGAATTGAGAAACAAGTCCTGAAGGTTCTGCGAACGTTCCGCCATTTTTCTTATCTTCCGCCGTTCCCCTAGCCCGTGCACGACGGCGTCCAGCTGACGACGCTCGATCCAAGCACACGGAAATGACCCGCCTCCGAAATGCGCGCCAAACCCTTGCGCGTCATTCCCCTAGGCACAAGCGGTTATCAGGCTTGGCATTTTTCCGCAACGTCAAAAAAAGCCGCCCGCAGGGAAAGGACCATGCTGCCGGGATGGCCGTTGGCGATCGGGCTTCCGTCGATCTCCACCACCGGCATGGCGATCGTCGTGGCCGACGAGATGAAGGCCTCACGCGCCGCCTTGGCCTCGGCCACGGTGAAGCCGCGCTCCTCCACGGCGAGGCCGAGCCCGGCGGCGACCTCCAGCAGGGTCGTGCGGGTGATGCCGCGCAGGATGCCGTGCTCGGCCGGACGGGTGACGAGCCGGCCATCGGCCGTGACGATCCAGGCGTTCGACGATCCGCCCTCCTTCACCGTGCCGTCGGTGTCGACGAACCAGGCCTCCTGCGCGCCCGCTTCCTTGGCCGCCTGCTTGGCCAGCACGTTGGGCAGCAGCCCGACCGACTTGATGTCGACGCGGTCCCAGCGGTTTTCCGGCACGGTGATCACCTTGATGCCGGTTTCGGCGCGGCGGGCGGCAATCGCCGGGTCCACCTTCCTGGCGGTGATGACCACCGCCGGAGCCGCCTGCGCCGGAAACAGGAAGTCGCGCGGCGCCACGCCGCGCGTCACCTGCAGGTAGACGAGGCCGTTGAGCACGCCGTTGCGGTTCACCACCTCGCGCAGCACCAGTTCGAACGCCCTGCGGTGCATCGGCCAGGCGATCGAAAGCGCGCGCAGCGAGCGGTCGAGACGGTCGAGATGCCGCTTCATGTCGACGATGTAGCCGCGCGCCACCTCGCACACCTCGTAGACGCCGTCGGCGAACTGGTAGCCGCGATCCTCGACATTCACCGCGGCATCGGCGTGCCGGACATAGCGACCATTGACGTAGGCGATCCGCGGCATCGTGTCCCCGCAAGGCTTGTAGGCCTGCTCCGCCCGATGCGAAGCCGGCCGGATTGATCAGAAGAATTCGAGACTGACCCGGAACATCTGCTCCACCTGGCGCACGGCGGTGTCCATGGCGAAGATGATGACGCGGTCCTTCGGGCGGATCAGCGTCGAGCCGTTGGGCTTGATGGCCGTGCCGTCGCGATAGATCATGCCGAGCCGCATGCCGTCGGGCAGCTTCAGGTCCCGCAGTGGCGAGCCGACCAGCGGCGACGTCTCCAGCGCCTCGGCCTCGATGATCTCGGCGGTGCCGCGCTGGATGCTGTGGACGGCGCGGATTCGGCCGCGGCGGACGTGCTGCAGCACGCGGCTGATGGTCACCGAACGCGGGTTCACGTGGGCGTCGATGCCCAGCGTGCGGGTGAAGTCGTGATAGGTCGGGTTGTTGATCAGCGCCAGGTTGGACTTGCAGCCCAGGCGCTTGGCCATCACGCTCGCCAGGATGTTCACCTGGTCGTTGTTGGTCAGCGCCACCATCAGGTCGGCGTCCTGGATGTCGGCTTCCAGCAGCAGCTTCTGGTCCAGCGCGCTGCCATGCAGGACCACCGTCCGGCGCAGCTTGTCGGCGATCGCGATGGCGCGCTCGCGGGTGTCCTCGATGATCTTCACCTTGGTACGCGACTGGCGGGCCTCCAGCGCCTTGGCGACGTAGAGCCCGATGTTGCCGCCGCCGCCGATGACGATGCGCAGCGCTTCGGCCTCCTCGTGGCCGAACAGCCCGAGCGTGCGGCGAACCTGGTCCTTGGACGTCACCACATAGGCGACGTCGCCCGCCACCAGCTGGTCGGCCGAATGCGGGATGAACAGGCGGTTGTTGCGCCACACGCCCACCACCGTCGACGGCAGGTCCGGAAACAGGTCGGACAGCTGCGACAATGGCGTGTTGATGACCGGGCATTCCTCCAGGCATTCGATCGCCACCATCGCGACCTTGTCGTCGGCAAAGCGCACGACGTCGGTGGCGCCGGGAATGGCGATGCGGCGCAGCACCATCTCGCCCACCTCGATCTCGGGCGAGATGATCACGTCGATCGGCAGGTTCTCGCGCGAGAACAGGTTCTGGTAGTGCGGCTGCAGATAGGACTGGGCGCGGATGCGCGCGATCTTGGTGGGAATGTTGAACAGCGAGTGCGCCACCTGGCAGGCGGTCATGTTCACCTCGTCGTAGAGCGTGACGGCGATGAACATGTCGGCCTGCTGTGCGCCGGCCGCCTCGAGCACGTCGGGGTGCGCGCCATGGCCGACGAAGCCGCGCACGTCGAGCTGGTCGCGGATGGTGCGAATCAGCTCGGGTGACGTGTCGATGACCGAGACGTCGTTCTGTTCGGCCGCGAGCCGCTCGGCGATCCCGTAGCCGACCTGGCCCGCGCCGCAAATGATCACACGCATGTCTGGCTCCGAACCGCAGATCCTAAACGCCGAGCGACTTCAGCTTCCTGTGCAGGGCGGACCGTTCCATACCAATGAACTCGGCCGTGCGCGAGATGTTGCCGCCGAAGCGATTGATCTGGGCGATGAGATATTCCTTCTCGAACAGTTCGCGCGCCTCGCGCAGCGGCAGCGCCATGATGTGCTGGTCGGACTGGCTCGGCGTGCGCGGCATGACGTCGCCGATCTCGGCCGGCAGCAGATCGGCGGTGATCGGCGCGTCCACGTTCTCGCCGCGCGACAGGATCATCAGCCGCTCGACGTTGTTGCGCAGCTGGCGCACGTTGCCTGGCCAATTGTGGGCCTGGAGCACGGCCAGCACGTCGTCGCCGATGCGCCGGTTCTTGATGCCGGACTGGCGCACGATCTGCTTCATGAAGTGATCGACCAGGTAGGGAATGTCCTCGCGCCGTTCCGACAGCGGCGGCACCAGCACGGGCACCACGGCGAGGCGATGGTAGAGGTCCTCGCGGAACCGACCCTCGGCGATCATCGCCTCGAGGTTCTGCGCCGTGGACGAGATGATGCGCACGTCCACCTTGACGCGCTTGGCTCCGCCCACCCGCTCGAACTGCTGGTCGACGAGCACGCGCATGATCTTGTTTTGCGTCTCGCGCGGCATGTCGGCCACCTCGTCGAGATAGAGCGTGCCGCGATGCGCCTCCTCCAGCGCGCCCACCTTGCGCTCCGAGCCGTTGGGCTCGGTGCCGAACATCTCGATCTCCATGCGGTCGGGGGTGATGGATGCCGCGTTGACGGACACGAACGGACCGTCCTTGCGCGACGAGATCGCATGCATGGCGCGCGCCGCCGACTCCTTGCCGGAGCCCGACGGTCCGATGATCATCACCCGGCTGTTGGTCGGGGCGATGCGCTCGATGGTCTGGCGCAGGTGGTTCATCGCCGCGGAATTGCCGATCAGGTCGAAGGTGTCGGCGGTGCGCTTCTTCAGCTCCGTCACCTCGCGCCTCAGCTTGGAGGTCTCCAGCGCCCGGTCGCAGATCAGAAGCAGGCGGTCGGCCTTGAACGGCTTTTCGATGAAGTCGTAGGCGCCGCGCCGAAGCGCCGACACCGCCGTCTCGATCGTGCCATGGCCCGAGATCATCACCACCGGCACGTTCGGGTGGATCGTCTTGATCTCGTCCAGCAGCGCCAGCCCGTCCATCCGCGACCCTTGCAGCCAGATGTCGAGCAGGATCAGCCGGGGCACGCGGTCGGCGATGGCAGCCAGCGCACTGTCGCTGTCGAAGGCCGTCCGGGTTTCGTGGCCCTCGTCGCTCAGGATGCCGGCGACGAGTTCGCGGATGTCTTCCTCATCATCGACGACGAGAATGTCAGACGCCATTGTTCACCTGCTTGTCTTGATTGTCTTGATCTCCGGAAGCGACCGCCGCCTCGTCGGCCGACGTCGAGGGCAGCACCACGCGGATGAGCGCGCCGCGCCCCCCGTAGAAATCCGCCGGCGCGTCGTGCAGCTCGATGCGACCGCCATGCTCCTCGACGATCTTCTTGACGATCGCCAGGCCTAGGCCGGTGCCCTTGGCGCGGGTGGTCATGTAGGGCTCGAGCAGGCGCTGGCGATTCTCCGCCGGCAGCCCCTTGCCATTGTCCTTGATGTCGACCGAAATCCAGCCATCGTCGCAATGCGCGTCGATCTGGATCACGCCGTGGACGTCGTCGGTGCGTTCGGCCGATTCGATCGCCTCGGCGGCGTTCTTGATCAGGTTGCCGAAGGCCTGGCTCATCAGCCGGCTGTCGAAGCGGCCGGTGAGCGGCGTCGCGCCGAAATCGCGCCGAAACTCGATGTCGGCCTTCGAGACCTCCACCAGGAACGACGCCTCGCGCAGCGCCTCGCGCAGGTCCATCACCTCCAGCGCCGGCTTCGGCATGCGGGCGAAGGCGGAGAACTCGTCGACCATGCGGCCGATGTCCCCGACCTGGCGAATGATCGTGTCCGTGCACTGGTCGAAGACCTCGCGGTCCTCGGTGATGACCTTGCCGTAACGGCGACGGATGCGCTCGGCCGAAAGCTGGATCGGCGTCAGCGGGTTCTTGATCTCGTGGGCGATGCGTCGGGCGACGTCGGCCCAGGCGGACGAGCGCTGCGCCTGCACGAGGTCGGTGATGTCGTCGATCGTCACCACGAAGGAGGGTAGCTCCGATTCGCCCTTGCCCTCCTCGATCGTCACCTGCACGTTGAAGGTCCGCTCCACGCCGCGCCGCGTGAACACCACCTGCTCGCGATAGACGGGCTTTCCCGACGAACGGGCGAGTTCGAACACGCGCCCGAAATGCGGCAGCACCGACGACAGCTTCTGGCCTTCCGACTGGCCCGCGTCGATCGACAGCATGGTCTCGGCCGAGCGGTTGACGATGGTGATCAGGCCGTCGGCGTCGACGCCGACGATCCCGGCGCTGACGCTGGCCAGCACCGCCTCAGAAAAGCGGCGGCGCTCGTCGATCTGGTCCTTGGCAGCCAGGATCTCGTTGCGCTGCGATTTCAGCTGCAACAGCATCTTGTTGAACGTGTCGGACAGCGAGGCCACATCGCCGTCGGAGTTGCGCACCGGCACCGCCACGTCGAGATTGCCGGTCGCCACCTCGTCGGCCGCGCCGATCAGGCGGCGGATCGGCCGCACCAGCCGGTCGGCGACCGCGATGCCCGTCCAGATCGCCGACAGCACGATGATCAGCGTCAGGCCGAGATAGATCACGGCGAACGCGATCTGTACCGTCGTGCGGCTGCTCTCGAGGTCGGTGTAGTCCTCGGCATTGGCCTGCACGATCTGGCGCGCGCGGATGACCTCGGGGTCGACGAGCCGCAGCGTGTAGAGATAGGCGTCCTCGATGTCGCGCAGCCGGATGATGGCGCCGACGATGTTGCGCGTTCGCGGTTCGATCAGCACCGGTGCGCCGCCGGCCGCGTCGCGCAGCGCCCCGGGCGGCGGCGGCGGCATGGTAAAATCGGCGCGCGTGTCGGCCTGGAGGATGACCGTTCCGTCGATCCGCACCAGCGCCGCATGGGCCAGCGCCCGTCCGACGGCCTGCTGGGTCAACAGCTGGCGAAAGCCGGTCCGGTCGAGGCCGTAAAGGGTCCGGCGCTGGTCGAGATCGATCGCCATCGACAGGCTGGTGCCCTGGAGATTGCGGGCGTTTTCCTGCACATAGGCTTCGGCGATCGACAGCGAGGAGCTGACGATCGTCTTGGTCTTCAGCTCGAACCAGCGGTCGAGGCCGATGTCGAGCGTGATCGAGGCCACCACCGCGATGATGATCGCCGGCACCGCCGCGATGGCCGAGAACAGGCCGACGATGCGCACGTGAAGCCGGGAGGCCGCCTTGCCGCGCCGCCGCGCCTGGAAGATCTGATGGACTTCCCGGCCGATCAGGAAGCAGAGCAGCAGGATCAGCGCGACGTTGATCGCGATCAGTCCCAGCATGACGTTCTGGGTCGGGGCCACCGGCCCCATGCCGACCAGGATGACGAAGGAGACCGCCGCGCAGACCAGCGCCGCGACGACGCTGATGATGCCCGGCAGCGCCGCCAGCCGCCGGCCTTCGTAGGGTGTCACCGGTTCGCTCAGGCCGAGGCCGTCCAGTATTTCGGTGCGTGCTGTCATTGCGCTGCGATTCGCCACCTCGTCAGTTGCACTCTTGCAACGCTTTGTGGCTATTCTGCAACAAGAACGCGACGGCCCATGGTCCGTGCCGTTGCGTCAGCCGGCGCCGGAGATGGTTCGATTCGTCCATCCACCCAAGCGCTCGACGCGACGGGACGCCGATGCATGACGTCGGCCCGCGCCGTCCTTGTCGGGGATCGGCCCCCCCGAACGCTAAGCGGAATGAACCGGGCTAGGAACCGCGCGACGTCCGGTAGACGTTGACGCCGAGTTCGCGGATCTTCTTGCGCAGCGTGTTGCGGTTCAGGCCGAGCAGTTCGGCCGCGCGGATCTGGTTGCCCCGGGTGGCCGTCATCGAGGCCAGCACGAGCGGATACTCCACCTCCGCCAGGATGCGCTGGTAGAGGCCGGACGGCGGCAGATCGTCGCCGAACGAGGTGAAGTAGCGCTGGAGGTAGTGCTCCACGGCCTGCCCGATGGTCAGGTTCTCCGGCACCAGCGAGCTTTCGCCCGAGGTGGGCGAACGCCCTGCGGTCTGCAGCTCGTTCTCGATCACCTCGGCCGAAATCTCGTCCTGCGGATAGAGCGCGGCCAGCCTGCGCACCAGGTTTTCGAGTTCGCGCACGTTGCCCGGCCAGGGATAGCGCTTCATCATGTCCAGGCCGGCGGTCGAGATGCGCTTGACCTGCAATCCCTCGGCCTCGCCCAGCTTGAAGAAATGGCGCACCAGGTCAGGCACGTCCTCGGACCTTTCGCGCAGCGCCGGCAGCCGCAGCGGCACCACGTTCAGCCGGTAGAACAGGTCTTCGCGGAAAAGGCCCTGGTTGATCAGGGTGCGAAGGTCCTTGTTGGTCGCCGCGACGATGCGCACGTCGGTCCTGATCGGCGTGCGTCCGCCGACGGTGGTGTATTCGCCCTGCTGAAGCACGCGCAGCAGCCGCGTCTGCGCCTCCATCGGCATGTCGCCGATCTCGTCGAGGAACAGCGTGCCGCCCTCCGCCTGCTCGAACCGTCCGCTCGACCGGTTCTGCGCGCCGGTGAAGGCGCCCTTCTCGTGACCGAACAGCTCGGACTCGATCAGGTCGCGCGGGATCGCCGCCATGTTGATGGCGACGAAGGGGCCGTTGCGGCGCCGGCCATATTCGTGGAGCGCGCGCGCGACCAGTTCCTTGCCGGTGCCCGACTCGCCCGAGATCATCACCGTCAGGTCGGTCTGCATCATGCGCGCCAGCATGCGGTAGATGTCCTGCATGGCCGCCGAGCGGCCGACCAGCGGCATCGATTCCAGCTGCTCTTCGGTGCGATGCTCGACGGTCGGCTTTTTCGGCTCCGACAGCGCCCGATTGACGATGTTGAGCAGTTCGGTGAGATCGAAAGGCTTCGGCAGATATTCGTAGGCGCCCTTTTCCGACGCGCGGATCGCCGTCATGAAGGTGTTCTGCGCGCTCATCACGATCACGGGCAGCTGCGGCCGCGCCTTCTTGATGCGCGGCAGCATGTCGAAGGCGTTCTCGTCGGGCATCACCACGTCGGTGATCACCAGATCGCCCTCGCCCGCCGCCACCCAGCGCCACAGCGTCGCGGCATTCGACGTCACGCGCACGTCATGGCCGACACGCGACAGCGCCTGGTTGAGCACGGTGCGGATCGCGGCGTCGTCGTCCGCGACCAGGATGCTGCCCCGGTTCATCGCAGAGCTCCTTCCAGCGTGCTGGCAGGCGCGGCGTGGTCTTCCTTCCACGTCGGCATCAGGATGCGAAAGCTGGTCCCGCGCGGCGACGAATCGCACTCGATCACCCCGCCATGCTCGCCGACGATCTTGGCGACCAGCGCAAGGCCGAGCCCGGACCCGTTCGGCTTGGTGGTGATGAACGGATCGAACAGGATCGGCCTGATGTCCTCGGGCACGCCGCCGCCATTGTCGTGAACGATGAATTGCAGCGGCAGGGACACGCGGTCCTGCGTTCCCGGCACGGACAGCCGGATCCCGGGACGGTAGGCGGTCGACAGCGTGATCTCGCCGGAGGGATCGCCCGCGATGGCCTCGGCGGCGTTCTTCACCAGGTTGAGGAAGACCTGAACCAGCTGGTCGCGGTTGCCGAACACCGGCGGCAGCGACGGATCGTAATCCTCGATGATGCGGATACCTTGCGCAAAGCCGTTGCGTGCGATCGCCTTCACGTGGTCGAGCACGACATGAATGTTGACCGGCGTCCGGTCGATCGGCCGCTCGTCGGAGAAAACCTCCATGCGATCGACCAGGGAGACGATGCGGTCGGTCTCGTCGGTGATCAGCCGCGTCAGCGACCGGTCCTCGTCGGAGACGACGCTTTCCAGCAGCTGCGCGGCGCCGCGGATGCCCGACAACGGGTTCTTGATCTCGTGCGCCAGCATCGCCGCCAGTCCGGTCACCGAACGCGCCGCGCCGCGATGCGTCATCTGGCGGTCGATCTTGTCCGCCATCGAGCGTTCCTGGAGCATCACCACCACCGATCCGGGCAGTTCCGGCACCGGCGCGACGTAGATGTCGACCAGCTTGTCGGGCCCCAGGCGCGGCGACGAAATGTCGACGCGATATTCGTTGACCGGCGACTGCCGTTCCCTGACCTGGTCGATCAGGGTCAGAAGCGGGCTGCCGAACGGCACGAAATGGCTGATGGTGTTGCGCGCCAGGATCGAGGCGCTCGACCGGAAGAACACCTCCGCATCGGCATTGGCGAAGGTCAGCCGGCCTTCATGGTCGATCATGATGACGGGATGGCGGATCGTGTTCAGCACGATCTGCGCCGGGTCGAAGACCGGCGGTCGGGGCATTGGACTTGCGCTCATGCGGCGTTCCTCATGGCGTGGGCACCGGTCCCTTCGACCAGCGCCGCGCGCAATTGCTTGATGACTGTCTTGGGATCGGTGGAGGTCATGACGGCGAGGCGGTGCTCGTTCGATACGCTCCGGGCATGGCGCTCCAGGTACCAGCCTAGGTGCTTGCGCGCGTGGCGCAGGCCCGGGCCGACGCCGTAGAGCGAAAGCATGTCCTCGTGGTGGGCAGCGGCATAGTCGGCCAGCGCTTCCGGATCACCGGGCACGCCGATCGCCGGCCGTCCACCGGCTTCGGCGGCAACCACGCCCGCCATCCAGGGTGCGCCGCAATGGGCGCGTCCCATCATGACGGCGTCGGCGCCGGACTGCGCCAGTGCCTCGGCGGCATCGGCGGCATTCAGGATGTCGCCGTTGACGACGACGGGGATCGCCACCGCCTGCTTCACCGCGGCAACCGCGCGCCAGTCGGCGCGGCCCTTGTAGAACTGGCAGCGCGTGCGGCCGTGCACGGTCACCATGGCGACGCCGGCCGCCTCGGCCCGCCTTGCGAGTTCGGGCGCCACCAGCGCGGTGTCGTCCCAGCCGAGCCGCATCTTGACCGTCACCGGCACGCCGACGGCCTCGACCACCGCCTCGATCAGCGATTGCGCCAGGTCGAGGTCGCGCATCAGCGCCGAGCCGCAATAGCCGCCGGTCACCTTCTTGGCCGGGCAACCCATGTTGATGTCGATGATGTCGGCGCCCTCGCCGGCCGCGATCCTCGCGCCCTCGGCCATCCAGCGCGCGTCGCGGCCAGCCAGCTGGACGACGTGGAGCTGGTCTCCCGCCTTTTCGATACGCCGCACGGAATCGAGCCGCCCCCGTGCCAGTTCGCCGCTCGCCACCATCTCGGACACGACCATGCCGGCCCCATGCGCGAACGCGCGGCTGCGAAACGCGCTGTCGGTGATCCCCGAGAGCGGCGCCAGGAAGACCCTGTTGCGGATGGTGGCTTCACCGATCACCAGCGGGTCGGCTAGCCTAGGAACGTCACACATGCACAAAAACCGCGCAGATAACTGCCTTGCTTATTCATTAGACATGTCCGGTTGCGGTTGCAACGCAAAATTCCGGCTCGCGGGTCTGGTATCACAAAAACGCTGGTCAGCGACAAACCACGTCGATAGATCGAATCCCATGCAGGAGAGTGACCGGCGATGTCCACGAGCCAACCCCGCCAGACCGTCGTCGTGATCGTCGCGGCCGGTCGCGGCGAGCGCGCCGGCCAGGCGGACGGACCGAAGCAGTATCGCCGGATCGGCGGCGTCCCGGTCATCCGCCGCACCGTCGACGCCTTCCGCGCGCATCCCGCCATCGACCGTATCGTCGTCGCGATACATCGCGATGACGAAGCGCTTTTTAGCGCCGCCCTGCCCGGCTCCGATCCCCGGCTGCGGGTCGTCTTCGGCGGCGCCACCCGCCAGGCTTCCACCCGGCTGGCGCTGGAGGCGCTGGAGCCGAACCCGCCGCGCGACATCCTGATCCATGACGGCGTGCGCCCTTTCGTGGACACGGCGCTGATCGACCGCGTGGTGTCGGGCCTCGACGCCGACCTGGGCGTGCTCCCGGCGCTGGCGGTCTCCGACACGCTGAAGCGGTCCGGCGCGGCCGGCCACGTCGAGGCGACGGTGCCGCGCGCCGGCCTGTTTGCCGCGCAGACCCCGCAGGGCTTTCGCTTCGCGCCGATCCTCGAGGCGCATCGCAAGGCCGCCACACTGGGCCGCGAGGATTTCACCGACGATTCGGCCATCGCCGAATGGGCCGGCATCGGCGTCCGGCTGGTCGAGGGCTCGCCCGACAACGTCAAGCTCACCTATGCCCGGGAGATCGCCATGGCCGACGAAAAGCTCGCGCGCGCGCCGTCCTTTCCGGATGTGCGCACCGGCAACGGCTACGACGTGCATTCCTTCGAGCCCGGCGACCATGTCACGCTGTGCGGCGTCGCGATCCCGCACGAGATGAAGCTCAACGGCCATTCCGACGCCGATGTCGGCCTGCACGCGCTGACCGACGCGCTTCTGGCCACCTGCGGCGCCGGCGACATCGGCGTCCATTTTCCGCCCTCCGACCCGCAATGGAAGGGCGCAGCCTCGCGCCTCTTCGTCGAGCACGCGGCCGGCATCGTCCGGACGCGCGGCGGCCGCATCGCCCATGCCGACGTGACGCTGATCTGCGAGGCGCCGAAGGTCGGGCCGCACCGGCCGGCGATGGTCGAGGCCATGGCGTCCATGCTCGGTCTTGCGCCCGACCGAGTCTCGATCAAGGCCACCACCAACGAGAAGCTCGGCTTCGTCGGCCGCCGGGAGGGCATCGCCGCCATCGCCACCGCCACCGTCGTCTATCCCGGAGAGGTACCCGCATGAGCCCGCACGCCGATCTCGCCCGCGCCCTGCTCGAAGCCTGCGCCGCCGAAGGCATCACCGTGTCGACGGCCGAATCCTGCACCGGCGGCCTGATTTCGGCCGCGCTGACCGACATTGCCGGCTCGTCGATCGTGGTCGATCGAGGTTTCGTCACCTATTCCAACGAGGCGAAGATGGAGATGCTCGGCGTCGCCGAGGCCACGCTGTCGGCGCACGGCGCCGTTTCGGCCGAAACGGCGCGAGAGATGGCGGCCGGCGCGCTGTCGCGCTCGAAGGCGACGATGGCCGTCGCGGTGACCGGCATTGCCGGGCCGGGCGGCGGGTCGGAGGAAAAGCCCATCGGCCTGGTCTGGTTCGGCCTGGCCGCGCGCGGCGCCGAGGTCGTGGCGGTTCAGCGCCTGTTCGAGCCCAAAAGCCGCGACCATGTCCGCCAGCAGACCGTCCGCACCGCGCTCGAGCTCATGCTCGCGAGGCTGACGCGCCCGTGAAATCATCCGTCGGCTGGCCGTAGACGGCATCGGCGCGCTTCTCGAAGGCGCCGGCAAACAGTCGGAAGGCGCGGTCGAACATCGCCCCCATCAGCGCGCCCAGCACGCGGCTCTTGAACTCGTATTCGATGAAGAAGTGGATGTCCGTGCCACCCTTGCCGTTCGGCTCGAAGCGCCAGCGGTTCTCCAGATAGCGGAACGGACCGTCGAGATACTTCACGTCGATCGCAAGCTCGGCCTCGCGTGCCACCACCTGGCTGGTGAAGGTCTCGCGGATCGCCTTGTAGCCGACCGTCATGTCGGCGACGAGCACTTCCACGCCGTCGCGTTCCTTGCGCGACCGCACCACCAGCGCCTCGCACATCGGCACGAACTGCGGATAGCGTTCGACGTCCATCACCAGCGCATACATGCGTTCCGGCGCATGGCGGACGGGGTGGACGGTTTCGTATTTCGGCATGGGTTTCGATCAGGCAAGGGCTGTGCGCTTGCGCTCGCGCGCCGCCTTCAGGCGTGCGAAATCATCGCCAGCGTGGTGCGACGAGCGCGTCAGAGGCGACGCCGCCACCATCAGGAAGCCCTTGGTGTAGGCCACCGTTTCGTAGGACTTGAACTCGTCGGGCGTCACGAAGGCCTTCACCGGATGGTGCTTCTTCGTCGGCTGCAGATACTGCCCGATGGTCAGGAAATCGACGTCGGCGACGCGCAGATCGTCCATCAGCTGCAGCACCTCGTTGCGCTCCTCGCCCAGCCCCACCATGATGCCAGACTTGGTGAACATGCCCGGATCGAGCTCCTTCACCCGCTGCAGGAGCCGGATCGAATGGAAGTAGCGCGCGCCGGGCCGCACCGTCAGATAGTTCGACGGCACCGTTTCGAGATTGTGGTTGAAGACGTCGGGCCGGGCCGCGACCACGATCTCCAGTGCCCCGTCCTTCCTCAGGAAGTCGGGCGTCAGGATCTCGATCGTCGTCGCCGGAGACAGGGCGCGGATGGCATGGATGACGTCGGCGAAGTGCTGCGCCCCGCCATCGTCGAGATCGTCGCGGTCGACCGAGGTGATGACGACGTGGTTGAGGCCCATCTTGGCGACCGCCCTGGCCACGCTGTCGGGCTCCGCACGGTCGAGCGCTTCGGGCCGGCCTGTCGACACGTTGCAGAAGGCGCAGGCGCGGGTGCAGATGTCGCCCATGATCATGAAGGTAGCGTGCTTCTTGTCCCAGCATTCGCCGATGTTGGGACAGCCGGCTTCTTCGCACACCGTCACCAGATTGTGCGAACGAACGATCTCGCGGGTCTCCGAATAACCCTTCGACACGGGCGCGCGAACCCGGATCCAGTCGGGCTTGCGCAACACGTCCTGATCGGGCCTGTGGGCCTTTTCGGGATGGCGTGCGCGGGGACGCGCGACTGTGTCGATGACGGTGACCATGACTGCTCCGGCGGATCGGGCATGCCTCCCGGAAGAGACCCGGCATCGGCCGGGGACATGCCACAAACGAACACGTGACGCGTGCGGCGCGAATCTTGACGATCGCCGCATGCGTCCGAGCCACCGATATAACGCGTCATGATGCCGGTTGGTAGACCGCCATCACATGGCGGCCTTGCCGTTTTGCTCACATGCCCGTCGAACGCATGGTCGGCGGGCGCTTGGGTGGGCTATCGCCTGACGGCTCGCCCGATGGCGATCAGGATGCAGGCGCCGATGAAGCCCACGATCAGGTAGACCAGCCAGCCCGTGCCGGTGTAGATGCCGAGCGCGCTCAGGAGGAAGTTGAGCAAGGCCGCCCCGACGATGCCGAGGATGATGTTCATCAGGAGCCCCATGTTGCTCTTCATGAACTGCTCGGCCAGCCAGCCGGCAACGCCGCCGACGATGATCGCGCCCAGAATTCCCACGCCGTTCAAGTCCATTCCATCACTCCATTGTGAACCGTTCCGCAGCAACAATGGACAACCGGGCATTCGGTTCCGGAAAACCGCCGCGAACACGACGTTTTTTCGCCATCGACGCGGCAGGCGGGATGGATGGCTTGCAGCGGCTGTATGACAGGCTCAGCGGCGGACCAGCTTGACCACGAACAGCAGGATGCAGGCGCCGATGAAGCCGACGATCAGGTAGCCCAGCCAGTCGCCCTCGACGAAGACGCCGAACCGCGACAGGACCGCGTTGCCGACGACGGCGCCGATGATGCCGACGATGATGTTCATGAACACGCCGAAGCGCATGTCCATCACCTTGCCGGCCAGCCAGCCGGCAAACCCGCCGACCACGATCGCCACGAACCAACCCACTTCCATGATTCGAAATCCCCTCGAAAGTTGCAGGGCGCCATCCTGCGACGGGCGGCCATCGGGGACAAGGGCGGGAGAAGGAATCGGGAGATGGCGAGCCGCCGAAGCTGCCGATCTCCCCACCCCGAGGGGGGTGAGGTGCGGGTCCGCGCAGCGGACGGAAAGCCAACGATTTGGCTATACGAGCGCCAAACGCCCGGAGCGCAAGCGAAGGGCCGTGCGGGGGCCAGAAGGGCGCGCCGAAGGGTGAATGCGCCGCAGGGTGCCTATTCCTTCTTGTCTCGCGCCTCTATCGCGGCAAGTGCGTTCACCGGGAGCATGGCGTAGACTTCGTCAACGTGCTTGGGCTCGGAGACCATCTTCTCCGCGATCAGGTTCAGGAGACGAAACAGGCTCGCCGCAGTTTCCTGTATCGAAGGCGACACATACTTCGTCGTTCGTCTAGGCTCACATCCCGTCCTCATACACGGAAAACAAGCATGAATTCGCGAAACTCGCTACGCCCACACCCTCTCTGCCCCCAACACCTCCATCGCCCGGTCGTCCGTCACCAACCCGAACCCTTCCGTGATCGCCTGCGCGGCTAGCACGCGGTCGAACGGATCCTTGTGAACGAGCCTGAACTCGCCGGCCATCACGGCATGGGCATTGTTGACCGGCAGTTCGACGAAGTCGAAGTCCGCGCACAGCGTGACGAAAGCGCGCGAAATCCAATTCGCTCCCGGAAGCTTGCCGAGGCTCACCTTGGTTGCGATCTCGAAGCCGCTGATCGAACTGACGAAAACGGTGTTCGCTCCATCGATCATCATCAGCGCCGTTGCGCGCGGCAGGCGCCTGTCCCTCAGCAGCAGCCAGAGCAGCGTGTGCGTATCAAGCAGGAGGTTCATCCGAACGGTCCCACGCACTCAGTTCCTCGTCCGGTAGCGGATCGAAGAACGACTCCGGCAGCCTGTAACGCCCCTCCCAGGCGCCCCAGCCGCGAGGCTTCGGTTCCGGTGCGACCGGAACCAGCCGGACCGCTGGCTTGTTGCGCCGCGCGATCACGATTTCCTCGCCCGCCTCGGCGCGCGCGACGAGATCGGACAATTGCGTCTTGGCGTCGTGCATGTTGATCGTGGCCATGGCGATAACATAGCTAGAAACTTGACTAGAAACAACGACCCGAGGTGGTTCCGAGGCCGCGCAGCGAAACCCGGAACCACACTGCTGTCAATCGCGGTTCCGCGCCGACACGCCGTCCCCCTGCCCGTAAACGTGCCGCCGCCCTGTCCCGCCCCCGCTCAGGCGTTCAACGCCCGACCATAGGCGTCGAGCACGCTTTCCTTCATCGCCTCCGACAGGGTCGGATGCGGGAACACCGAATGCATCAGTTCTTCCTCGGTCGTCTCGAGGTTCATGGCCACCACGAAGCCCTGGATCAGCTCGGTCACTTCCGCGCCGACCATGTGGGCGCCGAGGAGCTGGCCGGTCTTCTTGTCGAACACCGTCTTCACCAGTCCCTGGTCCTCCCCCAGCGCCACGGCCTTGCCGTTGGCGACGAAGGGGAAGCGGCCGACGCGCACCTCGTGGCCGGCTTCCTTGGCCTTCGCCTCGGTCAAGCCCACCGACGCCACCTGCGGGTTGCAATAGGTGCAGCCGGGGATAGTGAGCTTGTCGAGCGGGTGCGGGTGGAGGCCCGCGATCTTCTCGATGCAGATGACGCCCTCATGCTCTGCCTTGTGGGCGAGCATCGGCGGCCCGGCGACGTCGCCGATGGCATAAAGGCCCGGCACGCTCGTGCGGCACCATTCGTCGATGACGATCGTGCCGCGCTCGGTCTTCACGCCCAGGTCTTCCAGGCCGAAGCCCTCGACATTGCCGACCACGCCGACGGCCGAGATCATCCGGTCGGCGGTGATCTTCTCCACCGTCCCGCCCTTCATCTCGACATGGGCGGTGACGCTGTCCGCCCCCTTCTCGACCTTCACCACCTTGGCCTCGAGATGGATCTTCATGCCCTGCTTCTCGAAGCGCTTGCGGGCGAACTCGGAAACCTCGGCATCTTCCACCGGCATCACCTGCTTCATCACCTCGACCACCGTCACGTCGACGCCCATGGCCCGGTAGAAGGACGCGAACTCGATGCCGATGGCGCCCGAGCCCATGACGAGCAGCGACTTCGGCATTTTTTCGGGCACCATCGCCTCGAAATAGGTCCAGATCAGCCTGCCGTCGGGCTCGATCCCCGGCAGCGCGCGCGGCCGGGCGCCGGTGGCGATGATGACGTGCCTGGCCTGGTAGCTGCCCTCGCCTTTGGTGTTCTTCGGCGCGGGGTGCTGCGGCAGCATCGGCTTCTTCGCCGGCTTCGACACGACGATCTCGGCCGGCTTGTTGCCCTTGGCCGCCCTGGTGATCTTCGCCTCGCCCCAGATGACGTCGACCTTGTTCTTCTTCATCAGGAAGGCGACGCCGTTGTTCATGCGGCCGGCGACGCCGCGCGAGCGCTCGACGATCGCCTTCAGGTCGGGCGAGATGCGGCCTTCGAGCGTCAGCCCGTAATCCTTGGCGTGTTCGGCCAGGTGCAGCACCTCGGCCGATCGCAGCAGCGCCTTGGTCGGGATACAGCCCCAGTTGGAACAGATGCCGCCGAGGTGCTCGCGCTCGACGACGGCGGTCTTCAGCCCGAGCTGGGCCGACCGCACCGCGGTGACGTAGCCGCCGGGGCCGCCGCCGATGATAATGACGTCATAGGTTTCGGACATGTGCGCTTCCACTCCTGAACGGGTCGGCGGCAGGACCATTCGGATGGCCTGCCGCCGGTCTCGGGAGGAGCGGAGGCCCTTGCCCTCACCCCTCCGTCACGGGCGCCGGCGCCGGCTCGTGCCGCACCAGCATGGTGTAGATCTCGTCCTTCAGCCGCATGCGCTGCTTGCGCAGTTCGGCCACGTGCATGTCGTCCATCGGCTCGACGTCGGTCTCGGCCCGATGGATCGTCCGGTTCACCTCATGATACGCGTTGGCCAGCCGATGAAAATGGCCGTCCGTCGATCGCATGTGGTGCATCAGCGCGACGTGCTCCGGAAATTCCTCGGCCAGTTCGTGCGGTGTGTGCGACATCTCTTGGTCTCCCGTTTCGATGTCGTCAGGCTATTCCTGGCCGCCCGGAACTCCTTGATTTCGATCAACGGTCCTCTTGTTCGCGCCGAAGGCCTACAGTCCGAGCATCATGCGCACGATCGGCTCCATCGCCTTGCCGAGCGCGCGGGTGCCGGCCGCGTCGAGATGCACGCCATCGATCGGCGTCGTCTCCACGACCGAGCCGGCGTCGAAGAAACCGCAGCCGGTGTCGTCGGCAAGTTCGGAATAGAAGCTCGCCAGCATCTCGGACTCCGGCACGCCGCCCTCGAACATGGCCGCGAAATCCGGATCGGCGGTCTCGCTCAGTGGCGGCGGCGCCACGATCAGGATCTCCGGCGGCTCGGCGCCGAGCGGATAGGTGGTGCCGCGCACGATGTCGATCAGCCGTCGCATGCCCTGCTTGGCGCCGATGGCGCGGCCGCAGATGAACGGTTTCATGTCGTTGGTGCCGAGCATCAGGATGACGAGGTCGAGCGGCGCGTGGCTGACCAGCGCCACCGGCAGCGCCCGCGCCCCGTTGCGGTCGGCCCCGCCCAGATGGTCGTCGAAGGCGGTCGTGCGGCCGTTCAGCCCTTCGGCGATCACCACCGCCTGGTGCCCGAGGGCTGCCTGCAGCACGCTCGGCCAGCGGTCGGCGTAGTCATGGCGCGACGGCCCTTCGGCCGAATAGCCCCAGGTGAGCGAGTCGCCATAGCAGAGGACGTTTCTCATGAGATGCTCCACTGCCCCCTCCCCGAAAGGGAGAGGGTTTCGCCTACACCAGCATCCCCATCGGCTTCTCGATGTGCCGCTGGAACGCCGCCGCGAGTTCGGCGCCCAGCGCGCCGTCGATGACCCGATGGTCGAAGGCGAAGGTGGCGGTCATGACGGTGGCGATGGCGATCTCGCCCTTCTTCACCACCGGCTTCTCGACGCCCGCGCCGATCGACACGATCGAGGCGTGCGGCGGGTTGATGATCGAGGTGAAGTTCGAGACGCCGAACATGCCGAGGTTCGACACCGCCGTCGTGCCGCCCTGGTATTCCACGGGCTTCAGCTTCTTGTCGCGGGCGCGTTTCGCCAGATCCTTCATCTCGTTGGAGATGACCGACAGCGTCTTTTGCTCCGCCTTGCGGATGATCGGCGTGATCAGGCCGTCGGGAATCGCCACCGCCACGCCGATATCGGAATGCTTGTGCCTGACCCGCGCGGTCGAGGTCCACGAGGCGTTGGCCATCGGCACGTCGCGTAGCGCCAGCGCCATCGCTTTGATGACGAAGTCGTTGACCGAGAGCTTGTAGGCCGGCGCCTCGCCCTTTTCGCCCTTCATCATCGGCGCGGCGGCGTTGATCTCGGCGCGCAGCTTCAGGAGCGCGTCGATCTCGCAGTCCATCGAGACGAAATAGGCCGGCACGGTCTGATGCGATTCGGTCAGCCGCGCGGCGATCGTCTTGCGCATGCCGTCATGCGGCAGGAGATCGTAGGAGCCCTCCTCGAACAGCTTCAGCACGGTGTCGTCGGACATCGGCTTGGCTGCGGGCGCGGCAGCGGCGGGCGCGGGCGCGCCGCCCTCCGCCTTTCCGACCGGCGCCGCCTTGGCCCCGCCCCCTGCGACCGCCTTCTCCACGTCGGCCTTCACCACGCGGCCATGCGGACCCGAGCCGTCGATGGCGGAGAGGTCGATCCCGGCCTCGCCCGCGATGCGCCGCGCCAGCGGCGAGGCGAAGGTTCGAGACTGGCTGATCTCCCCCCTTGTGGGGGAGATGCCCGGCAGGGCAGAGGGGGGCGTGACGGACCGAGAGGTGGGCGGGGTAGCGCCCTTCTCCGCCGGCTTCGCCTCGGCCTTGGCGGGCGCGGCGTCGCCGCCGCCCTTGGCCGCAGCGCCGGCATCCTCGCCCACGCCCGCCAGGATCGCGATCACCGCGTTGACCTTGACGCCTTCGGTGCCGGCCGGGACGACGAGCTTGGCCACCGTGCCCTCGTCGACGGCTTCCACTTCCATTGTCGCCTTGTCGGTCTCGATCTCGGCGATCACGTCGCCCGGCGCGACATGGTCGCCCTCCTTGACCAGCCATTTGGCGAGGTTGCCCTCCTCCATCGTGGGCGAGAGGGCCGGCATGGTGATGTTGATGGGCATCTATCTGTCTCCGGCGTAATAGGGCGTGGGGTCTTCGTTCAGGCCGAGCGGCGGGTCGAGCGGCCACAGGTCGGCGAGCGGGAAGGTAATGGCGTCGAAGGGCGGCGCGCGGACATCGTCGGCGGAGTTCCAGTCGCCGACCTTTGTCCAGCGGCCGCCATTGTTCTCGAACGCTTCCAGTATCTGGAGCCGGGGATCGATCAGCCAGAGATGCGGAATGCCGGCCTTGGCGTAGATGCGCATCTTGACCGTGCGATCACGCCGTTCGGTCGATCCGGAAAGAACCTCGCAGACCCAGTCCGGTGCGATCGTGAAATAGTTCTTCTCCGGGTAGGACATCAGCCTCTCGCGGCGCCACCCGACCAAGTCAGGCACGAGGATGTCGTCCTCGAACTTCACTTCCGGCTCGATGAAAAACACCCAGCCACCAGGTCCGCCCGCGCCTTTCTGGAATGGTCCCGTCAGGACGCCACCAAGGCTGAACGCGCTCGCTCCATGCCGCGGCGAAGGCCGCGGATGCGTCCGCAGCACGCCGTCGATGATCTCCGCCACCAGATGCTCCGGCACGGCTTCGAGATCGGCGTAGGTCGCCGGCCTCTTCTCGTCCGTTGCGGATGCGCTCACTTCGCGGTCCCTCCCGACCTTCGATCAGCGACGGTAGCACACCGCCTTCACCGCCTCGACCACTTCGCCGACATTCGGCAGCGCGAGCTTTTCGAGATTGGCGGCATAGGGCATCGGCACGTCCTTGCCGCAGATCGTGATCACCGGCGCGTCGAGATGGTCGAAGGCGCGCTGCATCACCTGGCTGGCGATGTGATCGCCGACGGACGACTGCGGAAAGCCTTCCTCCACGGTGACGAGGCGGTTGGTCTTCCTGACGCTCTCGATCACCGTGTCGAGGTCCATCGGCCGGATGGTCCGCAAGTCGACGATCTCGACGTCGATGCCCTCCTCGGCCAGCTTGTCGGCGGCCTTCACGGCATAGGTCATGCCGATGCCGAAGGACACGATGGTCGCGTCCTTGCCGGTGCGGTGGATGCGCGCCTTGCCGATCGGCAGCACGAAATCGTCCAGCTTCGGCACGTCGAAGGTCTGGCCGTAGAGGATTTCGTTCTCGAGGAAGATCACCGGGTTGGGATCGCGGATCGCCGCCTTCAGCAGGCCCTTGGCATCGGCCGCCGTATAGGGCTGCACCACCTTGAGGCCGGGGATATGGCCGTACCAGGCGGCATAGTCCTGGCTGTGCTGGGCGCCGACGCGCGCGGCCGCGCCGTTGGGACCGCGAAAGACGATCGGCGCGCCCATCTGGCCGCCCGACATGTAGAGCGTCTTGGCCGCCGAATTGACGATCTGGTCGATCGCCTGCATGGCGAAATTGAAGGTCATGAACTCGACGATCGGCTTCAGCCCGGACATCGCGGCGCCGACGCCCACGCCGGCAAAGCCGTGCTCGGTGATCGGGGTGTCGACCACGCGCTTGGGACCGAATTCCTGCAGCAGCCCCTGCGTGATCTTGTAGGCGCCCTGGTACTCGGCCACCTCCTCGCCCATGATGAACACGTCGGCGTCGCGGCGCATCTCCTCGGCCATGGCGTCGCGCAGCGCCTCGCGAACCGTGGTCGGCACCATCTCCGTGCCCGCCGGAATGTCGGGATCGGCGGCAACCGTGGCCTTCGGCTCGGCCGGAACGGTCTGCGCCTGCTTGCCGGACGTTTCCTCGGCCGCCGGTCGCGCCTTGCCGCCGGCATCGTCGGCAGCCGCCTTCGGCGTATCGGCGTCGGGCTTCGAGGAGGCCTGCGGCGTGGCGGAGGCGGCAGGCTTCGGGCTGTCGTCCGCGCTCTCGCCCTCGGCCACGAGCACCGCGATCGGCGTGTTGACCTTGACGTTCTCGGTGCCCTCGGCGACCAGGATCTTGCCCAGCGTGCCCTCGTCGACGGCTTCCACTTCCATGGTCGCCTTGTCGGTCTCGATCTCGGCGATCACGTCGCCAGGGGCGACGCTATCGCCCTCCTTCTTCAGCCATTTCGACAGAGTGCCCTCTTCCATCGTGGGCGAGAGGGCCGGCATCAGGATGTCGACGGGCATGGTATCCTCACCTATCTTATTCGTCCGCTCTCAGCGGATATGGAACTTGCCTGCGAACTGGTAGGCCAGAAGGCCGACCAACGTACCAATGGGAATGACGCGAACCGCGACGAGCCAGAGCGACGTCGCCCGCGTGACCGATCCGGCGAGCGCGATGCGCTGCCGCGCCGAACGTTCGTCGAGTTGCCGGGAGATATGGCGAACCGTCCCGAACGTCCCGGCAAGCACGAACCAGAAGAACCATCCGACCAGCGCCACCACGCCGGTTGCCAGCAGAAGGACGGTCGGATCCGGAATCGGGCGCATCGGACGCAGTCGTCAGCGCAGGATGTCGGTGTAGAGCTCCGAAACATCCGGCTCAGGATCGGTCTGCGCGAAATCGGCCGAATCGGCCACGATGTCGCGAACCTCCTTGTCGATCGCCTTCAGCTCTTCCTCGCTCGCCCAGCCCTTCTCCACGAGCCGGGCCTTCACCTGCTCGATCGGATCGTGCTCGGAGCGCATCTTCTGGACCTCGTCCTTCGAGCGGTACTTCGCCGGATCGGACATCGAATGGCCGCGATAGCGATAGGTCTGCATCTCCAGGATGATCGGTCCCTTGCCCGACCGGCACCAGTCCAGCGCCAGGTCGCCGGCAGCCTTGACCGCACGCACGTCCATGCCGTCGACCTGGATGCCCGGGATCTTGAAGGAGATGCCGCGATGCGAGAAATCGGTCTCGGCGGAGGAGCGCGTCACCGACGTGCCCATGGCGTAGCGGTTGTTCTCGATGACGTAGATCACCGGCAGCTTCCACAGCGAGGCCATGTTGAAGCTCTCGTAGACCTGGCCCTGGTTGGCGGCGCCGTCGCCGAAGAAGGTCAGCGAGACGAAGTCATTCTCGCGGTAGCGGTTGGCGAAGGCCAGCCCGGTGCCGAGCGACACCTGGGCGCCGACGATGCCATGACCGCCATAGAAGTTCTTTTCCTTGGAGAACATGTGCATGGAGCCGCCCTTGCCGCGGGAGTAGCCGCCCCGGCGCCCGGTCAGCTCGGCCATCACGCCGCGCGGCGTCATCTCCATGGCCAGCATGTGGCCGTGGTCTCGATAGGCGGTGATCATCTGGTCGCCGTCCTTCATCGACATGCGAAGGCCGGTCACGACCGCCTCCTGGCCGATGTAGAGATGGCAGAAGCCGCCGATGAAGCCCATGCCGTAGAGCTGGCCGGCCTTCTCCTCGAAACGGCGGATGAGGAGCATGCTGCGATAGGCGGACAGTTCCTGCTCCTTGTCGAACTCGACGGGCTTGGGGGTTTTCACCGCCGCCGTGCCGTCGGCGTCGGCCTTCGTCCTGGGGGACGTCTTTTTCGCCACCGCCTTCATTCGCTTCTCCCTGATCCTGTCTTCTTCGCGGACACGGGAGGTCGAGCTTGTCTCTCACCTCCCTGGATGAAGGAAAGCTAGCATGCAGGATCGAATTCGGCCACGCGGAAAACTGCATGGCTGTCATGCGGCTAAATAGCGGAAATCGTTCGAACTATCGATAATGAACCGACTTCCGGTTAATTCGAATTGCTGAAAGACCGCATGATGGTGATCTCGTCCGGCGCCGAGAGGTTGAGTGCGCGGCGGGCCTGCTCGTCGAGCATGTCCTTCTCCAGGGTGCCGTTGCGCAGCAACTCCACCCGCGCCTCGAGCTCCTCGCGGAGCGCGCGCTTGCGGTCGAGTTCGGCCAGCAGAACCACCTTGCGTTCGGCAAGCTGGTACTTGGAGTAGATGCCGTATTCGCCATTGAAGGCATGGAAGCCGAAATAGCTCAGGAACAGCGTCGCGAAGGCTGGCACGATGTACCGGCCGGTGTTCCGCTTCTTGTGCTGGCGCGTCCACATGGGGAGGTTCTTCCTTTGCCTCCCTTCTAGCGCGACGTGCTTAACGCCCGGTTACGGCGCGGTCGACCGGCCCCGCGGAAAACGCGAAAGGGCCGCCACCGGCGACCCTTCGAAGCCTCCATGCCGGAAAGCGGATCAGCTCTTGAAGATCGCCCGGCCGGCATAGCGCGCCTGCTTGCCGAGTTCTTCCTCGATGCGGAGGAGCTGGTTGTACTTGGCCAGCCGGTCGGAGCGCGCGAGCGACCCGGTCTTGATCTGCCCGCAATTGGTCGCGACCGCGAGGTCGGCGATGATCGAGTCTTCGGTCTCGCCCGACCGATGCGACATGACGACGGTATAGGCCGCCTTGTGCGCGGTCTCCACCGCGTCCAGCGTCTCCGTGAGCGTGCCGATCTGGTTGACCTTGACGAGGATCGAATTGGCGACCCCCATGCGGATGCCGTCGCGCAGCCGCGCCGAGCTGGTCACGAACAGGTCGTCGCCGACCAGCTGGCAGGACTTGCCGACGAGGTCGGTCAGGTACTTCCAGCCTTCCCAGTCGTCTTCCGACATGCCGTCCTCGATCGAGATGATCGGGTAGTCGCCGGCCAGCTTGGCGAGATACTTCGCCTGCGCCTTCGGATCGCGGGTCTTCCTCTCGCCCTCGTAGACATAGGCGCCGTCCTTGAAGAACTCGGTCGCGGCGCAATCGAGGCCGATCGCCACTTCTTCGCCCGGCTTGTAGCCGGCTTTTTCGATCGACCCCATGATGAAGTCGAGCGCGGCGGTCGCGCTCTTCAGGTTCGGCGCAAAGCCGCCCTCGTCGCCCACATTGGTGTTGTGGCCGGCATCCTTCAGGCCCTTCTTCAGTGTGTGGAAGATTTCCGATCCCCAGCGCACGGCTTCGCGCAGCGAGGGCGCGCCCACGGGAATGATCATGAACTCCTGGAAGTCGATCGGATTGTCGGCATGGGCGCCGCCATTGATGATGTTCATCATCGGCACCGGCAGCACGTGGGACGCCGCACCGCCGACATAGCGGTAGAGCGGCAGGCCGGCGGCTTCGGCAGCGGCCTTGGCCACCGCCAGCGACACGCCCAGGATGGCGTTGGCGCCGAGCCGGCTCTTGTTGGCGGTGCCGTCGAGCTCGATCATCGTCTGGTCGATGTGGATCTGGTTCTCGGCCTCCATGCCGCCGATCGCCTCGAAGATTTCGCCGTTGACGGCCTCGACGGCGCGCTCGACGCCCTTGCCGAGGTAGCGCGGGCCACCGTCTCGCAGCTCCACGGCCTCGTGCGCGCCGGTCGACGCGCCGGACGGCACGGCGGCGCGGCCCATCGAGCCGTCCTCCAGCACCACGTCGACCTCGACGGTCGGATTGCCGCGGCTGTCAAGGATTTCACGGCCGATGATGTCGACGATGGCTGTCATGGGAGGCTCCCTCGAAAGATGTCCGGAAAGGTCGGGCTTCTCTTAGCGGAAGGCGCGGAAAAGGCAATGCGAGCCGGGCGGCTCGGCGCAACTCTCCCTATGCCGCCTTCACCGTCGACTGGAACTTGCCCATGAGATACGGACCGGAGCGCACCGGCTCGTATGTCGGCGTCTCGCCCGGCGAAAGACAGGATGGCAGGCAGGCGATTTCCTGGTGCCAGTTCGGCTGGTGGAAGAAGGCGAAGGACTGGCGACGGGTGGAGCCGTCGGCGCGCGGCGCGGGATTGACCACGCGATGCAGCGTCGACACCCAGCGGTCGTTGGTCCACAGCGCCATCAGGTCGCCGATGTTGATGACGAAGGCGCCCGCCACCGGCGGCACGGCCCGCCAGTTGCCTTCCGGGGTGAAGATCTCCAGGCCGCCGGAGCCCGCCTCGGGCAGGAGGATGGTCAGGCTGCCGTAGTCTGTGTGGGCGCCGGCACGCAACTGTCCGGGCTTCGGCGGCACCGGCTGCTGCGGATAGTTGAGCGCGCGCAGGGCGCTGATCGGCTTGTCGATCGTCGGCGCGAAGAAATCCTCGTCGAGCTTCAGCGCCACCGCGAAGACGCGCATTATGCGCGCCGCGAGGTCTTCCATCGCCCGATAATAGGCCTCCCAGGCCGGACGAAAGCCGTCCGGGGCGGTCGGCCAGATGGTCGGGGCATAGCAGAAGTCGAGTGCCTGCCGGTCGTCCAGCCCCGCGGGCACCGCGAGAGGCCCGCCATTGAAGCTCTCCTTCAGGTCCGGCGGGGTGTCCTGCCCCTTCGACTTCGCCAGCGCCTCCGATTCGGGCCCGAGATACCCGTAGGGATAGCCGGCGAAAGGCGCCCTCGCCTTCTGCTTCTCGTCGGCGGGCAGATCGAAGAACGCGCGCGCCTTGAACCAGGCGCCGTCGATGACCTCTTGCGGCACGCCGTGGCCGCGGATGGCGAGAAACCCCGTCTGGCGGCAGATGTCGTCGACCTCGGCGCCGAGCAGCACGCGTTCGTCGTGGCCTGCCTTTTCAAAGCGGGAGAGATCGAAAATCGGAAAGTCGGACATGTCTGGAACCTCTGGCAACTACGCCCCTATCCTAACCGCAACCGGGCCGGATTCACGCTTTGGAACGGCCTGGACCAGAAATTTATCGTCGCGGGGGCGCCAGGCCGGCCCGGCCGCGCTATTCTTTTCCTTGCGCGGGGCGAAACGGAAGGGAGTTTCGCCATGACCAACCTGGCCGGTATCGTGAGTATCCTCTTCATCGCCGCGGCGCTGTGGACCTCGTTCAGCGGCGTCACCCCGGAACGATCCGTCCTGATCGTGACCTCGAGCGAATGACACCGGCCGGCGGCGTGCGTGGCTGCGCCGCCGGTTGCCCTCCGTCGGAGGCGCTTCACGCCAGCGCGGCGAAATCCCTTGCATTCCCCGTCGATCTCGCCCATATGCCGCGACAGGCGCTTGGGCCGGCATTGCCGGTTCGTCGGAAATCGACCTGGTTGCGTCTGGCCTTCCCCTCGATCGGATCACGTCTCCTCGGAGATCGACCGGTCTGGTGGTGAAGGCAACTCCGTCGGCATGAGGCCGATGGTAACGACAGCGCAGCCGGCCACGGCCCGTTTCGGGCGCGCCGCCTCGTCGTTCACATGAGAAGAGTGCCACGGCAGGTTGCGCCCGCCGGGCCGCAGTGCGGGCGTTGCCCGCCGAAAGAGACGATTTTGACCATTCACACCACCCCCGAAGCCGACAATGGCTTCGAAGCTCTCGGCATCACCGGCGCGCTCCTCAAGGCGACGCTGGCTGCCGGCCTGACCACCCCGAAGCCCATCCAGACGCAGGCGATCCCGCACTATCTGGCCGGGCGCGACGTGCTCGGCATCGCCCAGACCGGCTCCGGCAAGACGGCGGCGTTCGCGCTGCCGATCCTCACCCGCATCATGGCGCTCGGCGCCAAGCGCCGCCCCAAGTGCCCGCACGCGCTGATCCTGGCGCCGACGCGCGAACTCGCCGTGCAGATCGACGAGGCCATCCGCCTCCTGTCGAAGGGCATGCACATCACCACCTGCCAGGTGCTCGGCGGCGTCTCGCGCAACAATCAGGTCCGTCGCCTGCGGGACGGCGTCGACATCCTGATCGCCACGCCGGGCCGCCTCGTCGACCTCGTCCGCGAGGGCGACGTCAAGCTCGACCAGACGCGCTGGCTCGTCCTCGACGAGGCCGACCGCATGCTCGACATGGGCTTCATCAACGACGTCAAGAAGCTCGCCCGCGCGACGCATCCCGACCGCCAGACGACGCTGTTCTCGGCCACCATGCCCGACGAGATCGAAAAGCTCGCCATGGGCCTGATGAAGGATCCGATTCGCGTGTCAGTCGCTCCGCAGGGAACGACGGTGATGGAAATCACCCAGGGCCTCGTCAAGGCGCGCACCAAGCAGAAGCGCAACGTTCTGGCCGACATCCTGCGCGCCGAAGGCGACGGTCCGGTGATCATCTTCGCCCGCACCAAGCACGGCGCCGACAAGGTGACGCGCCAGCTCGAGCAGGACGGCTTCTCGGCCGACGTCATCCACGGCAACAAGTCGCAGAACGCCCGCCAGCGCGCGCTGAACGGCTTCCGCGACGGCTCGGTCAAGATCCTGGTCGCCACCGACATCGCCGCGCGCGGCATCGACGTGCCCGGCATCTCGCTCGTCGTCAACTACGACCTGCCCGACGAGCCGGAGACCTACGTCCATCGCATCGGCCGCACCGGTCGCAACGGCGCCGACGGCAAGTCGGTCACGCTGTGCGATCCGGAGGAAATGTCGAAGCTGCGCGCCGTCGAGAAGGTGATCCGCAAGGCCATCCCGATCGTGGCCGACCACACCGGTTCGCCCGATCCGTTCCAGAAGCCGTTGCCGGCGGGCTCGCGTCCGGAGCGCCCCGAGCGCTCGTCGCGTCCCCAGGGCAGGCCGCAGGGCAAGCCCCAGGGTCGTCCCGCACGCTCGGGCCAGCAGCAGCGCGCCGCCGGCAAGCCTGCCGCGCCCCATCAGGATGGCGGTCGCGGGGAC
>NZ_RWKW01000042.1 GCF_003970795.1 Aquibium carbonis | reverse complement strand
TGAGGTCGCGTTGCAAGGCCGAGACCGGGTTCGACGCGCCCCGCGCACCCGTGTTCCGTAACAACCGGGCACGGTTGCTGGCAGCCGAATAGGCTGACGAAACGACCGGCGCGGACCTCGGGCCCGCGCCGGACTGTTATCGGCGAGGATGGTTCGCGTGTCCGATCGTCAGAAGATCGGACACGTGCTCACCGACCCGCATTCGGGGTTTTCGGCGCCTCCGCGTCTATGACAGACATGAGGCCAATCGAATCGACAGACGGGTCGGACCTCGGACCTGGGACTCAGGATCGCGCCAGCATTGCGCTGAGAACGGATACGTCCGCCACGCTCTCGAGGTCGTCGACGCGGTCGATGAGCCGCTCGCCGGCCTCGACCTCGAGCCCGCCCGACTTCCAGGCCTTGCGGAACTTGTCCAGATGCTGGTCGCGGCTGAGGGCCGCCTTCGGATGGCCGAGCACATGGTCGAGTTTGATCTCGTGCACGGATCCATCCGACAGGGTCAGCTTGAACCGCTGCGGTGTCATGGCATTGGGGTCCGGATTGTCGTCCTGGATCACCACCACACGCGACGCGATGGCATGCGTGATCGGATCGCCCAGCACATCCCGCCCCAGAAAACCGTCCACGTTGACGTCGCCGCGGCGCAGGTAGGTGGCTGCAACGAAGGGGATGCAGAGCTTGGCGTAGTTCGGTTCCGGATCAGGAATGTCGGGGCGCCCGACCAGCCGAGCCACCAGAGACGGCACGAAGCACTCGAAGGCACGCACGTCGTCCGCGCTGAAGCGCAGCCGATCGCGGAGCAGCTTCAGCGCATGTACGGCGCCGTGTGTCAGCCGTCCGCTGGGGAAAGGCTTGTGCGCCATCTCCTCGATCTGGAACTCGTGGCCGATGCGCTCGATTTCGCCATCGATTTCGAAGCGATCCGCTTCGAACAGCCGGAAATAGCCGTGTGGGCCCGTCAGAACGTCGCGCGGCCCGGTGAAGCCGGCGGCAGCCAGGTCGGCGCTGACGATCCCGGCGCGGGAGGCGAAGCCCACCTGCAGTCCGAGACAGGGCGAGCCTTCGACATGGGCTTGCATGGTTCCCGACGTCTGCGAATACTGGATGCCGAGCGTGTTGGCGGTCAGGTCGAAATCATAGCCGGCCAGGTTTGCGATGGCTGCGGCCGCGCCGAACCCTCCGGCGGTTGAGGGCCGGAAGAAACGCACCGGCCCGCGCGCCGCAAAGCCGAGGAATGTCGCGATATCGACGCCGGCGATGCAGGCGGCAATCATCTCGGCCCCCGCAACTGGCCGGCCTCGATGCGCCCGCCGGTCGGCATAGGCCAGCACCGCCGCGAGGATCGCCGCCATCGGGTGGAGCACGGCCCGTTCGTGCAGGCAGTCGAATTCGAGCGAGTGGATGCGGTATGCGTTGACGAAGGCGGCCGATGGCGCAGGAAGGCGCGTCTCCGATCCCCAGACGCGGGCGTCCGCGCCGTGGCCCCAGGTGTCGACCAGCGCCGTCATCGCCTCCAGATTGGTCCCGTGGGCGCCAGCGGCGCCGACGCCCAGCGTGTCGAGGATGAAGACCTTCATGCGCGTGACCGCCGAAGCCGGCAGGGTTCCGTGGCGAAGCGATGAGACGTGCTCTACGAGGCGCGGGAACGGGTCAGTCATTGCGCTAGTATCCCGCGAGCCTGGGGAGGAAGAGGAACACGTCGGGGAAGAACACGACCGCCAGCGTGACGCCGAACTGGATGGCGATGTAGGGCCACACTTCCCTTGCGATCTCACCCACCTTCAGCCCGGTCATGCCGGCCATCAGGAAGAGCAGCGCGCCCACGGGGGGCGTCAGCATGCCGACGATGAGGGTGAGGATGAAGACCAGCGCGAAATGCAGCGGCTCGATGCCGTAGACCAGCGCCATCGGGGCGAAAATCGGGACCAGCATCACGTAGGCCGCCGTCGATTCCATGAACATTCCCACCACGACGAGCATGGCGAAAACCAGCAGCAGGAACATCGTCGGGTCTTCGGTGAGACCCTGCAGCAGGTTCCGCAGATCATTGGGCACGTGGTCGATCGAGAGGATGAAGGTCACTGTCGAGGCGAAGGCAATGATGACGGTGACGACGCCCGTGGTGAGGCCGGCGTGCAGCAGCGCCTGCGGGAAATCCGAGAGCTTCAGCTCCCGCGTGTAGAACAGGCCGAGCAAGGCCGACATGACCACCGCGATCGCGCCGCCCTCGGTGGCGGTGAAGGCGCCGCCCATGATGCCGCCGATGACGATGACCGGCAGCATGATGGCCGGAATCGATCTGAAGCCCGTGCGCAGGACCACCGAAAGGCGAAACGGCTCTCCCGTCATCGGGAAGCCGCGGCGCCGCGCGGTGACATAGATGTAGACGCACATCAGGAAGGCGATCAGCACCGCCGGGAGTACACCGCCGATGAACAGCGCCGGCAGCGACAGGCTCGGGCCGGCAATCGTGGCGTAGACGATCATTGCGGTCGAGGGTGGCAGGATGGGGCCGAGGTTGCCGGTCGCGGCGATCAGGGCCGCGCCGAACGGGCGCCCATAGGCCTGCCCGAGCGGCTTCATCAGCGCAGATCCGAGCGCTGCGGCGTCAGCGACGGCCGCGCCGGACACCGAGGCAAGCCCCATGCCGGACGCGACGGTGACGTGTCCCAGCCCGCCATGCACGCGCCCGACCAGGGTATTCGCGAACGTGACGGCGATCCGCACGATACCGCCGCGCACCATCAGTTCCCCGGCGAGCATGAAGAAGGGAATGGCCAGCAGCGGGAAGGAATTGACGGCGAACATCATTTTCGAGGCGACCAGTTCGATCGGCAGACCGCTGAGCCACAGGCCGACCATGCCCGAAACCCCGAATGCAAAGGCGAGGGGGATGCCGAACAGGCAGGCGGCGAAGAAGATGATGGCGATGATCAGGCTCATGGCAGGACCTGCTTGGTGTCGCTCTCGTATGCACGCTCCACCGGCAGGCCGCGCACGAGCTGAACCAGGAGATGGACGATCGACCAGGCGGAACCGATGGCAAGCGGGTAGTAGAACCAAGCGGCCGACAATGGCAGCGTGTTCAACATCTCGGACGACCTTCCCTTGATGCTGACCCAGGCACCCAGGAAGACGACGGTCATCAGGACGATGATCGCGGCCGCGGCGAGGCGCACGAGCGTGGAGCGGAACGCGGCGGGAACGTTGTCGCGCAGGCTGGTGATCGCGACGTGCAGCCCTCGCGAGATGCCAAGCGGCATCACCAGGAAGGTCATCCAGATGAAGCTCAGGCGGCTGAGCTCGTTCGAGAACAGGATGGACCTGCTGAAGCCGTAGCGGCCGACGACGTCGCAGGCAATGACGACGACGATGATGGCCATCAGGACGGCGACCGCACCCATCAGGATGCGGTCGACGATGTCGATGAGGCGGTCCAAGGGACTATTTCGCGGCGTCGACGGCAGAGAGGAACTCGTCGACGAGTTCGGCGCCGAGACGCGACTTCACCTCGTCCAGGACCGGAGCGGTCGCCGTGCGGAAAGCCTCCCGTTGCTCGGGCGTGAGCCTGGTCAGCTCGACGCCCTTCGAGAGCACCGTCTCGAGGTTGGTCGCCTCGTCTGCTGCGGCATAGCTGCGCTGCTCGAGCGTCGCGAGCCGGCCGGCCTCGATCACGGCCTCGCGGTCCTCCTCGGTCATGGCGTCGAGCGCGGTCTTGCTGACGGCGAAGACGATGACGTCGAAGAAGTGCCCGGTGTCGGTGACGTACTTCTGCTTGGCGTCGTAGAGGCGGAAGCTGTTGATGACCGCATAGGGGTTTTCCTGTGCGTCGACCACGCCCTGGCTGAGCGCCGCAAACATTTCGCTCGCATCGATCGAGGTCGGGCTGGCGCCGAGCAGGTTGAAGGTTGCGATGTGCACGGGGTTGTTTTGCAGGCGGATCTTCAGGCCCTGAAGGTCTTCGGGCTGCGTGATCGGGCGGACGGAATTGGTGATGTTGCGGAAACCCAGTTCCATGAAGCCCAGGACCACGAGGCCCTTTGCCTCGAACAGCGGCTTCATCTTCTCGCCGAACGGGCCGTCGAACACCTTGAACGCCGTCTCGCGGTCCGAAAAGATGAACGGCATGTTGGTGACGCCGATCTCCGGCACTTGCGAATTGAAGAAGGCCGACGACACGAAGACGCCGAAATTGATGCCGCTCTGCGCCTGGTTCACCATTTCCGGCGCCTGGCCGAGCTCGCTGTTGGCGAACACCGATACGGTGTGGCGGCCGGCGGTCAGCTCTTCGACCTTGGCCGCGAAGACGTCCCGCATGGCGCGGGTGGACGAATGATTGTCGCCGAAACCCGATCCAAGTCGGAGTTCGGCGGCATGTGCCGTCGTCGAAACAGCAGCAATGGTGAAAGCGCATGCAAGTGCGCGGATCGTGTGCTTAAAGCTTTTCAATTGTGCAACTCCCAGCCTTCGCGCTCGCCGTTCCCCGGGCTTGCGTCGAATGATTGAATACGTATTCAATATTTAATTCGGGCGAACTGATGTCAAGGTGAATCTGGACTGCGACGGCCAGGCCGAGCGCCCTGGTGCGATCGGATCGCGCCAGGGCGGGATCGCGGTTACTTCGCCGCTGCGATCGCGGACAGGAAGGTATCCACCAGGTCCTGACCGAGCGCCTCGCGCACCTGGTCGTAGACCGGCGCTGTCGCCGCCTGGAATGCCTCGCGCTGTTCGGGCGTCAGCACCGTGATTTCGACGCCCTTGGCTTCGACTGCCGCGCGATTGGCCGCCTCGTCCTCGGCTGCGATCCGACGTTGCTCGGCGGTGGCGAGGCGGCCCGCCTCGATCACCGCTTCGCGGTCCTCCGGTGTCATGCCCTCGAGCACCGATTTGGAGACCGCAAACACGATGATGTCGAAGAAGTGCCCCGTTTCGGAGACGTAGCGCTGCCTGGCGTCGTAGAGCCGAAGATTGTTGATGACGGAATAGGGGTTTTCCTGTCCGTCGATCACACCCTGGCTGAGCGCTGCGAAGATCTCGGTTCCGTCCAGCGCCACCGGGCTGGCGCCAAGCAGGTTGAACGTCGCGATGTGGACCGGATTGCTTTGCAGCCGGATCTTCAGCCCTGCCACGTCGTCCGGCTCGACGATCGCACGCTTCGAGTTCGTGATGTGCCGGAAGCCCAGTTCCATGAAGCCGAGGACCACCAGACCCTTCTCTTCGAACAATGGCTTCAATTGCTCGCCCATTGGCCCATCGATGACCTTGAACGCGGTCTCGCGGTCTGAGAAGACGAAGGGGAGGTTGGTCACGCCGAGTTGGGGTACCTGCGAATTGTAGAAGGCGGTGGAGACGTAAACGCCGAAATTGATGCCGCTCTGTGCCTGGTTCACCATCTCCGATGTCTGGCCGAGCTCGCTGTTGGCGAACACCGATACGGTGTGACGGCCTTGCGTGAGTTCTTCGACCTTGGTCGCGAAGACGTCCTTGAGGGCCCGGGTCGATGAATGCGTGTCGCCGAAGTTCGAACCCAGCCGGAGGTCGGCAGCGACCGCGTTCCATCCGGACAGCGACAGCGCGACCACGCAGGCGGCCCCCAGCAATGCTGTTCTCGCCACTGAAATCGTCATCGATCCTGATCTCCCTGAGCTGTGCATCCGGTTATGGATGCCCGTTGGCTTCGTGATTTAACCTCAAAATATAAAATCGAATAAGATCAAAGATAGATTAGTCAGATTCTGATAGGCTTGATAAATGGAACATATAACTCTTACATTATTTGCTTTCCAGAAGCGAAGTTCAGCCCGCCTGCTTGGCGCCTTTGGCGAAGTCTTGTGATCAGTCCTTCGCGAGTTGTGCTGCGGAGATGCCGGCCAGTCGGCCGAGCGTGATGGCCGTTCCCAGTCCCGCTGCCGGCAGGTAGCCGTCGACGCCGGTGCCCGAAATGCTGCAGGCCGTGCCGCCGCCCGCGAAAAGGTTCGGCAGGCGCGAGCCGTCCGGACGCAGCACCTGCGCCCCTTCGTCAACCATCAATCCGCCCTGCGTATGGAAAAGCGCGCCCGTGGTGCGGATGGCATGCAGGCGGCCCGACAGGGGCGCCTTGCCGGTGAAGTCGCGGCCGAACGGGCATTGAGCGGCGCCGGCGGCCAGTCGTTCCACCTCAGCCCAGGTCTGGAGGAACGCGTCGGCGGGGATGTTCATCAGCTTCGCGAGGTCTGCAGGCGTGTCTGCGCTGCGGACCGCGCCGAGCGAGGCGAGATCGCGGAATTCGGGCAAGTCCTCGACCAATGCGCGCCGCGCATCGTCGAACACGATCCACCCCGTTCCCTGCGGTTGGCGCAGCACGTTCAGTGCCTGGCCGGAAATGTCGGCAACCTCGTTGGAGAAGCGTTTGCCCTCGACATTGACGGTGAAGCCGCCATGCATGACCGTCTCATAGTTGACGATGATCCCGTAGGGCTCGGCCAGCGCGCCATAGCCCTGGAATGCATCCATGCAGCCGATTGCGCCGCCGAGTTCGACGCCCCACTGGATGCCTTCGCCCTCGTTCCCTTCGTGGCCGAAGTACCGGTAGTAGGGGGCCTCTCCGAAGGACGTGATGTGGTTGCGCACCATCTCGTGGTTGGCGCCAAAGCCGCAGGTTGCCAGCACCAGCGCCTTGCAGCCGATCGTCTCGACCGTGTCGTCCGAGCGGCGGACGCGCACGCCGGTCGCGCGCCCGTCCGGGTCGGCATAGACCAGATCGACATGGGCCCCCGTCACGAGGTCGACGCCTGCGTTGGCGGCGGCCCGGATCAGCGCGCCGTGCAGTTCCTCGCCGGTCTTTGTCGGCATTCCGTGCATCCTGTTGACGGAGTGGCCAAAGAAGCCCGCCCAGGCGATGTTCATCCGGAACGGTATGTCATGCTTTTCGACCAGCCAGTCGATCGCGATGCCCGAATTCTCGGCGACCGTCCGGGCGATGCGCGGGTCGGCCTTTCCCTTGGTCCGCGCCATGATGTCGGCGTAGAAGCGGTCGGCGTCGTCGTCGATCCCGCGTTCTTTCTGAAACTTCGTGCCGGCCGCGCAGGCGTAACCCTGGGACATGCTGGTGCTGCCGCGCGGGTTTTCATCGCGTTCCAGAAGCAACACGTCCGCGCCGCCGTCCCGCGCGGCAAGTGCCGCGGTGAGGCCCGCGGCGCCTGCTCCGACGATGACCACAGCGACGTCGAGATCGAATCCGTCCTGTGGCGTTTGGGCGAGCGGCATGGAGACTTCCTTCGGCTGGCTGCACCGCGACACATCGCTTCGGGCTTGCCGCCCGCCGCTGCCACGATCGGGACTGGAGCCCCGGTTGAATACGAATTCATCATTTTATGACGACGCGATGCTGTCAAGTCATGTCTCTGTATCCAATATGATTTGGCTGATTTCGTTGGAGATAAACTCGATCTGACAAAAACCAGGGTGCCGCGGATTTCCCAGTTGACATGCTTCGGATCGGAGTTTTGAATACGAATGCAAGCATCGCCTGACGGAGGTGGTGCCCGAGGTCAGGACGATATTGGCAGGCGATTTCGGCGTGCAGCCTCCAGCTGCGCGGGGCGAGAGCGCGGGCCTGGCGCAAGGGGTGGCAATGCCTCTCCATGCATCATTCGCCCGGCCCCGAGACAGAGGGGCAATGCGTTGACGGTCTCCGAAAATCCTTTGCCGTGGCTGATCGAGCGCGTGGTCGCAACAGGCTATGACGACCTGCCGGACAACGCGGTCGAGAAGGCCAAGACATTCCTGATCGATACGTTCGGCGTCGGCGTGGCCGGCTGCAAGGGTTTCGGCCTCGATCACATCATCAAGGTGGCGTCGAGCTGGGGCAGCGGCGACGAGGCGACCATCTGGGCTGGCGGGCAGCGCGTCCCGGCTCCGGCTGCGGCCTTCGTCAATGCCTACCAGATCCACACTCTGGAGTTCGACTGCGTGAACGAGGATGCCGTGCTGCATCCCTTCGCGACGATCCTGTCCGCGGTCATGGCCTACTGCGAACGGCGTTCCAAGCAGGGCAATCCCGTCAACGGCCGCGACTTCCTGACGGCGGTCGCGATGAGCGTCGACGTGTCGATCTTCCTTGGCAAATCCTCGACCGGACCGATCCGCTTCTTCCGTCCCGCCGCGGCCGGCGGCTTCGGCGCCGTCGCGGCGCTGGGCAAGCTCGAAGGCATGGATGTCGAGACGATCATCCGCGCGATCGGCAACCAGTATGGGCAGACCAGCGGAACGCTGCAGCCGCATGTCGAGGGTTCGCCCATGCTCGGCATGCAGGTCGGCTTCAACTCCCGCGCCGCGATCGCTTCCTTGGATTTTGCTCGCGAAGGCATTCTCGGCCCCAGCGACGTGCTGACCGGCCGCTACGGCTATTTCCGCCTGTTCGAGAACGACGAGTTCGACGTCGAGCACGGCAGGCGCGAGCTGGAGGCGAGCTTCCAGATCGAGCGGATGTCGCACAAGCCGTTTCCGTCGGGACGCCTCACCCATGGCGCGATCGACGGGCTGCACCGCCTGCAAAAAACCCATGGATTCTCGGCCGACGACGTTGCTGCCATCGCCTGCGATGTGCCGCAACTCGTCAATCGGCTGGTCGGACGTCCGGACATTCCCGATCCCGCACCGAACTATGCCAAGCTCTGCCTCGGCTTCGTTGCGGCGACCTATCTTGTTCATGGCAAGGTGGACGTCGAGCATTTCATCGGCGACGAGATGCTGCGAAACGCGCGGACCCACGATCTTGCCGGTCGGGTGACGGTAACGCAGAACGACGTCACCAGTCACAGCGCGATGACGCCCCAGACGATCAGCGTCACGCTGAAATCGGGCGTGACGCACAGCGTGGTCGTCGAGGCGGCCTATGGCCATCCGGACAATCCGCTCAGCCGCGAGGAAAACCTCGACAAGTTCTGGCGCTGCTGGCGGCGCGCCGAGGGCATGGCCGACGCCGCCGGCGAGGAACTGATTGCCACGATCGAGGCGATCGAGGGTGTGCCCGACATTGCCGCGCTGACCCGGATCCTGGTCGCACCCGCATCTGGTGGGCGGCTGGTCTGACGATGGAAGCCATCGATACACTCGTCCACCGCGTCTCCGCGCTCTTTGCGCGGCTCGGCGGCGCGATGATCGTGCTGATCGCCGTCGGCGTCTCCGTCGACGTCGTG
Organism: Aquibium carbonis; assembly: GCF_003970795.1. GTDB lineage: Bacteria > Pseudomonadota > Alphaproteobacteria > Rhizobiales > Rhizobiaceae > Aquibium > Aquibium carbonis. Next base: position 51,348 of record NZ_RWKW01000042.1, on the reverse strand, counting down.
ACGCGCAACCTGCTGGGACGCACGATCCTCAACTCCTACGAGTTCAGCACCTACCTGTTCGCGATCTCGATCAGTTTCGGCATGTCCTACACTGCGCTCTGCGGCGCGCATATCCGGGTCGACGTGCTGGTCACAAAGCTCCCCACGCCGGTCCGTCGCGGACTGGATTTCCTCTCCTTCCTGGCGCTCGCCGCGCTCGCCGTTCTGTTCGCCTACCTGTCCGTCAAGCTCGCCTGGGCGAGCACGTCGCGGGGCGTCACGTCCAGCTCCGCGCTCGCCTTCCCGCAAGGGCTGCCGCAATCCGTCTGGGCCCTGGGCTTCGCCATCTTCGCGTTGACCGGCATTCTGCTCACCGTCCGACATGCCGCCCACCTTCTGAGGGGCCGCGGTGTCGACGCCGACAATCTGGGCCGGTTCGGGCAGGACCAGGAGGTCGCCGAAGCGGTTGCCGAAGCACGGCACAGGGAGACTTGAGATGATACCCACCCTGGTGCTCCTGCTGTTCGGACTGATCGCGATCGGACTGCCGGTCGGCGCGGTCCTGGTCATCGTCACACTCGTCCTCGACCACTTCTTCTCGTTTTTCCCGGTCCTGCCGGCGAGCGGCGAGATGCTCTGGGGCGGCTCGACCAGCTTTTCGCTGGTGGCGGTGCCGCTCTTCATCCTCACCGGCGAACTGCTGCTGAATTCCGGCATCGCGGCAGGCATGTTCGTCGCGATCGACCGCTGGGTACGGGTTGTGCCGGGTGGGCTCCTGCACACGATCATCGGCTCCAGCGCGCTGTTTTCGGCGACGTCGGGCTCTTCCGTCGCGACGGCGGCGACGATCGGTACCGTCGCGATCCCGCAGATGAAAGCGGGAGGCTATTCGCCGCCGCTGTTCCTGGGCTCCATCGCAGCCGGCGGGACGCTCGGAATTCTCATCCCGCCGTCCATCAACATGATCATCTACGGGGTACTGGCCGACGTCTCGATCGGGCGGCTCTACCTGGCCGGCCTGATCCCCGGGCTCCTGCTCGCGCTGCTCTTCTCGCTTTTGATCCTCGGCGTCTGCATCTGGTATCCGGCAGCGCGCGGCAGGAAGGAAGCCATGCCGACCTGGCGGGAGCGTTTCCAGACCTTGCCGGGCCTGCTGCCGCCGCTGCTCCTTTTCATCCTGATGGTCGGCTCGATCTATCTCGGGGTGGCGACGCCGACGGAAGCCGCGGCGCTGGGCTTCCTGGCGGCGCTGGTCATGACGGCGATGCGCGGCAAGCTCACCTTCGCGCTTCTGATGGGCGCGTTCGAGCGCACCATGCGCACCACCTGCATGGTCATGCTGATCGTGCTGGCGGCGCAGCTCCTCAACTTCGTGATGGTCTCCGTCGGCCTCGCCGACCAGATCCGGAATGCCGTCGGCGCCATCGACGCTCCGCCTGTGGTCATCCTGATGGCCATCGTCGTGATCTACCTCGTCCTCGGCTGCTTCATGGAAACGCTGTCTCTGATGATCGCCACGACCCCCATCGTGGTGCCGATCATCGTCGCGATCGGATACGACCCCCTCTGGTTCGGGGTGATCTTCATGATCATGATCGAGATGGCGCTGATCACGCCGCCGATCGGCATGAACCTCTTCGTCGTCCAGTCGGTGCGCGGCGAAGGCAGTTTCCGCGACGTCACGCTCGGGGCCGTGCCCTTCGTGGCCGCGATGCTGGCGATGATCGCCATCCTCACCGCCTTTCCGTCTCTCGCCACTTGGCTTCCCACCTTCATGCGGGGATGACAGGCGGGGTTTTCGAACAAGAAACAAACAAAGGGAACACCATGAAAAAGAATGCTGCAATTGTCGCCATGCTGATCGCGGGGCTCGCCACACCCGCCTTTGCGCAAACCTTGCCGGCGACCGAGATCACCGTCGTCGGCAATCTCGGAACCACCACGCAGAGCAGGGTGCTCGAGGCGCCGTTCTGGACCACGAAGGTCACCGAACTTTCCGGCGGCTCGGTCAAGGCACGGTTCCGCCCGATGAACGAACTCGGCCTCAAGGGCCCCGAAATGTTCGGCATGGTGACCGACGGGGTCATGAACATCGCCACCGGCCAGCTCGGCCACCATTCGGGTCACGATCCGATCAACGACGGCAGCGACCTCGCCGGCATGTCCTCGAACTACGACGAGTTCGAAGCCGCATCGACGGCCTTCTTCCCGATCCTCGCCGAGTACTATCGCACGAAGCTCGGCCTGCACCTGCTCGCGCTGCAATCCTACCAGAGCCAGGTGGTCTACTGCCGCGTGCCGGTCGAGAACCTGGCGGACATCAAGGGCAAGCGCGTGCGCACCTCGGGCGCATCGCAGTCCGATTTCATCGCCTATCTCGGCGGCGCGCCGGTCAACATGCCGTTCGGCGAAGTCCAGCAGGCGCTGGAGCAGGGCGTGATCGACTGCGCCATCACCAGCACCGTCGGCGGCTATACCTCGCGCTGGTATGAGGGTTCGAAGTTCGTCTATGACCTTCCGGTCAACTTCGGCGCCGGTGCCACCGTCGCCAATGCGGCGTGGTGGGACGCACTCGACCCGGCGGTGCAGGCTTTCCTGACCAAGGAAGTCGGCGCGCTGTCAGCCGAAATGTGGGCCCAGAACCGTCGGGAAGACCGTGAAGGCATCGCCTGCAACGGCGCCGGTCCGTGCTCGATCGGTGAGCCTGCGATGCAGACCATCGTCACGCCGACGGAAGCCGACCTCGCTCTGCAGAAGGAAGCCTTCGAGAAGGGCGTCCTGCCGGGCTGGCTGAACCGTTGCGGCGAAGTCTGCTCCGATGCCTACGAGAAACTCTCCGCCCGCTGAACGCCGCAAGGACTGAACTGAAAGCGCCCGGCCTCCTCGTGCCGGGCGTTTCGGTTGCCGTCCATCCGGGAGGAAGATCCGGAAGATGTGCAGAGCCGCGCAGATCCGCCGCCCGTCGCTTCAGCGTCGCACGACGTCCTGCCATTCCGGATGCCGTCCGATCTGCGCTTTCGCGAAGGGGCAGAGCGGCATGATGGCGACGCGATCACGACGGGCGTCCTCGACGGCCTGGCGCACCAGTCGCTCGCCGACCTTGCGGCCGCGCAGGGCCGCGGGCACCTCCGTGTGGTCGATGATGATCAGGCCCTCGCCGGCGCGGCTGTAGGTCATCTCCGCCTCCACGCCGTCGACGACGAGGCGGTAGCGCCCCTTCGATGGACCATCTTCCCGCTCGACATTTCCGTCGTCGATCGCGGCCGCAGGCCTGACCGTTTCGGCGTCGGGCCGGCGGACCTGCCGCGGCGCTCCATGCGCGCATTCGAGGAGGTCGCGGTCCCATGCGCCCAGATTGGCCGCCGCCTCGTAGGTCGAGACGAGGAACGCCATCAGCGCCCCGTCGGGGTCGGCCGCCGACTGCACCGCATCGTAAGGCAGGACGAATTCCGACAGGCCTTCGTGCCAGAATGCCGCGTCGGGCCGCACCGCCGCCGCGCGATAACCGGCCGGGGCCGGATAGGCGTAGGCGTAGAAGGCGGGGTAATCGATGCCGTTGCCGCCCGGCCAGAAGCCCGCCGAGGAGACCTCGCGGTCATAGGCCTCCTGCGCCACGTCGTCCGGAAGGGCCGGAATGCCAGCCGGATGGAGCGGCGCGCGCCGACCCGAGAACCGGGTCACGGCGAGGTCGAGCGCGCCCCAGAACAGGTGAACGGGGCTGGACTTGCCGAGGAAGGACGTGCGGAACCGGTTGAAGACCTTGTCGACCGCCATCAGGGCCTGATGGAAGCGCATGTCGAAATCGTCGCGGGTCCGGGTCTCGCTCGAGGTTCCGTAGCCCCAGAGGCTGGTGCCGACCATCTGGCGGCCCGGCGCCAGCAATCCCAGCATTCTGCCGGCAGGCGGCATGGGTGCCAGCAATCTCAGCATCTTCCGGCAGGCGGCATGGGTGCCGTAGGAACCAGGAACGAAGCGCACGGTCGGCCGTCGCCCGTCTCGACTTAATCGATGCCCTGGGGATGTGTGCTCCCCCTCGTTCATCCCCCACCCACCGTCGTGTCAAGGCGCCAGCAGCGCGCCGAGACGCAGCGTTTCGCGCACGAGGATGTCCAGATCCTCGCGCCGTGTCCGGTGGTTGTTGATCGCCACGCGAAGGCAATGTTCGCCATGGACGGTCGTGTCGGACAAGGCGGCGATCCCTTCCTCCTGGAGCCGCAGCATGATCTCGATGTTGAGCGCCTTGCGCGCGGCATCGCCCATACCTTTCGGGCTGTAGCGGAAACACACGATGTTGATGCTGGTCGGCGCGACCAGCTCGAACAGCGGTTCCTGCTCAATCAACCCCGTAAGGTGGTGCGCCTGTGCGATGTTCTGGTCGATCAGCCGGCCGAACTTTTCGACGCCGTGTTCCTTCAGCGCCATCCAAACCTTCAAGGCCCGGAAGCCGCGCGTCGTCTGCAAGCCGAGTTCGTAAAGCCACTCGGCGGATGCGAGACCGCGCGGCGTCGATTCGAGATATTCCTGCGTCACTGCGAAGGCGCCGCGATGCGCGACCGCGTCGCGGATCAGGACGCAGCCGACTTCAAAAGGGGCGTGCAGCCATTTGTGCGGGTCAAGTGCCACCGAATCGGCGCGCTCTATGCCGGAGACGCGATCGGCATTCGCGGGTGCGATCGCCAGCAACGCGCCGATGCAGCCGTCGACGTGGAGCCAAAGCGCTTCCTCTGCCGCAAAGTCGGCGAGGGCTTCCAGATCATCGATGGCGCCGGTGTTGACCGTGCCGGCCGTGGCGATCAGGCAGGCGGGCTGATTTCCGGCCGCGCGATCCTCTGCAATCGCCGCCCGAAGCGCGGCGATATCGATCCGCAGATCGGCATCCGAAGGGATGCGCCGAAGCGCCTTGTTGCCAAGCCCTAGCGCCTCCATCGCCTTGCGATGGCAGCTATGCACCTGATCGGAAGCGTAGAAGCGCAGGGGCTTTTCGATCGCGGCAACACCATCTTCGCGGACATTCACGCCCGCCTTGACGTTGCGCGCGACGATGAGCGCAATCAGATTGGCCATCGAGCCGCCGCTGACCAGTGTTCCGCTGGCCGATGAAGGAAACCCAATCATCTCCTTGCACCAGTTCACGACCTGGATGTCCAAAGAGGCGGCGGCATGATTGCCGCCGCCGAGGTTAGATCCCTGGACGGCGGCCAGGAAGTCCGCCAGGGCGCCGGTGAAATTGCCCGATCCCATGTACCAGGACCAGAAGCGCGGATGGATGTTGCCCATCGGATAGGGCATCAGGTTCTCGGTCACCTGCCGATACACTTCATCGAGCGGTGTCGGAGCATGGGGCACGGGCCGCTCGAACGAGGCTTTCACCTCGACCGGCATCTGCTGCCACACGGGCCGCTCCCGGACGCCGCGGAGATAGCCGATCGAATCGTCGATCATCCGATGCGCGAGCGTCCGGACATCGCCCCACTCGGCCGGGTCGAGGGTTTCCTCCGCGTCCAAGGTCGCGGGACCGGGCAGCGCATTCATTTCGTCTTTCCCCTGAAGCGTGGTCACGCGGCAGCAAGCTGGAATCCGGGTGTCGACAACGAGAGGGCGCGCTCTTCATCGTCCATATCGGCCTCGATCCCGTCGAAAAGCGGCGTCGTCATGTACCGCTCGCCGGTGTCGGGGAGCATGCAGAGGATGATGGAGCCGGCTGGCGACCGTTCTGCTATCTGATGGGCTACCGCGAAGCTGGCACCGCCGGAGATCCCGGTCAGGATTCCCTCCCTCTGCGCGAGGGCCCTTGCCCATTTGATGCCCTCCGCGCCGGCGACAGGAGTCACGTCGTCGTAGAGGCCGGAGTCGATCGCCTCCTGCAGGACATTCGGAATGAAATCGGGGGTCCAGCCCTGGATCGGATGAGGTTCGAAGGCGGGGTGGCTTGACGTCGGCGACCCACCGGAGTCACGGTCTTGCAGATGACCACTGGCGATCAGCTGCGCGTTTGCCGGCTCGGCTAACACTATCCGTGTCTCCGGCCGCTCGCGACGCAGCACGCGGCCTATGCCCACGACGGTTCCGCCGGTGCCATAGCCGGTGACGAACCAGTCCAGACGCGATCCGGCAAAATCGTTGATGATCTCGCGCGCGGTCGTCGCTTCGTGAATGGCGGCGTTGGCCTTGGTCTCAAACTGGCGCGCCAGGAACCAGCCGTTCGCTTCAGCCAGCTCGACGGCCTTCTGGTACATACCAAGTCCCTTCTGCGCGCGCGGCGTCAGCACCACTTTGGCGCCAAGCATCCTCATCAGCTTGCGGCGTTCGATGGAGAAGCTGTCAGCCATCGTCACGACGAGCGGGTAGCCCCTGGCCGCGCAGACCATTGCCAGGCCGACGCCCGTATTGCCAGACGTCGCCTCGACCACCGTCTGCCCCGGGCTCAAGGTTCCGTCGCGTTCGGCTTCCTCGATGATGTTGAGCGCCAACCGATCCTTGACCGAACCGGCAGGGTTGAAGGCTTCCGCCTTGACGTAGAGTTCGACACCGGCCGGGGCGAGATTGTTGATCCGGATTGTGGGGGTGTCGCCCACGGTTTCAAGGACGCTGGTGTAAAGCCTCCCACGCCCCTGTGTCGTGCGCATTGTCCTCGCGTCCATCAAATCTCTCCGTTTGCTGTCAAAAGCCAAGGCGGGTCCAAATCAGCGGGAGCCATTCAGTGCTGGTGTTCGGGCGGCGCGAACAGGATCAGTTCGACTCGTTCGTCACCATCGACATAGGCGTCATGTCCCGGCGGAATTTCGAAGAAGTCGCCGGTGCTGATGTGGGTCTCGATGCCGGTGTCAATCATACGGACGACGAGCCTGCCCGAAATGCAGTATCCCGTGTGTCGCATCGGGCAGGAGTCCGGCGAGCCGAGCAGCGGCTTCTCGTCGACTTCCCACGACCAGCCGGGCTCGAAGATCGCGTGCATTCCCGCGCTGCCGTCGGCCAGCTTGACGATGGAGATGCCACCGCGCTCCTTCATGTCGAGGCGCTGGTCCGGCGTTTCGAAACGTCTGGTCTGTATCGCGTTGTCTTGCATCGTTTCGCTCCTTCTCTGCTAGCCTCTGACGCGTGAGGCAGGTTTCGCTCCTAAATCTGCACCGATCGCTTCGAGCAGGCTTGAAGGAGTTCTGAAGAATTTCTGTAGAAGCCGGCGATTGTGCTGTATCCTCTGTCATGACTTGGTCATTCGGCGACTTTCGACTCGACCCGGAGCGATTCCAGCTTAGCTGCCGCGGCGAGCGGGTGCGGGTCGAGCCGCAGGTTCTTTCGCTGCTCATTCATCTTGTTCGAAACCGTGATCACATGGTCACGAAGGACGACATCATTGCTGCGGTCTGGCAGGGCGAGGCTGTCTCGGACGCCAGCATTTCCAGTCGCATTCGCTCCGCCCGCCGGGCGGTCGGCGACGATGGCGAGAAACAGGCCGTGATCCGCACGGTCCACGGACGCGGGTTCCGCTTCGTCCCCGAGGTGACCACCTCGTCGCCCGCGCGTGCGTCGTCGGAAGGTTTCATCCCTTCGGCGTCAGGCCACCCCGGCGGGCGGCCTTCGATCGCGGTGCTGCCCTTCGAGCGACTCGGCATGCCGCCGGAACTCACCATCCTTGGCGACGCCATCCCCCACGAGATCATCGAGGCATTGTCGCGGCTGCGTTGGCTGGCGGTGATAGCGCGAGGATCAACCTTCCGCTTCCGGCAGGTCGCCGACGACCTTGATCTGGTGTCGACAGCACTGGCCGCGCGCTACGTCCTATCCGGGGTGATTGAAAGCCCCGGCCGCACCATCGCGGTGACACTCGAACTGACCGACTCCATCTCACGCGAGATCATCTGGGCGGACAGGCTCGCGTCTTCCGTAGACGGGGTTGGCGAGTTGAGGTCGCGGATCGTGACTCATCTGGTATCGGCGCTCGAGGCGCACATACCATTCAACGAAGCGCGCATTGCGCGACTGAGCGATCCAGCCAGGCTGGATGCCTGGGCTATTTATCACATCGGCCTCGGCCATCTTTATCGCTTCACGGCAGCCGACAATGCACTGGCGAAGCGGTGTTTCGAGCAGGCGATCATGGCGGATCCTCAACTCGCGCGCGCCCATGTGGGGCTGTCCTTCACCAGCTTCCTTGAAGCGTTCCTGCGCCTGACACCCGATCCGGAGCTGTCCGCGCGAGAGGCGCGGCGCCATGCCGAGCGTGGCTTGGAACTGGACCCACTCGACCCTTTCGCGAACTTCACCATGGGCCGCACCTACTGGCTCTCCGACGAGCCCGATATCGCCGCCGACTGGCTGGCACGGGCAACGGCGCTGAACCCGAACTATGCGCAAGGCTTCTACGCGTCGGCTTTCACGTCAATGCTGATAGGAAAGGCGTCTGTCGCGTTCTCCGCGTTGGATACATCGCTGCATCTCAGTCCGCTCGATCCGCTACTCTACGGCATTCACGGCGTGCGGGCGCAGATACTGATCCAACAGGAGGATTATGAAGCCGCCGCCGGCTGGGCCGACCGTGCGGCGACCACGCCGGGAGCCCATTACCTGATCGCCATGATCGCACTCGTCGCCAACGGGCTGGCCGAGCGTCACGATCAGGCGGCCCGGTGGCGTCAGACGATCCGCCGCCTAAAGCCCGACGCTACGTCGGCTGATTATTTCGCCGCCTTTCCGACGCGCGAAACGAAATCTCGTGCACGCATCGAGAAGGAACTGCGCCGTCACGGTTTCTGAACCCACGCAGCGCGGCACAGCAGTGCCGGACAGCGAAGATGGGCACGTGCGCGTGGGCGCTACGTTCGATCAGCCCGGCAATGCCGGACAGCACGGGGCGACAGAGCTGGCGCCACTCGTCTGAACAGTTTGGCGGGGTTTCTTAAGTGGATTTCCGCCTCGGTCATGCCGCGACCGGGATTGGCTGCGGCGGGTTGAAGTAGGCCTGATCGGGCGTTCGTCGGTCAAGCGATGAATGAGGACTTCTGGTGTTGTAGAAGGTCAGGTACCGGGCTAGGGCCGCTCGCGCCTCCGGCACGCTGGCATAGGCGTGCAGATAGACCTCCTCGTATTTGACGGTCCGCCACAGTCGTTCGACGAAGACGTTGTCGCGCCATGCGCCTTTGCCGTCCATGGAGATGGCGATCTCGGCCTCCTTCAACACCTTGGTGAAGTCGAGGGAGGTGAACTGGCTGCCCTGGTCGGTGTTGAAGATGTCGGGCTCGCCGTGGCGGGCCAGCGTTTCCTCGACGGCATCGATGCAGAAGCTCGCTTCCAGCGTGATCGAGAGTCGCCACGACAGGACGCGGCGGCTGAACCAGTCGACGACGGCGGCCAGGTAGACGAAGCCGCGCGCCATGGGGATGTAGGTGATGTCCATCGCCCAGACCTGGTTGGGGCGGATGACTGGGAGATTGCGCAGCAGATAGGGATAGATCTTGTGCCCCGGCGCCGGCTTCGAGGTGTTGGGGCGGCGGTAGAGCGCCTCGATGCCCATCTTCTTCATGAGCGTGGCGACGTGACGCCGGCCCACGCAATGTCCCTCCGCCCTCAAGAGCCCCTGCAGCATCCGGCTTCCCGCGAACGGGTAGTCGAGATGCAGTTCGTCTATCCGGCGCATCAGAGCCAGATCGGCGGCTGGGACGGGGCGGGGCAGGTAGTAGACGCTGCCCCGGCTGATCCCCAGAACGCTGGCCTAGCGGGTGACCGAAAGAGCGTGGCCTCGGTCGATCATTTCCTTGCGCTCAGCAACCCGGCCTTGTTGAGCGCGCCGGCTAAAAAATCGTTCTCCAGCGCGAGCTCCCCGATCTTGGCGTGAAGCGTCTTCACGTCCACCAGCGGCACCGCGGCGTCGAACTTCGCCTCGCCGCCAAAGACCCCGGAAGCACCCGCCAGGAGCTGGTCCTTCCATTGCTTGATCTGGTTCGGGTGCACGTCGAACTGCTGCGAAAGCTCGATCAGCGTCTTCTCGCCGCGGATCGCGGCAAGCGCCACCTTCGCCTTGAAGTCGGCGCTGTGATTACGACGGGGGCGTTTCGTCATGGTCTCTCCTGTTCCCGGCATCTATGCCGCGTTCAGGCGCAAACTCCACTCATAACCCCTGTGCAGATTTCCCGAGCCAGCTCTCCAAGTGCCGGTCTCGATGAATGATGCAGCCTTACCAATGCGCGGGAGTGTTGTTAGCTCGCTCCTTGAAGAAGGACCGTGTCACCACCATGGTGGCACGGCGAGGGCGTGGGAAGACGACGTGTGTCCAACCTGCGAAATCCATGACGGTTGTAGAATGCTTCCGACCGTGGCGTCTCCGAGAAGGTCTGAACGCTCATCTGCCGGCAACCGGCATCGCGCGCGCGCTTCGAGGCTGCGGCGAGTAGGCGCGTGCCGATGCCTCGGCCGCGCCATGGGGCGTAGAGGGCGAAGGCGTTGATGTACCAGCTTCCCGGAACCCGCCGCTCGAGCTCGAGAAAGGGACGCAGGATTTCCGGCAATCGCTCGAGATCGTGGTCTTCGTCTTCGAGCCGGTAGCCGAGTATCATGCCGATCACCGATCCGTCGACTTCGGCGACGATCGCGTTCGTCCACGAGAATCCGCCCTCGTCTCGTTTCGCGCGTCGGATGCCGACATCGAGCGCATCCTCGTTGGGACCAGCCATCTGAGTCCATAGCCATTCGGGAATGCCCGCACCAGCGATGGCGATCAGTTCGGCGAGGGAGCGTGCATCGGTGGGTGTGGCATCGCGCAGGAGGAATTCCTTCTCCAGGGGTGTGGCGGACTGGAACATCTCGTTCATTTTTCTCTCCAATTCGTGGTGTGCAGACCGTCGCCCATGCCGACGGCGTGTCCCGGTCGTTGATATGTTGACGGCCGTGGTCGAGGGGCTTGTCGGCGGCAGCAGGCACGGAAGGTCGGCGCGGCCGCGGAGCGCGAGACCCTGGCCGCTGTCGTCCCGTTGCGACCTATCGCGTCTTGAGTTTCGCCATCAGGCATGGCGCGCCTGCTTCGTGTGGCCGCAGCAAGCCAGGGCGATTTCGCCAACATGACGGTGATCGGTGCCGCAGCATCCGCCGAGGAGCGTCAGTGCCGGGAGCATTCGCCTTAGACCCGCAACGCGCTGGCCGAGATCCTCTGGATCCCCCTCGTCCAGCGTTTGCCGTTCGTCGAGCTCTGCATGGCTGAGTGTGGATGCGTTCGCCTTGACGCCGCGGATGCGCGACGCCCAGCGGGGACCATCCGAGAAGAGGTGCGCGAAATGCAGCGGATGGGCACAGTTCACCATGAAATAGGCGGGATAGCCGCCTGTCTCGCTATCGACGGACGTGATCGCCGCGCCAAGTTCGCAGCCGGATGCTAGGCGGCCGTCGGTTTCGACGGTGAAAGAGATCGCAATCGCAACACCGGCCGCTTTGGCAGCACGCGCTATGCCAACCGCCTCTTCGACGCTTCCGAGCGTGTAGGCTGTGGCGAGATCAGCGCCGCCCGCGGCGAAGGAAGCGATTTGCGGCGCATGATAGTCCTCCGCCTCCGCTGCAGATGCTTGCCCGGCCAGATAGCCGTCGCCGCGTGGTCCGATGATGCCGGCCACCGCGATCGGCCCCACGCGTCCTTTCCAGCGTTTCGCGATTCTTCGGCAGAAGGCGACGGCGTCGCGGTTGATGCGGTCGAGTTCCGCCGCGCCGTAGCCCAGTTGCGCGCCCCAATCCGGGTTCGCACGCCATGTCGGCGTGTCGATCACGAAGCCGGCGCCATGCAACTCCGCCAGTTCCAGATGCCGATTGTAGTACCGGTCGAGCCAGGCGCGATCCTCTTCGTTCTCCAGGAGCGGGAATGCGGCGAAAGCCGGCAAGTCCCGGCCTTCGTGGAAAACAAGGGTCGTCTCGAGCCCGCTGTCATTCAGAACGAGTGGGCCGTTGATGTGAGGCAAGGCAGTGGTCATGGATCCGATCCTTCCGTCAGATGTTCGTGCAGCTTCTGACAGGATCGGCACTGTCGGGACCACCCGACTTGCGGTACTCTTGCCGAAAATCACCATGGCCGATGTTTTTCAATGGCTTGCTTGGATCTGGCTCGTTTCGCAATTCGGTTGGCGGCACAGGGTCCGCACCGTCGGTACAGTTGACAGGGAGGTGGTGATGGCCAGAGGCGAGGATACGCGAACCCGAATCCTGGACGCAGCGCAGGAGGGCGTCGTCGCAAAAGGCTTCGGGGCAACCTCGATCGACGAACTGCTTGCCGTCACTGGCGTCTCGAAGAGTGGCTTCTTCTACCACTTCCGAGACAAGACCGAGTTGGCGAGGGCACTCATTGAACGATACATCGAAGAAGATGAAAGGGTCTACGACTCGATATTCGCGCGCGCGCGGGAGCTAGTGGACGACCCGCTGCAGGTTTTCCTGCTGGGCCTGCGCTTCCTCGCCGATGCGATGGCTGACCTGCCACGCGGTCACCCTGGCTGTCTGGTCGCACTGAGCTGCTACCATGAGCGCCAATTCGACGGGTCGGTGCGAGAAGTGAACCGGGAAGCCGCGCTGATGTGGCGCAGGCGCTTTCGCGCCATGTTCGACGACATCGCGGCCTCCTACCCACCTAGAACGGCGATTGACGGCAACGATTTTGCCGACATGGTCTCGACCGTGCTGGAAGGTGCCATCGTCATGTCGAAAGCTCTCGAGGATCCCGCGATCCTGCCACGGCAGATCCTTCTTCTGCGCGAGTTCGTGAAGCTGACGTTCCAGCCTTCCGCTGCCTGGTCACCGCTGTCGGACAGGTCGTGAGGGGGCTTGCATGCCCGCTGCCTGCCAGAGAGTCGTGCACGACCGGACACAGATCAGGATCGGACTGCCGGTGGGATGGTCCGCGCATACCGTCCGGTTTCCCCGGATCATTGTTCAGAAGCTGCCTGTCCGATCACGGCCCAATTGCCGTCATCGGGTGACCATTGTAACGGCACTGTGCTAGTTGGTGGCCGGGTGCCACCGCGGTTGGACCAACTCGCCCTATCTGGCGGGCGAGCCTATCATCTACTGGCCCCACGTACCGTTGAAGGCAGAGTTTGCCTTCGCCAACGTTGGCCCCCCCGATCTTCGGTCTCGAGGGTTGTGGCTCGCAATGATAACCGGCCGTCCAGCACCGTCAGGCTCCAGGGCTGTTCAGTAGCTTTCCCTCGTCATAGGCAGACCAATTATGGGCGAGCAGCCAAGGTTTCGAAAACGGCCGCGGCGTGCGGCGACATGCGTGCCTGCACGTAGTGCCGCCCCTCACGCCGCATGAGATAGGAGACTCTGGCCATGGACTTCTCCGCGTACATCAGCGCGAGATGTCTCACAGTCGTTCGAACCCCTGTTTGGTTCCAACTGTCTGATTTTTCTGGCTTTTGATCAATGGTAGCGGAGGAGGGATTCGAACCCCCGACACAAGGATTATGATTCCTCTGCTCTAACCAACTGAGCTACTCCGCCCCTTTCGATACGGCGCCGCGAGGCGTGGCGCCGCACCGGCTTGCGCCGAGGCTGGGCGGATATAGTGGGCGGCCGCGCGCGCTGTCAAGCACGAAGGGAACGGTTTCCCATCCGATCACCGGCAAGATCGGAGACCGCCCCCGGCTGGGTGTCCATCCCTGTCGTCGGGCGCGGTGGCGGCGCCGCGCGCCTTGCCGCCTGGCTCCCCGATCCTGGCGCGGCCTCGGCATCGCGGTCACTGTTGCGCTGGAGCCGAGGCGCAATGCGACCCGGCACCGCCCTTGGGCGGGGGGCTGCGGAGGGGCCTTGCAAACCCCGTCTCGGAGGCTCGCGCGCCCGGGCGGCGGCGCGCCTCTACACGCCGATCGGCGTGAAGGGAACCACGGTCAGGCTGTCGGTCACCGGTCGGGTGCCGGCCGCGGTCTGTGCCGCCACGACCACGGCGCGGCGAACGCGCTCGTCGGTGACGGTGCCGCGCAGGGAGACCGCACCGGCGACCACCTCGACGTCGACCATGGCAAGTCCGCTCCAGGTCTGGTCCTCGATCTCGTCGAGGATCATGCGGCGCACGGCAAGGTCGTCGGCGGCGGGCGGTTCGTCGTCGGACAGCCGGTGCGCCAGGGCTACCAGGAAGTTTGCGCGGCTGACGATGCCGACGATCCTTCCGTCACGCAGAACCGGCAAGCGCTTGAAGCCGCGCTTCTCCATGATCGAAACGACCTCCTCCAGCGGGGTCTCCGCGGCGACGGAAACCACTTGGCGGCTCATCACGTCGCGCACCGAACGACCGTGCGCGTGAACGTAGTCGTCGGCGGCGTCGCCCGGCATCACCCACAGGTCGAACCAGCGCGGCCGCTGCCTTTCGGTGCCGAGCTCGGCACGGCGCAGGAGATCGCGCTCGGTCACCACTCCGATCAGCTGGCCGTCCGCATCGACGACGGGAAGGCCGCTGATCCGGTGCCGCACCATCATCTGCGCCGCGTCGGCAACGCTTGCCTCGGCGCCGATGGTGGCGGCGCCCGCCGTCATGATGTCCCCGGCCTTCATGCTGGTTCTCCCTTGTCCAAACGCCGGTTCGCGGCGGCGGCTGCCGCTGCCTTCCGGCCTCGCTTCCTAGCAAATACGGGCCAGGCGACCTTGATCCGGGTCAAAGCCTGCCGGCCCGCAACTTGACCGCAATCAATGCTCCACGAGGTCAAGTGCGCTTGATGGCGTCATCGCGGCGACGCGTCGACAACCGAAACGATCGGATGCGGAGCGGCCTTTTCAGCAGGATTCGGTTGCCGGGGAGCGGCAGGACCGGTTCGCGCCCACGAGGACGGAACATTGCGCCGCATCGCCGGGTTGGTGGAACACAGGCAGACAGGAACACGCATGGCCAAGGTCCTCACGATCACGCTCAACCCCACGGTCGACGTTTCCGGAGACGCCGAGGTGATCCGCCCGGTGCGCAAGGTGCGCACCACCCATGGACGCTTCGATCCGGGTGGCGGCGGCATCAATGTCGCGCGCGTGACGGCGAAGCTCGGCAGGGCGGTCGAAGCCGTCTATCTGGCGGGCGGCGAGGTGGGCCAGATGCTCGATCGGCTGTTGGCCGAACAAGGCGTTGCTACCCGGCGCATCGCCATCGACGGGCAGACGCGGCTGGGCTTCATCGTCCATGAAACCTCGACGGGCCTCGAATACCGATTCGTGCCGGAAGGCCCGGCCGTCCCGGCAGCCCGGCTTGAGGATGTGCTGGCCGTCGTGGCCGACCATGACAGCGACTACGTGGTCGGTTCGGGCAGCCTTCCAGCCGGCGCGCCGGAGGATTTCTATGCCCGAGCCGCGCAGGCCGCCACCCGCCGCGGCGCCCGCTTCGTTCTCGACACCTCCGGCCCTGCCCTCAAGGCCACGCTCGAACGCACCAGGGTCTTCCTCGCCAAGCCAAGCCTGAGCGAACTGGAGCATTTCGCGGGACGCCGGCTGGCGCCTGACGACGCGGCCGGCGTTGCTTCCGACATCGTTTCGCGAGGTGGCGCCGAGTTCATCGCCGTGACGCTCGGCGCCGACGGGGCGATCCTGGCCGGCCGGGATGGCGTGACCCGCCTGCCGACGATCCCTGTCAGGGTGCGCTCGGCGGTCGGGGCGGGCGACAGCTTCCTGGCCGGTATGGTCTGGGCGCTGATGGAAGGGCAGGACGCAATCGAGGCGTTCCGCTTCGGCATCGCCGCCGGCGCCGCCGCCGCCATGACGCCGGGCACGGAACTGTGCCGGATCGACGACATCGGCGCCCTGCTGCCGCGTCTTGCACGGCGTTAATCGGCAGATGTCCCGCGCGTGCTGCTCGGGGCGGCCGATGTGGGAACCAGCCGGCCCGGAAAACGCCTTGCCGCAACGCTCCGTTGCGTTTTGACGGCTTCAGATTCGTCCCGGGGCCGCACGGGGGTTGAGTTCCCACGGGCAGCCCGATATGTCAGGCCAGATTCTTTCGGACATTTCGCACATGGCGCCACGTTTAGCAGTCCTCGGTTGTGGCTACTGGGGCAGCAACCACATTCGCACCCTGAAGTCGCTGGATGCTCTCTACGCCGTTTCCGACGCCAATGCCGCGCGCGCCGAAGGCTTTGCCTCGGAGCAGGAATGCCTGGCCATCGCGCCGGAGGATCTCGTCCGCAGCGACGAGGTCGACGCGATCGTGCTGGCGCTGCCGCCGCAGTTTCATGCCGAATTCGCCGTCGCCGCCGTCGAAGCCGGCAAGGATGTGCTGGTCGAGAAGCCGATCGCCCTGACGGTGAGCGATGCCGAACGCGCGGTGGCGGCGGCCAAGGCGAACGGCCGCATCTTCATGGTCGGCCATGTGCTGCGTTTTCATCCGGCGTTCGAGAAGCTGAAGGCGCTGATCGACGCGGGCGAACTCGGCGAGGTCAAGTACATCCATTCGCACCGGCTCGGTCTCGGAAAATTCCACACCGAGAACGATGCGCTGTGGGATCTCGCCCCGCATGACCTGTCGATGATCCTGGCCATCACCGGCCAGGCGCCGCTGGAGGTGCGCGGGGAGGGGGCGGCTATCCTCGACAATCTCAGCGACTTCGCGCATCTCCACATGCGTTTTCCCGGCGGCGTGCGCGGGCACCTGTTCACCTCGCGGCTCAATCCCTATCGCGAGCGGCGGCTCACGGTGGTCGGCACCAAGGCCATGGCGGTGTTCGACGACGTGGAGCCCGGGCCGCGCAAGCTCGCCGTCTACCGGCACGCGGTCTGGCAGGATAGCGGGCAATGGGCGTTTACGGCCAACGAGCCGGCCTATGTCGATTTCGACAATTCAGGAATGCCGCTGACGCGCGAGCTCGAACATTTCATCGAGTGCATCGAAACGCGCGCCGAGCCGCGCACGAGCGGCGAGGAAGCGATCACCGTGCTTCGCATCCTCACTGCCGGCAGCGTCATCCACGATTGACCCGTCCCGAGGGTGGGCACGGCACGCACGGCGCGCCATCCGGGCCGCATGCGGCCTCGCCCACTCAAAAGCCGAGCGTTTCGTCGGTGTAGAACGTGTTCAGGATCGACATGCGGGGCCGCTCGACCGGCGCCGTGATCTTCGGACGGCCATGCCAGCTCATGCGTGTAAGCGTGTGGTAGGCCTTCAGGACCACGAAAGCGTAGCCGACATTGGGCGCGAAGGGCAGGGTTTTCGTCGGTTCCAGGAAATAGGAACCCGGATTGAGCAACCCTTTCGCCGAGGCGCGATAGAGGGTGGTGCCAAGGTCCATCTGGCTCTCGTCCGCCGGACAGTAGAGCTGCATCGTGATGACCTTCTTGCGCGTGTCCGGATGCGGCTTGATCTCGTAGCCATCGACATCCTTGTAGATCACCGGCTTGGCGATCGTGCGCAGGTCATCGACGCTTGCGACCTTTTCGCCCCTTCGGCGGATCTCCAGCCCCTCGGCGAGCTTCGCGCGCACGGCAGCTTCCAGGCGCTCGGAGACGAGGACGGCCGAAACCGCCGACCAGAGCGCGCGCTGTTCGTTGTCGATCCGATCGACGTGATCGCCGTATAGCCGTAGCGCAAGGCGCGTCCCGTCTCCCTTCAGGCGGTCGAAGCGGTCGTCTGGTGGGAAAGCCTCGAGCAGACGTGCGTAGAAGTCTGTGGGAAAGAAATCGCGGAAGAAAATGTGCGGAAACGGGTCGCTGAAGGTTTCGGCGGCCTCGACGCTGCGAACCGCGTGACCGACGAGTTCTTCGCCGAGCGCAGAGTTGATCGCAAGCATTGAATCCCCTCAGATCGAACATTCGGAGACATGAACGATAACGCCCTCCGGAGAGAGGATCAACATCGCAAGGTTGGATAACCGGCCAGTCGACGTGATCGATGGGGTGGCGCGTCGTTCCGCGCCGGCGCTCAGGCGAGCGAATTCTCGGCGAGCTTCTCCAGCATGGACTCCGCCGCACCCGAGCGGCGGGCCCGCTCGATGAAGCCGCCGCCAAGGACGCGCGCTTCGTTGCCATCGTCCGCGTAGAGCACGCAGGCTTGCCCAGGTGCGACGCCGGTCTCGCCATCGGCAAGCTCCACTTCGGCGCGACCGTCCGGCCCGACATGCAGGATCGCCGGCCGTGGCGGACGGGTCGACCGGACCTTGGCGAACAGCTCGAGACCGGAGCCGGCGAGATCGGCCAGGGGGCCGTCTCCGAGCCAGTTGAAATCCCGCAACGAAAGGCGACGTGTCTCCAGCGCCTCGCGCGGGCCGACGACCACGCGCGCGCCACTGGCGTCGAGGTGCACGACGTATAGCGGTTCGCCCGCCGCGATGCCGATGCCGCGGCGCTGGCCGACCGTGTAGTGCATGATGCCCTGGTGGCGGCCGAGCAGTCGTCCGTCGATGTGGACGATGTCGCCCGCCGTGGCCGCATTCGGGTTCAGCTTGGCGATCATGTCGGAATACTTGCCCTGGGGCACGAAGCAGATGTCCTGGCTGTCCTGCTTGCCGGCGACCGACAGCCCCATCTCCTCGGCCATCGCGCGAACCTCGGGCTTGGACCGGCTACCGAGCGGAAAGCGCAGGTAGTCCAGCTGGTCCTGCGTCGTCGCGAACAGGAAGTAGCTCTGGTCGCGATCGGCATCGAGCGGACGGTAGAGCGCCCGGTGCGCGCCGTTGGCGCGGCTGCGAATGTAGTGGCCGGTGGCGAGCGCTTCGGCGCCGAGATCCCGGGCGGTGCCGAGCAGGTCGGCAAACTTGACCGTCTGGTTGCAGGCCACGCACGGAATCGGCGTCTCGCCCGACAGGTAGCTGCGGGCGAAAGGATCGATGACGGCCTCGCGAAAGCGCTGCTCGTAGTTCAGCACGTAATGCGGAATCCCGAGCGTCTCGGCGACGCGGCGCGCATCCTCGATGTCGCGGCCCGCGCAGCACGAACCCGCGCGATGGACGGCTGCGCCATGGTCATAGAGCTGCAAGGTCACGCCGACGACGTCGTAGCCTTCCTTCTTGAGCAGGCCCGCAACGACGGACGAGTCGACGCCGCCCGACATCGCCACGACGACGCGGGTGTCTTCCGGACGGCCGGGAAGGTCCAGGCTGTTCATCGGCTGGTTCGCTTCTTTCTGTCTAGATCAGGGGTCCAATGCCCATGTTCGACAGATAGGTCAAGAATTGTCGGGATACCAGCATCGCGCCCGGAATGATGCTGGCGGGCCTGCGAATCCATCGCATTTTAGCAAGTCCCGATTCGTTACGATTCACTTACCGCGAGCTTAGCCAATTTTTAAAGCTAGGCCGGTAGTGTGCAGTCTGTTGGTGCCGAGTTTGTGTCGGGTGTAGAGAGTAAAATGACCGATCTGGTGAGACCGCGGGTCAAGTACGTGATAGGGCCAGATGGCAGCCCGCTGACGATAGCCGATCTGCCGCCGAGCAACACGCGTCGCTGGGTCATCCGTCGCAAGGCGGAAGTCGTCGCCGCTGTTCGGGGCGGCCTCCTCAGCCTCGAGGAAGCCTGTCAGCGCTACAAGCTCACCGTCGAGGAATTCCTCTCGTGGCAGGCCTCGATCGACGAGTATGGCCTGGCCGGCCTTCGCACCACCCGCATCCAGCAATACAGACATTAGTCCGCCGCCCTGAGCGTACAGGCCTCGCTCGTGGTAGCGCTGGCCCGGAGGTTCGCGGCGGGGCTCCACAGGCTTGCCGAGGCATCGACCTCGATCTTGGCGTGGACGCTGGCTCCACGCTCGATGCAGCGGAACCGGGTCAGTCGGCGCGAGTGTCGTCTCCCGGTTGCTCGCGTCGAAGCGTTGCCGAGACCGCGACCGTCAGCACCACAGACAGCGCGAAGAACCACAGTCCGGGCCTGGTAAAGGCCGTTGCCAGGCCGCTCGTCTTGGCGGTGAAGATCACCAGCGCCACCAGCACCACATCCAGCATCGACCAGTTCGACAAGCCACGCAGCCAGGCCGGAAGACGGTCGTGGGCGGCGCGTCCCGAATGCGCGGCGACATGCAGCAACAGAAGCTTGATGGACGGGAAGACAACCGAGAACAGCGCGATGACGGTGGCGAGGAACGGGTCGCCGCCGCGCCACAGCGCCGCGATGATGCCGGCCAGCGAGGGTTCCTCAGTAAAGAAATAGAGCCGTTCGACACGGATCAGCGGCAAGGTGACGCCGAGCGCAAAGGCAACCGTCGCAAGAAACAGGAGGATGGGTGGGACCAGGCGCATTCGCGCCCTATAGATGAAGACGGGTCGCTTCGGAAGGATGCTGCGGGGCAATGCGTCCGGGGCGGTCGTGGTCGGCGTGCCGGCGTGCGTCAGCCCGCCACGGCGCGGCGCAGGTCGGTTTCGGCGTCGCGCACGCGCGCATCGCGATTCTCGAGCTGTTCGGCCTTCGCCAGTTCCGCCTCGGCTTCCTCCAGGGCCATTTCTGCTGCGCCCTTCTGCTGGAGCAGGTCCAGACGGGAGTTGTTCAGGTTGTCGCGCCGCTGCCTGGCCGCCTTGGCGAAGGTCGGATAGGCGAAATGGCTGGTGTCGGTGATTCCCGACTTCTTCTCCTCGATGGAGACCTGCGCGTCGAGTTCGGCGGCCATTCGGTCGAATTCCGCGATCATCATGTCCAGCTGCGCCAGCTGCCGGCGCTTCTCATTGACCTGAAATTGCTTCAATCGAACCAGATTTCCACGTGACTTCATGTCCGCTTACTCCCGAATACGCGTACCCAGCCGGAAAAAGTCACGCCCGACCCACGCCTCTGCACGACAACGGTCCATGGCAAACGAAATCGTAAGGATTTTCGATGTCGGTAACCATTCGTTTACGCGCACCGTTAATCATAACGTCGAGGGCTTAAGGGGCGGTAAAAAAAGCCGTGCGCCTTTTCCGGAAATCGACAAGGCGAGTCGCCAGAGTCGGTTGACGCAGTTTCTTAAGCTTGAACCTTAACGAATTCACGTGAAGATTCATGTTTGGATTCAATGGGGTGGGTTTGATACTTCGGGATGACGATTGCGCTTGCAATGCGGAATCAGATTTTGTTAACCATTTCGTGGCAGCTTTCGAGTCACGTAACGACTGCTCCCGGGCCGGCATGTCGGCATACCCGGCTCGGCTGCAGAAGAGGGGATTGAAATGCGCGTCCTGCTGATTGAAGACGATAGTGCCACGGCTCAGAGCATCGAGTTGATGCTCAAGTCGGAGAGCTTCAACGTCTACACGACGGACCTAGGCGAAGAGGGCGTCGACCTCGGGAAGCTGTACGATTACGACATCATTCTCCTCGACCTGAACCTTCCGGACATGTCCGGCTACGAAGTGTTGCGCACGCTGCGCCTGTCGAAGGTCAAGACGCCGATCCTGATCCTGTCGGGCATGGCCGGCATCGAGGACAAGGTGCGCGGCCTGGGCTTCGGCGCCGACGACTACATGACCAAGCCCTTCCACAAGGACGAACTGGTTGCTCGTATCCACGCAATCGTGCGTCGATCGAAGGGGCATGCGCAGTCGGTCATCACGACGGGCGATCTGATCGTCAATCTCGACGCCAAGACGGTCGAGGTCGGCGGCCAGCGCGTGCATCTGACCGGCAAGGAATACCAGATGCTCGAGCTGCTCTCGCTGCGCAAGGGCACCACGCTCACCAAGGAAATGTTCCTGAACCACCTTTACGGCGGCATGGACGAGCCCGAACTCAAGATCATCGACGTGTTCATCTGCAAGCTGCGCAAGAAACTCGACGCGGCCTCGGGCGGACAGAACTACATCGAGACGGTCTGGGGGCGCGGCTACGTGCTGCGCGAGCCGGAGGACGTGCGCGTCAGCGCCTGAGTTTCGATCCATCGAAAGTCGTGCCGCCCGGCGATCGCTCTCGATCGGCGGGCGGTTTTCATTGTTCCGGCGCGTGGCTGTTCGCCCGGCCGGGTCGATCGCTCAGGCGGCGATCTTGAGTTCGCGGAAACGATCCATCAGCTGGGCCCGGTTGAAGGGCTTCAGCATGTAGCCGTGTGCGCCGGCGCGCTTGGCGCGCATGATGGCGCCGATGTCGAATTCAAGGATGGCGACGAGAATGCGCACGTCCTTGGCGCCGGGTATCGCCTTGAACGCGTGAATGAACTCGGGCGCCTGCATGTCGGGAAGCGTGCCGTCGAGAATGATGGCGTCGGGGAGGTCCGCCGCACACATGGCCAGGGCGTCGCGCCCGTTTCCGGCCTCGACGACGATCATGTCGGGGCCGCCCAGGATGCGCTTCACCACTTTCCTGATGATACTGGAATCATCGACGATCATGCAGCGTTTCATGTTCACATTCCCTGAGTAGCGACCGCATCATGCGGAAACCCTTTTCTGCCCCAGGTTGCAGAGTAATCAGGATGTGAAAATAAAAGCCGAAACAGATCGGTAAACTTCGAAACAAGGGCCTCGTCGTCTGCCCAAAGACGAAATCAAGCCGCCGTGAGCGTGATTTCTTCTGCCGAAGCATGAATGGAAATCGTCATCCCGGCCTCCCGCGCCATCAGCAACGTGTAGTACGGCTGGACCGTGTGCGCATCGATGGGCTCGTCCGGGCGGGAGCCCGAATGGAGTTCCAGAAACTTCGGCGGGACCCGCACCATCGGCCCGGTCGAGATGATCGTGAACTTCGGTTCCGTCATGAGGTCGAGCAGTTCGACCTTCATCGTACCGCCGCGCGGGATGGCGCCGGCTGCGATGAGAAGCATGTTCAGGAGCAGCTTGACCATGTTCTTCGGCAGCAACGCGCGGGTCCCCGACCATTCGAGGTTCGGCTTCTCGTTGCGGAAATAGGCGGTGGCGACCGACTCCGCATCCCCGGTGTCGATCTGCATGCCGGCCGAACCCGCCGCGCCGAAGGCAATCCGCGCGAACTGGAGGCGTGCGGACGCTGTCAGGGCGCTGGCACGGATCAGCTTCATCGCGTCTTCGTCCGCGCCGCCTTCGTCCAGCAGTTCAAGCCCGTTGTTGAGCGCGCCGACCGGCGATATGATGTCGTGGCACACCTTGCTGCACAGAAGAGCCGCAAGGTCGGGCGCGGACAGTGAAAAAAGCTCGGACATACGGGTCTCCAGCGCAATCGGCTCGTGATGCGAAAAATGCGCGGCGGCACGCCACTCGAATCAGCGTACCTGCCGGGCCTCGACGTTACACAAGGCGGCTTCGGTCGCAAGAATTGCCGATCATCCCTCTCGTTCGCTCATCGATGGACGGCCGCTGTGACGCAAAGATGCTTAACGAAAGGAAAACGATTTAGGCCTAGTTTCATGGTGAATCAGGCAGGTGGACGGGCGTCGACCGAAGAAGCACGGCTGCACGCGGCAGCAGCTTCGGAAGGAGAATGGACATGGCACTCTCGAGACTGGCGCAGAAGGTTCGGCATACGCTCCTCGCGCTCGGATTGATGTTCGCGGCAGCGCATCTCGCCCCGGCTCCGGCGCAGGCGTCCTCCGAATATACGGCTCAGGAAATCATCGATCAGGGCCACACGTTCTTCGGGGCGGCGTCCGGGGGCGTCGCTACCGCGATCGAGACGATCTTCGCCCGCTACGGCGTGCCCAACGGATACATTCTGGGGGAGGAAGGCTCCGGCGCCATCGTCGGTGGCCTGACCTATGGCGAGGGCACGCTCTTCACCAAGAACGCGGGCGATCACACCTTGTTCTGGCAGGGGCCGTCGATCGGCTGGGATTTTGGGGGGCAAGGGTCGCGGACCATGATGCTGGTCTACGATCTCAACCGCATCGACGAGATCTACCGCCGCTTCGTGGGCGTGGCGGGCTCGGCCTATCTCGTGGCGGGGGTCGGCTTCAACGTCATGCGCAGCGGCAACGTGCTCCTCATTCCCGTGCGCACCGGCGTCGGCGCTCGCCTTGGTGTCAACATCGGCTATCTGAAGATCACGTCGCGTCCGACCTGGAACCCGTTCTGAGGGTTCGAGTGCTCCGCAAGGCGAAGAAAAGTTCTCCGCCGCTGGCGCTCAACGTTAAGGCAAAGTAAAAACCCACGATATGGCTCCACTGCGCGCTGCTTTGGCGCACATTGTGGACCGCGGTTTGGCGATGGGCGGACGTTTGGCGTGATTGAATCCATTCTGTTCTTTTCGCTCGGCTTTTTGTGCGCCGGGTTTCTGGCCCTCATGGTCGCGCCGGCCATCTGGCGGCGCGCGGTCGTCTTGACGAGGAAGCGCATCGAGGCTTCCGTTCCCTTGTCGTTGAACGAGATCCAGGCCGACAAGGACCGCATGCGGGCCGAGTTCGCGATGTCGACGCGCCGCCTGGAGATGAGCATCAAGTCGTTCCGCGACAAGGCGTCGAGCCAGATCGTCGAGATCAATCGTCATCAGTCGCAGCTGAAGGAACTGACCGACGAAATCGCCGAGAAGAACGCGTCGATCACGGCCCTGGAAAGCCAGGGCAGCGAGCTGAGGGCCGAGTTGCGCCGGCGGGAAGAGCAGTTGCAGGTTCTGTCCGGCCGGCTCGATGAAGCTACCCGAAGGATCGACGAGAAGGCGCTCGAACTCGACAAGCTCGGCCGCCTCTACGATGACGCGGCCTTCAACTCCAGCACACGCCAGATCGAACTGGTGGCGCGTGAAGCCGAATATGATCGAATGACCGGCGACCTCGATGCCTTGCGCGGCAAGCGCAGGGACATCGAACGCCAGTTGCGCGAGGCGCAGTTGGAAAACAAGCAGAACCAGGATCTGCTCAAGGCGGAACGACTGAAGGTCACGGAGCTCGAAAAGAAGGTCGACCGCTTGGGATCGACGCTTGCCGATCGCGAGGAACGGCTCGATCGGCGCGAGAAGGATCTCGCCCGTTTTCGCGAGCAGGCTCGCAACGGCGCCAGCAACGAGAGCGATCTCAACGCGCGCCTGTCGGCCTCCGAAAGCCAGCGCGTCAAGCTCGAGGCCGACCTCGCCGACCTCACCCTTCAGATGTCGACCCTGTTGTCGAATGCGACGGGCGGCGACGTCGAAAAGGCGATGGCGACCTTGAACGAGGAGCGGGACCGGCTGGAGGAGCGCCTGGGCACGCTCCTGCGGGAAAACAAGAAGCTGAAGGCCGATCTCGCGATCTACGAGCGCGACAAGTCGGAGGACTGGGACCAGCAGCGACGCGAAAACGCGATGCTGCGCGAACAGATCAATGATCTCGCCGCCGAGGTCGTGCGCTTGACCGAAACGCTCGACGGGCCGGAGTCGGCTATCACCGCGGCCCTTGCGCTCGATGCGAGGGAACCCGCACGATCCGCTTCGCCCGGCGAGACCCGGCCGACGAGCCTTGCCGAGCGTGTTCGTGCCCTCAAGCAGGCTGCGGCCGCGCGCTGAAGGGCGCAACGGACCCGGGTTGCATCATTCCCGAACCAGGGCGCCGGCCCACAGCCGGTGCAGCGCGATAGCGGCGGCGGTCGCCACGTTGAGGCTGTCGAACCCTTTCGACATGGCGATCCGGATGGTCGAGAGAGGTCCCAGAAGTTCCGGCGGAAGTCCGGTGCCCTCGCTGCCGAGCAGCAGCGCGGTACGTTCCCCAGCCTGAAACGCCGCGATGTCCGTCGCGCCGGCCGGGCTCAGCGCCAGGCAATCGAAACCTCTGTCCCCCAGGCTGGCGAGAATGGCGTCGACGGAGCCGCCGCGCCAGTATGGAACCTTCAGCGCTCCGCCGACGGAGACGCGGATCGCCTTGCGATAGAGTGGATCGCAACTCGTCTCGTCGAGCAGGATGGCGTCGGCTTCGAATGCGGATGCGTTGCGGAAGATGGCGCCGACATTGTCGTGGTTCGAGATGCCGACCAGTACCAGGACCAGCGCCCGGGGAGGCAGTTCGGCGAGAAACCCGTCCAGGCTGGGCTCGTCCGTTCGGCGTCCGATGCCGAGGATCCCGCGATGGACGTGAAATCCCGCGATCGCATCCAGAACCGGCTGGCTTGCGACATAGACCGGCAGACGGTCCGCTGCCCGCTCGAGCAGGTCGGACGCCCCATCCAACCGATTCTCCAAGAGGAGAAGCGATTCCGCCTGGAAACGGGAAGCCCCAAGAAGAACGTTGAGAACGACGCGCCCTTCCGCGATGAAACGTCCTTCGCGCCCCACGAGATCCCGTTCCCGTATGTGCCGGTAGTCCGCCAGTCGGGGGTCGCCCGGGTCGTCGATGCGGATGATGTCAGGCACTGCGCGGCATACTCCGACGCGGCCTCGGCGCCGTGCTGATGCTTTTCGCGTGGCGCATCAGGGCATGACCCTTTCCGTGAAGGATTCGGAGCGCCGGAAGGGGCGATCCGGCGACGGCAGGTCGAGAGCATCCGGGCGGCTCATCCGGGATCGCAGGCCAATCAGGCGGGCACGCTCAACTCGGCGCCGTGGGCGACGAAGATGTCGTCGAGGGTTCCGAAGAGCCGCTGAACCTGTTCGGAGGTGCACGAATAGTAAATGGTCTGCTTGTCGCGCCGGGTCGTCACGAGGCGCAGGCCGCGCAGGCGCGACAGATGTTGCGACAGCGCGGATTGGCTGAGGCCGACCTTTTCCGCGATCACTCCGACGGGCAGTTCCGATTGGAGCAGCTCGCAGATGATCTGTATGCGCTTTCCATTCGCGAACGCAGCGAGAAACACCGCTGCTTCGTCCGCATGCAAGCGCAAATCGTCCATGCTCAAACACTGCCTCCTGCGATCATGCCACCTCGTGGCGCGTGGCTGGCGCACGAGTTGTCCGAAGTTCTCCGTTCGCGGAGCCTCCCATCGCAAACTTAACAAATTTTAGTCCAGATCGAATCCGGGTGGAAGCGCACCCTTGGCGATTTTCCGCTGGCAACTGCATGGCGCGGGACTTATTCGCTTTCACGAGCGGTCCTGGCCATGGAGACGAGGGTCTTCCGCATCGCCGCCACGCCCGTCAACGGCTCGGGGAAGAAGACGCGGCGCGAATCATCGCCGCAGGCGAGGTCGAACCCGTCCACGTCCAGCCCCGTCATGATCCAGTCGCCTGGCTTGGCCTTGGCGAAATGGCGGGCGTAGAGCTCGATGGCGTCGCGGTGGTCGCTGTTCATGTGGGAAATGGCGCCCTGTTCGGCGGCTGCGATCTCGTCGATCGCCGTGCCCGAGACCAGCAGATCGCTGCGGGTCAGGGCATAGGCCTTGCCGAATCCGCCGTTCAGGCTGGCGCGTTGCGGCGCGAGCCTGAAGAACGAGAAGTCGCCGAAGTCGACATAGAGCTCGGCCTTCGGGTGGCGGTTCAGAAAACGCCGCCGCGCCCTCTTTCCGTCCTCGCTCTCGCGGTCGAGCTTCTCCGCCACGCAGGCGATGGTGATGCGCGGATGCGCCAGAGGGTCGCCCTTGCCGGGCTCCCCGAGCAGGAGGGAGCATCTCGGATCCGCGATCAGGCCGCCGGTGTGGGACGATAAGGTCGAGACGAGGATCAGCGGCGAGCCGTCTGGATCGGTGGCGGTCGCGACCCGACTGGCCGAGGGAGCACCGGTTTCGGGCTCCAGCACCGCGAGCGATCCGAAGCGGGACGCGCGCAGGAGACGCCGCGCGAGACGGATCGCGTCGCCGTCCGTAGGCCGCAACACGTCCTTCTTCTGGTCTGTCACGTCTCGAACTCCGGCTCCACGGGTCCAGCACGGTTCGTGTCGTGAGGACTCTTAAAAGAAGACTCGTTTGCTCACCTTATTCTCCGATCACGCCGCCGATGGCAAGGGCCTCGGCGCGGCTCGGTGCAATGCCGAACGCTTCGAGAGTGGTGATACGCCCGCGCCCGCTCGCAGGCTCGAGGGCAGGCGTCGAGGCCGACCGAGAGAAACGGGGCGCGGGAGCTGCGCGCACCAGCTTGCCTGCGCGCCGGAAGGTTCCGCGCGCCACATTGTGCGGATGGTCGGGAGCCTCGCCCATCGACAGGACCGGGGCGACGCAGGCGTCGGTATCGGCGAACACGGCCCACCATTCGTCGCGGTTCTTTTCCGCGACGCGCGCGGCGATCGCGACGCGCATGGCGGGCCACAGGCGAACGTCGTACTGGGACCTGGCAAAAGTTTCGTCCAGCGGCAGCAGGCGCGCGAACGCGTCGAAGAACTGCGGTTCCAGGCAGGCGACGGCGATGTGTCTTCGATCTGCGGTTTCGTAGGTGTCGTAGAATGGAGCGCCGGAATCCAGCAGGTTGCTGCCGCGCCGGTCTTGCCACAGTCCGGCCGCCAGGAGCGCGAAGGGGAGGTTGCCGAGCGTCGCGGCGCCATCGATCATGGCGGCATCGACGACCTGACCACGACCGGATCGCGAGCGCTCGAAGAGCGCGGCCAGAACGCCCGCGATCAGGAACATCGTTCCCCCGCCATAGTCGGCGACGAGATTGAGCGGCGGCACGGGCTTGCCCCCCTTGGGGCCGATGGCGTGCAGCATGCCGCTCAACGCCAGATAGGTCAGGTCATGGCCGGCGCGTTCAGCGAGCGGCCCCTCCTGGCCGAAGCCCGTCATGCGGCCGAAGATCAGTCCGGGGTTGACGGCAAGCAGATCGTCGGGGCCGAGCGATAGCCGCTCCATGACGCCTGGACGAAATCCTTCGATCAGCACATCGGCGCCGGCGGCGAGGTCGCGCATGAGGGCGAGGCCGTCCGGCGCCTTCAGGTCCAGCCGGAGCGTCTCGCGACCATGCCGGTCGAGATCGAATTCGGGTGGAAGATTGAGGAAGGAAGCGCCGGCCTTCAGCCGGTCGACACGGAGAACCGTCGCCCCCATCTCCGCCAGGATCAGGGCCGCAAGCGGGACCGGGCCGAGCCCGGCCATCTCGATGACCTTCAGTCCCGCGAGCGGGCCGGTCCGCTTCTCCTCCCCCATGGCATGTCGCGCCTAGCGCGGCGCCATGCGGATGGCACCGTCGAGGCGGATCGTCTCGGCGTTCAGCATCTGGTTCTCGACGATGTGGCAGGCGAGCGCGCCATACTCGGACGGCTCGCCCAGCCGCGACGGGAAGGGTACCTGCTGGCCGAGCGACCGCTGCGCGTCTTCCGGCAGACCCGCCAGCATCGGCGTCTTGAAGATGCCGGGCGCGATGGTGCAGACGCGGATTCCGGCGCGCGACAGGTCGCGCGCAACCGGCAGGGTCATGCCGACGATGCCGCCCTTCGATGCCGAATAGGCGGCCTGGCCGATCTGGCCGTCATAGGCGGCAACGGACGCCGTGTTGATGATCACGCCGCGCTCGCCGCCGTCCAGCGGCTCCGACTTCTCGCAAAGCCCGGCGAACAGGCGGATCATGTTGAAGGAACCGGCGAGGTTGACGTCGAGGACCTTCTTGAACATGTCGAGCGGGTGAACGCCGTCCTTGCTCGTCGTCTTCATGGCGATGGCGATCCCGGCGCAGTTCACCAGGATGCGCGGCGTGCCGAGCTTTTCGACGACGGTGGCAAAGGCGGCTTCGCCGCTCTCTGCGCTCGAGACGTCGCACTTGACCGCGATGCCGCCGATGTCGGCCGCCACCTTCTCGGCCCGTTCCATGCCGACGTCGAAGATGGCAACCTTGGCGCCGCGCGCTGCAAGAGCACGCGCCGTCGCCTCGCCGAGACCCGAACCACCGCCGGTAACGATGGCGACCTGACCCGATGCGTCCATGAGATGTCCTCCCAGAATGTTATGAAGCAAAACAATATCGTCTCATCGTAGCGGCAGCGAGGTCGCTTTTGCAAGATCGGCCACGAAGCGATCGGCTCGGCCGGGTGCCATTCGCATGACGAGGATGGCGGGCCGGCCAAGCCGGCCCCGGTTTTTCCTCAGCGGTCGAGGACGGAACGCAATTCGACCAGGTTCGAGCGGACTCGAAGGACGTAGAAACCCATGGTCGCGAGATGGGTCGGCATGATCCAGCCGGCCTCGTTGCCGTTCGAGATGATGAAGGGCTGGATCCTGAGCGCCGAGCGAAGCTGGTCCTCGGTCGTGTCCCAAAGCGGCTTGATCGAGCGCTGGGCGATGACATCCTCGAAGTCGGCTCCGGCCGCATGCAGGATGCCGTAATAGCCGTAGAGCTGGCCGTAGGCGAACCAGAAGCGATCGTCGGCGCGGGTATCGAACCAGCCGAGGTCGTAGTTTTCCGAGCGTTCCCGCAGGATCGCCGAGGTCGAGCCGATGTCGTTGGCGATGCGGTCGATGAACTGGATCAGGTTGTCGGCGCGGGCGTCGAACACCGCCTGGCAACGCTCCAGCCGGTCGTTGAATACCCGCAGCGAACCGATCGCCGTGCGGTAGAAGCTCGGTGTCGGGGTCTTGGGGCCGAACGGGTTGATGCCGAAATACCAGGCGTCCTCGCTGAACTGCATGTTCTCGCGGGCTTTCTGCAGGTCGCCATCGATCTGCGACGTGCCGCGAATGCGTCCGAGCGAATCGACCAGTTCGATCGAGGTGCGCCGGATCGCCTGGTTCACGCCGCGCTGGAAAGAGGCCTGGTTGTCGAGAAAGGGCGTGTTGTCCCAACGGATTCCGAAAAAGCCCATCTTGTAGAGCAGCATCGACGAGATCCAGGAGTTCTCGTTGACGTTGAAGTCGATCAGGTCGGCCGTCACGTCGGCGATGGCGGAGCGGCCGCATGTTCTGGTCGTGTCCCCGGCACCGCCGGCGGTGATCTGTTCGCCGGCTGACACGTTGCGGGTGGTCAGGTCATAGGCCTGGACGTAGTCGGGATCGAAGCCCGCCCAGCGCTGGGTCTGGTAGAAGAAGTTCGCATAAAGCGCGAACAGCACGAGAAGCACGATGCCGATCGGCCCCTTGATCAGCCAACCGCGTCGTGCATACCAGCGGCTTGCCGCCATGAAGGGCCACAGGATGATGCCCACGACCCAGCCGATACCGCGGCCGATGGCCTGGAAGACCCGCGAAAAGAAGTCGACGATCGGATCGAGCATTCGTTCCCCCTAGTCGGTCAGCCCGTAGAGCTTCCGGCGAAGACCGGCCTTGTCGGAGAGATAGGCGGTCTTGAGCGTGTCCACAACGTGGCGCCGCCAGTTCGGCTCGTAGGATTCGTAATCCTTGTAGAATGCCTGCTTGTTAAAGACGTAGCGGGAGATGAAATCGTCCGGCACGAAGTCGGAGATCAGCATGTTCGTGAGCCAGGCGTCGGGATGCTCCGGCTTGGCGCGTACGACCAGGAAACGCCGTGCGGGGTCGATTTCGTCGAGATCCACCCGGCCGGTGCGGGCCGCCTGCCGTTTCGCCGCATTGAGGAAGGGGAAGGTGCCCTCGCGATTGACGAGATCGGCGCGGCCGTGGATCCAGGCTTGCAGCCACACCTTGTCGGCCTTGGCGAGTTCCGCGTCCGGATCGGTGCGGCGGACCAGGTTGCGGACCGCCATGTCCGCACGGTGTTCCAGGTAGCCCGACTCGTCGAGCCAGGATTCCCGCGGAAGGTCGAGCCGGCCGGTCGACAGCAGGAACTGGAAGACCCGATCGGCGTCGTGGATCGACAGGTAACTCACCTGCCAGGGACGGGACCGGCGAAAACCCGGCGCGGAAGGATCCGAAATCACCGTCGTCATGTCCGGATCGACAAAGACGTAGAGACCGCCGAAATGGCTCGTCCAGTAGGCGTTGTGGCGGAAGATCACCTGGTCGGGGACGAGCGCATTCTCGCGGATGTCACCGCAGACCTTCGCGAGTTCCACCATCTTCTCCAGCATGGCGCTGTCGCGCCAGGCCTCCGGCTCCTGCTTCAGTCGGTCGGCAAGCCGGCCGAGTTCAGCGGCCTTGCCCAGCACGTCTTCGGCCGACAGCACCTTGAACTCGACCTGGTTGATCGACAGGAGGTCCTCGATGTCGCCTACCTTGGCGACCGCATCCTCGATCTCGCCGTAGATAACGTCCTTGATGGTCAGGGCGTCGATGGCGCGTCGGTTGCGCGTCAGGAACTCGTACATGAGCTGCGAGGTGTTCGAAAAGGCGGTGTGCACGACCGGCAGTTCGATCTGGGATGGTGTCAGCACGATGAAGCGCCGGTTCACCCCGTTCGGATCGAGATAGCCGTAGTCGCCCAGGTCCTCCGCCACCTGCGGCGAAAAACCGGTGCGGTCGATCTCGAAGCTTTCGAGCTTCGTCGGCGCGAGGCCGAACGCCGCCAGCGCCTTGTTGTAACGCGCGATGAGGTGCGGCTCCTCCACCGTGAGGAGGCGGCCGTAGATGAGTTCGCTGTCGCGGAGCAAGTTCATGCCGGATTTCGCCACCCTGTCATTTGCGGAGTCGGCCGACGTCGAGTGCTGCCTTCGCGAGCCGTTTGTCGAGGGTTGCAAGCGGCAGTCCCGTGCGGAGGGCGAGTTCCAGGTAGACCCCGTCATAGAGCGTAAGCCCGTGCTCATCCGCCAGTTCGACTGTATCGATCCACATCCTATCACTGCCTGCGCGATCGGTCGTCAATTCCAAACCCGATATGCGTTCGAATGTCCGGCGCCGATAGTCCCGGTCGATCCGCTTGTGGCGGGCGGCGATCACCAACGCGTTTCCAAACTCGACCTGAAAGTGCTGCGGCACCAGAGCCCCGCTTTCGGTCACCTGCATCAGAACATCTAGGGCCAAAGGACTGTTCTCGTCCGGCAGGAACCAGGCCAAGGCGATGGAACTGTCGACGACGATGGTCAATAGCGCCGACCCATCTCGATGTAGTCGCGGATCGTGAGTCCGTCGGGATCGGGTTTTACTGCTTTGCGCATCTCGATGATTGCAAGAGCGGCCTCTCGTGCCCTGGCCTTCTGCTCCTCGGACCGCGCAGGCGGCACCAGCCGCGCGACGGGCTTGCCGTGCCGCGTGATGGTAATCTCCTCGCCCTTCTCCACGCGCTCCAAGAGCGCGCTCAGCGAGTTGCGAGCTTCCAGTGTCCCGACCTCGTGCATGTCCTTGCCCTTCTAGCCAGCCACGCCAGAATCTAGTGCCTCGGATCGACCTCTGCAATCGCGATCCGCGCCCGCCGAACTCCCCATCTCTCCGTTCACGGGGAGAAGGAGGTTAGCCCCACAGCCCTTTCGCCTTCAGAGCCTCGATCTCGCCGATCGCCCGCTCGCGCAGTTTCGCGTCGCGCACGATCTTCGACACAGCCGTGTCGTCCGAGCGGTCGGAGTAGCGGAATTCCGAGTCGGCGTAGCGGTTGATCTCCTGCATGACCATATCCATCGAGAATGGGCCGCGCAGGTCTTCGATCATCGCCTTCTTCTCGTCGTAGGGCTTGCGCATGAACGCGTCGGGCGCCTCGAACCATTCGTCGGGCAGGTCGAAATCCATGGCGCGCATCTTGATGGCGTCGGTGACGTTCTTGATCGCGCGGCCCGTGAAGCGGGGCTCGGCCTCCCGGATCATGTGAAGGTAGGTGCCGACGTCGGCCATCGTCTTCGGCTCGCCGAACCGGTCGAGGAAGCGGTCGTAAACCTTCCGCAGACCCTCTTCCTGCGGCTTGGCGTGCTCTTTGTAAGCCACCGACACCGCCTTCTGGATTGCTTGGTTCTGGAGAAGGGCATGGTCGCCAAGCGGGATCTTGTGGTTCTTGCCGGCAAGCAGCACGAAAATGTCGATGTAGTCGTCGCGGGTCTGCGGGCCGTCGACCAGCCAGCGGGCGCCAGCGCGCTGGCGCAGCGCGTCGTCGACGTTCTCGGGATAGTTGGAGAACATGCCGAACGAGCAGTTGCCCCGCACCACGGTCTCCGCGCCGGCGAAGGCCGCCATCAAGACGCCGGTGATCTCGTGCTGTCCTGCCGACGCGCGGTCGTCGGAGCGCTTGGCCGCCACCTGGTCGATGTCGTCGATGGTGCCGAAGCCGATGGCGCGCGGGTTGATGATGTTGTTGACGAATTGCCGGCAGTTCTGCCCCGACTTGCCCTGATAGGACGAGATCTGGTCGACGCCGAAATTCTCGTAGTGGAACGGATAACCGGCGACCTGGCAGTAGTCGTTGATCAGGCCCGCGGTCATCTGGATCAGCATGGTCTTGCCGGTGCCGGGCGCGCCGTCGCCGATGAAAGTGAAGAGGAAGCCGCCGAGTTCCACGAAAGGGTTCATCTGCCGGTCGAAATCATAGGCCATGATCATCTTGGCCAGCCGCATCGCCTGGTACTTGGCGATCTGGTTGCCGACGATGTCTTCCGGCTTCTTGAAGGTCATCGACAAAGGCTTGCGCTTCTGTCCCGGCGTCACGTCGAAGCCATCGAGCGTGAAGTCGTCGGCATCGAGCCGGATATGCGCGTCCTCGAAAGCGCCCAGCCCGTCGAAGCGGCCCTTGCGGGCGAGCAGCCCCTCGATCGCCTCCCGGGCGAAGGCGCGCGCGCGCGCCGTCATTTCCTGTTCGTCCTTCGCTCCCGCGATGGCCCGGTCCAGGCCCGAGACCATCGACTTCAGCGCGTCCTGTTGCGTGTCGAACAGGAAGTCGGGCTCGACCGTGTCGTTGACCGGTTCGCTCTCACCGTCGACCAGTTGCAGCAGGTAGGAGGCGAAGGCGAAGGCGGCGACATAGGCCGATGCCGACAGAAGCTTCTTGTAGCGGGCCGCGTCCTCGCCCTGCAGCGGCGCGTGCAGGTTCCGGGCCTGAAGGCTCTCGAGGTCGGAGGCCTGCGCGAAGACGTCGCCAATGGCCAGCGACACCTCCAGACCGCGACGGGCGCGGAAGAGCAGCGTGTGCTGCGGGATCGACAGCAACTGGTCGCCGGGGCGCAGCGCCGCGATCGTCTTGCCCAGTTCCACCTCGCGCGTGCGCCTTGCGCCGCCAGTCGAGACCGTCGAGACGAAGCGCCGCCCGGTGCCGGCGAGCGCGGTGGCCGAACGCCCTCCATCGTCCTCCAGAACGATGATGCGCGTGACCAGGGATTGTGCGGTCGCGCGGTGTTTCTCGATGTCCTTCTCGGTGATGGTGGTCAGGCCGGCGTCCATGAGCGTCACTCCCTTCCCGACGGGCTACACATCGCTGATCACGCCGGAGCCCGACAGGACATGAACCTTGTAGCCCGAAAAAATCTTCTGCGCCTCGCCGGCTGCATAGAGCGCCTGATAGGCCTCGTGCGGGATCAGCGCGTGCTTCTCGTAGGCGGAAACGCCCTGGCGCGCCGCCTGCAGATCGTCGGTTTCGATATGGAACTCCTCGCGTGCCGGTTCGCTGGACCAAAGGCCGCGCCGTGCCGGCTTCTCGGTCCTGGAAAACACCTCCTGTATCGTCCAGGTCAGCAGCCAGGCGTTCTGCGGGCGGCGCACCCGGTCGAGCACCGCCGCCACGGTCGAGTTGTGCTCGGTGATCCCGGCCGAATAGAACGGGCCGAGCACGACGCGCCGCAACTGTTTGGGGTGCAGGTTCTCGAAGTCCTTGTCGAGATTGCCCGCGATCGTGGCCGGCGACAGCGAGTAGGCCGAATTCCGCTCAGCGAAATCGTCGAAACGGCGGGCGAGAGCCGGGTTGAGCAGGCCTTCGACGGGCAACGGGATCGGAATCTTGTCGTTCAGCTTGCCATCGCGCGTCACCAGCATGGCGGTCAGGTCGGGCGAGCTGTCTTCCACCATCGCCATGTAGACCAAGGGCAGGTTGGCCGCCCCGTCGAACGCGCCCCAGTGGACGAGGTAGAAGGGTCGGCCGGTCTTGGGATTGACCGAGACGCGGACCGTCTTGGGCAGCACGAAAGGCGCGAAGACGAGCCCTGTGCTCGCCTCCTCCAGATAGAGCCGCTCGGCCATCATGCGCTGGAGCGTCCTTGGAAACTCCTTGTGGCGGAGGATGAAGTCCACCATCTCGGCGCGCAGTTCGCCGGGCTGCGGAATTCCGGCCAACCGCTTGTCGGCCGTGCGCCGGTCGTTCTCCAGCTCCAGCACGTTCTGGAACACGGGAAAGCCGCTCTCGGCGCGCGAGATGCGGAAACTCTCGGTGAACCCCAGCCGGTTTCGCCAGCAGGCGAAGGAGTTCTCCAGTCGCACGATGTACTCGGAGACGATCTGCGCGATCAGGCCGTGGGCCTGTAGCTTCGAGCGCTCGTCGCGCAGGAAGATGTCCAGTCCGGCGAGGGCGGCCGCGATCGCGTCGAAATAGCGGCCGGCGGCCGTGTCGGCGGGTGTCATGGCGTCGCCATTTCTGTGAGCCCGGCTGCTGCTGTTCAGGCGCCCGTCTTCACGTAGTCGGCGGCGTTGTGCTTGCGCAGCACCTCCTCGAAGCGGCGCGCGAAGGCGTCGTCGGCGAGCTTCTTGCGGCGCTGGATGTCGGCCGTGGCGACCATGTTCTTCTCATGCAGTTCGAGCAGGTCGCCGATGTGCTTCTGCGCGGCGGCGCCGATGCCCGCCATGGTCTGCTCGGCGGTGGTGTCGACCTGGCTGCCGAGCGTGTTGATCTTGTGGGCCACGTCCTGCTGGGCGGCGGTCTTCAGCGAGTCCTCCAGCGCCTTGTAGAGAACGATGCGCTGCTCGGTGTCGATGGTCAGCTTGTTGATCAGCGTGTTCTGCGCCGCGATCTGGTTGTTGAGCGAATCCACGAAGGTCTGGAACATCGAGGTGTAACGCTCGAGCGTCTGGCTCTCGGCCAAAAGTTCCTGCTCCTTGGCCTGCCGCTCATTGTATTCGGTCGCCAGCTTCGACCGCTCGGCCTCCAGTTCCGTGCGCATGGTCTGGTCGGTCGAGGCGGCGATGCGGTTCTCGATGTCGAGCAGCATCGGGTTCAACTCCTCGATGCGCTTCTGCGTGGCGGTCAGGTTGGCGATCGTCACCTTACGCCGTTCGATGACCTGCGAAAGACTGGCTTCGGACGTTGCGTATCGCTGGTCCAGCACCTGCTTCTGCGCCTTCAGAATCCCGACGATCGTGTCCGATTTCGCCAGCAGTTCCTGGAGATTGCCGGCCAGCGACATGTTGCGGACGCGCTCCGTGCGCATGCGCTGCTGGCGCTGCTTGGAGAAGATGCCGACGAAGCTCTCCCAGCCGGTGTAGTTCTTCATGCTCTCGAACTCGGAGCCGAAGACATTGGTCGCGTCCTCCAGCCCGATGATGAGGTCGGCGATGTTGCCTTCCATCACCTTCTGCTGCTTGAGCACGTCCTGGATGCGGGCGTTCTCGATGTCGAAGTCGGCGTCGCCGATGGCCTGGTCCGCGGTTGCGAACTTTTCGAGCACGATGCCCGACTGTTCGATGCGGGATCGCATCTCGTCGACCACCTGCTTGGTGCGCGCAATCTCGGCATCGAATTTCTGCAGCGTCGCCATGGATCCCCTCCAGCCGGGTGCTTCTGTGGGGCGAATATATGGATCGAACGTATCGATTGAAAGACCGCCTTCGGTCGAGCCGACTCATGCCGCCACGCAAGAGAAGGCCCGTCCCTCGGCGAGGGGCGGGCCTGGCATCAATCCTTGCGATGCTGCGGGTCAGCTATAGGGCGACACGCACTGGCGACGCGGACCGTTGTACGGCTGGTAGGTGTTGTCCGAGGCGCGATACGACCGCCAACGGTTGTGGCACCACTGCACATGCGCGCTGCCCATCGGCCGCACCACGTTGTTGCTCAGCGCGCCGCCGATGATGGCGCCCGCAATGAAGGCAGCCGGCGGGAACCAGAATCCGTTGTGCTGGCGATAGCCGGGGCGACGCTCGCGATAGCCGCGATGGTTGTTGTAGTAGGCATAGTTGCCACGGCGTTCGAAGCGGCCACGGTTGTTCCGGTTGCGGTCACCGCGGCGCAGTTCCTGGCCACGACGGGCGTCACGGCGGGACTGAACCTGCGTGATGTCGTTGCTGGCCTGCGGAACGCTCGGCGAAAACACCGGAGCCGCAGCAGCGGGAACCGCCGACGATGCCGCCATGGCAAATGCGAGTGTGGCGCAAAGCGCTGTCGTGAACTTTTTCATGATGTACCTTTCCAAGCGATGTCCCTAGACCCCATTTACGCGTTCCGGCTCGGATCGTTCCATTAATTCGCGGTAACCAGGGATCGGGGCCGACCGTCGTCAACCGCCTGCAAAGCCGATGAAATCTTCCGGCGCCCAGCGGCCCATCTCCTCCTCCCAGTGCTTTCGGCACAGCGAGACATAGACCTCCTTGCCGATCGCCACCTGTTCGCCCTGTCTTGCCACCTTGCCGTTCGCGTCGAGCCGGACGACCATGGTCGCCTTGTGGCCGCAGCGGCAGATGGTGCGCACCTCCCGCAACTCGTCGGCGATCGCCAGAAGCGCGCGTGAGCCGGAAAACAGGTTTCCCTGGAAGTCGGTGCGCAGGCCGTAGCACATGACCGGAATGCCGAGCCTGTCGGCGACCCGCGCCAGCTGCCACACCTGTGCATCCTCCAGGAACTGTGCCTCGTCGATGAACACGCAATGGACGGAAGCGTGCTCGTGATGCTCGGCGATGGCGGCGAACAGATCGTCGCCGTCCCGAAACAGACGGGCGTCCGATTCGAGGCCGATCCGGGACGAGATGTAGCCTGCATCCTCCTTGCGGTAGTGGCCGGCGACGAAAAGCATGGTCGACATGCCGCGCTCCCGGTAGTTGTACGACGCCTGCAGCAGCATTGTCGATTTCCCGGCATTCATCGTCGCGTAGTGGAAGTAGAGCTTGGCCATGGCGCCTTAAAGCGCAGAATCCGCGGGGAGGGGAGTCCGTCGGGTCGACGAAGTCGGCCTGGCCGGCGGTCATCCACGGGCAAATGCGGGCTGATCGCGATCCTTGGCGTAAGATGGCCACCACATGGCGGTATGCGGCTTGAAACGTCGACTAAATGGTGTTTGGCTCCACGCATGCAATGCCAGCATGTGGACGTTCCGTCCTTTTCGATATCCGAACGATGGGAGTAACCTCGATGATTCACGCAAGGACCACCGCGCTCGCGATCGGGCTGACGGCGGCGATGGCGTCCGCCGCCTATGCCTCCGATCCGCAAAGCTGCCGGAACGTGACCTTCTCCGACGTCGGCTGGACCGACATCACCGCCACGACGGCGACGGCATCCGTCGTGCTCGAAGCGCTCGGCTATGCGCCGACGACCCGAATCCTGTCGGTGCCGGTCACCTACGCGTCGCTCAAGAGCGGCGACATCGACGTCTTCCTCGGGAACTGGATGCCGACGATGGAAGCCGACATCGCGCCCTATCGCGATGACGGCTCTGTCGTCACCCTGGTGACCAATCTCGAAGGCGCGAAATACACGCTGGCGGTGCCGAAATACACGTTTGACAAGGGCCTGCAGAGCTTCGCCGACATCGCGAAGTTCAAGGACGAGCTCGAAGGCAAGATCTACGGCATCGAGGCCGGCAACGACGGCAATCGCCTGATCCTGGACATGATCGCGGCGAACCAGTTCGACCTTGCCGGGTTCGACGTGGTGGAGAGCTCGGAGGCGGGCATGCTGTCGGCGGTCAAGAAGGCGGCCGGCGGACAGAAGGACATCGTCTTCCTCGGCTGGGAACCGCACCCGATGAACTCCAACGTGGAGATGGCATATCTTTCGGGTGGCGACGACGTCTTCGGCCCGGATTACGGCGGTGCGACCGTGCACACCAATGTCCGCAAGGGACTCGTCGAGGAATGCCCCAATCTTGGCAAGCTCTTGACCAACATGGTCTTTTCGCTCGATATGGAAAACGAGATCATGGGCGCCATCCTGGACGAGGACCGTGATCCGGCCGATGCCGCGACGGACTGGCTCAAGGCCAATCCCGAGGCGGTCGGTCCCTGGCTCGAGGGCGTGACGACGCTCGATGGTGGCGACGCCATGGCGGCAGTCAAGTCTTCGCTGGGCATGTGAGCAACATTCACTGAAAGCGCGCGGCGGCCCGATTTCGGTCCGGTCGCCGCTCGATCACGAAGGACCACGAGGGGCAGGTCGACATGGATCCGGTTTCGGGTTGGATCGCCGGTTACAAGATTCCGATCGGTCGATGGGGCAAGCAGTTCTTCGACTTCCTGACGGACAATTTCGAGTGGTTCTTCGATTCGATCGCCGATGCGCTCAAGTCGGTTCTCGAGGGCCTGGCCGGCGTGCTCCTCGCGGTTCCGCCGGTCCTGCTCGCCTTGGCCATCGCCGGTCTGGCCTGGTATCTTCAGCGCTCGTGGAAGCTGGCTCTGGGCATTCTGGTCGGCCTCCTCTTCATCGTGAACCAGGACCTTTGGAAACAGACCGTCGAGACGCTCGTGCTCGTCGTGGCGTCCACCACCGCGTCGATGGCGATCGGCGTGCCGCTGGGCATCTGGGCCGCGCACAACGAAAAAGTCTGGCGATGGCTGAATCCGGTGCTCGACCTGATGCAGACCATGCCGACCTTCGTCTATCTCATTCCGGTGCTGATCCTGTTCGGCCTCGGGGTCGCGCCCGGTGTCATCGTGACCATCATTTTTGCGGCGCCCGCGCCGATCCGGCTCACCTATCTCGGCATCACCTCGGTGCCGAAACCGATGATCGAAGCTGGCGAGGCGTTCGGCGCGACAGGCCGACAGTTGCTCTGGAAGGTCGAGATGCCCGCAGCGCTCCCCACGATCATGGCGGGCCTGACCCAATGTATCATGCTTTGCCTGTCCATGGTGGTGATCGCCGGGCTGATCGGAGCGGGCGGCCTCGGCACGGAGGTGGTCAGGGCGCTGAATTCCGGGCCGCGGGGAATCCCGCTCGGCATCGAGGCGGGGCTGGCCATCGTGATCCTCGCCATCTCGCTCGACCGCATGTCGCGCATCGGGACGGCAGGCGCCAAATGAGCACGGCCGTCGAGTTCCGTCACGTCGACATCATCTTCGGCGAGGACCAGCGGGGGGCGCTGGAGCTTCTCGACGGCGGTTCCACGCGCCAGGAAATCCTCGAGAAGACCGGCTCGGTGCTCGGCTGCGCCGACTGCAACCTGACGGTGGAAGAGGGCGAGATTTCCGTGCTGATGGGGCTGTCGGGCTCCGGCAAGTCCACCCTGCTCAGGGCCGTGAACGGTCTGAACGAGGTCACGCGCGGCGAGGTGATCGTGCATGACGGCGACTGGTCGGCCGACGTCGTTTCCTGCGGGCCGGACAAGCTGCGAAAGATCCGCCGCGAATGCGTGGCGATGGTGTTCCAGCAGTTCGCTCTGTTGCCCTGGCGCACGGTGGCGGAGAACGTCGGTTTCGGCCTCGAACTCGCCGGCGTTCCCGAAAAGGAGCGGCGCGAGCGGGTGAAAGCGCAGCTCGATCTCGTCGGCCTCTCGCAATGGGCAGGCAAGTACGCGCACGAACTCTCGGGCGGCATGCAGCAGCGCGTGGGCCTGGCCCGCGCTTTCGCCACGGAAGCGCCGATCCTGCTCATGGACGAGCCGTTTTCCGCGCTCGATCCACTGATCAGGACCAAGTTGCAGGACGAACTGCTCCAGCTTCAGGCCGATCTGAAGAAGACGATCATCTTCGTCAGCCACGACCTCGAGGAAGCGCTCAAGATCGGCAACCGCATCACCATCATGGAGAGCGGGCGCATCGTCCAGTCCGGCGCACCCGAGGACATCGTGCTCAATCCCGCCAACGACTACGTTCGCGACTTCATCGCCAACGTCAATCCGCTGTCGGTCCTGACCGCCTGGAACGTGATGCGCGACCGGCGCGACCTGACGACGGCCGGCGACGGCTGGGTCTGGCTGGACAGGCGGCAGACGACGCGGTTCCAGCTCGACGAAAACTACTTGGTGGTGGCCGCCGAGAACAACGGCGAGCCGGCCATATGGTCGTCGTGCGACGACGTGGAGACGTTGCCGCGCGAGCGTCCGCCGGTCTTCTGGGCCAAGCCCGGAACCTCCTTGAAGACGGTCATGCACGCCATGCATCAATCGCAGACCGCGCCCGTTGCGATCTTCGACGAACAAGCCCGCTTCATCGGTTCGATCGGGGTCCGCGACGTGCTGCGGGCCGTCCTGCGTCGTTGATGGGATCTCTCGTGCTGATCCGACCGTCGCGGCGCAAGAGACGAGCCTTGCATCCTCCGTCTCTTCGCGAGTGCGGCTCGAGGCCTGATACGCGTGCGGAGCGGCCCGCGCCGGCCAATCGCGCCGGCCTAGCAGCGGTGGCCGTGACGAGATCATGAGCAGGCCGGTTCCGAGGCTTTCCAGCCTGTTTGATCGTGGCGCGTTCACGATGAATCTCTCGACGCGTTTTGCGATCGCGGTGACTGTCGCGATGGCGCTCTCCGGCCTCATCGCCGGCACTGTGGTGAACAGGGTCATCACACAAAGTGCGATCTCGAACGCGGCGGCGGCGACCGCGATCGTGATGGACGGTCTGCTGCTGCCGATCGCCCGCGAGATGGAAGAGACCAAGACCCTGCCGATCAATCCGAGCGAGGCGCTGCGCGATCTGCTGTCGAGGGGTGCGCTCGGCGGGCGGATCCATTCGATCAAGCTGTGGCGGCCGGATGGCGTGGTCGCCTATTCGCATGACCCGAGCCTGATCGGCCGGAAGTTCCCGCTGTTCGATGCGCTGGAGCGCTCGCTGCGCGGGGAGCTGGTGGCCGAAATCGAGGAACTGGATCACGAAGAAAGCGCCTATGAGCGGCGGCTCGGCGTCCCGCTTCTTGAGGTCTACACGCCGATCCGCGATCCATGGACGGGGCGTGTCCTGGGTGTTGCCGAGTTCTACGAGAACGCCAGCGGCCTTCGCGAGACGCTTCGACAGGCGACGCTTCTGGTGATCGCCATCACCATCGGCGCGACGCTCCTGATCGGAACGACCCTGTTCGGCATCGTGCATCAGGCCAGCCGGACCATCGAACGGCAGCGCCACGATCTTCGGGCCCGCACCGACGAGGCCGAGCGCGTCTCGGAGGTCAACAGGGAGTTGCGGCTTCGCGTCCAGCGAGCGGCGTCCCGGGGCCTCGCCCTGAACGAGCGCCACGTGCGACAGCTGAGCGCCGATCTCCACGACGGTCCCGCGCAGCTCATCGGCTTCGCAGCGTTGCGCATCAGCAGCCTCAAGGACGTGCCGCCCGCTTGGGAAGCTGAATGCACGACCATCAAGCAGACGCTCGACGAGGCCATGCGGGAGATCCGCGCCATCTGCTCTGGCATGTCGCTGCCCGAAATCGGCGGGCTCGACCTCGGCGCGGTCATCCGCAAGGCCGCCCAGGCCCACGAAAGGCGCACGGACACGCGCGTCTCGATCGAAATCGGCGAAATCGACGGGTTCGTTGCACCTTCTATGAAATATTGCGCATACAGGTTCGTTCAGGAAGGGCTGAACAATGCCTACAGGCATGCTGAAGGGCGCGACCAGTCGATCGAGTGCGGAACACGCGACGGCGAGCTTTTCATCCTGCTGAGGAATGGTCCGGCGGTCTGCCCTTGCCTCGACGAGGACAAGCGGCCGCTCGGCCTGATTGGGCTGCGCGAGCGCGTGGAAGTGCTGGGGGGAACCTTCGGCTTTTCCGCAAGGCAGGACGCACCGGTGGAAATGTGGATGGCTTTGCCGTTCGGAACGGGAGAACTTGATGACTAGGAAGATCACCGTCATCGTCGTCGACGATCATCCGCTCTACCGGAGCGGCGTCGTGCGAACGCTCGAGGACGACGGAGGCTTCGACGTGGTGGCGGAGGGCAGCGATGCCGCCAACGCCGTGCAGCTGGCCATGCTTCACAAGCCCGACCTGATCATCCTCGACATCTCCATGCCCGGCAGCGGGCTGGAGGCGGCCAAGCGCATCGCCGAGGTCGTTCCGCGCACGCGCATCGCGATGCTCACCGTCTCGGAGGCCGACGACGACATCGTCCGTGCGCTCGATCTGGGGGCGGCCGGCTACATCCAGAAGGGGATCGGCGGACCCGAACTGGTGCGGGTCGCCCGGGGAATCGCGGCGGGCCAGTCCTATGTCGCGCCCGGCCTCGCGGCCCGGCTTCTCGTCGGCATGCGGACCCGCACCAATGGCGGGCCGGCCAATACCGAACTGACGGCGCGGGAAGAGCAGATCCTGCGCCTCGTGGCCAAGGGCCTGAGCAACAAGGAGGTCGGACGCTCGCTCAATCTCCAGGAGAAGACCGTCAAGCACTACATGACCAACATCCTCCAGAAGCTCCAGGTGCGCAACCGCGTCGAGGCCACCATCAAGGCAGCGGAGATGTGGGGACGCGTCGGCTGACGACACGCAGCCCGCGACGGCCGATTCGTCGCCGTCGACCGGCCGGCCTGTCGCAATCGGCGCATTGGGCGGCTGTTTTGGGACGGCGGCGCTGGGCTGCCCGCGCTCTTATCGCGGCCGGGCGGAGGGAGGTCTCCGCTCGGACAACGAATGCGGGGGAGACGCAATGGCCGACGTGAAGTCCGATATCGAGATCGCGCGCGCAGCGAAGAAGAAGCCGATCATGGAGATCGGCGCAAAGCTCGGCATACCGTCCGAGCACCTGCTGCCCTACGGGCATGACAAGGCCAAGATTTCCGCCGAGTTCATCGCCTCGAAGAAGGGCGGTGCGGACGGCAAGCTCATTCTCGTGACGGCGATCAACCCCACCCCGGCCGGTGAGGGAAAGACGACGACCACCGTCGGTCTCGGCGACGGGCTCAACCGAATCGGCAAGCGCGCCATCACCTGCATTCGCGAAGCGTCCCTTGGACCCAATTTCGGCGTCAAGGGCGGGGCTGCCGGCGGCGGCTATGCGCAGGTGGTGCCGATGGAGGACATGAACCTCCATTTCACCGGCGATTTCCATGCGATCACCACCGCCCACAACCTCCTGTCG
The DNA here is from genome assembly GCF_003970795.1 of Aquibium carbonis. Classification (GTDB taxonomy): domain Bacteria; phylum Pseudomonadota; class Alphaproteobacteria; order Rhizobiales; family Rhizobiaceae; genus Aquibium; species Aquibium carbonis. The sequence goes on along the minus strand of NZ_RWKW01000042.1, from coordinate 6,797 downwards.
GCGCTGATCGACAATCACATCTACTGGGGCAACGACCTCGGCATCGACACCCGCCGCGTTGTCTGGCGGCGCGTCATGGACATGAACGACCGCGCCTTGCGCGAGATCATCTGTTCGCTCGGCGGCGTCGCCAACGGCTATCCGCGCGAGGCGGGTTTCGACATCACCGTGGCGTCCGAGGTCATGGCCATTCTTTGCCTGTCGACGGACCTGAAGGACCTGCAAAAGCGGCTGGGCGACATCATCGTCGCCTACCGTCGCGACAAGACCCCGGTCTATGCCCGCGACCTCAAGGCCGACGGGGCGATGGCCGTCCTGCTCAAGGACGCCATGCAGCCCAACCTCGTGCAGACGCTGGAGAACAATCCGGCCTTCGTGCATGGCGGCCCTTTCGCCAACATCGCGCATGGATGCAATTCGGTGATCGCCACCACGACGGCGCTCAAGCTCGCCGACTATGTCGTGACCGAAGCAGGCTTCGGCGCTGATCTCGGCGCGGAAAAATTCTTCGACATCAAGTGCCGCAAGGCCGGCCTGAAGCCGGCGGCGGCGGTCATTGTCGCCACGGTGCGGGCGATGAAGATGAATGGCGGCGTCAAGAAGGAGGATCTGGGCGCCGAGAACGTCGAGGCGGTCAAGAAGGGCTGCGCCAATCTCGGCCGCCACATCGAGAACGTGAAGCAGTTCGGCGTGCCGGTGGTCGTGGCGATGAACCATTTCACCACCGATACCGATGCCGAGATCGCGGCGATGAAGGAATACGTCGCCGGCCAGGGCTCTGAGGCCATCCTGTGCAAGCACTGGGCGCATGGATCGGCGGGTATCGAGGATCTGGCCCGCAAGGTCGTGGCCCTCGCCGAGTCGGGTGCTGCGCAGTTTTCGCCGCTCTATCCCGACGAGATGTCCCTGTTCGAGAAGATCGACACCGTGGTCAAGCGCATCTACCGCGGCTCCGAGGCCATTGCCGACAAGAGCGTGCGCGACCAGCTGAGGCAGTGGGAAGAGGCGGGCTATGGCCACCTGCCGGTCTGCATGGCCAAGACGCAATATTCCTTCTCGACCGATCCCAATCTTCGCGGCGCGCCCACGGGGCACACGGTGCCGGTTCGCGAGGTCCGTCTTTCGGCCGGCGCCGGCTTCGTCGTGGCGATCTGCGGTGAGATCATGACCATGCCGGGTCTGCCGAGGAGCCCTTCGTCGGAAAAGATTTTCCTCAACGATCAGGGCTACATCGAAGGCCTTTTCTGACCTGGTTTCGTTACAATAATCCCCTCGGAGATGCGTCCGGCCTTTGATTTCGGGCCGGACGCGCTAGTTTCGGGCACGCTCCAACCGGAAATTCGGGGATGAATACATGACGTCGCGCTGGTCCTGGCTCGTGTCCCTGCTGGGGCGACAACTCTGGTTCAGGGCGGCGTTGATTTCCCTCCTGGCCGTCCTCGCCCCGATCGTGGCCATCCTGACCGGCCCTTACATCCCTTCGGGCGTGTCCCAGAAGATCGGGGCGGATTCCGTCGGGCAGATCCTCGACATCCTCGCGTCGAGCATGCTCGCGGTCACGACATTCTCGCTGACGACGATGGTTTCGGCCTATTCCGCGGCCACCACCAGCGTCACCCCGCGGGCGACGAAGCTGATGATCGAAGACACGACGTCGCAGAACGTGCTGGCGGCGTTTCTCGGCTCCTTCCTTTTCAGTCTCGTCGGCATCATCACGCTGGCGATGAACCTGCAGGGCGAGAACGGCCGTCTCGTGCTGTTCGTCTTCACGCTCATCGTCGTCATGATCATCGTTGTCACGCTGGTCCGGTGGATCGACTATGTGGTGCGCCTCGGCCGGGTCAACGAGACGACCCGCGAGGTGGAAGAGGCGACCGAGAAGGCGCTCGTTGCCTGGATCGAGCGTCCCAATCTCGGCGGAGGGTCGCTTCCCGCCGAAGCGGACCGGCAGGTGGGTCATGACCATCCCGTCTTCATACCGGCGGTGGGCTACGTCCGACACATCGACGTGGCCGCGCTGGCGGAATGGGCGGATGCAAGGCAGGCAACCGTCAGTGTGGCCGCCCTCCCGGGCACGCTGGTCGATCCAACGAGACCGGTCGCCTATCTGACGTTCGCTCCTGACGACGACGACGTCGCCGCCATTTGCGAGGTTTTCATGCTGGGCAAGGAACGCAGCTTCGACCAGGATCCGCGCTTCGGTTTCTCCGTGCTCGCCGAGATCGCTTCCCGGGCGCTGTCGCCGGCGATCAACGACCCCGGAACGGCCATCGACGTGATCTCGAGGGCGATCCGGCTTCTCACCGTGTGGGACAAGGCCCAGGTGAGCGGCACGCCTGCCTATCCCCGGCTCTTCGTACCCGCCCTGACCACGGAGGAACTGCTCGATGACGTGTTCACGCCGATCGCGCGAGACGGCGCCGGCATCGTCGAGGTGCAGATCCGTCTGCAGAAGGCGTTCGGCGCGCTGGCGAGGCAGCAAGGCGGGCGGTGCAGGACGGCCGCGGGTCGCCACAGCCGGATGGCGCTCGGTCGGGCCGAGCATGCAATGACGTTCGACCCGGACAGGGAGCGGGTCAGGAAAGCAGCGGCGGAGGTTCTGGCGTGAGCAATGTGGCTGCCCTTCGGGAGCTCGTTCGAGGTATGCGCGACATGCGGCTGGCCACACTGCCGGTGGCCGTCGCAGCGCTTTTCGGCTTCGGTGTCTTCGCCTTTCTCCAGATCGCGGAGGAGGTGTCGGAGGCGGAACTCGGCCAGTTCGACCGCTGGCTCCTGTTGGCGTTTCGAACCCCCGGGGACATGGCGGATCCCATCGGTCCCCCATGGCTCGAGGAATTCATGATCGAGTTGACAGCGCTCGGCGGCTATCCGCTGCTGACCCTCATCGTTCTCGCCGTCGCCGGTTTTCTCGTCGTGTCGGAACGCTACGGTCCAGCGCTCTACACCATCTTGTCGATCGTGCTCGGCACGTCCCTGTCGCATGGCCTCAAGCTGCTCTACGACCGTCCGCGGCCCGATCTCGTCGAGCAATTGGTCAGCGTCCAGACGCCGAGTTTTCCGAGCGGTCATGCGTCGATGAGCGCGGTGGTCTACCTCACTCTCGCGACCGTCATCATCCGTTTCGTCGACAGCATGGCCGTGCGTGCCTACGTGCTCGTGGTTGCCCTGCTTCTCACGCTGGGCATCGGCGTGAGCCGCGTCTATCTCGGCGTCCACTGGCCGTCGGACGTCGCCGCCGGATGGGCGTTCGGCGTATCCTGGGCCTGTCTGGCATGGCTGGTGGTGACGGGGTTGCGCGCCTGGCGACAGGGGCCTTCCGGCTCGTGACGAAGCGACCGGATCGCGGACGCGGACGCGCTTCGTCGGGGTCGCGAGAATCCCAGTTGCGCGGTCGACGATCCGCCGCTAAGCATGCAGCCATGAACAACGCTTCGACGATCGCGAACTGGTGGTGGCCCGCAAACTAGCGGCCATCGACGCGCGTTCACGTAAAACGATATGGCCGCTTCGGATACTCCGGGCGGCCTTCGATTTTTTGGGCTCCCGGCGCTTCCGCCAACCACGATGGAGACGGAAATGACGGTGGAAGTGCTTGAAAACGGGGCGGAGCGTTTCCTGACCGCCGGAGGCGTCGCGATCACCCGCCGGCGCCATGAAACGGATTACGGCGGCGCGATCGAGACCTATGTCGATGGTCTCAATACGCGGCGCGGCGCGGTCTTCTCGTCCAATTACGAGTATCCCGGCCGCTATACGCGCTGGGACACGGCCATCATCGACCCGCCGCTGGTGATTTCCTCGCGTGAGCGCACCATGCGCATCGAGGCGCTGAACGGCAGGGGCGAGGCCATGCTGCCCGCGATCGCCGACGTCGTTGCCGGCCTGCCCGAGATCACCGTCAGCGAGCGTGGCGCCCGGTTGCTGGCGATGGACATCGCCGTGCCGGGGCGTGTCTTCGCCGAGGAGGAACGCTCGCGGGTGCCCTCGGTGTTCACCGTGCTTCGGGCCATCGTCGGCCTGTTTCGCACCGACAATGACCCGAGCCTCGGTCTCTACGGCGCGTTCGGCTACGATCTCGCCTTCCAGTTCGATCCGGTCAAGCACACCCTGGAGCGCAAGGAGAGCCAGCGCGACATGGTGCTGTTCCTGCCCGACGAGGTTCTGGTGGTCGATCACCATGCCGCGCGAGCATGGCATGACCGCTACGACTACGCTGGTGACGGCTGGACCACGGAAGGACTGCCGCGCGATTCGGTCGAGGAGCCGTTCCGGCCGAGCGAGCGTGTTCCGCCTCGCGGCGATCATGAGCCCGGCGAATATGCCAAGCTCGTGCGCAAGGCCATGGAAAGCTTCCGCCGCGGCGACCTCTTCGAGGTCGTGCCGGGGCAGATGTTCTACGAACGCTGCGAAACCCAGCCGTCGGAAATCTCGCGCCGACTGAAGGCGATCAACCCGTCGCCCTATTCCTTCTTCATCAATCTCGGCCAGGGCGAGTATCTCATCGGCGCCTCGCCCGAAATGTTCGTGCGCGTTTCGGGCCGGCGCGTGGAGACCTGCCCGATCTCGGGCACGATCAAGCGCGGGGACGACGCGATCTCGGATTCGGAGCAGATCCTGAAGCTCCTGAACTCGAAGAAGGACGAGTCCGAGCTCACCATGTGCTCGGATGTCGACCGCAACGACAAGAGCCGTGTCTGCGAGCCCGGATCGGTGCGCGTCATCGGGCGCCGCCAGATCGAGATGTATTCCCGCCTGATCCACACGGTCGACCATATCGAGGGACGGCTGCGCGAAGGCATGGACGCGTTCGACGCTTTTCTCTCGCATGCCTGGGCGGTCACCGTGACCGGGGCGCCGAAGCTCTGGGCGATGCGCTTCATCGAGCAGAACGAGAAAAGCCCGCGCTGCTGGTACGGCGGGGCGATCGGCATGGTCCACTTCAACGGCGACATGAACACGGGCCTGACGCTGCGCACCATCCGCATCCAGGACGGTATCGCCGAGGTGCGGGCCGGCGCAACGCTCCTGTACGATTCCGTGCCCGACGAGGAAGAGGCCGAGACGGAACTCAAGGCTTCGGCCATGTTGTCGGCCATCCGCGAAGCCGGCTCCAGCAACGCCGCACGCCAGGAACGCCAGACCGCGCGGGTGGGCGAGGGTGTGCGTATCCTGCTCGTCGACCACGAGGACAGTTTCGTTCACACGCTCGCGAATTATTTCCGCCAGACCGGCGCCAGCGTCACCACCGTGCGCACGCCGGTCGCCGACGAGGTGTTCGACTCGGTTCGGCCAGACCTCGTGGTACTGTCGCCCGGACCCGGCTCGCCCAAGGACTTCGACTGCGCGGCCACGATCCGCAAGGCGCGCGGGCGGGACCTTCCAATCTTCGGCGTCTGTCTCGGGCTGCAGGCTCTGGCCGAGGCCTATGGCGGCGAACTGCGCCAGCTCCACATCCCCATGCACGGCAAGCCGTCGCGCATCCGGGTGACGAAGCCGGGCGTCGTCTTCTCCGGTCTGCCGAAGGAGGTGACCGTCGGCCGCTACCACTCCATCTTCGCCGATCCGGTTCGGCTTCCCGACGAGTTCATGGTCACGGCGGAAACCGAGGACGGCGTCATCATGGCCTTCGAGCACAAGCGCGAACCGATCGCTGCGGTGCAGTTCCATCCCGAATCCATCATGTCGCTGGGCCAGAACGCCGGCATGCGGATGATCGAGAACGTCGTGGCGCACCTGCCGCGCAAGGCCAAGGTCAAGGCGGCGTGACGATGGGCGGCCTGTCGGGCGCCGGTGCCTGGAGAAACTGACGATGCCGGTCAAGCAGCGCATACGGCGGCTCGCCTTCGCCTCGATCTTCGTTGCCTTCGGCGTGATGGCGCTCAAATTCGCGGCGTGGCGGGTGACGGGGTCTGTCGCGCTCTATTCCGATGCGCTGGAATCGATCGTCAACGTGATCGCGGCCGGTGCCGCCTATTGGGCGATCCGCGTCAGCCACAAGCCTGCGGATGCAGACCACCCGCATGGGCACCACAAGGCGGAGTATTTCTCCGCGGTGCTCGAAGGCGTACTGATCGTTCTTGCCAGCCTCCTCATCATGCGTGAGGCCTGGTCGGCCCTGCAGGCGCCGCGCATGATGGAAGAACCGGCGCTTGGCTTGGCCATCAACGGCGCGGCCGCCGTGGCCAATGCCGTCTGGGCGACGGTGCTGATCCGCACGGGCCGGAAAGAGCGGTCGCCGGCGCTGGAAGCCGACGGCCGCCACATCATGACCGACGTCGTCACCTCGGTTGGCGTGATCGTGGGGCTCGTCGGCGCCATCCTCACCGGCTGGGCCATCCTCGACCCGCTGCTCGCCATCATCGTCGCGCTGAACATCCTCTGGCAGGGCTGGAAGGTGATCGGCCAGTCGGTGCAGGGCCTGATGGACGTCGCCGCCGATCCGGTCGAGACGCGCAAGATCCGCGATATCATCTCGGTCAATTCGAAAGGCGCGCTCGAGGTCCACGATCTGAAGACCCGCATCGCGGGTCGGGCGACCTTCATCGAGTTCCATCTCGTGGTCGACAGCACCATGACCGTCGGCGAGAGCCATGTGATCTGCGACCGGATCGAGACGGCGCTCCAGGATGAACTCCCGTCGGTGCGGGTCATCATCCATGTCGAGCCGGACGACGAGGCCAAGCTGCCGCCGGGCACCACCGCGGTTCCGTTCGCCTAGAGCGTGTCGCGCCCAAACCGATTCATTCTGTTTCTCGTTTGGCGAGGTGATCCACGAGAAGGATGGCGCGGGTCGATGT
>NZ_RWKW01000041.1 GCF_003970795.1 Aquibium carbonis | reverse complement strand
CGGGTCCAGTCGGCGACCAGCTTCGCCTCCTCGATCCCGGCGATGGAATCGCGCGGCGCCGGCAGTTTCTTGTCGGAATAGGTGGCAAAGGCCGCGTCGAAACTCGTCTTCTGCGACTGGTAGGCCGAGACCAGGGAGCCGGGCTGCGACATCGGCGGGCACATGCCCGTCGGCGAGAAGGTGGCATTGCCCTCGGGCACCTGGTTGAAGACGTAGCGCTTTTCGCAGACGTCCACCTTCGGCGGCACCTTGGTGATCTCGAAATGATCGTAGCCTTCCTTCAGCATCGACCAGAACGCGTAGTTCGGGTCGTTGCGGTAGCGCGCCATGTTCTCGGGCGTCATGCGGAAGGGAAAGGCCTGGATCTGGAATTCGCGCTGTCCGCCGGTGAAGGCGTCGCGCGCGAAGGCATAGATCTCCTCGACCTGCGCGTCGGTCATGGAATAGCAGCCCGAGGACGAGCAGCCGCCATGCACCATCAGGTTCGAGCCGGTACGGCCGTGCGCCCGGTCGAAGGCGTTGGGATAGCCGATGTTGAAGGCGAGGTGATAGCTGGAGCGCGGGTTGAGCTGGCTCGGACCGACCGTGTAGAAGCCCTCCGGCGCCTGCCGGTCGCCCTCGATGAACTTGGGGCCGAGCTGGCCCGACCACTGGCAGATGTCATAGGAGGCGATGAGGTCGAAGCGACCGTTCGACTTCTGCTTCCAGACTTCGAGCTTGCCCTCCTCCTTGAACACGCGCGCCATCACCGGGGAGGTGCGGGGCATGCCCTTGGCCTTCATCTGCGTCACGATGCGCTCGGGAAGCGGCTTGTTCGCCTTGGCGCTGACGGCCGATTCGAGCGCTGATTCCGAACAGCCCGCCAGCGCCACCGCCGCCGCGAGAAGTCCGATCCGGGTGATTTTCGAAATCATCGTCAAGCTTCTGGATCCTGGCCGAAACGCGCGCCCGGAAGGGAGCCGCGCCATCACCGGTAAACCTCTACGGGCGTTAACCTTGCCAAACCCTTACCGCAAGGCGCGCGGACCGTTTCTCACGCGAAGTTCATTGCGGGCAAGGCGTGGCGACAGTGTGGCGAACCGGTGAGGCGGGCGCCTCAAAGCCCCCGGCCGATGGCCAGGAACTTGTCACGCCGATGCTCGCGGTAGTCGATGCCTTGCGCGGCAAGCTCGGCGAAGGCGTTGGCGATCTGGTCTCCCGCCGCGTCGATGGCAGTCTCCGCGCCGCGATGCGCGCCGCCGAGCGGCTCCGGAATGATGCCGTCGATCACCTTCATCTCCAGCAGATCCGCGGCCGTGATCTTCATCGAGGTGGCGGCGTCGCGGGCGCGGGTCGGATCGCGCCACAGGATCGACGCGGCGCCCTCCGGCGAGATCACCGAGTAGATCGCATGCTCCAGCATGTACACCTTGTTGGCCGTCGCGATGGCGATCGCACCGCCCGAACCGCCCTCGCCGATGATGACGGACACCACCGGCACCTTCAGGCCAAGGGAAATCGACGTCGAGCGCGCGATGGCCTCCGCCTGGCCGCGCTCCTCCGCGCCGATGCCCGGATAGGCGCCGGCCGTGTCGACCAGCGTGACCAGCCGAACGCCGAAACGGTCGGCAAGCTCCATGATGCGCACGGCCTTGCGATAGCCTTCCGGCCGCGCCATGCCGAAATTGTGCTTCAGCCGCGCCTTGGTGTCGGCACCCTTCTCCTGGCCGAGGATCGCCACCGGTTCGCCGCGGAACCGCGCGAAACCGCCGATGATGGCATTGTCCTCGCCATAGAGCCGGTCGCCGGCCAGCGGCGTGAAATCGGTGAACAGCCGCCCGACATAGTCGAGGCAGTGGGGCCGGTCGGCGTGGCGGGCGACCTGCGCCTTCTGCCACGGCTGGAGTTGCCGGTAGACCTCGCGCAAGGCCTCGCTGGAACGCTTCTCCAGCCGGGCGATCTCCTCGGCCACGTCGACTGCCTCGCCGGCCTCCGAGAGCTTTTTCAGCTCCAGGATCTTGCCTTCGAGATCGGCCACGGGCTTTTCGAATTCGAGATAATTATACATTCGCTGCTATGCCGGGGACGCGTGAAAAGGCGTCGTTTCGGTTGCGGAAGTGCTCGGTGAACGCCCTGCGGCGTTGAAAAGTTGCTCTCCCATATCGATCCCGCGCCTAGTCGGCAAGCGGATGATGGTCGTTGACGAGCTTCATCAGCCGCTCTTCCAGAACGTGGGTGTATATCTGCGTGGTCGAGATGTCGGAATGGCCGAGCAGCAATTGCACCGCGCGAAGGTCCGCGCCGTTCTGGAGCAGATGGCTGGCGAAGGCATGCCGCACCACATGCGGCGACACCGCCGAAGACGGCAGGCCGGCGCGCACGGCGAGCGCCTTTAGGTCGCGCGCGAAGACCTGGCGGGGCAGGAAACCGGTGTCGGATCTGGCAGGAAAGAGGAACGGACTTTCGGCGGCGGCGGGGTCCGTCGCCCGCACGGAAAGCCAGGCGGTCATCGCAGCGCGCGCCTTGCCCGACAGCGGCACCATCCGCTCCTTGTTGCCCTTGCCGCGCACCACGAAGAAGCGCTCGTCGCGCAACGCCACCGCGAGCGGCAAGCCGACGAGCTCCGAAACGCGCAGACCCGTGGCGTAGAGCACCTCCACCAGAGCGTGGAGGCGCACCGCTGCTTCGCGTTCGATGCCTTGCGGCGGCGAACGGGCTTCGTCCAGGGCGCGGTCGAGCAGTCTCCCGGTTTCGGCCTCCGACAGGACGCCGGGCAATGTCCGCGGCTTCTTGGGACTGACGGTCGTTCCGGTCGGATCGTCGGCGCGCAGGCCTTCGGCATAGAGGAAGCGGAAAAATTGCCTCAGGGCGGAGAGCTTGCGGGCCTGGGTCGATGCCGCGAACCCTTCAGCCGCGATCCGGTCCATGAGCCAGGCGATGTCGGCGCTCGTCGCGGCGGCGAGCCCGGACTTGCCGTGCATCGAGCGATGCCCGTCCTCGAGGTCGCGGCGATAGGCGTCGAGCGTGTTCTGGCTGGCGCCGCGTTCGGCGCTCATCATCTCCAGGAAGGCTTCGATCGCGGCGGGGGTGTTCATGGGGTCTTCTCAATCGCGCGGATTGAGTTTCTCGGCAGGTATCCTGACGCTGATTTCGCCCTTCCTCGGCTCCACGAAGGTGACGAGCGCGAACATCGCGCCATAAACGATGCCGACGAAGATGGCGATCGTCGTCAGGACTCGGATAAGGGTGGGCATTGGTTCTGCAGATCCCCCGAGGTCGTCCGCCGGTCCTTCTTATGCGTTGCGAGCCAAGCGAGTTCAACCCCGCGAACGCCTCGCCGCCTTCGACGGAAGGCTTGCCCCCTTGGCCGCCCATCATGGCGATTGCTTGACGGGCTGCGCCTTTTCATGCGCATACGGCTCGTCGAGGGAAGACAACGATGAACGCCTTGACCCATGCCGAGGACCGGACGCTGCGCGAGAAACTCGCCGGCCGCGCCATCGTCTTCGTCGGCCTGATGGGAGCGGGAAAGACCGCCATCGGCCGCAGGGTCGCGCAGGCGCTCGGCCTGCCGTTCGTCGACAGCGACCACGAGATCGAGGCCGTGTCGCGCATGACGGTGCCCGATCTCTTCGAGCGTTACGGGGAGCCGGAATTCCGGTCCCTGGAACGTCGCGTCATCACGCGCCTGCTCGAGGAAGGCGAGCGCGTCATCTCCACCGGCGGCGGCGCCTTCATGAGCGAGGAGACCCGCCGCGCCATCGCCGCGCACGGGGTGTCCATCTGGCTCAAGGCCGACATCGACGTGCTGATGCAGCGGGTTGTGAAGAACAGGAACCGCCCGCTGCTCAAGAACGACGATCCCCGTGCCGTCATGCAACGACTGATGCAGGAGCGGTATCCCGTCTATGCGCTGGCCGACCTCACCGTGCCGACGCGCGACGAAACCAAGGAAATCATCGTGGCGGAGACCATCCAGGCGCTGGACGGCTGGCTCGACGCCCACAAACCGGGAAAGAACCTCGACCATGGACGCACCAGCACCTGACCAACCCGTACGGGTGGAGGTCGGTCTCGGCGACCGCGCCTACGACATCCTCATCGGCAGCGGCCTCGTCGCCCGCGCCGGCGCTGAAATCGCTTCCCGGATGCCCGGAATCCGCGCGGCGATCGTGACCGACGAGAACGTGGCGGCGACCCATCTGGAGGCCTTCTCCGCCAGCCTCGAATCAGCCGGCATCCCGGCAACGGCGGTCACGCTGCCGGCCGGCGAGCGGACCAAGAGTTTCGAGCATCTGCAGCAGGTGGTGGACGCCGTGCTCGACGCCCGGCTGGAGCGCCGCGACGTGGTCGTGGCACTCGGCGGCGGCGTGGTGGGCGACCTGACGGGATTTGCGGCCGGCATCGTGCGGCGCGGGATGCGCTTCGTGCAGGTGCCGACTTCGCTTCTGGCGCAGGTCGATTCCTCCGTCGGCGGCAAGACGGGCATCAACACGAGCCAGGGCAAGAATCTCGTCGGGCTGTTTCACCAGCCGGGCCTTGTGCTCGCCGACACGGATGTGCTGGACACGCTGCCCTTGCGCGAGTTTCGGGCCGGTTACGCCGAGATCGCCAAATATGGCCTGATCGACCGGCCGGATTTCTTCTCCTGGCTGGAGGCGAACTGGCGCGACGTGTTTTCGGGCGGTGCGGCGCGCACCAGAGCAATCGCCGAATCCTGTCGCTCCAAGGCTGAAATCGTCGCGCGCGACGAGTTCGAGACCGGCGATCGGGCCTTGCTCAACCTTGGCCACACGTTCGGCCATGCGCTGGAATCGGCGGTGGCCTACGACGGCACGCGCCTCGTCCATGGCGAGGGCGTGGCAATCGGCATGGTGCTGGCGCACCGCTTCTCCGCGCGGCTCAACCAGTGCAGCCCGGATGACGCCCGGCGCGTCGAGGCACATCTGAAGGCGGTCGGGCTGCCGACCAGCATGGCCGAAATTCCCGGCGCCCTGCCTGACGCCGATCGCCTGCTTGCCTACATTGCGCAGGACAAGAAGGTCTCGCGCGGGGCACTGACCTTCATCCTCACGCACGGCGTCGGCCAGTCCTACATCGCCAGGGACGTGCCGGCATCGGAAGTCTTGTCCTTCCTCAGGGAGAACCATCCGGGATGACGACCGAATTGTGGGTGATCGGCGGGATCATCCTGATCCTCATCTGTTTCTCTTTCCTGTTCTCGGGCACCGAAACGGGCATGACCGCCGTGTCGCGGGCGCGCCTTCACTCGCTGGCGGCCAGCGGCGACAAGCGCGCCAGCGTCGTGGAGCGCCTGATCGAGCGCAAGGACCGGCTGGTCGGCGCGCTCCTGATCGGCAACAACCTCGTCAACATCCTCGCCTCCTCGCTGGCGACGAGCGTGCTCCTGTCGGTTTTCGGCGACCGGGGCGTGGTCTATGCGACGATCGGCATGACGGTGCTGCTCGTCATCTTCTCGGAGATCCTGCCGAAATCGCTCGCCCTGTTCCGTCCCGAGCAGTTCGCCCTTTTCGTCTCGCCCTTCGCCCGGTTCATCGTGTTCGTCTTCGGCCCGGTTTCCAGCGCCGCAAACTTCATCGTGCGCGGGCTGCTGCACCTGTTCGGGGTCAATCTTTCCAGCGATGCGAACATGGTTTCGGCGCATGAGGAAATCCGCGGCGCCGTCGAGATCCTGCATCGCGAAGGTTCCTTCGTGAAGCAGGACCGCGACCGGGTCGGCGGCCTGCTCGACCTCGCGGAGCTCGAAGTCTCCGACATCATGATCCATCGCACCGCGATGAAGCTCGTCAACGCGGGCGACGCGCCGGACGTGGTGGTGCGGGAGATCCTGCAGAGCCCCTACACGCGCATGCCGCTCTACCGCGACGAGGCCGACAACATCGTCGGCGTCGTACATGCCAAGGACCTGCTGCGGGCGCTGCACGAGGTGGGCAACGATCCCGCCCAGGTCGACATCATGAAGGTGGCGACGAAGCCGTGGTTCGTGCCCGACACGACGACGCTGCGTGACCAGCTGAACGCCTTCCTGCGCCGCAAGGCGCATTTCGCCATCGTCGTCGACGAGTATGGCGAGGTGGAGGGGCTCGTCACGCTTGAGGACATCATCGAGGAGATCGTCGGCGAGATCGCCGACGAGCACGACGTCGACATCCAGGGCGTCAAGCAGGAGGCGGACGGCTCGGTGGTGGTCGACGGCGGCGTGCCGATCCGCGACCTGAACCGCGCGCTGGACTGGAACCTGCCGGACGACGAGGCGACCACCATTGCGGGCCTCGTCATCCATGAGGCGCAGATGATCCCCGAGGAGAAGCAGGCCTTCACCTTCCACGGCAAGCGCTTCATCGTGATGAAGCGCAACAAGAACCGGATCGTGAAGCTGAGGATCAGGACGGCGGGGGAGCCGGGCGCGCTGGGGTGACGCCCGTCCCGGCTTCCCTCGAGCCGGCAGCCTTCGGACTTGCGGTGACCCGGAACCGGGAGCCCGGCTACAGTCGAAGGTCAGAATCGTCCGGGCCGGAGAACGTCCGCCGCCGTCGCCACCCAGACCATCCCGTAGGCCGTCAGCAGCGGTTCGACCGCGTCCTGCAGGGCGGCGGCCTTGTCCAGGCTCACGACGGTCCAGAACAGCACCTTCGTGTCGGCGCCGGCCACGAGATCCTCGCTCCAGAGGCCGCCCTGGCCCGCGCCTCCGAGGGTCGGGAAGATCGTGTAGCCGGTGATGCCGGCCTGGCGGGCGATGTCCACCAGGCGAGGCACCAGCGGCGCGTCGAGGAGGATCTCGATCTTGCGGTATCCGGTGTCGGTCATCAGCCCAGTCCCGTTGCCATGAGCGTGTAGAGAGGGATGCCCAGCGTGATGTTGAAGGGAAACGTCACCGCCAGCGACATCGCGAGGTAGAGGCCGGGATCGGCTTCCGGCAAGGCCAGGCGCATCGCCGCCGGCACGGCGATGTAGGACGCGCTGGCCGCCAGCGTGCCGAGGATGGACACGGTGCCCACGTCCAGCCCGACCGCCGTGCCGACGATGATGCCGATCGCACCGTTGATGATCGGCATCAGGATCGCCAGCGCCGCCAGACGCGCCGTCAAGGTCCGCGAGCCGCGCAGGCGCCGGGCGGCCACCAGCCCCATGTCGAGCAGGAAAAGGCAGAGCACGCCGCGGAAGCCGCTTTCGAACACGGGCGCGATGCTGACGAAGCCCTCCGGTCCGACGATCAGACCGATCAGGAAGCTTCCGGACAGCAGCACCACCGAGCCGTTGAGAAGCGTCTCGTGGAGGAGGCCGGCGCCAGCGGTCGACGCTTCGCGGTTTCCGGAGCGCGCCAGCATCAGGCCGACGACGATGGCCGGGGTTTCCATCAGGGCCAGCACCGCCACCATATAGCCCTGCGGCGGCAGCCCGGAGGACGACAGGACTTCGACGCCTGCCACGAAGGTGACGACGCTGACCGAACCGTAGTGGGCGGACACGGCGGCAGCGTTGATCCGGTCCAGCCGGCCGAACCGCCGCAGCATCCAGAAGACGGGAAGGGGCAGGAAACAGCTGAGCGCCAGTCCGGCGATGGCCGCCATGAGCATGTCCACCGAAAAGCCGGCTTCGGCGACCTCGATACCGCCCTTCAACCCGATGGCGGCCATGAGATAGAGCGACAGGCCCTTGGCAATCTGCTCGGGGATCGCCAGGTCCGATCGCGCAAACCCCGCCGTCGCGCCCAGCACGAAGAAAAGGATGACCGGCGAAAGAAGCGGTGCGAGCATTCCCGACATGGGGCCTTATCCGGTGCAAGCGAATTGTCGGATCGCGCTCGCGCGATCTTGGCGGCGGAACGAGGGCGCGGCTTCCTGGCGATGTGCCGCGCCGATGCGGTATCTGGTCGCGGACGGCCCGTTGGCAAGCCCCGCGTCAGTCGGTCGGAACCGGTCCCTTACCAGCGCGTCTTCTCGCCTGGAGCGGCGGGTTCAAGCGCCAGCGCATGGACGCTGCCGGCCAGTTCCTCGGCCAGCAGATCGTTGATGGCGCGGTGACGGTCTACCCGGCTGAGGCCGGCGAAGGCCGGCGCGACGATGCGGACGCGGAAATGCGTTTCGCCCTCGCCATCGAAAGTTTCGTGATGATCCGAGCCGGAATGATGATGGCCGGCATGGAGATGGCTCTCGTTGAGGACCTCGAGACGCTCCGGCGCAAAGCGCTGGTTCAGCTTGACTTCGATGCGGGACTGGATGGACATGCGCGGATTCTCCCACCATATGCGCCGCCCTGGCGCAAAGGTCATGCAAATCAGGGGTTAGGGACATCCTTGCCCAAATGTCAATTCTTGTATCGCGGTGCGAAGCACCCATAATCGCGAGACGATGAACGCCAACTCGAAGATCTTCGACCGCATACGCGTCCGCCCCGACCGGGATGCGGAAGCGAAGTCGCGCGCGCCGCGATGCCAGTGGGATGGCTGCTCCGAGCCAGGGCTGCACCGGGCGCCCGTGGGACGGATGAAGGAGGGCGAGTATTTCCGCTTCTGCATCGACCACGTGCGCGCCTACAACAAAGGTTACAACTACTTTTCCGGGCTTGGCGACAACGACATCGCCCGCTTCCAGAAGGAGGCACTGACAGGCCATCGCCCAACCTGGGTGATGGGCATCAACGGATCGGCCAAGTCGAGCCCGGATTTCGCCGCCAAGCGCTCGGGCCGCGCGGGCTACTACAGCCGGGTGCGCGATCCGTTCAACCTGTTCGGCGAGGACAAGCCGCGACCGCAGCCGCAGCGCAAGGCGCGCCCCCTGGAGGCCAAGGCGCTGGAAACGCTGGGCCTGGACGAGAAAGCGACTGGCGCGGACATCAAGGCGCGCTATAAGGAACTGGTGAAGCGCCACCATCCCGATGCGAATGGCGGCGACCGGGGTTCGGAAGACCGGTTCCGCGACGTGCTCCAAGCCTACCGTGTGCTCAAACAATCGGGTTTTTGTTGAGCGCCGCGTCTGCTAAGGACTGCCCCCGAAAAGCTGTGGCTATACGAATGGCAGCGCCCGCGAACGGCCCGGCGCTGGAGGCATGATGAACAAGATCGATCGCGATATTTCCAATCTTCCGGACACCACCATCTCGGTGAAAGACGTCTTCGGCTTCGAATCGAGCATGGTCGTTCCGGCCTATTCGACAGCCGACGCGCATGTCCCCGACTTCGACCCGGATTACCTTTTCGATCGCGATACCACGCTCGCCATTCTGGCCGGGTTCGCCTTCAACCGGCGCGTTATGGTCTCCGGCTATCACGGAACCGGCAAGTCCACCCATATCGAGCAGGTTGCAGCCCGGCTGAACTGGCCGATGATCCGCGTCAACCTGGACAGCCACGTCAGTCGTATCGATCTCGTCGGCAAGGACGCGATCGTGGTGAAGGAGGGCAAGCAGGTCACGGAGTTCCGCGACGGCATCCTTCCCTGGGCGTATCAGCACAACGTGGCGCTCTGCTTCGACGAATATGACGCGGGGCGTCCGGACGTGATGTTCGTTATCCAGCGCGTCCTGGAGTCCGCTGGCCGCCTGACGCTGCTCGACCAGAGCCGCGTCATCCGGCCGCATCCCGCCTTCCGCCTCTTCGCCACCGCCAATACGGTCGGGCTCGGCGACACCACCGGGCTCTACCACGGCACGCAGCAGATCAACCAGGCGCAGATGGACCGCTGGTCCATCGTCACCACGCTGAACTACCTGCCGCACGACAAGGAAGTCGAGATCGTGCTGGCCAAGGCCAAGCATTATCGCAACGACAAGGGCCGCGTGATCGTCGACCGCATGGTTCGTGTCGCCGACATGACCCGCTCGGCGTTTGTCAACGGCGACCTCGCCACGGTCATGAGCCCCCGCACGGTCATCACCTGGGCTGAAAACGCCGAGATCTTCGGCGATGTCGGCCATTCCTTCCGCCTCACCTTCCTCAACAAGTGCGACGAACTCGAGCGCGCGCTCGTGGCCGAGTTCTACCAGCGCGTCTTCGGCGAGGAACTGAAGGAGAGCGCGGCGAACGTCGTGCTCGGCTAGCGGTTTCCGATGGCCGGTCCCGGCGACAACCAGCGCGGCGGCAAGCCGAAGACGGGCGGCGAAGGCGAGGCCTTCAAGCGCGCCATGACCGTGACCATGCGCGCCATCGCCGGCGAGAACGACCTTGAGGTTTCCTTCGCCAAGGACAAGCCGGCGCTCGCCGGCAGCCGCGCCCGCCTGCCCGAGCTCGGCAAGCGGCCGACCCGTGCCGAAGTGGCCGTGACCCGCGGCCTTGGCGATTCAATGGCGTTGCGCCGCGCCTGCCACGACAACGCGATCCACACGCGGCTTGCGCCCGACGGCAAGCAGGCGCGTGCGATCTTCGACGCGGTCGAGCAGGCGCGCGTCGAGGCCATCGGCGCAAACCGGATGGCCGGCGTGGCCGCCAATCTCGATTCGATGCTGGAGGACAAGTACCAGAAGGCCAACCTGGCCGGCGTGACGGAGCAGGCCGATGCGCCTCTCGAGGAAGCCGTCGCCATGGTGGTGCGTGAGCGCCTGACGGGGCAGAAGGCCCCCAAGAGCGGCGAGCGAATGGTCGAGCTCTGGCGCGACTGGATCGAGGACAAGGCAGGCGCCGACATCGAAGGCCTGACCGGCAAGCTGGACGACCAGAACGCCTTCGCACGCGTCGTGCGCAACATGCTGGCGTCGATGGACATGGCCGAGGAGCTCGGCGAGGACGAGCAGTCCGAGGACGCCGAGGACAGCGACGACCAGCCGGAGGGCGAGGAAGAGAGCGACGACGGCAGCGAGCAGGATCAGGGCGCCGACCAGTCCGAATCCGATGACTCCGACGATTCGACCGAGGACCAGGAGGCCGGCGAAAGCGAATCCAGCGACGCCAATGCCGATGAAGTCTCCGAGGACGAGGATGTCGACGCCGAGACGCCGGGCGAGGCGAAACGGCCTGATTTCCCCTATACGAACCTGCCGACCGACTTCGACTACAAGGTGTTCACCACCGGTTTCGACGAGACCGTAGGCGCCGAAGAGCTGTGCGACGAGGAAGAGCTCGATCGCCTCCGCGCTTTCCTCGACAAGCAACTCGCCAATCTGCAGGGCGTTGTCGGCCGGCTCGCCAACCGTCTCCAGCGCCGGCTGATGGCGCAGCAGAACCGCTCCTGGGACTTCGACCTGGAAGAGGGCTACCTCGACCCGGCGCGGCTGGTGCGCGTGGTCATCGATCCGATGCAGCCGCTCTCCTTCAAGCAGGAGCGCGACACCAATTTCCGCGATACGGTGGTCACGCTGCTGCTCGACAATTCCGGCTCCATGCGCGGCCGTCCGATTACGGTGGCGGCGACTTGCGCCGACATCCTGGCGCGCACGCTGGAACGCTGCGGCGTTTCGGTGGAGATCCTGGGGTTCACGACGCGGGCGTGGAAGGGCGGCCAATCGCGCGAGAAGTGGCTGAAGGAGGGCAAGCCTGCCAGTCCCGGCCGGCTGAACGACCTACGCCACATCATCTACAAGTCCGCCGATGCGCCCTGGCGGCGGTCGCGCCGCAATCTCGGCCTGATGATGCGCGAAGGGCTGCTGAAGGAAAACATCGATGGGGAGGCGCTTCTGTGGGCGCACAACCGTCTCGTGGCGCGCCGCGAACAGCGCAAGATTCTGATGATGATCTCCGACGGCGCGCCGGTGGACGACTCGACGCTGTCGGTGAACCCCGGCAACTACCTTGAGCGCCACCTGCGCGCCGTGATCGACCTGATCGAGACGCGCTCGCCGGTCGAGCTGATCGCCATCGGCATCGGCCATGACGTGACGCGCTACTATCGCCGCGCGGTGACGATCGTCGACGCGGAGGAACTCGCCGGCGCCATGACCGAACAACTTGCCTCGCTCTTCGCCGACCAGGCGTCGAGCGATTCGCGCCGCGGCAGCGCCCGGCGACGGGCGGGTTGACCGGCTTGGCCGGCCGCAGCGGGGCGCCATCCCGCCGGAACCGCCGCAGGGCGATTTTCGGCGGCGTTCTTGCGGCGGGCGTGGCACTCCTCTCTCTCGCGCCGTGGTCCGCTCCGGCTGGACATGCGGCCAGCTCGCAAGCCGCTGTCGACAGCCTTCAAATCCGCAGTTGGCCGATCCAGTCATTCAGGATCGCGTCCGGTCAGACTCGGTTCGGCCCTCTCGAATTCGTTGGAGGACTTGAGATGGCCTCGCCCAACCGGGACTTTGGCGGCCTGTCGGCTTTCCGGTTCCTGGAACCGGGCGGGCGCTTCGTCGGCGTCGCAGACACCGGCTTCTGGTTTTTCGGCAGACTGGAACATGACACCGACGGCCGGCCTTCCGGTATTGCCGACTTCACCATGCAGCAGATGGTCGACGCGCGCGGCCGGGTGATGGGCGACAAGGGCCGCACCGATGCGGAGGGCCTGGCCGTCCGTGATGGCATCGCGACCGTGACGTTCGAGCGCCAGCACAGGGTGTCCGAATTCAGGCTCGACCCGTCGGACATGAAGAGCCCGATCGGCGATATCGGCTTCGTCATCCCCGCCCGGGAATTGCGCAACAACCGCGGGCTCGAAACGATTGCCCATGCCCCGAGAGGCGGACCCTTGGCCGGCGCCCGCGTCGTCGTTGCCGAGAAGAGCCTGGACAAGAACGGCAACATCTTCGCCGCGATCATCGAGGGACCGGGCAAGGGATTGTTCACGGTGGTGCGCCGGGGCGAATTCGACATAACCGACGGCGCGTTCCTCCCCAACGGCGACCTGCTCTTGCTGGAGCGCAGCTACGCCATCTCGCGCGGCGTTGGCATGCGACTACGGCGCATTCCCGGGCGCGATGTCCGCAAGGGGGCGGTCGCCGACGGCGAGATCCTGCTCGAGGTCGGCATGACCCACCAGATCGACAACATGGAAGCACTGGACGTCTGGCGCCGCGCCGACGGCGAGTTGATGGTGTCGCTGATGTCGGACGACAATCACTCGATCCTGCAGCGCAATCTCTATCTGGAGTTCATTCTGCACGACGAATAATCGCTTTAGTTGCACACCAGAGCAAGATCCCGCTATGATTGCCGCCTCGCACCGAGAGGTTCTGGCTGGTCATGGACAAGGAACCCTGCTTCAGGAACGCCAAGGCCTGGTCGGACTTCATCGGCTTCCACGTCCGGATGTCGTTCCTCATGGCGCTGGCGCTGGTCGCGCTGATGCCGGCTATCGTCGCCTTCATGATCGCGTTCGATACAGGCTCTGACTACTCTGCAGGGGATCATCTTCTGGAGATCGGGTTTTTCCTGGTCATGATGACCCTGGCGCTGGTCATGTTCTGGAAGATCGCTCGCGTCGTGTTCCGATACTTCACGACGAACGGATGGAGCCGCGCCATCAGTCTCGCACTGGGAATCGTAGTTCTTGTGGCGGAGGGTTTTCTCGCGGTGGTCATCCTGCGGACGACCTATCTGCAGGCGCTCAGCCTCAATGCGGTGGAACGCAAGGATGCTGACCGGATCGGCCGTGAAATCTGGCGGTCCATACATAAAGGCTACGCCGCGACGGATCGCCCTTGACTGAAGAGGCACTCGTCGCGGACGACGCCATCACCTCGCGGGCTGCGCCGCCGGCTTGAGCACCGACAGCAGGGCACCGTAGGGCGCGAGCATCGCGAGGCCGATCAGGATCTTGACGCCGAAATCGCCGAGCGCCAACGACACCCACAGCGGCGCCTCGCCGCCCAGGAAGGGCACGACGAAGGCCAGCGAGCCATCCGCCATACCGAAGAATGCGTCGATTCCGGCGAAGGTTGCAGAGAAGGCCAGGCCGAAGAAGAGCACGGTGTCCATGGCCGAGCCGACCAGCGTCGAGATGAACGGCGCCTGCCACCAGGCCTTACCGCGCAGCCGATCGAAGACGGCGGTGTCGAGTAGCTGGGCAGCGAGGAAGGCGGTTCCGGACGCGATGGCGATGCGCGGTGTCGCCAGCCAGACGGACAGGGCCACGGCGACGACGAAGCCCGCCAGAACCACACGGCGCGCGGCGACCATGCCGAAGCGGCGGTTGGTGAGGTCGTTGGCGAGGAAGGCCACCGGATAGGTGAAGGCGCCCCAGGTGAGGATCTCACCGAGCCCGAAATGCCGGAAGGGATGTTGAACGAGGACGTTAGAGACGGCGACGATGATCGCCATGGCCGCGACGAGCGGCAGGACACGCAGGGTGCTGGTCATTTTTTTATCCT
Source organism: Aquibium carbonis (assembly GCF_003970795.1). Taxonomy (GTDB): domain Bacteria; phylum Pseudomonadota; class Alphaproteobacteria; order Rhizobiales; family Rhizobiaceae; genus Aquibium; species Aquibium carbonis. Next base: position 60,748 of record NZ_RWKW01000041.1, on the reverse strand, counting down.
GGGTGATGGAACCAGAAAGGCGGGCCGGAAGCCCGCCTTGAAAAATATTAGAAACGAAGAAGCCGGTCAGGCTGCCTGCTGTTCGGCGATCTTCTTGGCGACCTGCTTCTTGAGCAGACGCGCGCGCTGTGACAGCTCGGCAACCGGAGCTTTCAACAGGAAAGCGTCGAGGCCACCGCGATGCTCAACCGAACGGAGCGCGTTGGCGGAGATGCGAAGGCGCACGCTCTGGTTCAGCGCTTCCGACATCAGCGTCACGTTGACGAGGTTCGGCAGGAAGCGGCGGCGCGTCTTGTTGTTGGCGTGGCTCACATTGTTGCCGTAGAGGACGGCCTTGGCGGTCAGTTCGCAAGCGCGGGACATTGTTTTTTACCTTCGGTTCTTCGTCGTGCCAGCCGAGCGACCCGCACCAGACCGTATGGCGCGCGGGCCCTGTCAGCCGGCCTCGTGGGAAAAAGTCGGGGTTCCATAGTGGGAAAACGGGCCACCGTCAAGCGCGACGGAGATTAAACGACACTTCCGTTCTTCCACCCTACCCGAGTGTCTATGCCATAGAATGGCCGAAACTTCCTGAAAGATGCAGGCGTGAACCACGACGCCCCGCTCGTCGTTACGGAGGATATGGCCTTTGCCCGAACATACCAGACTACGCCACGCCGTGGCGGTCCTCGCGGTTGCCTCCGCCGCGGTCCCCGGCCCGGCGTTGGCATCTTCGGCGGACGCGACATCCCTGCGCTCCGAATATGCGACCTCGCTGTACGGGATCGTGCTCGCGCGATCAACCTTCAAGAGCAGGATTGACCGGAACGGCTTCAATATCAGCGGTGAGCTCACCAGTTCCGGCGTCGCCAAGATTTTTGACGACACCCGCGCCCGTGCATCGGCGAACGGCCGATTCGAGGCTGACACCCCGTCTCCTCGCAGCTATTCCGTCGACTATACTGCCGGCAAAAAAAAGAAGAAGACCACCATCGCCTTCGCCGATGGCAGCGTTTCCAGTGCCAAGAACTCGCCGCCGGTCAGGACCAATCGACCAGACTGGATCAGGGTCGAAAAGGAGCACCTTGCCGGCGTCGTTGACCCCATATCAGCCGCACTGGTGCGTGCCAACACACCCGCCGATGTCTGCAATCGCACCATCCGCGTCTTCGATGGGGCGCTACGCGTCGACCTGCAGTTGTCGCCAGCCGGTTTCGGAACCGCCTCTGTTCCGGGCTACAAGGGCGACACCGTGAAGTGCGTCGTTCGCGTCATGCCGGTATCTGGCTATCGCAAGGGCAACAAGTCGATCGATTTCATCCGCAAATCCAAGGATATCTCTATCGCCTTTGCGCCCGTCGGCAACTCGGGTGTATATGCCCCCGTCGAGGCAACGGTCGGCACTCAGGTGGGCACCGTCAAAGTTCAGGCCGTTCGCTTCGAATCGCTGAAGTAGGAACCGGAGCCTTGCTCCCGGCGGGAGCAACGACACAATGGGACGGGCGACACTGATCGGCTTTTCGGCGGTGGTGATGTGGGCGCTGTTAGCCCTGTTAACCGATGCCTCGGGCGCAGTCCCGCCCTTCCAGTTGTCGGCTATGACTTTCGCGATCGGCGCGGCTGTCGGCCTAGCTATGCGCAGTGCTTCGGGTGCACCGGGCGAGCGAACCATGACCCCGCCGATCGTCTGGGTGATCGGTATCGGCGGCCTTTTCGGCTACCACTTTTTCTACTTCACCGCGCTGCGCAACGCGCCGGCAGTCGAGGCGAGCCTCATCGCTTATCTCTGGCCTCTCCTGATCGTACTCGGATCGGCGCTGATGCCCGGCGAACGGCTCGGCTGGCACCACACCGCCGGCGCGCTGATGGGCCTTCTCGGCACCGCGCTGATCGTCAGCCGCGGTGGCGGTTTCGAATTCGACACACGCTACGCCTACGGCTACGCCATGGCTGGCGTCTGCGCGCTCCTATGGTCGTCTTATTCGCTGCTGTCGCGACGTTTTCCAAACGTACCGACCAGCGTCGTGACATGGTTCTGCGCGGCGACCGCAGCCCTGTCACTCCTGTGCCATCTCGCGATCGAGGAGACGGTCTGGCCTCGGGGCGCGGGACAGTGGCTGGCCGTCGCGGGTCTCGGGCTCATGCCGGTAGGCGCGGCCTTCTATGCATGGGATCACGGCGTCAAGCGCGGCAATATCCAGGTTCTGGGCGCCGCGAGTTACGCCGCGCCGTTGCTGTCAACGCTGGTGCTGATCGGATTTGGCTTCGCCGAGCCGACTTTGACGATCCTCGGCGCGTGCCTCCTGATCACGGCGGGCGCGGCATTGGCGGCCAAGAACATGATCCTTTCGAGGCCGAAGTCGGCCGAAGCGGTAGCTGGCAAATGATGCCGTTTCCAGGCGGCGTGGAGGCGCCCGCCAACGGCACACTGATCCTTTCGGCGGTCGCGGCGCTTCTCTACCTAGCATTGGTTAGGCAACCCTCGTCATTCAGACGGACCTTCGCCAAGACCGCGTCGACGGCATTGCTGGGGGTCTTGGTGCTGGTCGAGGGTGGACCGTTGCTCCTGGCCGCCGCACTGTTCCTCTCCGCGCTCGGCGACCTGTTTCTCGCGGAGGACAGCGGGCGGGCCTTCGTCGCCGGCTTGTGCTCGTTCCTGGTCGCGCATCTCGTCTATGTCGCCCTCTTCGGCATGGCCGGCGGTGGGTTGGCAGCGTTCGCGGCCGAACCCTGGCGCGTTGCGGCAGCGGCGATGGTCGTGGTCTTCGCCGGCGGCATGTTCCTGGGGCTGCGGCCCGCCCTCCCAGGCGGCATGGTCGTTCCGGTAGCGATCTACGTCGTGGCCATCCTAGCGATGGGGATTGCAGCCCTGACACTACCATCGCCGGCCGTCATCGTCGGCGCTGTCCTGTTTATGGCGTCGGACGCGATTCTGGCATCCGGCCGGTTCCTCATTCCGATGCGATCGGAGCGTCAGGCGGTCGTCGCACCCGCGGTATGGGTCCTCTACTACACGGCGCAGGCTTGCATCGCATTGGGATTTCTACTCCATCGCTGAACCGCCTACCCGACAGGTTGCCAGCCAGGCGCCGCCAACTCAAAGGCGCAAAACGCGAATCCGGGCGCAACCGTGCAACCAACCAAAGTCCAGTCGCCGAGGCTCCTAGCGGACTGCCAAACATTTGCGGGAACGATGCCCTGCGGGCGCTGGCCTGAAAGGATGTCAGGTCCGAGCGTCCGCCTTTCGACGGCCCGCGCATCGGCTGATAACGATAGCTCAAGCGGTGCACCTGCATGATGATGCCAGATTTCGACCGCATCCTTCACCCGGTGCCAATGGGAAACCTGTCCACGTTCCAGCAGAAAGTAGATCGCGGTCGAATGACCGCGCCGGCCGCCGCCCGCATCGCGAAAGGTCTCGACATACCAGCCGCCCTCAGGGTGCGGCCGCATGCCGAGCGCCTCGATGATCCGCTGAACCTCGGTCGCTTCGTCGCTCACGCGATGTCCTTGCGCTTACGGATTTCCGCAAACACCGCCTCATCTGTCGCTGCTTCCATGCCGAGATTTCGTCGGATGACCGGATCGTGGGACCGCAAGAAAGGGTTCGTCGCCATTTCCTGCATCAACGTCGTCGGCAGCGTCGGCAGCCCCTCCGCACGCTGGCGTTCCACTTCGGCCGCGCGGACTTTCAGTGCCGAATTGGTCGGGTCGATGGTGAGTGCGAAACGAGCGTTCGATAGCGTGTATTCGTGCCCGCAATAGATCGCCGTTTCGAGTGGCAGGGCCATGAGCTTCTTGAGCGAATCGAACATGTCGGGCGGCCTGCGCTCGAACAGCCGCCCGCAGCCGAGCGAGAACAGCGTGTCGCCGGTGAAAGCCACGCGAGAATCCGGGAAATGATAGCAGACATGCCCGGCTGTATGGCCCGGCGTCTCTATGACGCGAACCGTTTCGTTGCCGAGCATGAACGTATCGCCATCCTTCACGGTGCGGTCTATGCCCGGAATCCGGCTGGCCTCGGAATCGGGCCCTACGATCGTCAGTCCAAACTTCTCTTTCAACGCCAGGTTGCTCTCGACGTGATCCCCATGATGGTGCGTGGTGAGGATGACGGTCGGCGTCCATCCGGTCCGCTCGATCGCCGCAAGGATCGGCTCTGTTTCCGGAGCATCGATGATGGCCGTTTCGCCCGTCGCCGGATCGCGAGCGAGCACGCCGAAGTTGTCGCTTCGGCACATGAACTGTTCGATTTCCAGGCCCATACCATCCCCTTTCGCGCAGAGGAGAAACGATAGGGCGCGATGTGACGCGATGCCACTCTTTTCCTTGCGTCAACAGCGAGCTTCGGCCGCAGGACTTCCTGAAACCGGGTGCCCTTTCCCGACGCATGCGCTACCGTGCGCGCCATGTATTCGGACATTGTCGATCTGCGCGCCTTCTATTCGACCACACTCGGCAGGCTGGCCGAGCGGTCGATCACCATGGCACTGTCGAGCATCTGGTCGCCCCTGCCCAATGAGCGACTGGTTGGGCTCGGCTACACGTTGCCGTGGCTCGATCGCTTCGGCACGCAAGCCGAGCGTGTCTTCTCGTTCATGCCGGCCACGCAAGGGGCGATCAACTGGCCGCCGCAGGGTCCTTCTGCGACCGCGCTGGTCTTTGACGAGGAGCTGCCTCTCTTCGATTCCTCCATCGACCGCATGCTGATGGTGCACGCGCTCGAACACGCCGAGAACCCCCGCGAGACCTTGATGGAAATATGGCGGGTGCTGGCGCCCGGCGGCAGGCTCGTGATCGTTGTGCCCAATCGCCGGGGCGTCTGGGCGCGTTTCGAACACACGCCTTTTGGCACTGGCCGCCCCTGGTCGCGGGGGCAGATTCTTTCGCTTCTGCGAGAAACCAACTTCACGCCGGCCTCTTGGGCGGAAGCCCTTTTTTATCCCCCCTCACAACGCCGCTGGGCACTACGGGCGCACCAGATCATCGAGCGCACTGGACGCCGCCTCTGGCCAATGTTTTGCGGCGTCCTGATTGTGGAAGCACAGAAGCGGCTCTATCAGGGCATTCCTGTTGCGCAGCGCGCGTCTCGCCGGGTCTTCGTGCCAGTCCTTGCGCCTCAGGGCGCCGCGCGAAGCCCAACCTTAACCCGGAATTTACCCTGACGAGCGCACCATTTCCGCATCATCCGAAAGGGGTCCGGGTATGTCCATGAGTACGGAAATCACGCGCCTAGACGACAGGGCTTTAATCCGCCAGCTCGTACGTGAGCTTGTCGATGGCGGATATTGTCTCGACGAGTTGGACGTCAAGCTAAGCCAAATCGTACCGGTCGATCTCGACCTGCTGCACGAATGCTTCGTGGAATTGGACGCGGTTGGCGAATCGCAACCGATGCGAGCCGCGTGAAGCCAACCCGTCTCGCAATCTTCCCGTGACGATAACGTATGCTTTCGCCTTGAAACCCGGCCCCTCATGGGCGACCACAATTAGCGCTTCAGAACGAACACAGCCTGCTGGCCGAAGAAATTCCAGAACCACCATGGCATAGATACGCCAATCGAGTGACCTTCGCGGTCGAGCGCCATGGCGCTCTCGACGGTCACTCCGACTTCCTCGCACAGGGCCACGAAGTCGCGGATCGTACAGAAGTGGATGTTGGGCGTGTCGTACCAGCTGTAGGGCAGGTCACGGGTTACCGGCATGCGGCCGCGCAGCAGGAGCGACAGCCGCACCCGCCAGTAGCCGAAGTTCGGAAAGGACACGATCGCCCGCTCGCCGATCCGCAGGAGCTGTTCCAGCACCTCGCGCGGATTTCGGGTCGCCTGAAGCGTCTGCGACAGGATCACGTAGTCAAACCCCTTGTCGGGATAGAAGACCAGATCCTTGTCGGCGTCGCCCTGGATCGCGGACAGGCCGCGCGCCACGCATTCGTTGACGCCGCGCTGCGAGATCTCCACGCCGCGCCCGTCCACCTGCTTGTCCTGCTCCAGATAGGCGAGCAGATCGCCATCGCCGCAGCCAACGTCCAGCACGCGCGCACGCGGCGATATGAAGCCGGCTATCAGCTGCAGATCGACGCGCGGTCCATTGCTGTTGATGCTCATCAGGCCAGTTCCTCCAGCCCACGCGCACGGGCGGCCGACCGCAGAAAGCCGTCGATGGCGCTGAAAAGACCTGGCTCGTCGAGCAGGAATGCGTCGTGACCACGATCAGTCTCGATCTCGACAAAAGACACGGACGCGCCCGCCGCGTTCAGCGCATGCACGATCGAGCGGCTTTCCTCGGTCGGGAACAGCCAGTCGCTGGTGAAGGACACGAGACAGAAGCGCGTGCTCGTGTTCCGGAACGCATCGGCCAGACGGCCGCCATGGTCGGCGGCGAGATCGAAGTAGTCCATCGCGCGGGTCATGTAGAGATAGGAGTTCGCATCGAAGCGGTCGACGAAGCTCATGCCCTGGTGGCGAAGGTAGCTCTCGATCTGGAAATCGGCGTCGAAACCGAAGGTCAGCGCGTCTCGGTCCTGAAGATTGCGGCCGAACTTGCGGTGGAGGGCGGCTTCGGACAGATAGGTGATGTGGGCGGCCATGCGCGCCACCGCGAGCCCCTTTTCCGGCCGTTTGCCGGCCTCGATGTAGCGCCCGCCGCACCAGTCGGGATCGGCCATCACCGCCTGGCGTCCGACCTCGTGGAATGCGATGTTTTGCGAGGAGTGGCGCGCGCCGGTGGCGATCGGCAGGGCGGTGTGGACGCGCTCCGGATGGCTCGATGCCCATTGCAGTACCTGCATGCCGCCCATGGAGCCACCGATCACCGAAAACAGCCGATCTATGCCGAGGTGGTCGACCAGCATCACCTGCGCGCGCACCATGTCGCCGATGGTGACGATGGGCATGTCGAGGCCCCAGGGCTTGCCCGTTTCCGGATTGATCGTCGCAGGCCCCGTGGAGCCGAGGCAACCGCCGAGGACGTTGGAACAAATGACGAAGAACCGGTTCGTGTCGATCACCTTTCCGGGGCCGATCAGCACGTCCCACCAGCCAGGCTTTCCGGTCACGGGATTGTCGCTGGCCACGTGCTGATCGCCGGTCAGCGCATGGCAGATCAGGACCGCGTTCGAACGCGCGGCGTTGAGTTCGCCATAGGTCTGGTAGGCGATCTGGAATGGAGTCAGGATCTTGCCGGAGTCGAGCTTCAGCGGCATGTCGGTCCCGAACCGGACGATCTTGCTCGACGGCTCGTTGGCTTCGTTGTTCGCGATGTGGGCGCGCTCGGCGGCCATGTTCCCTTCTTTCCACCGGTCGGGCCCGCGCAACAAAAAACCGGCGTTGCACGGGTGCAAGGCCGGTTACGAAAAACGCAATCGGCCCTTTAGCGAGTTGTTTAACGTGGCTGCAAGCCGACCGGCCAAATCACCACGGAAGTCGGCTGCTCATTATCGCCCTCCGCCCTTTGCGTCAATGGCAAAGCTTTGCTAGAGCAGGCCGCGCATTCCGGGGCGCCGCCCCTTTCGACAGGACAGCCGACCATGACCGAGCTTCAGCGCCCGCAACCAAAACCCGGCGTGATGGACATCGCCGCCTATGTGCCCGGCAAGAGCGCGGCGCCGGCGGGGGTAGCCAAGGTTCACAAGCTCTCCTCCAACGAGAGCCCGCTCGGCCCATCGCCCAAGGCGATCGAGGCGGTTCGCGACGTGGCGGCGAAGCTGGAGTTCTATCCCGACGGCGCGTCAACACGGCTTCGCGAGGCGATCGCCGAGGCGCACGGACTGAACCCGGCGAACATCCTGTGCTCGAACGGCTCCGACGAGGTGCTGGGCCTGCTCGCGCTCACCTATCTGCAGCCGGGCGATGAGGCGATCTTCACCGAGCACGGGTTCCTCGTCTACCGGATATACACGCAGGCCGCGAGCGCCGTGCCTGTCGCGGTCAAGGAGACGGACGAGACTGCCGACGTCGACGCCATCCTGGCGGCCGTGACGGAGAAGACCAGGATCGTCTTCCTGGCCAATCCGAACAATCCGACCGGCACCTACATCCCCTTCGACGAGGTGCGGCGCCTGCATGCCGGACTGCCGAAGCATGTGATCCTAGTGCTTGACGCGGCCTATGCAGAGTATGTCCGGCGCAACGACTACGAGTCGGGGATGGAACTGGTGTCGTCCTCGCACAACGTCGTCATGACGCGGACCTTCTCGAAGATCCACGGCCTCGGCGGCGCGCGTATCGGCTGGATCTATGCGCCGGCCGAGATCATCGACGCGCTGAATCGCGTGCGCGGCCCCTTCAACGTCAACGCCGCCGCCATCGAGGCCGGCGTCGCGGCGATGAAGGATCGCGCCCATGTCGAGGCCGCCCTCGCGCACAACGACAAGTGGCTCGCCTGGCTGACACAGGAACTGACCGCGCTCGGCCTGCGCGTGACGCCGAGCGTCGGCAATTTCGTGCTCGTCCACTTCGCCGACGGCGAACGCCATTCGGCGGCGGCGGCGGACGAGTATCTGACCCAGCGCGGCTACATCCTGCGCCGCGTCGCCGGCTACGGCTTCCCCAATGCCCTGCGCATGACCATCGGTACGGAAGAGGCAAATCGCGGGGTCGTTGCCGCCCTTGTCGAATTCCTGAAGACCTGACCATGGCCGATCCCCTGTTCGAACGCATAGCGCTGGTCGGCATCGGCCTGATCGGCTCGTCACTGGCCCGCGTCATCCGCCGGGACGGCCTTGCTGGCACCATCGCCATCTCGACACGAAGCTCGTCGACCCTCGACCAGGCGCGCGAACTGGACCTAGGCGACACGTATCACCTCGACCCGAAGGATGCGGTCGCGAATGCCGATCTCGTCATCGTGTCCGTGCCGGTTGGTTCTTCGGGCGAAGTGGCGAAGGCCATCGGTCCCGCGCTGAAGCCCGGCGCGATCCTGACCGACGTCGGCTCCACGAAGGCGTCGGTGATCGCCCAGATGGCGCCCGAAATTCCCGACGGCGTTCACTTCATTCCCGGCCATCCGATCGCCGGCACCGAACGCTCCGGTCCGGACGCCGGCTTTGCCTCGCTCTTCGAGAATCGCTGGTGCATCCTCACGCCGCAGGCCGGCGCCGACGAGGCCGCGGTCGAGAGGCTTGCCGAGTTCTGGCGCCGCTGCGGCTCCAACATCGACGTGATGGACCCGAACCATCACGACATGGTGCTGGCGATCGTGTCGCACCTGCCACACATCATCGCCTACAACATCGTCGGCACGGCGGATGACCTGGAAGCCGTTACGAAGTCCGAGGTCATCAAGTACTCGGCTTCCGGCTTCCGCGACTTCACCCGTCTGGCCGCCTCCGACCCAACGATGTGGCGTGACGTGTGCCTTCATAATCGCGATGCTATCCTGGAAATGCTGGCGCGGTTTTCCGAAGATCTTGCCTCGCTGCAGCGCGCGGTCCGCTGGGGCGACGGCGACAAGTTGTTCGACCTGTTCACGCGCACCCGCGCTATCCGTCGTTCGATCATCGAGGCCGGCCAGGAAGTCGACGCACCGGATTTCGGGCGCCAGGTCGTCGCGCATCCCGAGAAGGCCTGAGGCCAGCGCAAGGCGCGGACGCTTTTCAGTCCAGCGGCGGCAGCCTTCCGAGCTGGACGAAGGCGATGCGTGCGCGGCCCTTCTCGATCCTCAATGGCAGCGAGGCCGCGTTGCCAAGCATGGCGAAGCCGCCCATGACCGAGCGGATCTCTTTGGCCTGATCCGGCAACGCCACCGCAAGCTTCTCGGCCACTTCGGCCGGTCGATCCATCTCGACTTCCAGTCTCGCATCGATCAGCCCGTCCGCCCCGATGGAGATCGGTCCGGAAATGGTGACGCCCGCATCGTCCGAAACGAACACCGATGCCGACCGCACGAGGAAGCTGAGGCCGCGCAGGCTGTCTGGCGGGGTCAGGGCGAGGCGAACGCCGTCCTCGACGGTCAGGTCTAACTTGACGCGCGCGAGATCGATCCCGCCCGGCAGTTCCGGGGGAGCGAGGCGAAGCGAATGGCCGCGGACGGACAAGTCGAGATTGCCTTCGCGCTGGCGCATGTGCGCTTCGCCGGCGAGTGCCCGCAACATGGTGGAGAGGCCCTGGCCTAGCGGCATGGAGTCGACGCTGAGCTCCTTCAGCGTCAGCGAGGCACGTTGCGGCAGCGGATCGTCGAGGGATGCGGAAAAGCGGACGTTCTGCCCGGTGGCACCGAAACCGCCCCGGCTATCCGAGAGCCGCAGCCGGAGATCGTCCAGTTCTCCGACGATCTTGAGCGGATCGTAGATCTGGGCGGCGGTACGAAAGCCGTTGCCTTCGATGAGAATGTCCTCCTCGCCGTCGGTGAAGCTGACCTTGTCGCAGAATACCCCGACACGGAAAGGATAGCCCCGCGCTTCCCGATTGGAGCAGACGGCCTGCCCGCCATCGTCGTTGGCGCGTTGCAACGTCTGGTCGACATTCCGCTCGAGAATGCCCACGACGTAGAACCAGCCGCCGGTATAGGCCGCGATCGCGAAAATAATGCCGGCCGCCAGCCAGATGAACTTGCGGCTGCCGCGCGGTGCTTCGGTGTCACTTGACGTCATGCGGTCGACCTCGCTAACCCTCGCCGGCGGCATCCCGGCATGTCCATCGAATAGGCTTTGCATATGGGCGATTTTTGGGTGTTCGGCTATGGGTCGCTGATCTGGAGGCCCGGTTTCGCCCACACGCGGACGGTTCGGGCTCGTATTCACGGCTTTCGCCGCGCGCTCTGCGTCCGATCCTTCGTCCATCGCGGCACACCGGAGCGTCCGGGCCTCGTCCTCGGGCTGGACCGCGGCGGCTCCTGCATCGGCCTCGCCTTCCAGGTGCCGGGCGAGCTGCGCGACGAGGTCATGGCCTATCTGCGCGAGCGCGAACTCGTCACCTACGTCTACCGCGAGAAGCTCCTGCCGATCAGCCTGCCGGATGGCGAACGGGCGGAGGCGATCTCCTACGTCGTTGATCGCCGGCATGCGCAATACGCGGGCGCCCTGCACGCCGAGGAAGCTGCCGCCCATGTGCGCGGCGCGGTGGGACGATCCGGCCCCAACGAGGAGTATGTCCTCAACACGGTGGACCACCTAAAGGCGCTCGGCATCCGCGATCACTGGCTGGAAGACGTGGCTCGGCGGCTTTCGGAGCGATCCTGAAATTCGCGCCGCGATCGCGGGATCGCCGAGGCGCCCATCGAGAACGGTTGCTTGCCTGGTCTTCTGTTCAGAGGACCGGCCGGCCGAGCTCCGCGAGCCGCTTGCGGGCGCTTTGGGGTAAGGCGGGTGGGTTTGGACCATGCGCGGCGTCGATCAGCAGTTCGTCGACGACTGTTTCAGTTTCGGCGACCAGGCGCCGCATGAACTCCTCCTTGGAGAGGCCCGGCGGGATCGGCGGCAGGAAGCGGGCCTTTATGGTACCAGGATAACGCATGAACTGCCGGCGCGGCCAGTAGAGCCCCGCGACGTGGGCGACGGGCACCACTGGCATGTCGAGTTGCGCGTAAAGTTCGACGATGCCCCACTTGTATTCAGGCTCCGCACCCGGTGCCCTGCGGGTTCCCTCGGGATAGATGATGAGTTGGCGGTTGTGCTGCATTTCCTTGCGGGTTCGCGCGACTACGGCCTTTAACGCTGCCGACCGCTTGCCGCGGTTGACCGGCACCATACGCATCTTGGCCACATACCAGCCGAAGAATGGGATCCAGAGCAGTTCCCGCTTCAGGATGTAAAGCGGATCGCGCAGATAGGGAAAGAACGCGATGGCGTCCCAGAACGACTGATGCTTGGGTGCCAGGATGAATGAGCCTTCCGGCAAGTTCTCGGTTCCAGTTATCTCGAACCGGGTTCCGACAATGACCGTCTGCAGCCAGAGGCTCGACCGCGACCAGAATTTCGGGATGAACCAGGCGAGATGCCGGGGCGCCAGGAAATAGAATGGCGTCCAGAACAACATCTGCAAGATGAGGTTGAGATAGAAGGCGACGTTGTAGGCAAGCGATCGAAGAACGAGCATCGGTGGGCCGCGTCATGTTGAGCCGCCGTACCTAGCACCGGCCTTGGAAAAGGGAAACCTCGGCTGTCCGCGAACGATCAGTCGGCATTAGCGCTGTGCGTCTGCATCGTCGACCGGGCGCTGCTGACGAAGGGGCTGCGGATGAATGCGGTCAGGTATTTCGTGTACTCCGTGAAGAGAACGCGCACGGCGTCCGGTTTTACAAGCCAGCTACCATCGTCGAGCCGGCTGTTGACAACAGGATAAGGGCGCAGGTCGGTTGTCTTCAACAAGCGCCGCATCTCTAGCAGACTGCGCGGCATATGGTAGTTGTTTGTAACGAGAATGACAGAATCATAGGCATGCTCGTTCACCCACTTAGCGCTTTCCGCTGCATTGCCGATCGTGTCGAGGGCTGCCCGGTCGATGTCGATGCAACAGGAGAACAGGTGATCGTCGGTCCCCATCACAGCCTTGAGCTCCGAATCTCGCGCCATCGGATTGACGCCGCTGATCAGAAGGCGGCGGCCCTTTCCCGAACGAAGCAGGTCGACGGCCGCGTCGAGACGGAACTGGCCGCCGGTCAAAACGATGATGGCATCCGCGCCGGGTGGATCGGCGGGAGTTTCGAGCTGGCCGATCTGGTTTGCGAACCAGCCGAAACCGGAAATAAAGGCTAGGAATACGATCCCGGACGCGGCCAGGAAACCGCGCACGAACCAGCCGAGCCGGCTACGCCCCGTTCGTTCCCCATCGGCGCGATCCAGATTCATATTGCCGGCGCCGCCACCCTTTCGTGCATCCCTTGTAGACCTGTCATAGCTTGCAATTGCGGCATTCGATAGAGAGCAGCCCTGCTGGCGGACATGGTGGCATCCCGGCCCTATCGTCGCGTGTCCGGTGCCGTTTTCAATCATGGTCCGTCCGTCCGATGTCGATACCATTCAGCCGCGAAACCACGGTGAAATGGGTTGTCGCGGCCGTCAATCCGGCGACCAGCGCCATGATGAAGAGAACGCCGACGTAGCCCGTCGTACCGATCACGAAGTTCCCGAATAGAGCCGTCGCCTGATCGGCCTGCGGCGTGGCGAGATTTCGGGATGACCACCAGGCGAAGACGACGAAGACGATGATAGCGGCGAGACTGCCCGCTGCAGCGCCTTTTAGGCCGATCCAAAGGAAATGCCGGCGGAATTCCGCCGCGATGAACTGAGACTCCGCACCGACGAAATGAAGCACCTCTATGACCGGTCCGTTGCCTGCCATCGCCCCACGCGTGGCGAACACTACGGTCATGACAGTCGCCGCCAGCATCAGAATCAGGATGGCGATGCCGATCATGACGGTGGTGTGTGCCATCGAAATCAGTCGGTCTACCCAATTGCGGTGGTCGTCCAGGCTAACGTTCGGCACGCTCGCCTGCAGCGCTTGCCGCATGGCCGCGAAATCGGGCGGCGCGCGTTCGTCGATGGTGACGATGACAAGGCGCGGAACCGGGAGTTCCTCGATGTTCAGTCCGGCGCCAAGCCACGGCTCGAGAAGTCGCGCTGTCGCAGCGCTGTCAATGATCGTCGCCGACCGTACCCCGCCGAAGCCGGCAGCGATCGCCTGCGCCTGCGCAAGCGCGGCATTCATGTCGATACCGTCGCCCGGCTTGATCTGGATCGTTGCCTCACGCGCGATCTGGGTCTGCCAGACACTAGCCGTGTCGCGGACCAGCGTTACGGCGCCCAAGGTGAGACAGGAGAGGAACGTCATGATGGCGATGACAATGACGAGCGCGTGTCCCGCCACGCTCCGTTGCGGGACGATCGAAGCCGGCCGTCGCCAGGTCTTGGCGCCCGACCCGGTCCGCTGGACTGCCGGCGTCTGGTCAGTCGTGGACATCAAGCCTGCCTTCCGCGAGCACCATGCGACGGGCTTCCACCTGATCCATCAGGTGGAGATCGTGCGTGGCGATCACTACCGCTGTCCCCGATCGGTTCAGTTCGATGAAGAGGCGCAGGAGCCTGCGCGCAAGCGTTGGATCGACATTACCGGTCGGCTCGTCAGCCAGCAGAATTTCCGGCTGCTCGATGAGCGCCCGCGCAATGGCGGCCCGCTGCTTCTCGCCGCCAGAAAGAACTGGAGGCAACACGTGCAGACGGTCGCCGAGGCCCACCCATTTCAGCAATTCGACGACGTCATTGCGGTAGCTTGCTTCCTCGCGTCCACGGACACGCAGCGGCAGCGCGACATTCTCGTAGGTGGTCATATGGTCAAGCAGACGGAAGTCTTGGAACACGATCCCGATCTTGCGCCGGATGAGGGGCAGTTCGGCGCGGAGGATCTGGGTGCGGTCCTTGCCGAAGACCGTGATCAATCCCCGGGTTGGTGCCAGCGACAGGAAAAGAAGGCGCAGCAGCGTTGTCTTGCCCGCACCCGACGGGCCACACAGAAACTGGAAGGATCCGCGCGGAATGTGGAACGATATGTCCCGGAGTATCTCCGGGCCCATGCCGTATCTCAAGCCGACGTTCTCAAATCGAATCACTGTACCCTGCGGCTCTGGTTTGCATTGTTCGCCCGCGCCTGAACGCGGGACGTTCACGCCGCGTGGTTAACGATTGGTTAAGAATCCGGATGCCGAAGCGAAATGGCTGACCTTCGGCAGCGAAACATTAACCATTTCCTTCTATCTCGTGGAGAGGATTCCACCATGATCGCCGGTCCCGATGTTCGATGTGCGACACCTCCGCCCGGTCTCGGGCGAAATCATGACGGTCCGTTGCGTCCGAGGGTCCGGCCTCGCAATGGCAAGCGATATAGAGGATGCTGAGTTCGAGGTTCTGCACCTGTCGACTGTGGTACCCTGCTCCTCTGACCGTCTCGGTCCGCAAAGACGGATGAACCACAGCGAAACGCGCGCCGGCATGGACATGCTGAAGCGCGGCTCGACAGATCGTACCTCTCGGGAGCGCGCTGGCCCGATGTTCTGGATCTCTGGCGTCGTTGTCGCCATCGCATCATTCTGGGTTTCCGGGGGACATGCGCTCTCGGGATCGGTGCTTGCTCCGTCCTCAACAGAGCCAATGCGTATAGCACAACTGACTTCGCATCTGCAGGAACGAGGCGCCCGACGGCTGCTCATTATCGACGGCAGCGTCGAGAACACTGCCGCAGAATCTGGATACATGCCTAGACTTGCCATAGAAGTGACGAGTGACGCAGGGCGCATCACCCGCTACACACTGGACGCTGGGGGCGCCATGGTGGAGCCCGGCGAACGCTACCATTTCTCCAGCCGCGTCAACGCGCCGATGGGTTCGGTGGGGGGCGTTGCTGTGAAGGTGACCAAGGGGAACGACTGATGCCAGTGGTACGCGGCAAAGAGATCGAGGTTCTTTTCAGTGCGTCTACGATCGCGCTCCGCAATCTCGAGCTCGCCAAGGAAATCGCCTCGCGCGATTACACAGACCTGCTCGTCATCTCGATCCTGAAAGGATCCTTTATCTTCGCAGCTGATCTAATAAGGGCAATGCATGACGCAGGGGCTTCTCCAGAAGTCGAGTTTATTTTCATATCAAGCTATGGAACGGGTACGACCAGCGGCGAAGTCAGGGTGCTGCGCGATATCGACAACGACGTTCGCGGGCGCGACATTCTGCTGATCGATGACATACTTGAGTCCGGCAAAACGCTGAAGTTCACGCGCGAACTGATGCTTGAACGCGGTGCTCGTAGTGTCTCGATAGCCGTGCTTCTCGACAAGCACAGCAAACGCCAAACTGAGCTCACTGCCGATTATGTCGGTTTTGACTGCCCGGACTATTTCGTCGTGGGCTACGGCATGGATGTTGCACATGCCTTTCGGGAACTGCCCTTCGTCGGGGTCGTAAAGGGCGACGCCTGAGATCGATACTGGCGACCTCGATTCGTGATATCTCAATCGAACAGCGGAATTCCGCAAGGATGAGCAGGATCCTGATCGTCGAGGATGACGAGCCCGTTCGGGCCCTTGCTGCTCGCGCACTGGAACGCGACGGGCATGTGGTGGAGACCGCGGAAGACGGCGAGATGGGTCTCGAGCGCATCCGTGCGAGTAACGGGGCCTACGACCTCGTCGTCTCGGACATCCGGATGCCCGCAATGGATGGTATCGAGATGGCGAAGGCAGCAGCTGCTCTTTTCCCGGGTCTCAGGATTATGCTGATCACTGGGTACGCGGACATGCGTGAACATGCTGAAGAACTGAGCAGCATCATCCTCGAGATCCTTCCCAAGCCCTTCACGCTCGACCAGATTCGCACCAAGGTCCGCCAGCACGCGAGCTGAGCCTGGACCAACGCTCATCCCGCTCACGTCTTGCCGAGGCCCGTCAATCGTCCTAGAGCCAGCCGGGGCCGAGCATCGCCGCTGGCGGCAGGAGGGTTGACATGACCAAAACCGATATCGCCAAGCGCGTCCATGATCACACTTGGAAGCTCGACCCAATCATCCGGAGCCTGCTCGATACAGACTTCTACAAGCTCCTCATGCTGCAAATGATCTGGGGGCTCTATCCCAAAGTCGACGCGACGTTCACACTGATCAATCGGACCACGTCGGTGCGACTCTCGGATGAGATCAGCGAAGGCGAGCTCCGCGAGCAGCTCGACCACGCCCGCTCGCTTCGAATGTCGAAGAAGGAGATGATCTGGCTCGCCGGCAACACCTTCTACGGCAGCAAGCAGATCTTCCAGCCTGACTTCCTTGCCTGGCTCGCCGAATTTCAGCTTCCCGAGTATGAGCTCGACCGGCGTGACGGCCAGTTCGAGCTCCGCTTCCATGGCCGTTGGCGGGAAACCAGCATGTGGGAGATCCCGGCGCTCGCAATCATCAACGAGCTGCGCTCGCGATCCGCCATGAAAACACTCGGACCCTTCACCCTCGATGTGCTCTATGCGCGCGCCAAGGCAAGAACTTGGTCAAAAGTGGAAAGGCTGCGCAAACTGCCGGACTTGCGTATTTCCGACTTTGGGACACGGCGGCGTCACTCCTTTCTATGGCAGCGTTGGTGCGTGGAGGCACTGAAGGAAGGCCTCGGCGAAGCTTTGACCGGCACCAGCAACGTCAAGCTGGCGATGGACACGGATCTCGAGGCGCTGGGCACCAACGCCCATGAATTGCCGATGGTGCTGGCTGCGATGGCCAAGGACAATGAGGGGCTGCTTGCCGCGCCCTACCAAGTGCTACAGGACTGGAATCGGTACTACGGAGGCAATCTGCTGATCGTCCTACCGGATACATTCGGGACTGCCTCGTTTCTGCGGGGCGCGCCGGACTGGGTGGCCGACTGGACCGGCTTTCGTCCGGACAGCGCGCCTCCGATCGAAGGTGGCGAGAAGATCATCGAATGGTGGAAGGATCGCGGCCGCGACCCCAAGGAAAAGCTCCTCATCTTCTCAGACGGGCTCGACGTCGACACCATTGAGAAATCCTATCACCACTTCCACGGTCGGGTGCGGATGGCTTTCGGCTGGGGCACGAACCTGACCAACGACTTCGAGGGCTGCTCCCCTATCGAGCTCGGCGGACTCACGCCGATCTCAATCGTCTGCAAGGTCAGCGACGCAAACGGCCGGCCAGCGGTCAAGCTCTCGGACAATCCAGAGAAGGCGACAGGCCAACCGCAGGAGATATCGCGCTACATCGGGATATTCGGCAGCGAGGACCGGGTGTCAAAGCCTCTCCGAGTGTAAGTCATTTTCTTCGCCACCATATGACTTTAACGGACAATTAGCAGGCCCAAGCTAACGTATGCGTAAGCAGCCTGGGTTGTGGCATGTCTCGCTCTTGGGTTGAAGGGTGTTTACGAGGCTGGAGAGCGGATCCAGACGGCAGAGCCGTACGATCCGCACACCACGCATGAGACGTGGGGAGCGGGTTGGGTAAAGAGATGGTAAGTTCGACGGCTCCGACGGCAACGACTGCGCCCGCGCCCCGGAACAGCAACTCGTCCGACATCGCGACCAAGATAGCGCTTGCCATGCGTGCCATGGGCGTCATGGGAACACCTCGCAACTACGAAATCTACTACGAGGTCTTCGCAGGATCGAACTCGGAGCTGAACGCCGAGCTCGGGGCGCTTGGCACCCGACCGCGGCAGGACGAACTCGATCGCCTCAGCATCAAGTACTTCATCCAGACCACCAACCAGCTCTTCGTTGACAACGTTCGCGACCAGATCGCCAACAAGGTCGAAGAAGTGATGATACTGTTCGAACGTGAACGTATCCAGCTTGAGCGCTATGGCTCAATCCTCAGCCAGAGCTCCCACGGCCTCAAAAATCGTGAAGTAGTCACCCAGGAGATCCTTCAACGGATTTCTGGCATCATGGCTTCGGCAACCGATTCCAAGATCGAGCAGGGCAAGCAACTCGTTTCTCACATGATCGATAAGTCGGCCGAGCTTGAGGAGGTCAAATCCAAGCTCGAGGAGTATAAGAAGCTCGCGGATACCGACCCGATGACGCAGTTGTGCAATCGGCGCGCCTTCGACCGCTCAATTGCCCTCGTGTACGACGACCCTAAGAAGATTCTGTACAGCGCGCTCATTCTTGCCGACATCGATCGCTTCAAGCAGATCAACGATCGATACGGCCATCCTGTCGGCGACAAGATCATTCAGCATGTAGCAAGCATCATCCGTACAACTGCCACGTCGGATATGGTCGTGGCACGTACGGGCGGCGAGGAGTTTGCTGTGATCGTTCACGGGCTGAAGGAAAGCGCGGTCACGGAACTCGCTGAGACCATCCGCAAGGCCGTCGAACGGCTTGTGCCTATAAGTGGCCATATCGGGACGCAGGGAGGCGCCGTGACAGTGTCGATCGGCGCCTGTATGGCTGCGCAGGCCGAGAGCGCCGACGATCTCTATGCCAAGGCCGATAGAGCCCTTTACATGTCGAAGGCGAACGGCCGCAATCAGTCCACCCAGTTCTCCGCCCTGCCAGACCTCACCACTTCAAAAAACTGGCAGCTTTACAAGTCTGAATAAGGTCAATCGACTGGCTCGTACCAATGCAGGCATGAAACGAATTCTGGTGCAAGATCCTGGCCGCGAAAATAGGGCGTGCAAGTCTAGCGGGTCGGCACCGGTTGCTCGCCGCGATAATCGTAGAAGCCGCGACCGGTCTTGCGACCAAGCCAACCAGCTTCGACATACTTCACAAGCAAGGGGCAAGGCCTGTACTTCGAGTCGGAAAGACCGTCATGCAGCACCTGGATAATAGACAGGCAGGTGTCGAGGCCGATGAAGTCGGCCAGTTGAAGCGGTCCCATCGGATGGTTCGCTCCGAGCTTCATGGCGGTATCGATTGCCTCTACTGACCCCACACCTTCGTAAAGCGTATAGATCGCCTCATTGATCATCGGCAGCAGGATACGGTTGACGATGAATGCCGGGAAGTCTTCCGCCACCGTCACGGTCTTGTCGAGGTCGGTGACGAATGCCTTGGCGGCCTCGAAGGTCGAATCCTCCGTGGCGATGCCGCGAACCAACTCGACCAGCTTCATAAGCGGCACCGGATTCATGAAATGAATGCCAATGAACCGCTCGGGTCGATCGGTCTGAGCCGCGAGCCTCGTGATCGAAATCGAGGAAGTGTTGGTGGCCAGGATCGCTTCCGGATTCAGTATCGGGCAAAGCTGAGCGAAAATTTTGCGCTTGATCGTCTCGTCCTCGGTAGCGGCTTCGATGACGAGATCGGCCGAAGCGAGATCCTCAATTTTTTCAGCTGCGGCAATGCGGCCGACTACGGTCGAACGCTCCGCGTCCGGTAATTTACCAGATGCAGACAACCGCGCGAGGGTGCCGCTGATGGTTGCGAGACCCTTCTCAATTCGATCTTGTGAGATGTCATGCAACTGCACCCGATAGCCGGCGAGCGCGGCAACGTGGGCGATACCAGCACCCATCTGACCAGCTCCAATGATACCGACCGTCTGAATTGCCATGGTGATCCTACGGATACCTGTGTCGGAGGTGCGCCATCGCCTAGACGCGACGAGCGCCGCAACAGGCTATCCTGCTGCAACGCTCACGATCTTATGCGCAGTCGATGCGGCTTCAAAGCGCCTTTTCGAGTTCCGGCAGGATGGCAAAGAGGTCGCCAACCAACCCGTAATCAGCCACCTGGAAGATCGGCGCTTCCTCGTCCTTGTTGATCGCGACGATTACCTTCGAGTCCTTCATGCCCGCGAGGTGCTGGATTGCGCCCGAGATACCGACCGCGATGTAAAGTTCCGGAGCCACCACTTTGCCGGTCTGACCGACCTGCCAGTCATTGGGCGCGTAGCCCGCGTCGACCGCGGCGCGCGAGGCACCAATTGCGGCGCCAAGTTTGTCAGCTACCGGCGTGATGACCTCTTGGAACTTCTCCGAAGAGCCGAGCGCTCGTCCGCCCGAAATGATGATCCGAGCCGAGGTCAGTTCGGGGCGGTCGTTGGCCGCAATGCGGTTCTCCACGAAAGTGGACAAATTCGGGTTGGCAGCGGCATCGACGGTCTCGATGGAAGCCGATCCTCCCTCGCCAGCAGCCTGGAACGTCGCGGTGCGGACAGTGATCACTTTCTTGGCATCGGTCGCCTGAACCGTCTGAATCGCGTTGCCGGCGTAGATCGGCCGCTTGAACGTGTCAGCAGAAACAACCTCGATCACGTCGGAGACCTGCATCACGTCAAGCAGGGCCGCCACGCGCGGCATGACGTTCTTGCCCATGGTCGTGGCGGGCGCGAGGATGGTGTCGTAGCCGCCGGCGATGCTGACGATCAGCGCGGCGACCGGCTCGGCCAGCCGTTCCGCCAGCTCGTCGGCTTCCGCCAACAGTACCTTCGTGACCCCTTGGAGCTTCGAAGCCCCGTCGGCGGCGCCCTGAGCGCCCTTGCCGGCGACGAGGACATGCACATCGGAGCCAATAGCAAGGGCTGCGGAGAGCGCCTTGGCAGTCTGGTCGGAAACGGTCGCATTGTCGTGTTCAGCGACGAGAAGAATGGCCATTTGTCTATTCCTTTCCTGACGCTGCGATCAAAGCACGCCGGCTTCGTTCTTGAGCTTGTCGACCAGTTCGGTGACCGACTTGACCTTGACCCCAGCCTTGCGGCCGCCGGGCTCCTCGGTCTTGAGCACCTTCAGGCGCGCATTGATCTCGACGCCATAGTCGGCCGGGCTCTTTTCATCGAGCGGCTTCTTCTTCGCCTTCATGATATTGGGCAGCGAGGCGTAGCGCGGCTGGTTGAGACGCAGGTCGGTGGTCACGATCGCTGGCATCTTCAGGTCGAGAACCTGAAGGCCACCGTCGATCTCACGGGTGATCCTCGCGGTGGCGCCATCGATCTCGAGCTTGGAGGCAAAGGTTCCCTGCGACCAGCCGAGCAGCGCCGACAGCATCTGGCCAGTCTGGTTGGCATCGTCGTCGATCGCCTGCTTGCCGAGGATCACGAGTTCGATCCCTTCGGATTCGACCACGCCCCTCAATAGTTTGGCAACCGACAGCGGCTCGACGAGTTCGTCCACTTTGATCAAGATGCCGCGATCCGCGCCCATGGCGAGAGCGGTGCGGATGGTCTCCTGCGCCTGCTGCGGACCAACGGACACAGCGATGATCTCGGTCACCTTGCCCGCTTCCCGCAGTCGGATAGCTTCTTCGACGGCGATTTCGTCGAACGGGTTCATCGACATCTTCACATTGGCGAGTTCGACGCCCGACCCGTCCGTCTTCACACGAATCTTCACGTTGTAGTCGACAACCCGCTTCACAGGGACGAGAACTTTCATGGGCGCTAGAACCTCTCCTTGGACACGATTGGGCGGCGTTTAACATCCGCGCCACAGTCGCCGCTAGTCCCAAGCCGACATCCGGCTACGAAAAATGGCCGTGCGCCGGGTCTCTTGGCGCACGCGGACCCTATGTTTGAGTGACGTTTACGTCAACAGCGGAGACGCGCTGCTCAGCCGTCCGCGCCGAGATGTGGTACGTCACGGCGTATCGGCAACTCTCTACTGCCTGCCCCAGCGCGTCGTAGGCTTGCGCGCGGGATCCGGCTCAGCCGTCGTTGTCTCGACCGCGGCGGGCGTGACGATGTGGCGGTCGAAGAGCGGCACCTCGGGCCGTTTCAGGATGACGATCAAAATAGCGCCGCAGAGGATGCCGCCTACATGGGTCGCCCATGAGATGTTGCTGTCGTCGCCGACGGTCAACATCAGCATCTGGAACCCGACCCACAGAATCAGCGGGATAAAGGCGGGAATGCGCAACGGGATGCGCCCGAAGGCTAGCACCCAGACCTTCACGCGGGGATGCAGGATCAGGTAGGCCGCGACGATGCCGGCGATGGCGCCGGACGCACCGACCAGTGGAATCTCGGATCCTGGAGCGAGCATGCCGTGGAAGGCGGCGCCGGCCGCGGCGCAGGCAAAATAGAACAGCAGGAAGCGAAAATGGCCGACGGCGTCCTCGATGTTGTCGCCGAAGACCCAGAGGAACAGCATGTTGCCGGCCAGATGGAGGAAATCGCCGTGCAGGAAGGCGTAGGTCACGTAGGTGAAGCCCTCGGGGACGAGCACCAAGTGAGGGGGAAGTTCGGCGACGTCGTTCACCACCGCCGGCACGTAGCCGAGTCCGTAGACCGTGGCCTGGGAACTGCCGCCGGCGGCCATGAAAACAAAAATAATGACATTGGCCGCGATGATCGCGAGCGTGATGTACTGAAGCCGGATATGCTTGAGGGTGTTCGCGTCATGAAGAGGTATGAACATCGCCTTACCCCCTCGAATCAGCGATTGGCTCCAGGCACCCATAACACGTCGCCGGAACCCATTCCATTCACCGCCCTGGCGGAGACGAAGAGGAAGTCCGAGACGCGGTTGATGTACTTCATAGCTTCGGAACCGATATCTTGTGCTTCAGCCTCGTTTGCGGCGACCATCGCTCTCTCGGCTCGGCGCGCCACCGTGCGGGCGAGATGCAATGCGGCCGCTGCCGGCGTCCCCCCCGGCAGCACGAAAGACCGAAGCGGTTCGAGCCTTGCGTTCAAGGCGTCGATGTCGGCTTCTATGCGCGCGACCTGACTTTCAACGATACGCAATGGCTCGTATCCCTCGATCTGGGTGCCACCGGGCGTCGCAAGATCGGCACCGAGATCAAAAAGGTCATTCTGGATCCGCTCCAGCATCTCATCGATAGCGGGATGGTCCGTCGCTGTGTAAAGGCGCGCCAGCCCGATGCATGCATTCGCTTCATCAACAGTGCCAAAGGCTTCGATCCGCAGGTCCGATTTCGCGCGCCGTTCTCCGTTGACCAAGCCGGTGGTGCCGCCGTCGCCTGTCCGCGTGTATATCTTGTTCAGTTTGACCATCGCGGGTCCCTTTTCCCCATTTAACCGGTGCCTGAGCGGCTGTACCACAGCGCCAACATAATGAAGACGAGCGCCACGAACTGGAGGAGGACACGCGCCTGCATCAGCTTGTTGGACGTATTGCCGGAACCGCCGCGGAGCATATTGATCAGCCCCCGAGTAAGCACGATGACGACGGCCACCATGACAACGATAGCGAGAATGTTGAAGACGGTGGACATGGCGACGTTCCGAAATTGAAAAAATGGCGGGGTGGAAACTGCGAGGGATCTAGGGCGTTAGGCCAGCAGTGACAGGACTTCCGAGAAATCTGAACAGTGCGCGGTTGAACAATGATACGAATAATCGTGTCGCCCCTGGTCCTCCAGCAGAGGGCTGACGCTGGTTGCCATTGGCGCTCCCTGACTTCACATATTCGCCGAGGCGGCACAATGACGAGGAGGGTTCATGCGGGGAATGACCGCGGCACGGCGCATTCTGACCGACGCATACGGCCACTTCGACACGGATGACGGCTGGTCGATGGCGAGCCATCTGGCCTTGTCCGCGCTGCTCGCAGTTTTCCCATTCCTGATCTTCGCGACAACACTCGCTAGTTTTCTTGGGGCGAATGCATTCGCTGACACCGCCGTGCATCTGGTCTTCGACACCTGGCCGCAGGAAATCGCCGAACCCATCGCGCGGGAAGTGACAAACGTGCTTACGGTCCAGCGGACCGACGTACTGACTTTCGGCATTGTGGCGGCGGGGATCTTCGCGTCCAACGGCATTGAAGCGTTGCGGGTATCGCTCAACCGTGCCTACCGCGTGACCGAGCATCGCTCTTTCATTTTCCGCAGGTTGCAGAGCCTCGCCTTCGTGCTGATCGCCACGTTAGGTTTCCTAGCGATCAGTGTACTGCTAGTTCTGGCTCCGCTGGTCGGCAGGATCGCCGAGCAACATTTCGACTGGATTGCGCCCTACATGGGCACGATCACGATTTGGCGCTACTCGATCGCTTCCGCAGTGATCGTCATCGGACTTGTTTGCGTGCATTTCTGGCTGCCGGCCGGCAGGCGCTCTCTGCTTGACATTCTTCCTGGTATTACGCTGACGGTAGTCGGCTGGATCGCAGGTTCGGCACTGTTTGCAGCCTATCTTACGCAGTTTTCGACCTATGTGACGACCTATGCCGGCCTTGCCTCGATCATGATCGCGGTCGTATTCCTCTATATCGTTTCTGTGATCTTCATTCTGGGAGGCGAGTTCAATGCCGCGATCCGCCGCTACCGCGAAGCCCGTGCTCTCATAGGACGCTGAGCCGTAGCCATGCCAACACCGAACGTTGCGATCACCATACCAAGAATCTGGATGGTCGAAAGTTCTTCACCGAAGAGGAGCCAAGCCATGACCGCCGTGCATGCGGGCACAAGGTAGAAGAGAGATGCAACCTTGGCCATCTCCCCGTGGCGGATCAGATACATCAAGAGCAGGATCGCGCCGATGGACAGGACCAAGACCGACCAGACCATCGCCAGCACAAGGTCGACAGTCGGAACAAAGACGCGCGTTTCCGTAGCCATCGAACCCAATGCCATAAGCATCGTTGCGCCGAGATACTGGTAGAGTGTAACCGCCACGAGATCGACGCCGGTGATGAAACGCTTCTGCCAGATCGTTCCGGCGCTCATCCCGATCACGGAGATCACCGACGCCGTCAACGTCAACGCGGTCACGCCGCCCGTGATCGAGCCGAGCTTCGGCCAGAGCACGATGGACACGCCCGCGAAGCCGACGGCGAGACCGAGCCAGTGCCGGGGCAGGATGCGCTCGCCGAGAAAAAGCCCGGCCATCACCGCCGTGATGAGCGGCTGGAGCCCGATGATCAGTGCCGACAGTCCGGCGGGCATGCCGTGCCGGATCGCCCAGAAGACACCGCCGAGATAGATCCCGTGCATGAGCATGCCGGCGAAGGCGGCATGCGCAGCTTCGCGCCATCCGGCCCTGGCCGTGCTCAAGACGAGCATCAGGACGCCGAGCAGCGCGAAGGCGATCGCGAACCGCACCGCCAGGAAGCTGAACGGTTCCGACCAGGGCATCGCGTAGCGGGCGCCGATGAAGCCGGTCGCCCAGAGGACGACGAAGACGGCGGGAGCAAGTCTGGCGAGGGTCATGGCGCTTTGCGGGTCCTTGGACGGGCGAATAAGCAAAGGGAAAGGATTGAGCGATAGTATCCACGCGGTGACTATCGTGGGTGCCAGGGCATCTGGCCGTGTGACGAGGCGCGACGTCGTGATCTGGAACCTGAGCGTATGGTGGATCTTCATGGCCGTCTCGGTCGTGACGATCCTGTCGTTCATCCTTTCGATAGGGCTGAGCGTGATCATCGGCCGCGACGGCGTCGGCCCGACCCCGATGACGGTGATCCTCACGGGCGGCTTCTTCGGCTCGATCTACCTGCTCAATCTCTACGGCGTGAGGCTTTCCGACCTCCAGGAGGCGTCGTTCGTGGGCCTTGCGGGCGCCTTCGTCGCGCTCGTCACCGTGCTTCTCCTCAAGTCCGCCCTCAACAGGGCCTGACGATCCGCCAGCCGGCGGGTTCACCGCTCCAGCAGCCTCGCGATGTCTCCGGGCGTCGCGCCGATGTCGCGCAGGGCGCGCAACGCAGTGTCGCCCCGGCTCTTGGAGAGCTTGCGTCCATCCTCTCCGAGGAGCAGGTCGTGATGGTGGTAGGACGGCGCCGGCAGGCCGAGCAAGTCCTGGAGAACGCGGTGCACGGACGTCGCATGGAAGAGGTCCCGCCCGCGCACGACGTTGGTGATGCCCTGGATGGCGTCGTCCACCACGACGCACAGATTGTAGCTCGCCGGCACATCCTTTCGCGCGATCACGACGTCGCCCCACGCGGCCGGGTCGGCGACGATGACGCCCGAATCGCCTGTCGGCCCCATGCCGGTCTCGGTCCAGGTCGGCCGCCGCCGCAGACGCTCCAGCGAAGCCGCCATGTCGAGCCGCCAGGAATAGGCTTCGCCACCGGCGATGCGTGCCGCCCGCTCGCGCGGGGGCAACCCGCGATCGCGGGGCGGGTAGAACGGCACCCCGTCCGGATCGCGCGGCCATTCGGCCGGAGCGTCCTCGGTGAGCCACGCCCGAACCTCGCCCCGGCTCATGAAGGCGGGATAGGCGAGGCCTTCCGCCACGAGCCGTTCCAGGGCCTCGGCATACGCGTCGAAGTGCTCCGATTGCCGTCGCACCGGCTGCTCCCACCGGATGCCGAGCCAGGCGAGGTCTTCCAGGATGCCGCGCTCGAACGCTCGCGTGCAGCGTTCCGTGTCGATATCCTCGATGCGAAGCAGGAACCGCCCGCCGGCCTCGGCCGCCATCCGCGCGTTGAGCAGGGCGGAGAAGGCATGGCCGAGATGCAGTGCGCCGTTGGGGCTCGGCGCGAAGCGAAAGCTGGGCAAGGTCATCGGCGCTCGCGAGGCGGCATGGATCGGTTCGGTTTCGATTGCTACTGTCCGGGCGCCGAAAGAGGAAGGGCATGCGCAGGATCGAGACCATCGCCGACGTCCACGAGGCACTGGATGCGCTCTGCGCGCTCGATTCCAGGCTCGTTCCGGTTCGCGTCAGGGCCGGCGACGTCCCGTTGCGGCGCACGGAGCCGGGCTTCGCCAGCCTCGTCTCGATCGTCGTGTCGCAGCAGGTTTCGGTGGCGAGCGCCGCGGCGATACTGGGACGCCTGACGGCCCTGTGCGACCCTTTGACGGCCCAGGCGATCCACGCGGCCGATGATTCCCTGTTTCGCGAAGCCGGCCTCTCCCGTCCGAAGCAGAAGACGTTGCGCGCCATTGCCGCGGCATCGATGGCGGGCGAACTCGATCTCGACGCGCTGTGCCGGCTCGACGCGGGCGAGGCGATCGCGCGAATGACCGCCGTTCATGGCATCGGACGCTGGACCGCGGAGATCTATCTCCTGTTTTCGGCCGGTTACCCCGACATCTTCCCGGCCCGCGACGTCGCCTTGCAGAGCGCGGTTGGCCACGCGCTCGGCATCGTGCCCCGTCCGGCCGCCGCGAGGCTTGCGGGCCTGGCCGAATCATGGGCTCCACACCGCGGCACCGCCGCCCGGCTGTTCTGGGCCTACTATCGCTCCATGAAGGGTCGCGAGGGGGTGACGCTGACCTGAATCCGCGCAAGCCCTTGAAATACCGCGCGCGGCGAGAAACCCTATCACCGCGCGTGAGGCAAATTGGGCGCTTCACATTCCTGACATCTGTGGCTTACAGTATCCGCGCCGTTCCGTTCTCAGCAACAAGGAGTGGATCGAAGTGACGGTTTCCGTCTCGCCGGATAGCTTGCCTGCGCTCGTGCTGAACGCGGATTACCGACCGCTCAGCTATTGTCCCCTGTCGCTCTGGTCCTGGCAGGACGCCATCAAGGCGGTGTTTCTCGACCGGGTAAACATCGTGGCGGAATACGAGCACGCCGTCTCCTCCCCGACATTCTCGATGCGAATCCCAAGCGTGGTTTGCTTGAAGGCCTATGTGAAGCCCTCGCGCAACCCGGCGTTCACGCGCTTCAACGTATTCCTGCGGGATCGATTCCAGTGCCAGTATTGCGGTGCGCACGAGGACTTGACCTTCGACCATGTCATCCCGCGCTGCTGCGGCGGTGAGACAACCTGGGAGAACGTCGTGGCCGCCTGCTCCCCTTGCAACCTCAGGAAGGGCGGGATGCTGCCGGCGCAGGCGCGTATGTGGCCCATGCAAAAGCCGTTTCACCCGACGGTCCACGACCTGCACAACAATGGCAGGATGTTTCCGCCGAACCATCTGCACGAGAGCTGGATGGATTACCTCTACTGGGACGTGGAACTGGAGCCCTGATTCGCGCCGCCCGTTCAGTGTCTGAATCAAAAAAGCGCCAGGCCGAGGCGAAAATGGCGTTTTCGAGAACCGGAGCGCAGCGTACATTCGAGTGCGTGAGCACCGAAAGCGCGGAAATTGCGATTTGCAGCCCGGCCTGGCGACTCTTGGATCAGACGCTCAGGCTTTCGCGAAGGCGGCGCGGTAGCCGATCGCTGCCAGGATCAGGGCGGCGATGGCGTTCCAGCCGGCGAGGGACAGCCCGAGGATCCGCAACGCCGCCTCGTCGCAGGACGGCGGAATCACCGTGTTTAGCGAATCGAGCAGGTTGCCTCCTGCGGGCGCTCCGCTGACGACGCCGCAATCCGTCGGTCCCGCCCACCAGCCCCATTCGACGCCGGAATGATGGACGCCCATCCATAGCCCCCACGTCATCAGCAGCGCGCCGACGAGAATGAGGCCGCGGGTGACGATTCCGGGAAGGTTCAGAGCCGATGCCAGCACGGCCGACGCCATCACCGGCGCGCCGATGTAGTAGGGGAGGCGCTGTTCCAGGCAAAGCTTGCAGGGAAGGTAGCCGCCGACATGCTCGAACAGCAGCGCCGAGCCGACCACGCCGGCCATGGCCAGGGCCAGGAAAGAGGCGGTGAGCATCTGCCGGCGACCGGCCGAAGCGGTGATGGACATGCGCGGGACCTGTCAGAAAACGTATCGGATGGCGACGAATCCACCGACCAGCAGCACCATGAAGACGGTAAAAAGAAGACCGAGGTGCCTCTCGATGAAGGTCCGGATCGGCTCGCCGAAGCGGTTGAGGAGCCATGTCACCAGAAAGAAGCGGAAGCCGCGGCCGATGATGGAAACGACGACGAAAGTGACGAGGTCGAGACCCGTGAAACCGGAGAAGATCGTCAGGACCTTGTAGGGAAAGGGCGTTATCGCGGCAAACAGCACGCCCCATCCGCCCCAGGTGTCGTACCACGCCTGGATTCTCGCGAACGAGTCCTGCGCGTTGTAGAGTTCCAGGATCGGCTGTCCGATCAGGTCGAAGAGGAACGCGCCGATCGCATAGCCCAGCATCGCCCCGAGCACGGAAGCAACCGTGCAGATCACGGCATAGCGGATCCATTTCGAACGGTCGGACAGGACCATCGGAATCAGGAGCACATCGGGCGGGATCGGGAAGAAGGAGCTTTCGACGAAGGACACGCCCGCCAGCGCCCGTTCGGCATGGCGCGTTGCGGCGAGCGACATCGTCCAGTCGTAAAGTCTGCGAAGCATCGGGGGGCTCCTGTGCGATGCGTCACGCTTTAGTGTTTTTGGCGACGGGAGGGAAGCGGCCACCATATGCGCCAGCCCTGCTTTTCGGCGGGGTGTCTCGCGGGCGAGGAAGAGTGCGACGTGGCATCGCCCCATCTCCCATCTGGTCGGCCGGTCCTTGCGCCGCTCAAGCAAGCCGTCAGAAAGCGTTTGACGTGCCGCCGCGCGTTCGTATAGTCCGCAGCCGTCCGGCCCGTGCCAGACGTCCCGCAGGCCCCTGTGGTGGAATTGGTAGACGCGCTCGACTCAAAATCGAGTTCCGAAAGGAGTGCTGGTTCGAACCCGGCCAGGGGCACCATTCATCGTCCATTGGGGGGCGGCATCGCTTGATGCTCGATCGCCGCGACACCTACGACGCGCTTCGATCCGCCTTCCGGTGGGTCATACCCGACAGGTTCAACATCGGCGTCGCCGTCTCGGATGCCTGGGCCGCGCGGGATCCCGGGCGCACCGCGCTGATCGAGTGGCGGCCAGACGGCGATCCGGCGACGTTGAATTTTCTCGAACTGTCCACCCGTTCTTCCGCCATCGCGTCATCGCTTGGAGCGCGAGGGATCGGTCGCGGGGATCGCGTCGCCCTGCTCCTGCCGCAGAGCTTCGAGACTGCCATGAGCCACGTCGCGATCTACAAGCTCGGCGCCATCGCGGTGCCGCTGGCGCTTCTGTTCGGCGTCGAGGCGCTGGAATACCGGCTGGCGACCGCGGGCGTGAAGGCGGTGATCACCAATGCCGCCGGCGCGCTCAAGCTGAGGCGCATCCGCGATCGCCTGAACGACCTGGAACTCATCGTGCTGGTCGAGGGAGACGCCGACGGCGCCGTCGGCATCGAAAAATTGCTGTCGGAGGGCAACCCTCGCTTCGCGCCCGTGGACACGACGCCCGACGATCCGGCGATGATGATCTTCACCTCCGGAACCACGGGGCCGCCCAAGGGCGCGCTGCATGGACATCGCGTCCTGCTCGGCCATCTGCCGGGCATGCAGTTGGCGCATGAGTTCATGCCGCGGGAGTGTGATCGCTTCTGGACCCCGGCCGACTGGGCCTGGGCCGGCGGCCTGCTCAACGCCCTGTTGCCGGCGCTCTATTTCGGGATACCGGTGGTCTCGTCCCGATCCGAAAAGTTCGACCCGTCCGCGGCCTGCGCGCTGATGCGCGAAACGGGTGTCCGCAACGCGTTCATTCCACCGACCGCGTTGCGAATGATGAAGTCCCACCGCGACATCGAACGCATTTTCCCGAACCAGCTGCGCTCGGTCGCCTCGGCTGGCGAGGCGCTCGGCCGCGAGACGTTCGATTGGGCGCGAACGGAACTTGGGCTGACGGTCAACGAGATCTACGGGCAGACGGAGTGCAACCTGGTCCTCGGCTCTTGTGCCGCGATCGGCGTGAGTCGCGCCGGCTCGACGGGCAAGCCGGTGCCGGGCCATGACGTGGCGTTGATTGACGCCGACGGCGGGACCGTCCCGCCGGGCGAGCCCGGCCAGATCGCGGTCCGCCGACCCGACCCGGTGATGTTCCTCGAATACTGGAACAATCCCGAGGCGACGGCCCAGAAGTTCATCGGCGATTGGATGACCACCGGCGACCAGGGGATCGCGGATCCGGACGGCTACATCCACTTCTTCGGACGCGACGACGACGTCATCACGTCCGCCGGCTACCGAATAGGCCCAGGCGAGATCGAGGATTGCCTGACGGGTCACGAGTCGGTCGCGCTCGCGGCGGCGGTCGGAAAGCCGGATGCCCTGCGCACCGAGATCGTGAAGGCCTATGTCGTTCTCAAGGATGGCGTCGCGCCATCGGAGATCCTTCGCGACGAGATACGCTCCTGGGTACGCGAGCGACTGTCAGCGCATGAATATCCGCGCGAGGTGGAGTTCGTGGATTCGATGCCGCTGACGACCACCGGCAAGGTGATCCGACGCATCTTCCGGGACCGCGCCCGCCGCGAAGCCGAGGACAGGTCCGTCCCCGGCTTCTGAGAAGGCTCAACGACGCTTCAGGAGCCCCTGCAGGCGGGTCCGCACCGCCCGCGCGAAATTGCGCGTTTCGCGATAGAGGTGGATCTGCCCGGCGGCCTGGCGCGCCGGCCTGTCGGCGCCCGGGGTGAGGCCGATCACCAGCGTTCCCATCTCGCGGCGCTCGCTCCAGAGCCGGCTCATCACGGGATGGTCGGCGACGGCGCAGGAGTCGGTCGCCCCGATGTTGGGATCGTCGAGATGCTTGTGGGTGATCTCGATGACCAGAAGCGTGCCCGGCGAATAGGCCGCGTAAGCCTCGTCATAGGCCGTCTTCCACGTGTAGGCGACGCCCTGCTCGACGAACACGACGAGGCTGGCGATGGTCTTGCCATCGACCGTCAGCGAATGGATGCGGCACAGGTCCCGCTGCGCCAGCCGGTGGATCGCTTCCCGCGCGAAGGGCGCCCGGAACCGGTCCACCGCCAGCGCCGAGCGCTCGCGGCCTTTCCAGCCGGACGATTCGAGCGTTAGGAACTCCTCCAGCGCCAGCCGAACCTCATCGGGCTGGCGCGCCACCACATGGTTCACCACCCCGTGTTCGCCCAGGCGCCGCTTCAGTCGACGGAACTCCCGCACATGATGCGATCGCAGCGTCTGCTTGAGATAGGCTTCGCCGTCGAGATTGCTTTCGAGGAAGGGCCGGCTCGTACGGTCGGTCTCGATCACGGTCAGGTTTCGTCCCAGCGCCGCGGCACGGATAACGCGCGCGGCAGCGCCATCCAGGCGCACGTCCGGCAGGACGAGGACGCCCGGCAGCTTGAGATGTGGCCGTGCGAGCATGGCCAGGAAGTCGTCGATCACGCCCACGGGATCATCGCGATCGATCAGCGGCGTGCCGAGGGGACCGAACGGACTGGACCAGGTGCGCATGATCGGCACGCCGATCGGGCCGGTGGGGCGCTCCACCGAGAAGGGCATCAGCATTCGAAGCCGGTTCTTGTCCTCGTCGCCGTCGCGGATGACGGCAAGACGCACCTCGCGATCCTCCAGCCGCGGCATCGCCGGCGCGAGAAAGCGCGGATTGAAGAACACGTTCGGCTCGACCGTGCGCAGGCAGAGGAAATCGAGTTCCTCGACGAGATCGAAGCCCGCCGATGCCGGATAGACCGCCAACCGGCGGTCGGTTCCGTTCGAAAGCACGAGTTGCGCCCGCTTCGGGTCCAGCAGGTCGTTCTTCAGCCCCGCCAGACTGGCGATCATCGCTCCGGCCGGACTGCCGCTCATCTCCTCGAGGATCGGGATCGCCGCCATGGTCAAGCGTCCTTGGAAAGGGTTGCTGGCACGAAGACCGCCATGACGATCCCGAGCCGCCGCCACACGGTAAAGGAGAGGGCCAAGGCCTCGAAGCTCATCGCCACCGCCGTGGCCACCGCCGCGCCCCACAGGCCGTAGAGCGGTATGAGCATGACGTTGAGCCCGATGTTGATCGCCAGTGTCAGCGCGTAGACCCGGGCGCAGACGTTCTGGTTGCCGCTCATGGTGAGCAGGCTTTCGGCCGGCCCGACGGCGGCGCGCGCGACCACGCCCAGCACCAGCACGAAGAGCAGCGGATAGCCCTCGTCGAAATGCGGTCCGAAGAGCGCCAGGATCGGCTGGCCCAGCGCCAGCACGACGACGGCCATCGCGAGCGAAGGCCAGAAGGTCCAGCCGACGGTGGCCTGGGCGAAGGCGCGAAATGCCGCCCTGTCGCCCCCGTGCCAGATCGACGCATAGCGCTGGGCGACGCCGGTCTTTACCGCGAAGTAGACGAAATGGACCAATGCCAGCGTCTTGACCGTGGCGAAGTAGATCGCCACGTCGTCCGGCGGAAGATAGCGGCCGACCATCAGCACGTCCGCGTTCGTGAGCAGGTAGAAGAAGCTCTCCACCAAGAAGATCGGCATCGAAACCATCAGCCATTGCCTGAAAAGGACCCGCCTGGGCCCTCGCCCGTTCAGGCGGTCGGCGCGGCCCGAGACTGTGACGAGTTGCCAGATGGTCGTGACGTAGGTTGCCATGATGGCGCAGATCACCGCGGTTTGCGCGCTTGGCGCGTATCCGGCGGCGAGCGCGCCCGCCATGCACAGGAGGATGAGCACCGGGCGGACGAGATAAGTCGGCGATAGCGCCGAGAAGGCCCAGGCATTGGCCCGTGAGATACCCTGCAGGAGATCCGACAAAGCGATCATCGGCAGGCAGATGATGCCGAGGTAGAACGGCACCACATAGTAGCTCTCGATCGCATCCTCGAACCACCCGAGCCCAGCAAAGCCAATTACGGCAATCAGCGTGGAAGAGGCGAGGGCAAAGAGGCGGCTCGTCAGCAGGAGCCCGCGCAGTTCTGCGATCCGGGAATTCTTGCGGTATTCCGAGACGAAGCGGATGACCGAGGTGTGGAAGCCGAGGCAGGACAGATTGCCCGCGATGACCATGGTCACCCAGACGAGCACGAAGATGCCGTACTCGAACGGACCCATCCATCGGGCCAGCAACACCTGGCTAACGAAGGCGATAACGGCGTTGACGATGCGGATGGCGAAGGCGATCAGCGAGACGCGGCCGGCCTCGCCCGTCTCGTCGCGCGCGCTGAAGAGGGCGTCGGCGCGCTGAAGCAGCGGCCGGGCCGCCGCCGCGAGACGCTCCGGCAGCAATCTTTCCGCTGTCGTTGCGGCTGAAAAACGCACCCTATCCATACCCCGAACGCGTCATTGTGACGCTTCGAATCGTAGCACGGACAGCTTAAGAAACGGTTCGGCGACGCGCCATGGTCGTGGCACCGGACGCTCGCGATACAACGGGCAGGCCATTCCGTCGCGAGCCGGTGGCCGGCCGATGCGGGCACTTCGCGGCGAACCATCGGTTGCGTCAGACGAACGCACCGTGGCAGTGCTTGAACTTCTTGCCGGAGCCGCAGGGGCAGGCCTCGTTGCGCCCGACCTTGCCCCAGGTCGACGGATCCTCAGGATCGCGCTGCTCCGGGGGGACGACGGTCGTCGCATAGGCTGCCACCAGGACTTCGCCGTCCTCGAACTCGTCTTCGCCGGTCGTCGCGTCGACGTGGTGGCCTACAGTCTGCGGCACCGCGGGCGGCGGGGCCTCGGCGGCCTCGCGCACGAGTTCGACCCGCATGAGCTGCGCCGTCACCGCCTGGCGGAGATTGCCGAGCATGGCCTGGAAGAGCTCGAACGCTTCCGACTTGTACTCGTTTAGGGGATCGCGCTGGGCGTAGCCCCGGAAGCCGACTACGGAGCGGAGATGGTCGAGATTGACCAAATGCTCGCGCCAGAGATGATCGAGTGTCTGCAGCAGTACAGACTTCTCGACATAGGTCATGATCTCGGGCCCGAAGCGCTCGGCGCGATCTTTTGCCATCGCTTCGGCCGCTTGCGTCAGTCGCTCGGTGATCTGCTGCTCGTCGATGCCCTCTTCCTGCGCCCAAGCCTCTACCGGCAGGTCGAGATTAAGATTGGTGCGAATGCCCTCAGCGAGGCCCTTAATGTCCCACTGCTCTGCATAGGCATTCTCGGGAATATGCTTGGTGACGAGTTCCTCGACGACGTCCTGGCGCATCTCGGCAACGGTTTCGGAGAGGTTCTCACCGTCCATGAGTTCCTTGCGCTGCTCGAAGACGACCTTGCGCTGATCGTTCATCACATCATCGTATTTCAGCAAGTTCTTGCGGATGTCGAAGTTGCGTGCCTCGACCTTCTTCTGCGCCTTCTCGAGCGCCTTATTGATCCATGGATGGATGATGGCCTCATCTTCCTTGAGACCGAGTTTCTGGAGCATTCCATCCATCCGCTCGGAGCCGAAGATCCGCATCAAGTCATCTTGCAGTGACAGGAAAAACTTGGATCGACCGGGATCGCCCTGGCGTCCCGAACGGCCGCGCAGCTGGTTGTCGATGCGGCGCGACTCGTGACGCTCAGTCGCCAGCACATAGAGTCCCCCCGCCGCGAGGGCCTCTTCCTTTAGTCGCTGGACATCCTCACGAATAGCTTTTTCGCGAGCGTCCCTCTCCGGCCCCTCCGGAACCCCTGCGAGTTCGTGAGCGATACGCATATCGGCATTACCGCCCAGTTGGATATCGGTACCGCGGCCGGCCATGTTGGTGGCGATGGTGATCGCGCCGGGCTTGCCCGCCTGCGCGACGATCTGCGCTTCGCGCTCGTGATGGCGGGCGTTGAGGATTTCGAAATTTGTAATCCCCTCCTTGCGCAGGCGCTCTGCGAGATACTCCGACTTCTCGATCGAAGTGGTTCCGACCAAGATGGGCTGTCGCTTGACGCTGGCTTCCTTGATCTCGCGAGCAATCGCCTTGAACTTCTCCTCGACCGTCCGATAGACCTCGTCGTCCTCGTCGATTCGAGATACGGGCAGGTTTGTCGGAATTTCCGAGACACC
This sequence comes from Aquibium carbonis, assembly GCF_003970795.1. Lineage (GTDB taxonomy): Bacteria > Pseudomonadota > Alphaproteobacteria > Rhizobiales > Rhizobiaceae > Aquibium > Aquibium carbonis. Next base: position 24,811 of record NZ_RWKW01000041.1, on the reverse strand, counting down.
GAGTCCATAGATGTTTCCGAACTCCTCGGCTTCGGTCGATGCCGTGCCGGTCATGCCGGCAAGCTTGCCGTACATGCGGAAATAGTTCTGGAAGGTAATCGAAGCGAGCGTCTGGTTCTCCGGCTGAACCTTGACATGCTCTTTGGCTTCCAACGCCTGGTGCAGGCCTTCCGAATAGCGGCGACCCGGCATCATGCGGCCTGTGAACTCGTCGATGATAACAATCTCGTCATCACGAACGATGTAGTCCTTGTCGCGCTGGAAAAGTCTATGAGCTTTCAGCGCGTTGTTGACGTGATGGACGATCGACACATTCTCGACATCGTAGAGCGAAGCACCCTTCAAAAGCCCTGCTTCGCGCAGCAAATTTTCCAGCTTCTCGGTGCCCTCCTCGGTAAAGGTGGCCGTACGCTGCTTTTCATCGATTTCGAAGTCGGACGCTTCCAGTCGGGGGATGAAGGTGTCTATCTGATTGTAAAGTTCGGAACGGTCGTCAAGCGGGCCGGAGATGATCAGCGGGGTGCGCGCCTCGTCAATCAGGATCGAATCCACTTCGTCGACGATTGCGTAGTTGTGACCGCGCTGGACCATCTGCGAGCGCTCGTACTTCATATTGTCGCGCAGATAGTCGAAGCCGAGTTCGTTGTTCGTGCCATAAGTGACGTCACAGGCATAGGCAGACTTGCGTTGCTCGTCGCTGATACCGTGAACGATGACGCCAGTGGTCAGACCGAGGAAGCCATATACGCGGCCCATCCACTCGGAATCGCGCTTGGCGAGGTAGTCGTTCACGGTGACGACATGCACACCTTTGCCGGTGAGCGCGTTGAGGTAGACTGGCAGCGTCGCGACCAACGTCTTGCCCTCGCCGGTGCGCATCTCGGCAATGCCGCCGTCATTCAGGACCATGCCGCCGATCAGCTGCACATCGAAGGGACGGAGACCGATTGCCCGTCGCGCCGCCTCCCGAGCCACGGCAAAGGCCGGGATGAGAAGATCCGAAAGTTCACGGCCATTGACCAATTCCGCGCGGAACTCGTCGGTCTTGCCACGAAGCGCCTCGTCGGAGAGAGCCTTCATTTCTGCTTCCAAGGCGTTGATAGCGGCGACCCTCGGTCGCAGCGATTTCACGCGCCTATCATTGGCCGAACCGAAAATCTTGCGGGGGAGGCCACCGAGACTGACCATTCAATGGTCCTTTCAAAAGAAACCGCTCCGGCGTGGGCCGGCGGGATCGCGCCTTTGCGGGGTTTTCAGCGCGGTCCTCAACCAAAAAAGCGCCCGGAAAACGGTTCTGGACGCCAAGTCGAAGGACAGATAAGAGGGGGCGCTGGCGATGTCAACGTTCGCCGCCGGAGCCTCCGTTCGCCAAATTTCGCCTTATTCTGGCGCGAAAGCCTGCGCCCCAAGCTTCCATCTGGAGAATTCCGATGCGTCCTATCGTCTCCCATCGCTCGTTTGCCGCATGCTGCCTTGCTCTTGGGCTGGTGTTCGCGGCTCCTGCCGCGGTGTTCGCCCAGGACCCGGCCCCGAACATGGGTGTCGTCGCCATCGTGAACGGTTCGCCCATAACCGAGAACGACCTTGAAATGGCGCAGGGCGACCTCGGCCCGCAGTTCGCCCAACTTCCCGAGGAGCAGAAGCGTGCAGCCGCACTGAGCGCAGCCATCGAGATCCGCCTTCTGGCCGACAGGGCCGACGAAGAAGGGTTGGACGAGACCGATGCATTCAAGAGCCGGATGGAGTTCCTGCGCCAGCGCGCGCTCCACAGCGCCTTCATCGAAACTAATGTCGCGGCAGAGGTGACCGACGAAGCAGTTCGCGCACGCTATGACAAGGAGATTGCGGCAACGCCACCGACCAACGAAATACGCGCGCGCCACATCCTCGTAGCGACGAAGGAAGAGGCGGAAGCCATCATCACAGAACTCGATGCGGGCGGTGATTTCGAAGCGATCGCGAAGGAGAAGTCCACCGATGGTGCTGCCGCGCAGGGTGGCGACCTCGGCTTTTTCGGTCCCGGCCAGATGGTTCCGACTTTCGAGCAAGCTGCCTTTGCGCTGGAAGTGGGCCAGTTCTCCAAGGAGCCGGTTCAAACGCAATTCGGTTTCCACGTCATCAAGGTCGAGGACAAGCGTACCCAGCAACCGCCAACCTTCGAACAGGTCAAAGAGCAGGTCCGCACTCTGTTGTTCAGAGAAACATACTTCGCTGCCGTACAGGTGCTACGTGACGCAGCTACAATCGACGTGCAGGATCCGGCGCTGAAGGAAGCACTTGGCGCAGATGAGGATCGGGACACCGCTCAGTAAGCTCGACCAGTACACGGCCCATCATACCATGTCCAGCACCGTCTCGCCGCTTGCCCCGCTCAATCACCCCGTCCTCCCGCCAATCGAGGGCGTGCGCATCGCGACCGCCGAGGCGGGCATCAAGTACAAGGGCCGTACCGACCTACTGGTAATGACTTTCGACGTGGGTACGGCGGTTGCCGGTGTTTTAACCCGTTCGAAATGTCCTTCTGCGCCGGTCGATTTCTGCAGACAGAATCTTCCGGCCGGCAAAGCGCGCGTACTGGTGGTCAACTCCGGCAACGCCAATGCCTTCACTGGGAAGAAGGGACGGCAGACGACCGCGATGACGGCCGAGGCTGCCGCCGCAGCCGCCTTGTGCAGTCCGGACGAGGTCTATCTCGCTTCAACCGGTGTCATCGGCGAGCCACTGGATGCCACCCGATTCTCGCACCTCCTTTCAAGCCTGACCGCAGAGGGTACAGCCGATCGCTGGGCAGACGCTGGAAAGGCGATCATGACCACGGACACCTATCCGAAGTATGCTACCGAAACGGTGAAATTGGGTGGTGTCGACGTTACTATCAACGGCATAGCCAAGGGTGCCGGGATGATCGCGCCTGACATGGCGACGATGCTCTCCTTCGTAGCCACCGATGCACCAATAGAAGCTCGGGTGCTGCAACGGCTGTTGAAGCGTGGCGCCGATTCGACCTTCAACGCTGTCACAGTGGATAGCGACACCTCCACCAGCGACACGCTGCTCATTTTCGCAACAGGCGCTGCGGCCGGGCGCGGGGCACCGCGCATCACGTCGGAAAAGGATCCAGCGCTTGCGCCGTTCAGACGCGCACTGAACCGTCTCCTGAAGGACCTTGCCCTCCAAGTCGTGCGCGACGGTGAAGGCGCGCGCAAGGAAATCGAGATCTCTATCTCCGGGGCCACGTCTTCTCGCTCGGCCAAGCGTATTGCTCTCTCGATCGCCAACTCGCCTCTGGTCAAGACCGCCGTGGCCGGCGAGGACGCGAACTGGGGCCGCGTGGTCATGGCGGTGGGCAAAGCTGGCGAACCAGCCGACCGCGACCGCTTGGCGATCTGGTTCGGCGACATTCGCGTTGCGCATGAAGGCGAGCGCGACCCGAACTACGCGGAGGCGGCCGTCTCAAACTACATGAAGAACGATCGCATTCGAATCGGTGTCGACATCGGTCTCGGTCGCGGAAAGGCTACGGTGTGGACGTGTGATCTCACCAAGGAGTACGTCGCCATCAACGGGGACTACCGCAGCTAGATCGGGGGCCGAGTGCGGACTGGACTGGTCAACATGCCTGAATTGGCAATGGTTAGACGCTACGAGGCCGCTGGCTTCCGCGCATGGCCAGCGTCTTTCGTGCAGTATGATGGAACCTGGGTGATCCGGCTCACAGCAGGCCTACCCGCCAAACGCCTAAACTCGATCAACCCGCTTGATCCGGGCGACGGATCGAACATTCTCGATCGGATCGCTCGCGCGGAGCGTCGATTCGACGCTTATGGCCGGCCGCTCACCTTTCGTATTTCGCCGCTCGCGGGCGCGAACCTCACGAGACATCTCGATCGAGAACGCTGGCTGAGCTTCTCTGAATCGATTGTCATGCGACTGGCGCTCGACAACGCACACCTAATTGGCGTGATGGACCAGATCCCGATGAAGGACATCGGGCGCTTCGTCAGCGCAGCGTTGCAGGTCCACAATATGGAACCGGCAATGCGACCAGGGTTGTCAGAGGTCATAGGTTCCATTGAACCGGAGGCAGGCCTGTTCGTCTCCAAGGAGGGGGACGAACCCGTCGCAACTGCGATCTGCGTCCAGGATCGGGACCTTGCCGGGTTGTTCGAGGTAGCTACCAAGCCCGAACTGCGCGGCAAGGGTTTCGGCCGGCAAGTTGTGTTGTCGGCGCTCAAATGGGCACGGCATCGCGGCGCGCGTGAGGCTTGGTTACAAGTAGAAGCGGACAACGCGCCCGCTGTGACGCTTTATCGATCACTGGGCTTTGCCGACGTGTATCGGTATCACTACCGAAGGCCGCAGGCCTCCTGATGATGTCCGGGAGCCAGAGTCGTATCCTGCTCGTCGCCGCCTGCGCACTCGTTGATGCCGACGGTCGCGTGCTTCTCGCCGAACGTCCGGCAGGCAAGGCCATGGCAGGCCTATGGGAGTTCCCCGGTGGAAAGGTAGAGGCCGGGGAGACACCGGAGGAAACGCTGATCCGCGAACTTCGCGAAGAGATCGGCATCGAAACAAAAGCCGCCTGTCTGGCACCGCTAACCTTTGCAAGCCACTCCTATGAGGGGTTCCATCTGCTGATGCCGCTGTTCGTGTGTCGCCGGTACGAAGGCATCGCGCGCGGGCTTGAAGGACAGCAACTCAAATGGGTTCGCGCGCGCGACATGCGAAGTTATCCGATGCCGCCCGCCGACGAACCGTTGATTCCATTCCTCATCGATCTCCTCTAAAGCCACTCCAGCGCCGTTTTCGTTGTCAACAGCGTTAAAGAATCGTTCAGGCCGGCATGCGATTCTTCATCAGCGAGGAGCCGTGGCGGCGGAAACCAAGACGGTGTTGGAGATCGAGCATGCAGACGGGAGAGGACTGGAACGGCTCTCACAGAAGTTTCGTCTTGGGCAGCACCCTTCGTCTCACGCTGATCGTCAGCGCGGTTGCGGTTGTCCTTGGACTGGTTGTCGCACCCCTCGCCGAAGGTGGTCTGAGGGGCAAGGCGGGTGTCGAGCGGTTGGACTTCATCTCGACCGGATCCATTGACATCAATCGCAGCTACACGATCCGCCGCAGCGTTCTCCAGTCACGCCCCGATTCGGTCTGCATCATCCGTGACAATGGCGCGCGAAGCGGCGATTGCGGCTGAACCGCCTCCACGGGGCTGCCACCAAGCGGAAGCGATGGTTAACCACGCCGTTTAAGAGAATATTCCCGGCTGCACGGTAGATTGGCGGCCAATCAGGGGAAAGTGCTACCGCCGATGCTCATAAAATTCTGGATCAACGAGAGCGGCGCAACGGCAATCGAGTACGGGCTCATTGCCGCGGTGCTCTCGCTTGCGATTATTGGCGGAATCGGAAATGTGTACGATGCGATCGAGTACCTCTTTGGCGAACCCACGTCTGCTCTCAGCACCACGCTGAATTGACCTGATTTTAGGTGCCCTCACGCGGTCTAAGCACCTCCGCTAGCGAGACCGTCCCGGAGCCAGGCTTCAACGGCTGTTGTTGCGAATCGTGCGGCGCCCAACCCGCCATCCAAACCAGATTGAAGGTCGCGCGGATTCGGCCATCCGCGTCCGCGAAACGCTCTCGATAGAGTTCGGCCGCGCGTAGGAACAATTCGCGCCGGGTCGGGCGCTTCAGGCGACCAAGCAATGGATTCGTTGCGCCCATATTGCGAAGGTCGCGCAGCAAGCCGAACATATCTTCGTAACGAACCGTGACGGTATCAACATCAGCGACAGGAAGGGCAAAGCCTGCGCGCTGCAAGAGCGCGCCGGCATCGCGTACGTCGGCGAAAGGATTGACGCGGGGGCTAACGCCGCCGGTGATTTTCGTTTCGGCGATGAGAAGGGCTTCGCGCAATTCAGCCAGCGTCCCTGCGCCCGCAAAGCAAGCCAAAAACAGCCCGTCGGGCCGTAGTGCGCGACGCATCTGGACCAATTGGCCCGGCAGGTCATCCGAATCCTGAAGGTCGAGCACCGAAACGACGAGGTCCAGGCTCTCGGGTTCGAGCGGGAGCCGATCGTCCGAGGCCACCACCCCATCGTCCGGCCCAAGGAAGAACTTGTCGGCTTCAATCCGAACGACCTCGCCGACCTTGCCGGAAAATTTGAGCGCTTCCGAAAGATGCGGTGTCCAGCCTTTGACCGCGGCGGCGCGCGCAAAAAACCGATCGACGGCGGAGAGACGGTCGACGAGATCATCAATGACGCGACGCAGGAGAAAGTCCGCACCATCGACCGGATAGGCAAACGCCCTCTTCCGCCGGCGGATCACCAAACCGGGTTCGAACAACACATCCATCCGTTACCGCCTTTCAACGAAACTCACGGAGCCGATGGGCTGACCCAAGGCCATCTGCTAGGCTCTTGCCCATTGGAGAGCGTGGTGGCCGATCCGACACTCGATATCAAGCGCAGAATGGCCGCGCTGGCAGGCAGTGCCGCGCGCATTCTGTTTCCGCCGCTCTGTGGAGGCTGCCGCACCATCGTCAGTATCCCAGGTTCGTTGTGCGGTACATGTTGGCGCGAATTGAGGATGATCGAGCGGCCTTGGTGCGAGATCCTGGGAACGCCCTTTCCGGTCGACATGGGAGAAGACGCGGTATCGCCGGCAGCAATTGCGAATCCGCCGGCGTTCGACCGGGCAAGGTCGGCCGTTGCATATACCGGCGTAGCGCGGCGGATGGTACAGGCACTCAAGTTCAACGACCGAACCGACCTCGCGCCATGGATGGCGGTGTGGATGCTTCGCGCGGGAACCGAACTGACCGCCCAAGCCGACATTGTCGTTCCAGTGCCACTGCACCGTCGGCGGTTCCTCTGGCGCCGCTTCAACCAGTCGGCGGAACTTGGACGGGCCGTGGCCAGAGCGAGCGGTCTGCGTTTCGAGCCGGACCTCGTCAAACGCCGCCGCCACACCCTCCAGCAAGTCGGGCTCGGCCGTACAGAACGTGACGAAAACGTGCGTGGCGCGTTCGTGGTGGACAAGGCCTCGCGCGAAGCGATTCGTGGGCGACGCATCTTACTTGTAGACGACGTTTACACGACAGGCGCAACGGTCTCGTCCGTCGCGCGTTCGCTCAAGCGAGCCGGGGCCGGAGGCGTCGATGTGCTCACCTTCGCGCGTGTTCTGCCGGAGGACTTTCTCGATACTGCAACTGACCCTATATAAGGGCGCCATCCGGAACCATGCCATGCCCGACGTCACGATTTACACCCGCATGATGTGCGGCTATTGCAGCGCCGCAAAGCGGCTTCTCGACCGGAAGGGAGTGTCCTATGCGGAGCGCGATGCCAGCTTTTCTGCGGAAATCCGCACGGAAATGGTGGCGCGCTCCGGTCGCAACACGTTTCCTCAGATCTTCATTGGGGATGTCCACGTCGGCGGTTGCGACGACCTTCATGAAGCGGAGGAGACCGGTCGCCTCGACAAGCTTCTTTCCGGGAACGCATGAAGGGTCGGGATATGAACGTATTCAAGGTCGCGGCCCTGCAGATGCGGTCGGGAACTGATCCCGACGCCAACGCCCGCGCGTTCGAGACGATGGTGCGCGAGGCGGCAGGATTGGGCGCGCGCTACGTCCAGTCTCCGGAAATGACGGGTGGGCTGGTCCGCGATCGTGAGACGTTGCGTTCGATCCTGAAGAACCAGTCGGAGGACATCATCGCGGAAACGGCTTCGAAACTCGCAGCCGAACTCGGCATATTCATTCATGTCGGCTCTACCGCGATCGCACTCGATGACGGCAAGGTTGCCAACCGGGCGTTCCTGTTTGCATCGGACGGAACGCTGGTGACAACCTACGACAAGATTCACATGTTCGACGTCGATCTGGACAATGGCGAAAGCTGGCGCGAATCCGCTACCTACCAGCCCGGACAGCGGGCGGTGGTTGCAATGCTCGACGAAGCCCGCATAGGGCTCGGCGTCTGTTACGATCTGCGGTTCCCGCAGTTGTTCCGAGTGCAGGCCTTGGCCGGAGCGCATATTCTCACCGTACCCGCCGCTTTCACCCGACAGACCGGCGAGGCGCACTGGCACGTGCTTCTGCGCGCCCGCGCCATCGAGAACGGCGCGTTCGTGATCGCCGCCGCACAGGGTGGCCGGCATGAGGACGGGCGCGAGACCTACGGCCATTCCATGATCATCGATCCGTGGGGACGCATCGTGGCAGAGGCGGATCATGACGAACCATCAATCGTGATCGCCGAGATCGACACCGAGGCGTCCGCGGCGGCGCGGCGCAAGGTTCCGAACCTGAAGAACGCCCGCGAATTCGTGCTCGACGAGATCGTGCCCCTCGCTTCGCCGCGGAGTGCCGCCTTGTGATCCATTTCTCGCTGCGCTGCGACCGCGACCATGACTTCGATGCCTGGTTTCGCAACAACGAGGATTTCGAGACGCAGGCCGCGAGGCGTTTGATCGAATGCCCGCAATGCGGGTCTGGCCACGTTTCCAAGTCGCTGATGGCGCCCTCCGTATCGACCGGCCGCAAGCGCGAGCAGATCGCGCTCGCGATGGGTGAAGAGCAGAAGCGCATCCTGATGCAACTCAAGGAACTGACCGAGAAGGTGAAACAGGAGGCCGATTACGTCGGCGACAAGTTCGCGGATGAGGCACGAAAGATTCATTTTGGCGAGGCGGAAGCGCGCGGCATCTATGGCCAGGCGACGTCCGAAGAAGCGCGCGCATTGGTCGAGGATGGCGTGGAGTTTATGCCCATTCCTGTCTTCCCGGATGACAGGAACTGACACGGGCGACATTCTACCGCCCACTTCACCCTGACATCCGGAAGCTCCCCATGAAACCAGTTCGGGATTCTGCGCCAGCGCTGCTGCTGATCACTGGCGGCCTGCTCGGCATGATCTTCCCTCTTGGCAAGATTGCCGGCGAGGCGGGCGTTTCGCCGGTGATCTGGTCCTTCGTGATTTCATTCGGTGTTGCGGCAACGCTCGTCACCGTTGACGCAGTGCGCGGCGGACTGCGCAGGCCGGACGCGCACAGCCTGCGTTACTTCATCCTCGCGGGGACGATTTCCTACTGCATTCCGAACATCATCGTTTTCGCCGCCATCCCGCATCTGGGCGCGGGCTTCACGGCTATCATGTTCACGCTTTCGCCGGTGATAACACTCTGCTTTTCGATACTGCTCAAGTTGCGACGGCCGAATGGACTAGGCATCGCCGGTATAACGATCGGCTTTGCTGGCGCCCTGGTGGTTGCGACAACGCGCGGCGAGCTCGGCCAACCCGCCTCGGCGGCCTGGGTGGCACTGGGACTGCTCATCCCCGTGGCACTGGCCCTCGGCAACATCTACCGCACCCTAGACTGGCCGGCCCATGCGGGTTCGCTGGAATTGGCATATGGCAGCCATTTCGCGGCAGCAGCCGTCCTCGTTGTGGTCGGCGCCTGGTCACCCTGGGGCTTCGATCCTTCGCCATTGGTGGCCGTACCGCTCGAGACCTTGGTGCAGGTCCTGTCGTCGGCCGGCATGTTCGTGTTCTTCTTTCGCTTGCAGGTGGTCGGCGGGCCAGTCTATCTCAGCCAAATGGGCTATGTTGCCGCAGCCCTCGGCCTCGTCTCCGGAATGATTTTCCTCGGCGAGTCCTATGGGCTCCTGACTTGGGTGGGAGCCGCCATCATTGCCATCGGCGTTGGCATGACCACGCGCGCGCAGTCACAGGGCAGTTGATTCCCGAAGCGAAGCCCCGCGCCTACGCGCTCAGGACAGGGCGGGCTTGTGCGCCAGAACCATGTAGTTGACGTCGAGGTCGCGCGATTTCTGCCAGCGATCGGCCAGTGGATTGTAGGACACGCCGGTACGATCGATGATCGTCATACCCGATTCCGACAATGCCTGCTCCAGTTCGTCCGGCCGCACGAGCTTCTCATACTGATGTGTGCCCCGCGGCAACCAGCGCAGCACATACTCGGCTCCGACGATGGCAAGGCCGAGCGCCTTGAGCGTCCGGTTGATGGTGGCAACAAACATGATGCCGCCCGGCTTCACCATCTGCGCACATTTTGCCAAGTAGAGCGGAACGTCGGCGACATGCTCGACGACTTCCATGTTAAGTATGACGTCAAACTGCTCGCCCGCGTCGGCGAGATCCTCCGCCGTCGTGGCCCGGTAGTCGATCGAAACGCCACTCTGCGCGGCGTGCAGCCTCGCTACCTCGATGTTGGTCTCGGACGCATCGGCGCCGACTACCGTTGCCCCCAAGCGCGCCATCGGTTCGCAAAGGAGCCCGCCACCGCAGCCAATGTCGAGAAACCGAAGTCCATCGAAAGGCCGGCTCGAATGCGGATCGCGGCCAAACTGTTCTGCGACACGGTCGCGGATGTAAGCCAAGCGAACCGGGTTGAACTTGTGCAGAGGCTTGAACTTGCCCTTGGGGTCCCACCATTCGGCCGCCATCATCGAGAAGCGTTCGACTTCGGCGGCGTCGATGGTCGTTCTACGAGCTTCGGACATGCGCGGTCTCCTCTACGACACTGCAAGGTGGGTGGCGGGCCGGCAATGTCAAGACATCCGGGTCAGCGCATTTCAAGGGCTGTCAGCGGCCGGCGAAGACGCGCTTGGGCTTGAACATGCCGGCCTCGATCGCTCCGATGGCGACGAGCCGTCCACGAGCGGTCACGCAGGCCTCCTCGGCCTCTACGGGCGCGTCACGCCCGCGCACGATAACTGGATTGCCAAGCCGGATCTTGACCGCGGCATCGTCTGAGACGGAGACCTGCGGCATGCAGTCGAGCGCAGCTCCGGTGTCCACCATGAGCGCGTCTATGGCCGAGAAGCGCTCCCTTTCTGTACGCGGGTCGATGATGCGTCCCTCATCGTCCGCATCGCCCACGGGAACGGCCAGTGCGGACGCGGCTTCGAGTTCCTCAAGCGTGACGAGTTCATCAGGCGTGAAGGGCTCTACTTCGACGCGGCGCAACTCCGAGATGTGTCCAAAGCAGCCGAGGTCGCGGCCCATGTCGCGGGCCAGTGAGCGGACGTAGGTGCCCTTGCCGCACTCGACTTCGAACACGGTCCGGCGTTCGTCCAGCCACTCGATCAGGTCGAGCCGGCCGATTTCGACCTCGCGCTCCGGGATGTCGACGGTCTCGCCTTCGCGCGCAAGGTCGTAAGCCCGCTCGCCGGCGATCTTGATGGCGGAGAACTGTGGCGGCGTTTGCATGATCACGCCCGTGTACTTCGGCATCAGCGCCCGTACCTGGTCGTCGGTGGGGCAGTGATCCGACGTCTTCGTCGCCACGCCCTCCAGATCGTCGGTCGAGCGTTCCTCGCCCCAGGTAACGGTGAAACGGTATACCTTGGCGCCGTCCATGACATAGGGAACAGTCTTCGTAGCCTCTCCGAGCGCGATCGGCAGCATGCCGGACGCCAACGGGTCGAGAGTTCCGGCATGACCGGCCTTGTCGGCCTTGAACAGCCACTTGATCTTGGCGACGGCGTCGGTGGATCCCATGCCGTGCGGCTTGTCGAATACCACCCAGCCCGAGATCGGGCGACCCTTCTTCTTTCCGCGCCGCGCCATCAGTCTTGGTCCTCTTCGCCGTCACGATCGAGGTCGCGGGCCACTTCGGGCGAACGCAGCAACTGGTCGATCTTGCTCATGTTGTCGTAACTGGTGTCGAGCCGGAAGCGGAACTCCGGCATGTACTTCATTTGCCGCAACGCCCCGGATACCCGCCCGCGAATGAATTTCGCGTTCTGCGCCAGCGCTTTGATAACGGCATCTCCGTCCTTGGTGCCAAGTGGCGTCACGAAGGCGGTGGCTATTTTCAGGTCGGGAGACATGCGGACTTCGGAGATCGAGATAACCGTGTTCTCGATGACCTCGTCGAGTACCTCGCCGCGCTGAAGCACGTCGGAAAGCGCATGGCGCACCTGCTCGCCGACGCGAAGCATGCGTTGGGAGGGACCGGAGGCGGAAGAAGACATGATTTCAAATCCTGGATCGTGCGCGAGGGATCGAACCGCGCCACACGTCTCGAAAAGTCAATGGGGCGGCAACGCGCCGCCCCGCTCAAAGGATATCCGTGTAGGACTACAGTGTCCGCGTGACCATCTCGACGCGGAAGCACTCGATGATGTCGCCTGCGCGAATGTCCTCGTAGTTCTGGAATGCCATGCCGCACTCCTGGCCAGCTGGTACTTCGGATACCTCATCCTTGAAGCGCTTCAGCGTCTTCAGCGTGCCTTCGTGAATCACCACGTCGTCGCGGATCAGACGGACGCCCGCGCCACGTTCGACGCGACCCTCGGTGACGCGGCAACCCGCCACCCTGCCGGTCTTGGTGATGTTGAAGACCTCGAGGATCTCCGCATTGCCGAGGAAAGTCTCACGGCGCTCCGGCGACAGGAGGCCTGACATCGCCTGCTTCACATCATCCACAAGGTTGTAGATGATGTTGTAGTAGCGGATTTCGACGCCTGCCTTCTCGGCAGCCAGAAGCGCCTGCTTGTTGGCCCGTACGTTAAAGCCGATGATAGCCGCGCTCGATGTCTCCGCCAGCGACACGTCGCCCTCGGTGATGCCGCCAGCGCCCGCATGAACGATGCGCGCGCGGACTTCGTCTGTGCCGAGCTTGTCGAGCGCGACCGAGATCGCCTCGATCGAGCCCTGCACATCGCCCTTGATGACCAGCGGGAACTCCTTCAGTCCGGAGGTCTGGAGCTGCGACATCATCTGCTCGAGCGAGCCGCGCTGGCCGGCATGCTTGGCCACGGCCTTGTCGCGTGCCAAACGCTGACGATACTCGGTGATCTCGCGGGCGCGAGCCTCGTTTTCCACGGTGGCGAAGCGATCGCCGGCCTTCGGCGTGCCTTGGAGGCCGAGAACCTCGACCGGGGTCGATGGGCCGGCATCCTTGATCTGTTCGCCGCGATCATTGATCAGCGCGCGGACGCGACCCCACTGGTCGCCCGCCACGATGATGTCGCCTGGAAGCAGCATACCGGTCTGCACCAGCACGGTCGCGACCGGGCCGCGGCCCTTGTCCAGCTTCGCCTCGATCACGACACCTTCCGATGTGCGCTCCGGATCGGCGCGAAGGTCGAGCAGTTCGGCCTGAAGCAGGATAGCCTCGAGAAGCTTGTCGAGATTGATCTTCTTGGTCGCGGAAACCTCGACGTCGAGCACTTCGCCGCCCATGGTCTCGACGAACACCTCGTGTTGAAGCAGCTGCGTACGAACCTTCTGCGGGTCGGCATCCGGCTTGTCGATCTTGTTGATGGCGACGATGATCGGGACCCCGGCTGCCTTCGCGTGGCTGATGGACTCGATCGTCTGCGGCATCACGCTGTCGTCTGCCGCAACCACCAGAACGGCGATATCGGTGGCTTGCGCACCACGCGCACGCATTGCCGTGAAGGCGGCGTGGCCCGGCGTGTCGATAAAGGTGATCTTCTGACCATTCTTCTCGACCTGATAGGCGCCGATGTGCTGGGTGATGCCGCCTGCTTCGCCGGAAACCACGCTGGTCTCCCGGATGGCGTCGAGCAGCGAGGTCTTGCCGTGATCGACGTGACCCATGATCGTAACGACGGGAGGGCGCTGCGACTGATTTTCCGGCTTGTCCGCGATGTTGAACAGGCCTTCCTCGATGTCGGACTCCGCGACACGCTTGACCGTGTGCCCGAATTCGCTTGCGACCAGTTCCGCCGTGTCGGCGTCGATGACATCGCCCGGCTTCAGAATCTGACCCTGCTTCATGAAGAACTTGACCACATCCACGGCGCGCTCGGCCATGCGGCCGGCGAGTTCCTGAATGGTGATGGTCTCGGGAACGGTCACCTCGCGCGAGATCTTCTCGCGCGGTTCCTGGTGCATCGCGCGCTTGAACTTCTCCTGGCGGCGACGCATCGACGACAGCGAGCGGCCACGCGCTTCGTCGCCGGACAGGGCGCTGTTCAGCGTCAGCTTGCCGCGGCGGCGATCCTCGTCTCTAGTGGTCTTGGCGGGACGCGCAACCTCGACGGCGGGCGCGCGCTTAGGCGCGATCACTGGACGAGCCTTGCTCTTGGATTCTGTTTCCTCGGCGACCGGCTCGGCCTCAAGCTGGGGCGCGCGGCGTCGAGCCTCTTCCTCCGACCGACGGCGCGCTTCGGCCTCGGCGGCCAAGCGGGCTTCCTCTTCGGCCTGACGGCGAGCGGAATCTTCGCGCTCCTTGCGGCGACGCTCGTCTTCCTCCGCCCGGCGAAGGGCATCTTCCTGGGCGCGCTTGCGCTCCTCGGCCTCGCGTCCGCGAGCGCCTTCCAGCGCGCGGCGCCTAGCTTCCATCTCGTCGCCAGACAATTCGTTGAGCACCATGCCCGAGCGTTCCGGCTGCTGCGGCAGGCGCACGCGATCGGACTGCACCGGCTGGGTGGACCCCGCCTGACGCGGCGCCTGCGGCTGCGGGCGCGGCGCAAGCGTCAGGGGCTGACCGCTGCCCTCCGCACGTTCTCCGGGCGCGGAGAATTTGCGCTTCTTCGTTTCGACGACGACAGACTTCGTCCGTCCGTGCGAGAAGTTCTGACGCACAGTACCCTGCTCGACGCCGGGGCGCTTCAGGGTCAGCGTCTTCTTCGTGCTCACGGTCAGCGTCTTGTCGTCGCCTGATTTCGTATCCGTCATTCCGTATCCTTATGAGGCGTCGTCGTCACCGGAACGCCTTCAACCGCCGCGCGGCCATCCGGAGGTCCGCCCCGGTAACGGTCAAGCGCAACCGCGCGCCTGAATGCCGCCTTGCCTGCGTCCTGCGCGAGCACGGCAGCATGTATCACATTTGCCCCCCCCATTGCCAAACCCATTTCGGCTTCCGAAAGGAGTTTGTAGGCGGGTATCTCCGGACCGCCCAGATGGACGGTTGCTTTGCGAGCCTGGGTCATCTTTCGAACCCCATCCTCCGCTGCCTCGAAGGCGTGGAGGACGAAGAGCGCCTTGCCCGACCGTATCGCGGCATCGACCTTCGCCGAGCCCAATGCCACAGCGCCTGCCTTGCGCGCAAGACCAAGCCCGCCGGACAACGCTTTCACCATCAGCGAGTCGACGAGGACGCCGAGTTGCGGGTTGACCGTCACCTCAGCCTTCAAGCCCCGGCGAAACAGCTTCTTGCGAACCGCCTCGTCGACACGCGTCCGTTCAGCCGTGACCCAGCAGCCCCTGCCTGGCAAGTTCCGCTTCAGGTCGGGAACGACCGACATGTCCGGCCCTGCGACGAAACGGATCATCTCGTCCGGCTCGCCCACACGGCGGGTCACGATGCATGTCCGCTCGACCATGCCGTTCAACAGCGTCTCCCTGCCGGCCTCGGCCCAAGTCAGGCTTCCGCCGCCTCCCCTTCCGCCTCCTCGATAGCGAGATCGTCCTCGGATATCCAGCCAGCCTGCAGACGCGCCGAAAGCACCATCTGCTCAGCATCGGCACGGCTCACACCATGCGCAGCCAAAACGCCAGGAAACATCTTGGTTTCCCCGTCCTTTCGCTCCTTCCAGCCAACGAGATCGTCGACCGCATAGCCCGCGAAATCCTCGATCGTCTTCACGCCATCTTCACCCAAGGTCACCAGCATGGCCGTGGTTACGCCAGGAACATTGCGCAGCTCGTCTTCGACTCCCAATTCGCGGCGCTTGGCGTCATGCTCTTCCTCGATGCGATCGAGGTATTCGCGCGCCCGCGCCTGGATTTCCGAAGCGGTGTCGTCGTCGAAGCCGTCGATCGAGGCGATCTCGGACGCATCGACATAGGCGACCTCCTCGACCGAAGTGAAGCCCTCCGATGCCAGTACCTGGCCGACCATCTCGTCGACGTTCAGCGCGTCCATGAACAGGGTCGATCGCTCGACGAATTCCTTCTGGCGGCGCTGCGATTCCTCTTCTTCGGTCAGGATGTCAATGTCCCAACCGGTCAACTGCGAGGCCAGACGAACGTTCTGGCCACGGCGGCCGATTGCCAGAGATAGTTGGTCATCCGGCACCACGACTTCAATACGTTCCGCGTCTTCGTCGAGAACGACCTTGGCGACTTCCGCCGGCTGAAGGGCGTTGACGATGAAGGAGGCAGCGTCGTGAGACCAGGGGATGATGTCGATCTTCTCGCCCTGCAATTCACCGACGACCGCCTGCACGCGGCTGCCGCGCATGCCCACACAGGCGCCGACCGGATCGATCGACGAGTCACGCGAGATCACTGCAATCTTGGCCCGGGAACCCGGGTCGCGTGCAACCGACTTGATCTCGATGATGCCATCATAGATTTCCGGCACTTCCATCTGGAAGAGCTTCGCCATGAACTGCGGATGGGTGCGCGACAGGAATATCTGCGGCCCGCGCTGTTCTCGGCGGACGTCGTAGACATAGGCGCGCACGCGGTCGCCGTATTTGAAATTCTCGCGCGGGATGAGTTCGTCACGGCGAATGATGGCTTCGCCACGACCAAGATCGACGATCACGTTGCCATATTCGACACGCTTGACGGTACCGTTGATGATCTCGCCGATGCGGTCCTTGTACTCGTCGTACTGGCGGTCGCGCTCGGCTTCGCGAACTTTCTGGACGATGACCTGCTTGGCCGACTGGGCAGCGATGCGACCGAAGTCCATCGGCGGAAGCTGCTCGGCGATGAAATCGCCGACCTGAGCGTCCGGATTGCGATCACGCGCGTCGCGCAGCGATATCTGCCGGGCAAACTCGTCGACGTTCTCCACCACCTCCATCAGCCGCTGAAGCTTCATCTCGCCCGTGTTCGGGTTGATGTCCGCACGGATGTTGGTTTCCTGGCCGTAACGCGAGCGCGCCGCCTTCTGGATCGCATCCGCCATCGCGGCGATCACAATCGACTTGTCGATCGACTTTTCGCGCGCGACCGCATCTGCGATCTGCAAAAGTTCGAGTCTGTTTGCACTGACTGCCATGTGGTGGTCTCCCTTGTATCGCCCCGGCCGCACGGCCAGCCGGCGATCTCAGTCTTCAGCGTTGTTGTCGTCTTCGCCGTCGGCATCTTCACCGCGGCGCTTCTTCTGCTCCTGACGCGCCTTCTTGTCGGCCCGCAAAGCGTCCCGCACGAGATCATCCGTCAGGATGAGGCGCGCATCCGAAATGGCATCGAAGGGAACACGGACCACCGGTTCATCGCCGTAGCTTGCGACGTCGCGCTCGATGACGACATCCATCTCGGTGGTCTCGGCGATCTTGCCGCGGAATCGCTTCCGCTCCGCCACGGGCATCGAGGTCTCGAGCTTGATCAGGTGGCCTACCCACTGTTCAAAGTCGGACTTGCGGACAAGCGGGCGGTCGATACCCGGCGACGAGATTTCGAGATGGTATGCCTTGTCAATCACATCCTCGACATCGAGCAGCGGCGAAATGGCCTTGCTGACCTCCTCGCAATCCTGCACGGTCATGGTGCCATCCAGCCGCTCCGCCATGATCTGAAGCGTCATCCCGTTCTGGCCGGACAACCGAACCCTGACGAGGCGGTAGCCCATCGTCTCGATCAGTGGCCTTATCAGCAAAGCCACGCGCGCATCCGTTCCAGTTTCTCGGATGATGCGGTCGTCTGCCTGTGTGTCGGTATCAGCCATGCCCTGCATTGCTCTCATTGCGACCGTGCGGGTAACAAAAAAGAGCGGGTCCGGGAGGGCCCACTCTTGTTCCGTACGACCAAGAATTCGCGCTTGATATACAGGAGCCGGCGGTTCATTTCAAGCGCAGCCGCGTCTTGATGTCGAACCGTGGGGAGACGGGCGTGCAAAGCTAGTCGCAAATCTGAAACCGGGACCCTCGTCGACCGTTGACGCGACCGACAAGCTCGACTATAAGCCGCGACCACTGAGGCGGCCTACCCGGCCGCCCGTTTGTTTTCGCGCCTGCCGGCTGTCGTGCAGAGCGTCCGTCTGAAGAACGAGAGAGGCGACATGGCCAATACCAGCTCGGCCAAGAAGGCAACGCGCAAGATCGCGAGCCGGACGGCTACCAACAAGAACCGCCGTTCGCGGGTCAGAACCTACGTTCGCAAGGTTGAGGAAGCACTTGCGTCCGGCGACAAGTCGGCAGCGGCGGACGCGTTCCGCGCAGCCCAGCCGGAATTGATGCGCGCCGCCACCAAGGGCGTCATGCATCGCAACACTGCCTCGCGCAAGGTGTCCCGCCTGGCGCAGCGGCTCAAGGCTCTCGAAGCCTGACATACCCGTCAGACGAGCCGCCCGGCTCGCTCGACCAGACCCGGCCTCGCGGCCGGGTTTTTTGTTTTTAATGACAGGCGGATTACGCCTTGTGGCTCCCTTACGCAGCGGCAGAAAACATCCTTTGCCGGCGCCCCACCCAGACCTTCCGGGGCTTTTAAAGCGCACCTTCTCGGCGTTGCGCCGCGATCAGAAAATACCGTTATAGATCAGTCACTTATAGAAGGTTGTCCACAGCTTGTTCGCCCCGGGTCGGCTCCCTGCGGGAATAACTCGTGTCAAGCTGAAATTTGGATTTTTTTTTGCAGCCGGACACCGAATTTCTCCCCCGACTGAAAGGGGTTGATTCGTAAAGGGATAAACCGGGCGGGCTGTCATACAAGCCTCGAATCGACGGCACGAAGAGCGTCGATCCTTAAAAAACCGTGAAACACGGACTTGCTCTCCCAAGGCCATTTTTCTAAGGTCCAGACATCGAAAGGGGCAGGGCCCAAGGCCACAATCCCAAGAAATTTTAACCGATGCAACGCCGGAAATTTTTCGGCGGTCGGGCGAAATTTGTCCTTTCGATGCGGCCGAAATGCCGCGTTGAAGCATGGCGAGAA
Organism: Aquibium carbonis; assembly: GCF_003970795.1. Classification (GTDB taxonomy): domain Bacteria; phylum Pseudomonadota; class Alphaproteobacteria; order Rhizobiales; family Rhizobiaceae; genus Aquibium; species Aquibium carbonis. Next base: position 5,973 of record NZ_RWKW01000041.1, on the reverse strand, counting down.
CGGGGACGTCCGGGCACTGCCTCGACGGTTCTTGCCTGCCTCGGTTGGGAGCGGTTTGTACAACCGTGTGCGAGTAGGTGCGCCGTCCGCTACGGGCGGCAGGGGTCGGGTAGCAAGAATGGCGGCGTCAGCCGCGGACATACGAGGAAGACGCGCATGGCGTGCCATGCGCGAGGGGTACGCTTTTGCTATGAAGACGACGAGAAGAAGGAACGAGGACATGTTTGGCGGCATTGAAACGGGAGCCGATGCGGCGCTTCCTTTCATCCCAATGAGCGGTGGAGAACCAGCAATGGCTGACGCGGGGACGGACGCGGGCTCGATCTTCGAGAAGCTCCGGGCCCAATTGCAGGCTCGGCTCGGCGTTGACGTCTACTCCAGCTGGTTTGGACGCATGAAGCTTGCGGAGGCTTCGCGCGGCATCGTCCGGCTGTCTGTGCCGACGGCTTTTCTGCGCTCCTGGATCAACAACCACTATCTGGCGCTCATCACGGACATCTGGAAGGTCGAGGATGCGGGCTTGTTGCGACTGGAAATCGTCGTAAGGAGCGCCACGCGGGCAACTCGCGGCGCGATCGAAGTGGAGGAAACCAGACCAAAAGCTGCGCCCCGGTCCTCCCAGACCGCACTCTCCAGCGGTACCGTCAACCCATCCAGGCCTGCTCAGCCGCGGGCGACGCCGGACACATCCAATCGGCAAAGCATTCTCGGATCGCCGCTCGATGCGCGCTATACCTTCGAATCCTTCGTCGACGGCCCATCCAATCGGGTCGCTTTCGCCGCCGCGCGCGCCGTTGCGGAAAACGCGCCTGCTTCGCTTCGCTTCAACCCGCTGTTCGTCCACGCGTCGGTCGGGCTCGGCAAGACCCATCTCCTGCAGGCGATCGCTGCGGAATCGCTATCGCGGCGTCCGTCATCCCGGGTCGTCTACCTGACGGCGGAGTACTTCATGTGGCGCTTCGCCACTGCAATCCGTGACAACAATGCGCTGATGCTCAAGGAGCAGTTGCGCGACATCGACCTGCTGATCATCGACGACATGCAATTTCTCCAAGGCAAGTCGATCCAGCACGAGTTCTGCCACCTGATCAACATGCTGCTCGACAGTGCCAAGCAAGTGGTCGTCGCCGCCGACCGCCCGGCCTCCGAGCTGGAATCCCTTGAGCCCCGGGTCCGTTCGCGGTTGCAGGGCGGCGTCTCGCTCGAAATGTCGTCGCCCGACATGCCGATGCGGCTTTCCATGCTCAAGCAGCGTCTCGACTCGGCGCGTCAGGACGACCCCGCCATCTCGATCGCCGACGATATTCTCGAGCATGTCGCACGCACGGTCACCGGCAGCGGGCGGGAGCTGGAAGGCGCCTTCAACCAGCTGCTTTTCCGCCAGTCCTTCGAGCCGGACCTGACGATCGAGCGGATCGACGAACTGCTGGGACACATGTTCCGCTCGGGCGATCCGAAGCGCATCCGTATCGAGGACATCCAGCGCATCGTTGCCCGGCACTACAACGTGTCGAAGACGGAACTTCTGTCCAACCGCCGCACCCGCACGATCGTCAAGCCGCGGCAGGTCGCCATGTACCTCGCCAAGGTGATGACCCCGCGGTCGCTTCCGGAGATCGGGCGCAGGTTCGGGGGTCGCGATCATACGACGGTGCTCCATGCCGTGCGCAAGATCGAGAACCTGTCGGGCACGGACGAAAAGCTGGAGCAGGAGCTCGAACTCCTGCGCAGGCTGATCAACGACCAGGCCTGAGCGGCCGATTGCAGCGTTTCATCGACAAGCCCGGGGAATTATCCCCGGGAAAGCCCGCGTTACTGCAGCCAACCCCTCGCGCGGGCTTGCCTTCGCGGTGTTTTTGCTGTCATTTTGACCGCCTGCCGGCCCGGGATGCGGGCCGTTCGTTTCTGTGCTTCGCCCCGAGGCAATCCTGACAACGTCCACAGGCCCCAAGTCGTCATGCGCGTCACCCTCGAACGTTCCAACCTGCTGAAGTCGTTGAACCACGTGCATCGCGTGGTGGAGCGACGCAACACGATTCCCATTCTGTCCAACGTGCTGCTGAAGGCGGAAGGCGCTGTTCTCGAGATGAAGGCGACGGATCTCGATCTCGAAGTGACGGAGGCGACCCCCGCGCAGGTGGAGCAGTCCGGCGCGACCACCGTGCCCGCGCACCTGCTCTATGACATCGTCCGCAAGCTGCCGGACGGATCAGAGGTGATGCTGCGCACCGATGCCGACGGCCATACCATGTCCGTGACGTCGGGACGGTCGAGCTTCAAGCTCCAGTGCCTGCCGCAATCGGATTTCCCGGAACTGTCGGCCGGCTCCTTCTCGCACATCTTCCGCCTCGACGCGCCGGCACTGAAAGGCCTCATCGACAAGACGCAGTTTGCGATTTCGACCGAAGAGACGCGCTACTACCTCAACGGCATCTTCCTGCATGCCCATGAATCCGGCGGCAAGCTGATGCTGCGCTCCGTGGCGACCGACGGCCACCGGCTGGCGCGCGCCGAGATCGAGGCGCCGGCGGGCTCTGAAGGCATGCCCGGCGTGATCATCCCGCGCAAGACGGTGAGCGAATTGCAGAAGCTCGTCGACAATCCCGACATCAAGGTGGTGGTCGAACTGTCGGACACCAAGATCCGGTTCACGATCGGCAGCGTGGTGCTGACGTCGAAGCTGATCGACGGCACCTTCCCGGACTACCAGCGCGTCATTCCGTCCGGCAACGACAAGCGGCTGATCATCGACCGGCAGAGCTTCGCCGCCGCTGTGGACCGCGTCTCGACCATTTCGTCCGAGCGGGGCCGCGCCGTGAAACTGGCCATCGCCGACGGCCAGGTGACGCTGACGGTCAACAATCCGGATTCCGGCAGTGCGGTCGAAGAAATCGCGGCTGACTACGATGCCGATCCGATCGAGATCGGCTTCAATGCCCGCTACCTGCTGGACGTCGCCGGGCAGCTCGGCGGCACCAACGCCCAGTTCATGCTGGCGGACGCCGGATCGCCGACGCTGATCAACGACACCGCGGACGAGCAGACCCTCTATGTCCTGATGCCGATGCGCGTCTGACGGTCGTGCCGGACGACACGACCATCCGGGGCGCGCCGCCGCCGGTGACGATCGGCAAGCTCAGGCTGACGAATTTCCGGAACTACGCGTCCCTTTCGGTCGATTTGTCGCCCGGGGCCGTGGTGCTGACCGGCGACAATGGCGCCGGCAAGACGAACCTCCTGGAAGCGATCTCGCTGCTGTCTCCCGGGCGAGGGCTGCGCCGCGCCGCCTATGCCGAGATCGCGCGCGATGGCGCGGCGGGCGGCTTCGTGGTTCACGCCCATGTGGACGGGCCGGAGGGCGAGGCCGACATCGGCACCGGCGCGGGTGGAAGCGATCCGGATGCCGAGGGCGCCGTGCGCAAGGTTCGCATCAATGGCGCCCCTGCACGCTCGGCCGACGACATGCTGGAATGGCTGCGGGTGATGTGGCTGACGCCGGCCATGGACGGGCTCTTCACCGGTCCCGCCGCCGACCGCCGCCGGTTCCTCGACCGGCTGGTGCTGACGATCGACCCGGGCCATGGCCGTCGGGCGCTCGACTACGAAAAGGCGATGCGCGGCCGCAACCGGCTGCTGTCCGAGGGATCGCGCAACAGTGCCTGGTTCGACGCGATCGAGACCCAGATGGCCGAGACGGGCGCGGCGATCGCGGCCGCCCGCTTCGAGATGGTGCGGCTTCTCAAGGCCATGATCGAGCGCGCACCGGACACGGGCCCCTTCCCCAAGGCCGACGTCGCCCTGTCGGGCGTGCTGGAGGCCGGCCTGGCGTCGGGCGCGGCCGTGGATGCCGAGGAGGATTTTCGCGCCAGGCTGGCGGAAGGCCGCGAACGGGATCGCGCGGCTGGCCGGACGCTGGAAGGGCCGCACCGCTCGGACCTCCTGGTGCGCCACCGCCCCAAGGACATGCCGGCCGAGCTCTGCTCCACCGGCGAGCAGAAGGCGCTGCTGGTCGGGCTGGTGCTGTCGCATGCACGCCTGACCGGGGAGCTTTCCGGCATGGCCCCGATCCTGCTGCTGGACGAGATCGCGGCGCATTTCGACCACCGCCGCCGCGCCGCCCTGTTCGGCATCCTCGACGACCTGGGATGCCAGGTCTTCATGACCGGCACCGAACGCGAACTCTTCGCGGCGATCGAAGGCCGCGCCCGGTTCCTGACGGTGTCAGCAGGCGCCGTATCGACAGGCTGACATCGCCGGCCGGGAGCCCTATGATCGGGTGATGATCGCCTCGCCATCCCCGCCGCTGTCGACGGAAGAGCTGCAGCGCTACGCGCGCCACATCGTGCTGCCGGAGATCGGCGGCCCGGGACAGCAGAGACTGAAGCGCGCCCGCATGCTCGTCATCGGCGCGGGCGGGCTCGGCGCGCCGGTGCTCGAATATCTCGCGGCGGCCGGGGTGGGCACGCTCGGCATCGTCGACGACGACACCGTGTCGCTGTCCAACCTGCAGCGGCAGGTGATCCACGACACGGCCTCGGTCGGCCGGGCCAAGGTGGACAGCGCCGCCGAGACCATCGGCCGCATCAACCCGCACGTCGTCGTGGAAAGGCACCGCCTGCGCCTCGACGCCGGCAATGCGGCGGACCTCGTGTCCGCCTACGACGTCGTCATCGACGGGTCCGACAATTTCGACACGCGCTATGCCGTGGCCGATGCCTGCGCGGCGGCGGCCAGGCCGCTGGTGGCGGCCGCCGTCGGCCGCTTCGACGGATCGCTGACGGTGCTGAAGCCCTTCGAGACCGGCGCGGACGGCGCGCCGCTGCCGTCCTATCGCGACCTGTTTCCCGAGCCGCCGCCGGCCGGCCTGGTGCCGTCCTGCGCGGAGGCCGGCGTGCTCGGCGCGCTGACCGGGGTGATGGGCACGCTGCAGGCGATGGAGGCGATCAAGCTGATCGCGGGCATCGGCGAGCCGCTGGTCGGCCGGATCCTGCTCTACGACGCGCTGGGCGCGCGGTTCGACGTCATGCGCTACAAGGCGCGACGACAGGCGGCGGAGTAGCGGGCGCCCATGCTCGACCTGACCGACGAGGAACGCGCCATCGCCGACGGCCGGGACGGCCCGGGCGCGGCAATGGCCATGCGCATCGTGGCCGACAGCGCCCGCCTGCTCGGCGCCGACCGGCTGATCCCCGTCGCGTCGGCCCATATCGACGGGGCGCTCTACCATGGCGATTCGGGCACGCTGTTTGCCGAGAAGCTGGTGGAGGGCGGGGCGACGGTCGCCGTGCGCGCCACGCTCAACGTCGGCGCGCTGGACCTGACCGGCAGCTGCCGGGTGCGGCTGGACGGGGCGCGGCGCGACATGGCGAAGCGGATGATGCAGGCCTATCGCGCGCTCGGCTGCGAGCCGTCCTGGACCTGCGCGCCCTACCAGGCGGGCCACCGGCCGGCGCCTGGCACCGACGTGGCCTGGGGCGAGTCCAACGCGGTGGTGTTCTGCAACTCGGTGCTGGGCGCCCGCACGAACCGCTACGGCGACTTCCTCGACATCGCCTGCGCCATTGCCGGACGCGCGCCGCGCGTGGGCCTGCACCTGGCCGAAAACCGCCGCGCGACCGTGGTCTTCGACGTGTCCGGCCTGTCGCCGGGCTTCCTCGCCGCCGAGATCGCCTGGCCGGTGCTGGGCAGCCTCTACGGCCGGATGGTGGGAGACGCCATCGGCGTGGTGACCGGCATCGCGGCCCATCCCGGCGAGGACGCGCTGAAGGCCTTCGGCGCGGCCGCCGCCTCGTCGGGCGCGGTCGGGCTGTTCCACGTGGCGGGCGTCACCCCCGAAGCGGCCGACCTCGACGCCGCGACCGGTGGTCTTCCGCCCGCGACGACGATCCGCGTGACGCCGGCGATGGCGGCGGACGCGCAGGCGAGGCTGTCGACCGCCGGGCCGGTGGACCGCATCGACAGATCGGAAGAGCG
>NZ_RWKW01000040.1 GCF_003970795.1 Aquibium carbonis | reverse complement strand
GCGGTAGCGTCCCTCGCCGCGCAGGCCATCGAGCTTCGTGGCGAAAAAGGCTTCGAAGTTCACGGGGTGGTCCTCCTTCATGCGCGGGCGCGGCACGGCCGTTCCCAGTCTCCGGTCGGGGCCGCTCATGCGACCGGCCTCGGTTGCTTGATCTTGACCGCCGACGTCATGCGGGCGGACTGCGGCGGCGGGGCCTTTTCGCGAGTGCCGAGACTCCAGTTCCACAACGCCGCAAAGGGCAGCGGCAACATCAGGAACCAGTGCTCGATGATCGCAAGAGCCATGATCGCCGTCAGGAACATCATGCTCGTGCGCTCGAAGTCCGATTCGGCCAGTGCGGCGCCAGCGCCCAAAAGGACACAGACGGCGGTCGAGACCGTTACCGACACTGGAAAAAGCAGGTTCATGTCAGCCTTGCGCATGAACCCCTTGAGGAACTCTAGATGGTCCGGAACGAAGTGCTCGTTGAGGTTGCGGACTCCCAGGAAGACGTTCAGTCTGGCGCTCTCATGCATCCACCACAAAATCAGGAACGTCCAGAGACCCGTCTTGTTCGGCGCATCCCAAGCAATCGCCGCAATTACCACCAGAAGGACGACGATCGCCAGTTCGTGCCAGATGTTCGCCTTCAACGCATGACCGAAATGCCGCCAGCCAGAACAGTCGTGGCGGCACCGCGGAACGTGCAGCCCCGTCACGAAGCCGAGGTAGAAGCTCGCCTCGATCCACGCCCACACCGCCAGCGCGCCGCAGAAGGCGAGATAAGCGTCACGTACTTCGGTGCCGCCGGCGCTCGACCACAACAGCCACAAACCGCCGATGGCGAGCACGCTGGCGCCCGCCATCGACCACTTGAAGGTTGCTCGGGGCAGCCCGTCGAGCCAGATCACCACGCCGGTGGAGAACCACCAGGCGAACAGTGCAAACAGGGCGGGCGCCGCGTAGCTGGCCACGATCGCCTCCTACCAGACCGGCTGCATGCGGCTGGTGTCAGGCAGTTCGTTTTCGATCGTGGGGATGGTGTACAGCGAGACGAAGGTGGCAGCGGCGCGCAGACCGCAAAACCCTCGCTTCAGTCTGGCGCCGATGCCGTTGCCCTCGATTGTCGCGGCCGTCTCGTTGATCACGCGAAGCTTTTCCAGGCCCTTGCGGAAGCGCGGGTGGTCGATGTCGACCACAAGCGGGAAGACCTGTCTCGTAATCTCGTTCGTCAGCCGGAAGACCTTGTAGTCATACTCGGTCGGATCCATGTCCAGCGCCTTGTGGAACTCAGGCCGGGCATGGTCGCGGACATACATGGTCGCGTAGACGGCGAGCACGAAGAACCGCACCCACAACCGGTTCATGCCCCTTAGATAGTCCGGGTTGGCACGCATCAGGAGCGCGAAGGCCTCGCCGTGCCGAAACTCGTCGTTGCACCACTTCTCGAACCATTTGAAGATCGGGTGGAACCGCTTCTCCGGGTGCCGCTCCAACTGGCGATAGATGTTGATGTAGCGAGCATAGCCGATCTTTTCGGAGAGATAGGTGGCGTAGAAGATGAATTTCGGCCGGAAATACGTGTATTTCTTGGCCTTCGTCAGGAATCCGAGATTGACGCCGATGCCGAATTCCTTGAGCGAGTCATTGATGAACCCTGCGTGGCGGGCCTCGTCGCGACTCATGTAGGAGAACAGCCGCACCATCTCGGGGTTCGTGCCGCGCTTTTTCATCTCCTTGTAGAGCACGCAGCCCGAAAACTCTGCGGTCAGCGACGAGACGAGGAAATCCACGAACTCGTTGCGCAGGCCTTCCGGCAGCGCCTCGAAGTCGATCTTGTCCCATTCTTCGTTGCGCTTGAAGTGACCCTTGTTTGGATCGTCCTCCATTTCCTGAAGGAGGGCATCCCACTCGGCCCGCACCGCCGAGACATCCATCTTGTCGAGCGCCGCGAAGTCTGTGGTGTAGAAGCGTGGCGACAGCAGCGTGGACTCGGCGGCCATACCGTTCGTATCGGCAGCCTTGAGCGAGAGTTTCTCGATGGTCATGGCTTCCTCCCTGACGAGAACGAAAACTCGAGCAGTTCCATGAACTCGAAGTCGCCGGTCATCCGTACCCAAAGGCGTTCCGGAGCGGCGGCCTTCGTCACCGTCGCCCTACGGCGCAGCGTCAGACGCTCGCCGTAGGGCACGACGATCTCGCCGCCCTGAACATGCACCTCGTCACCGGGTTCCACGTCAACGCCTTCCAGTTCGACATGAGCATGTAGGCTCTCCCAGGTATTCTCGATCTCGATGATACAGGGGACGTCCAACCTTTCCCTGCCCAGTCCCAGTTGTTCGATCATAGCGGTTCCCTCCTCTGATCGATGAAGGCCCCGAACGCGGCTGCGTTGTCGTGGCCAAAGGCGAACAGGGATATGGTCCTGTCCGTATCGGGGTCGCGCAGCGTCAGGCGTCCATCTGCGAAGCGCGACAATTCGAAAGGGGTCTCGTCACCAAAACCGTTTCGCTTGCGGGCAGCGGCCAGACCGCGCACCGTTGCACGCACGAAACCGCCCTCACCAATGCCGAGACTCGCGACAGTGTCGCCGCTGGCAGCGTCCTTCACCAACACGATACCGCCCTGCTTGTCCTCGAAGCGCAGCTTCACCGCCGCCTCGGGCGGACCAGCCGGTGCCGGCAACTGCGCCTTTGGAGCGAAAGCGGCGAACAGGATGGCAAGGCAGGCGAGCATGCCGCAGGCGATGGCCGGGCGGCGGAGCGGGTCGGGTTGGCGGGCGGCGTGGCTCATGGAATTCTCCTCAGGCTGGCAAGCCGATCGGGCCATGTCCGGCTGGCCGGCCCGTGACGTCGGCGGATGCGGGGCGAGGTGCGCGGCGAGCAGCGGGCGCGGTTGTCGAGCTTCCGCTTGCGGACAGCGCTTCCGCAAGCAGCGGAGCAAGCTTGTCCGCATCGGCGAGTGCCCGCAACATCGGCTGCGGATGGTTGAAAGCGAATGGCTTCGTGCTCGGCCAGAGAGCCAGCCAGGCAATGCGGTTCGGCTTGGCGACAGACAATACGACGCTTCCGGTACCGAGCGGCGAACGAACGAGAGACGCCGATTCGATCAGCGGCAGTGGAATGTTCAATGTTATCGGCAGAGCAACGCCGGAGCGGATGAGAAGGCGCTTCGATGTCAGCGAATAAATCGTGGTTCGTGCATAGACTTTCGCAAGACCGGCCAGGACGGCAAGCGCGCAGAGCGCCAGCAATCCGGTCCACCCGACCACAGCGGCGATGTCGCTGGCGACGCCGCCATCGGCCCACGCGGAACCAGCCTGCCATAGAGCGACGATCAGGAAATAGATCGCAACGCCGCGTAATCGGAAGGCGGATAACGCGAAAGCGGGCCATGTGGGCGCGCCCTGCCACAAAAGCCGCTCGCCCTGCGGCAGGGGGGCGGGCAGCCCCGGCTGGGGCTCGAAGGAGAAGTCGTCGTGGTCCTCGGTCACAGCAGCGGCTCCGAACGGTCACCGGTGGCGTAGAGATGGCCGCCAGTGAAATAGGCACAGATGCGGTCCTCCTCGAGGAAGGTCACCGAGTCCCGCGAACGTGTGCGCGGCGCATTGGCGAACTGGCCAGCCAGCAATGATTTCACCTGCACGCTGCGTCCGGACAGATCGGTTCCCACGATCCGCGCCAGCGTCATGGGAACGAGCACGTTGCCGAGTCCGGGCTGGTCGATGTCGACTTCGAGGTAACGGATCGCGTGCTCGGCATGATCGACCCAGATATCGGTCACGGTGCCGGCCACCTTACGATCAGCGGCAATGACCCTCATGCCGCGCGGATCCGGATCACCGGGCGCGACGCCGTAATGCGCATCGACACGCGTCGGCACGATCTTGTTGCGACCATCCCAGGTCTGGTCCGGAATGTCGCGACGCTCGGCCCAGGCAGCCGGTCCCACGCCGTCGACCAGCGGATCGCCGGTGGGAACCAGGGGAGCACCTGGCCATGCCCCGGCCCGAACCGCCGCGATGGGACGCTGGTCGCGCTTCAGGTTGGGGACGGACACCGAGGTTCCGTCACGCAAAAGGAAGGTCTTGGGCTCCGGCAGAAGTAGGAAGCCGCGATCCTTGACCGTTCCGGTCGGATCGGACTCCAGCGGGTAGCCTTCGCGCCGGTCCTCTCTGCGCAGCCAGAAGACAAGGCCGAAGAAGAACACCCAGAAGACGTAGAGCGCCACCTGAGCGGCGTCGATGTAGCTGGTGAACTCGTTGGGATACATGCTCTTTCTCCCCTTTGCCGGCCTCAGCCGGGAAATGCCGCTAGTCCGAAAGTGTCGCCGTCTCGCCGCCTGACCTCGGGCCCGGCATAGCGAGCCAGCGGACCGACGGCGACGAGCGCCGCAAAAAGCAACGCAATTTCAATGTGATATACCACCCCGTATCCTGCGCCGGGACTTGCGAAGACCGATCCCAACGTTCCGTTTGCCGCCAGGGCCGCGACGATGTCCCGCACGGCGCCGCCTACTGCAATCGCCAAGCCCGCGGCGGTCGCCTGCGCCGCGCCCCAGGCACCGAGCGCGATGCCGCTGCCCGTGATCCGGCCGAGGTTCATGGCCGCGGTCAAAAGGCCGACCGTGTAGAGCCCTGCGCCGAAGCCGATCAGCGCCGTTCCGCTGCGGAACAGAACGACGGACTGGAGCGGTGCGGAGATGATGACGAGCGTGAAAGCACCAATTCCGACAAGCGCCCCGAAGCCCGATAGGCGGAAAGGATTGAAGCCCCGGTCGAGCACCCGCGCCGCAAGGAAAAGCCCCAGGATCGTGCCTCCTGCAAGCAGCGCGGTCAGTAAAGTCGTCTGCCCGACGCCAAGCCCCAGCACCTCCCCGCCATAGGGCTCGAGCAGTACGTCCTGCATGGCGAAACCGGCCGAGCCAAGCGCGACAGCGACCAGAAGACGCCTCGCGCCGGGAGCCTTCGCGAAGCCCGCCCAAGCGTCGGCAAAGGACTGGCGGACGCGCTCATGCGCGGTCAGGCGAGGGTCTCTGCCTTCCTGTTTCCAGAGCGCGACGAGATTGAGAACCATCGTCACCGCGGCGGCTCCCTGGACCACTTGGATGAGAAGGACATGGCCGAAATCGGCGAGCAGCAGGGACAATGCGACAGCGGACACGAACATTCCCAGCAACAACACGAGGTAGAGCAGAGCGACGATCCGCGGCCGGCTGTCTTCTGGCGCGAGGTCGCAGGCAAGCGCCAGCCCGGCGGTCTGGACTGTGTGCATGCCCGCGCCGACGAGCAGGAAGGCCAGCGCAGCGCCGATTTCACCGGCATAGGGCACGGTCGCCTCGCCGCCGCCGGACAAAACGAGGAGCGCAAACGGCATGATGGCGAAGCCGCCGAATTGCAGCAGCGTGCCCAGCCAGATGAAGGGGACGCGCCGCCAGCCTAGATAGGAGCGGTAGGTATCGGATCGATGACCGATCAGGGCGCGTGCGGGAGCGACGAGGATCGGTAGGGCTACCATGATGGCGACGACTGTAGCCGGTACGCCAAGTTCGACGATCATCACGCGATTGAGCGTTCCAGTCAGAAGCACCATCGCCAGACCGACGGAGACCTGGAACAGCGACAGACGCAGGAGCCGCGGCAGCGGCAGGCCCTCGGTAGCGGCATCGGCGAACGGCAGGAAACGGCTTCCAAGCCGCACCCAGGCCGAGGACATCGCGATGCCGGAACTCTTCGTCATGACCGGACGATCTCCAGTGCCTGCGAGGTGTAGAAGCCGTGGCCGATGCGGGCCGTGCGGCCGACCTGCCAACCCGGCATTCCGTCGATGCGGGCCGCGATGGCTTCAGGACGAACGGGTTCGATCGCCGGGGAACGGTCTCCACGGGGAAACAGCCGGCCCAGTGCGTGCATGGCCGCAAGCGCGGGTGTTCGCGGCGCGAAGGTGAAGACGATGCTGCGCTCGGTGCGGGCGGCGAGGCGCACGAGCGCTTCGGCGGCATCGGCGAGCGTATAGTGGATCAGCGAGTCCATCGCCACGATCGCGTCGAAACGACCAAGCTTGTCGGACAGCATGTCGCCGGAAAGGAAGTGGATGCGCCCCGTTCCGAGGTCAGCGGGCACGGTGTCGGCGGCGAAAGCGACCATCTCGGGCGAGAGGTCGATGGCCGTGACCTCGGCGCCGCGCCGCGCGAGTTCCACCGAGAACATGCCGGCGCCGCAACCGGCGTCGAGCACGCGCCAGCCGGACAGGTCGAGCGGCAGCATCGCCAGCATCGCGGCGCGCATGCGCCCCCTGCCCTCTCGGACGGAGGCCCGGATACGGCCAAGCGGCGCTTCCGTGGCCAGCCGCTTCCACGCATCCACGGCGGTGCGGTCGAAATAGGTGCGGATCTTGTCCCGCCTCTCGATGTAGGCCGCGCCATCCATCAGTCGTACCCCAGGAAATCGAAGATTTCGCGATCAGGCATCGGGTTGGCGTCGAGTTCATCCGACCCGGCCCACAGCATCTCGGCGAGTTGCATGTATTCCTGCTGCACCATCAGGACTTCGGGTGTCGGGTCCATTTCGAACAGGGTCCGCTTCTTCAGCCGGCTCAGCCGAACGGCATCGAGATCGCGGATATGGGCAATCCGCTTCAGGCCGATCGCTTCATTGAAACGGTCGATCTGGTCGGTCTCGCGCGAGCGGTTGGCGATAACCCCGCCGAGGCGAACCTGGTAGTTCTTCGACTTCGCCTTGATGGCCGCCACGATGCGGTTCATGGCAAAGATCGAATCGAAGTCGTTGGCGGCGACGATCAGGGCCCGCTCGGCGTGTTGCAGCGGCGATGCGAAGCCACCGCAGACCACATCGCCAAGCACGTCGAAGATCACCACGTCTGTGTCTTCCAGCAGGTGGTGCTCCTTGAGCAGCTTGACCGTCTGGCCGACGACATAGCCCCCGCAGCCGGTGCCGGCCGGCGGACCACCCGCCTCCACGCAGCGCACCCCGTTGTAGCCTTCGAAGACGAAGTCCTCGGCGCGCAGCTCCTCGGTGTGGAAATCGACCTGCGCAAGGATGTCGATAACGGTCGGGATCAGCGACTTGGTGAGCGTGAAGGTCGAGTCGTGCTTGGGATCGCAGCCGATCTGCAAGACCCGCTTGCCGAGCTTGGAAAAAGCGACCGACAGGTTGGACGAGGTCGTCGACTTGCCGATGCCGCCCTTGCCGTAGATGGCAAACACCTTGGCAGTGCCGATCTCCAGCGTCGGGTCCAGCTGGACCTGCACGCTGCCTTCGCCATCCTCGCGAGCGGCGGCGGCCTTCAGGTCCCTTGGGTGTGTAAATACGTTCATGCTGCAGCCTCCACGCCCACGCCTTCGACGCGGTCTTCGAGTTCGTCCCCGGCTGCCCGCAGCGCATCGAGCGTCGCGGCATCAGGTGTCCAGTAGGCACGGTCGGTCGCCTCGAGCAGGCGGCCGGCGAGTTTGGAGGCGGCCCGCGGGTTGAGATCGGCCATGCGCCGACGCATCTTGTCGTCGAGCACGAAGGTCTCGGCCATGTTCTGGTAGACCCAAGGCGCCACCTGGCCGGTCGTGGCGGACCAGCCGAAGGTGTTGGTCACATGCGCCTCAATCTGGCGCACGCCTTCATAGCCATGGGCGAGCAGGCCCTCGTACCATTTCGGGTTTAGCGTGCGGGTCCGGGTTTCGAGCGCAACCTGTTCGGACAGCGTGCGCACCTTGCCCTGGCCGCGCGTCTGGTCGCCGACGTAAACCGGCACCTCGTCGCCAGAGGCTCGGCGGACGGCGCGGCTAATGCCGCCGAGCGTGTCAAAGTAGTGATCGATGGTGGTGATTCCGAGTTCCACCGACTCCAGGTTCTGGTAGGCGGCGTCGACGTTCTTAAGGATCGCGCCCATCAGTTCGGGCTGCTTCACCGGCTTTCCGTCGCGTCCGTAGGCGAAGCACTTGCGGCGCGTGTAGGCCTCCGCCAGTTCATCCTCGTTGTCCCAGCAGCCCGACTCCACCATCATGTTGACGTTGGAGCCGTAGGCGCCGGCCGCGTTCGAGAAGACGCGCAGCGAGGCTTCCTCGATCGTGCAGCCCTTTTCGGCGACGTAAGCTAGCGCGTGCTTGCGAACGAAGTTGCGGTCCGCCGGCTCGTCGGCTTCCGCCGCAAGCAGGCTTGCCTCGGCCAGCAGCTTCGTCTGCAGGGGCATCAGGTCACGGAAGATGCCCGAGAGCGTCATCATGACGTCGATGCGCGGCCGCATCAGTTCCGAAAGCGGGACGAGATCTGCGCCAGCAAGCCGGCCATAGCTGTCGAAGCGCGGCTTGGCACCGAGCAGCGCCAGCGCCTGGCCGATCGGCGCGCCCTCGGTCTTCATTGTATCAGTACCCCAGAGTACCAGCGCAACGCATTCAGGCAGGACACCCTTGTCCTTGACATGCCGTTCGACCAGTCGCGCTGCCTGGAGTGCGCCATCGGCCAACGCGAACGCTGATGGCAGACGGAAGGGATCGAAGCCATGCAGGTTCCGCCCGGTCGGCAGGATTTGCGGTGAGCGGATGAGGTCGCCGCCGGAGACGGGGCGGATGTAGCGCCCGTTGAGTGCCGCGATCAGCGCCGGAAGTTCGTGGTCGCGCGACAGCTGCTCGGCCATCTCGGCCAGCATCGGCGCGGCCGTGCGCAAGCGCTCGTCGCCTGCGAGCTTCAACGCCTCAAGCGCCAGTATGGGAGCTTCGCCCGCCGCGAGGCGCTGCGCGAGGTCACGCGGCAGATCGACACCGTGCGCAACCTCGGCCACCGCCTGCAGCAGATCGGCGCGCTCCGCGGTGCTCGCGGCCTCGCCGACGACATGCAGGCCGTGCGGGATCAGCGTCGCTTCCAGCTCCGCTACGGCGTCGACCAGCGTCGGAACGTCGGGCCGGCCATCGCGCAGCAGCGGCGTCTCGAGGTCCAGCGCGCCGGCCTGGGCCGCGATGATCTCCTCGAGCAAGGTGCGTTCATGCGCGTCGGAGGGCGGTAGGCCGCGCCACCGGTCGAGCGAGGCCTTCAGGTCGACGAGGCCCTTGTAGAGGCCCGCGGCGGCGACCGGCGGGGTGAGGTAGCTGATCAGCGTCGCGTTGCCGCGTCGCTTGGCGATCGCCCCCTCGGACGGGTTGTTGGCGGCATAGAGGTAAAGGTTCGGCAGGTCGCCGATCAGCCGGTCGGGCCAGCATTCGCGCGACAGCCCGACCTGCTTGCCCGGCATGAACTCGAGCGCCCCGTGCGTGCCGTAGTGCAGCACCGCGTCCGCGCCGAAATCGTCACGCAGCCAGCGATAGAAGGCGGCGAAGGCGTGCGTGGGCGCAAAGCTCTTCTCGAAAAGCAGGCGCATGGGATCGCCTTCGTAGCCAAAGCCCGGCTGGATGCCGACGAAGACGTTGCCGAAGCGCTCGCCGAGAACCAGGATCGAGGACCCGTCGGTCTGGTGGCGACCGGGCGCGGCGCCCCACTGCGCCTCGATCTCGGCGAGATGCGTCTCGCGCTGCACATGGCGCTCTGCGGGGATGCGGGCCGCGACGTTGGCCTCCTGGCCGTAGCGCGCCGCATTCCCTTCGAGGATCCGCGCCCGGAGCGCGTCCACATCCGCGGGAAGATCGACCGAATACCCGGCTGTCTTCATGGCGCCGAGCGTGTTCCACAGCGAGCGGAAGACCGACAGATAGGCCGCCGTGCCGGTTGCGCCGCCATTGGGCGGGAAGTTGAAGAGCACGACGGCGACCTTGCGCTCGGCGCGCGCGGTGCGACGCAGGCGAACCAGCTTCTCCACACGGGAAGCCAGCATGGCCGCCCGCTCGGGCTCGCCCGCCATGTCGCGGCGCGAGCCGCTCCGGTCGGCGCCGCTGGCGGCGGTGCGGCCGCCAAACAGCATCGGTCCCGTCGCGCCGTCGATCTCGGGCAGCGCCACCATCATCGTCGTCTCGACGGGCGTGAGACCCTGGTCGCCGGCGCGCCATTCCTCCAGCGTCTGGAATTCGACCGCGAAGGCGGAGAGATAGGGCACGTCGAGGCGCGCGAGCATTTCCTCGGCCGCGCGGCTGTCATTGTAGGCCGGACCGCCGACCAGCGAGAAACCGGTGAGCGACACGACGGCGTCCACCGTCGCGCGCCCGTCGGCCATGAAGAAGTTTTCCACCGCCGGCGTGGCGTCCAGACCCGCGGCGAAGGCCGGCACCACCTTCAGCCCCTTGGCCTCCAGCGCCCCGATCACGAGGTCGTAATGCGCGGTGTTTCCAGCCAGCACGTAGGACCGCATGATGAGCAGGCCGACGGTGCCGGCCGCGCCGTTGCCGGGCATGTCGCGCAGCGTTTCGCCGATACGGTTCTTCAGCCGCGGATGATAGAGCCCCGCGTCGGGATATTCGAGCGGCGGGCGAACCGACACGGCCTTTCGCAGCGCCAGGCGCGGGCCGGCGGCATAGCGCGAGACCAGGTGGCGCACGAGGTTCGCGACGTTCTCGTCCGAGCCGGCGAGCATGTATTGCAAGGTCAGGAAGTAGGCGCGCACGTCCTGCGCCTTGCCGGGAATGAAGCGCAGCAGGCGCGGAATCTGCCGCAGCATCTTCATCTGCTGCTTGCCGCCGCCCGGCTGCCCGGGCTTGCCGGCACCGCGCAGCCGCTTCAGCAGCCCGAGCGCCCCGCCCGGCGCCGACGACATCGAGAACCCACCCAGCCTGGTCGTGCGAACGATCTCTCCGGCGGAGAGACAGCCAACCATGCAGTCGCAGGCGTCGCGCCGCGCTTCCAGCCAGGGCTGGACCTTGCGGATGTGGTCTTCGAGGAAGATCATGTTGGCGACGACGATGTCGGCGCTCTCCACATCCCGACGGCAACGCTCCTCGGCGGCCGGATCGGAGCCCCATTCGGCGACCGAATGCAGCGTCAGGCGCAATCCAGGCAATTCCGGCCGGAGCGTCATGGCCGCGCGCTCGACGGCGCTTGCCATGTGGCTGTCGAGCGTCACGATCGAAATCGTGATCGGGGTCGCATCAGCGGCTGTAGTGGGCCTTGGCATCGTACAATGTCTCTATTGTGATGGTGTGCAGTCCACGTTCGGCGGCAAAGCGCTCGGTGTTCCTCCGTGCCTTTCCACGCACGAAGAACGGAATTTTCCTCAGTTCCTTTTCGGCATCCCCACTCCAGGCCACGGGGCGGTCCAGAACGACGAGGGTGGATTCGTCCGGCGCCACGCCAGCCGGAGCTGTCGAGTGGCCAAGATGCGACGGCGCAACCGTGTCGTTGAATTCGAAATCGTCGCGAAACATCCCAAGCAGATGCTCCTCGAGGCCCATCATCAGCGGATGGACCCAGCTGTCGAACAGCACGTTCGCGCCCTCGTGCCCCATCTGCGGCGAGTAGCGGGCGGGAAAGTCCTGCACGTGGACGGGCGCGGAGATGACGGCGCAGGGAATGCGCAGCCGCTTGGCGACGTGCCGCTCCATCTGCGTGCCCAGGATGAGTTCGGGTTGGGCGGCGATGATGGCGTCCTCGACCGCGAGATGATCGTCGCTGATCAGCGGTTCGACACCGTGATGCGCCGCAGCCGCCCGTACGTCACGAGCAAACTCCCGGCTGTAGGTTCCAAGCCCGCAGACGACGAAGCCGAGTTCGTCGGCGGCGATCCGGGCGGCGGCAACGGCATGGGTCGCGTCGCCAAAGATGAAGACGCGCTTGCCGGTAAGGTAGGTCGAATCGATCGAGCGCGAGTACCAGGGCATGCGCAGGTTGGTCGGCGCAGCGGCCGGGGGCGGGACGCCTGCCAGTTCCGCGACGGCGGTGAGAAACTCCGCGGTCGCACCCACGCCGATGGGCGGGATCGAGACGAAAGGCTGGCCATGATTGCGCTTCAGCCAGTCCGCCGCCGTGCTGGCGATCTCGGGGTAGAGCACGACATTGAAATCCGCCTCGGGCAGACGCGCGAGATCGGAGGGGCTGGCGCCGAGCGGCGCGACGAGATTGACGGCGACGCCCAGTCCCTCGACCAGCTTGCGGACCTCGACGATGTCGTCGCGATGACGAAAACCCAGCGAAGTCGGGCCGAGCAGGTTGCAGCTCCGCTCGCCAGCGGGGCGCATGGAGCGGACGGTCTTCGGCTGCGCGGCGGCGGCGAACGTCCTGACGAGACGATAGAAGGTCTCGGCAGCGCCCCAGTTCTCCTTCTTGGAATAGGAAGGAAGCTCGAGCGGAATGACGGGGATCGGAAGCGCGAGCGCGGCGGCGAGCCCGGCCGGATCGTCCTGGATCAGTTCCGCCGTGCACGACGCCCCGACGATGATGGCTTCCGGCTGGAACCGCTCGACCGCGTCGCGACAGGCGATCTTGAAGATCTCGGCCGTATCGGCGCCGAGATCCTGGGCCTTGAAGGTCGTGTAGGTGACCGGCGGGCGCGTGTCGCGCCGTTCGATCATCGTGAACAGCAGATCGGCATAGGTGTCGCCCTGAGGGGCATGCAGCACGTAGTGGAGGCCCCGCATCGATGCGGCGATCCGCATGGCTCCCACGTGGGGCGGTCCTTCATAGGTCCAGACGGTGAGCTGCATGGTCAGGCCCCCAACTTCAGCGCGGCGCGCCGCGCGAGAGGGCGAACGAACAGTTCGGCGAGATCGCCGGCCTGCTCGTAGCCCTGCACCGGCGTGAAGACGAGTTCGATCGACCACTTGGTGGCGATGCCTTCCGCTTCGAGCGGATTGGCAAGGCCCATGCCGCAGACGGCGAGGTCGGGCCGCGCCGCGCGGCAGCGGTCGAGCTGGCGGTCGACATCCTGCCCCTCGGAAAACGGAATGCCGGGCGAAAGCAGCGCCAGTTCGCCCGCCAGGTGCTGGCGGTGGAGGTAGGGCGAGCCGATTTCGACGATCTCCGCACCTGCTTCGCGCGACAGGAAGCGCGCGATCGACGGCTCGAGCTGCGAATCGGGGAACAGGAAGACGCGACGCCCTTCGAGCTCGGCGCGGTGACGGGCGACCGCCTCGCGCGCCCGGCGCCGGCCGGCCTTGGTGATGGCATCGAAGCGCCCGGGCTCGACGCCGAACGCGGCGGCCGCGGCACCGAGCCATGCGGTGGTTCCCTCCTCCCCAAGCGGAAACGGGGCAGAAAGCACGGTCGCGCCCCGCGCTTCGAGCGCACGGGCAGCTTCGCCGAGATAGGGCTGAGCCAGGAGGACGCGTGTGCCCGGACCAATGGGCGGAAGGCCCGTCGACGCGCGCGACGGAAGAAAGGACACCGGACCGATGCCCAAGGCGTCGAAGATGCGACGGAACTGATCTTCCACCACGTCCGGCAAGGCCCCGGCGACCATGAGCGAGGGCCCGGCACTGGCATCGGTCGCCGGCAGTTCGCGCGCCAGGGAGGCCAGGAAGTTGTCTTCGCCCTGGGTGAAGGTCGTCTCGATGCCGCTTCCAGAGAAGTGCATCACCCGGGTTGCGGGCGCGTGCAGGCGGGCCAGGCGCTCGGCGGCCTTTCCCAGATCGAGCTTGATGACTTCGGACGGGCAGGAACCGACGAGCACCAGCATGCGGATCTCGGGCCGACGGGCCAGCAGGCGGGCCACGACACGGTCGAGTTCCTCGTGCAGGTCGGCCATGCCGGCGAGGTCTCGCTCCTCGATGATGGCGGTGCCGAAACGCGGCTCGGCAAAGATCATGACGCCGGCGGCCGACTGCATGAGGTGCGCGCAGGTGCGCGACCCGACGATCAGGAAGAAGGCGTCCTGGACCTTGCGATGCAGCCAGATGATGGAGGTGAGACCGCAGAAGACCTCGTGCTGGCCACGCTGCCGCAGCGGGGCGACCGGCGAATGGTCCGCGGGGGCGGTGCGGGGCGGCGTGATCGCGTTCATCGGCCAGGCTCCGGCAGGGGGGACTGGCCGCGGGCGGCGTCGAGCCGGGCGGCGCGCAGCTTCACGAGAAACTGGGCGGCGTTGATGACGTAGGTCGCGTAGGCGGCGAGCGCGAGGATCATGAGGCCCGCCGGATCGAGCGCACCCCGATAGAGGGCGACCAGATAGGCGGTGTGAAGCGCCAGGACGAGCATCGAGAAAACGTCTTCCCAGAAGAACGCCGGTGCGAAGAGCCAGCGGTCGAAGACGACCTTCTCCCAGATCGAGCCGGTGATCATGATGGTGTAGAGAACGAGGGTCTTGACGACGATCGACGCGTTCGCAGCCGCGAGCCCCTCGCCCGTGACCAGCCAGCGCAGGATGAGCCCCAGGCTGACGATGAAGACGATGAACTGGAGCGGTGCGAGAAGGCCCTGGATCAGCGTCCACACGGACCGGTCGCGGCGCAGCCTCTGCTCGGGCGTGTAAAGCGGCCGACGATCGGAACGGTTTGGACGAGCCTCACTCATTGCCTTGCGCGACCGCCTCCCTTGTTCTGTTTGCTTCTGCAGTCGAGGCAACATTAATCCCGCCTCAACCAGAGTGTCAACCTAGATTGACGTCTATCCGTTTTTACGTTGTCATTTTTCGTGGACAGATTCCGCTGGACAAGCTGCGGGAAGCGAGTATCGTCAAACGAAGAAAAAGGATTCAGCGCGAAGACCACGCAACGTGCCCTTTCGGCGCTCGCAAGCCGTTGCGACGCAGCCGACGGACGGATGTGCGCGACCTTTTCGCTGGCGAACGGAGGGATCGCCAGTCATGAATTTACGCAGCATGTCGAATGGTTCCGGCGCTGGCGCGATGTCCCGCGCGCGCAGCGACCATGCGAACAGGAGCGACCAGGCGAGCACCAACAGGAACGAGCACGGCAGCAGCTGGCCGGCCGGAAGCTGGCGGGTGAACGCGCCATCGCAGGCCAAGTCCGAGGAGCTGACCACGACGGTGTGCTGCGACGTGCTGCCCCGGCTCGTGGGACGCAATGCGTCGCGGTCGTCGGCACGGCAGGAGCGCGACGAACAGAAGTTGCAGGTCGACGAGTTCACGCGGCTGCTGCTGGCGGAAGCGGACCAGCGGTGCGAGAGCATGCTGAGAACCTATGTCGAAGTGACGGGCGACCCGCAGGCAGCCGCCGAGGCGCTGCTGGCGCCCGCTGCCCGGCTCGTGGGAGAATACTGGCGGATGGACATCTGCGATTTCATGCAGGTCACCGTGGTCATGACGCGGATCCAGCGGTTGTTCTGGCGGATCGCGACGGAAAACCCGCCGGCCGGACCCGTCCGCGCCGGCCGGGCGGCGCTGCTGGCGCCGGCGCCCGGCGAACAGCATGCTTTCGGCCTGAGCGTGGTGGAGGACGCCTTCCGGCGCGATGGATGGCACGTGGACTGCTGCGGCAGCGGCGACGGAACCGACTTCCTCCGTCTTGCCGAGAGCAGCCATTACGCACTGATCGGCCTGTCGCTTTCGAGCACCGGCTTTCTGCCCGATCTGGCCCGGGTCATCCGCAGGCTTCGCGCAAGCATGCGCAACAAATCGGCCAGCATTGTTGTCGGCGGGGCAATATTCGTGGATAAGCCGGAATTGGCCAATGAGGTGGGGGCCGATTCCCTAGCGCTGAGCGCTCGGGACGCGGTCGTCAAAGCCGCAGCGGCAACTGACGGCGGGACAGGGCATGGCCCGGTGTCCGTCACCGAACGAAACTGGAACGCGAAAGCCTCAGATGGACAAGCTGGTCTCACGAGAAGTGTGCCGCTCGTTTGGAGACAACCGCCGCTTCTTGGCGGAACTGGACGCTGAGGCGGTCTCGAAGATCGTCACGGCCGGCGCGGACATCGCGCTCGTCCTGTCGCCAGACGGTGACATTCTCGACATTGCATACCGCGACGCAGAGCTGAAGGCCTGGGGTCTCGAGGATTGGGTCGGCCGAAGCTGGCACGAGACCGTAACGATGGAGAGCCGCGAGAAGCTGCGCGACCTGCTGTCGGACGCGTCGAGCATGACGATGACGCGCTCGCGCCAGGTCAACCATCCCGGCGACGGCACGCGCGACCTGCCCGTGTCCTACCGCGTCGCCTCGCTGGCCGCCAGCGGCAAGCGGCTCGCGCTGGGGGCTGACGGTCGCGCCATGGCCGACATGCAGCAACGGCTGCTGCGGGCCCAGTTCGAGATGGAACGCGACTATCGCCGCGTCCGCGACATCGAGGCGCGCTACCGCATCATCTTCCACCTCGCCTACGAGCCCCTGCTCGTGGTCGATTCCCTGTCGCTGAAGGTTCTCGACGCCAACGAGGGCGCCGCGCGGCTGTTTGCCAAGCCCGCCAAGAAGCTGGCCGGCGGATCGGTGGCCGCCGCCTTCGCCAAGGGCGAGCAGCAGCAGGTCGCCGAAGCGCTGGCCGCCATCGCCGCGCGTGGGCGCGAGGACGTCATCACCGCCCGGATCGCCACGCTCGACGAGCCGCTGTCGATCCGCGTCACGCCGTTCCGCGAGTTCGGCCGCACCAACCTCCTGGTCTGCTTCCTGGCCGACCGCGACCTCGGCGGCGGCGTCTCCACGGTCTCGTCCATGCTGTCGATGGTCGAGAGCCTGCCGGACGGGTTGGTCGTCGTCGACGCGGACGGCCGCATCCTCGAGGCCAACATGGCCTTCCTCGACATGATCCGCGTGGTCGGCTTCGACCGCATCGAGGGCAAGAGCGTCGACACCTGGGTCGGCGGCTCGGGCGTCGACCTGCAGGTGCTGATGGCGAACCTGCGCGAGCACGGAACCGTGCGGCGCTTCTCCACCATCATCCGCGACGATCTCGGCGGCAGCGAGACGGTCGAGCTGTCCGCCGCGCGCATCAACGGCGCGGGCGGACCGCGCTACGGGCTGTCGGTGCGCGAGAGCCAGCGCTCGGATGCGGGGCTGTCGCCGCTCGGCACCGTCAACGGCCAGTCGGCCAGCCACCTGACCGAGCTCGTCGGCCGCGTGCCGCTGAAGGATCTCGTGCGCGATACCGCCGACATCATCGAGAAGCTCTGCATCGAGGCGGCGCTGAAGCTCACCGACAACAATCGCGCCTCGGCGGCCGACATGCTCGGCCTGTCGCGCCAGAGCCTCTACATCAAGCTGCGCCGCTACGGCATCTCCGACAGCGAAGAAGAGACGAATTGACACCAGCGAGTGTCAATTCAGATTGACGTTCGGAGGCCGGCGGCCTAGTCTGCCCGCATGGCTTCCTCGATCACCACCACGCCGGGACTGCATCGAACGCCGACGCTGCTCGCGACGGTCGAACTCCTCAAGCCGATCACCTGGTTCGCGCCCATGTGGGCCTTCGGCTGCGGCCTCGTGTCGGTCGGCGTCGACGGTCTCGACCGCTGGCCCTACATCATCGGCGGCGTACTGCTGGCCGGCCCGCTCGTCTGCGGCACGAGCCAGGCGGTCAACGACTGGTACGACCGCGACGTCGACGCCATCAACGAGCCGAACCGCGTCATCCCGTCGGGCCGCATGCCCGGACGCTGGGGGCTCGGCGTCGCGATCGCCGGCACCGTGCTGTCGCTCGTCGTCGGCGCGCTACTGGGAGCGGTCGTCTTCGCCGCGACGATCGTCGGCCTCGTGCTCGCCTGGGCCTACAGCGCCCCGCCCTTCAGGCTGAAGCGCAACGGCTGGATGGGCAACGCGGCCGTCGGGCTCTGCTACGAAGGATTGCCCTGGTTCACCGCCGCCGCCGCCGTCATCGGCGGCATGCCGTCCGCCGCCGTCATCACGATGGCGCTCCTCTACAGCATCGGCGCGCACGGGATCATGACCCTCAACGACTTCAAGTCGGTCGGTGGCGACCGCCTGTCCGGCGTCGACAGCCTACCGGTTCTGCTCGGCGAAGCGCGCGCGGCGCGGGTGGCATGCCTGGTCATGGCCGCGCCGCAGGTCGTCGTGATCGCGCTGCTCGTCCACTGGGGCTTCGCCTGGCACGCCGGCGCCGTCGCGCTGCTGCTCGTCGCCCAGTTCGCCTGCATGACCCGGCTGCTCGCCGACCCCAAGCGCCATGCCTCGTGGTACAACGCGACCGGCACGACGTTCTATGTTCTCGGCATGCTGGCGGCCGCGCTCGCCCTCTCGGCGGCGGGGTAGACGCCATGCGCGAGACACTGGGCTGGGGAGGCATCGTCAGGCTCGGTCTCGTCCAGGTGGCGCTGGGCGCCATCGTTGTGCTCACCACGTCGACGCTCAACCGCGTGATGGTGGTCGAGCTTGCGCTCGCCGCGACGATTCCCGGCGCGCTGGTGGGCCTCCACTACGCCGTCCAAATCCTGCGGCCCGTCTGGGGGCATCGCTCGGATCGCGGTCGCCGCCGCACGCCCTGGATCCTGGGCGGCATCGCCACGCTCGGTCTCGGAGCCGTGCTGGCGTCGATTGCCGTGGCGCTCGTCGCACAGAGCTTCGCGGCCGGACTTGCGCTCTCGGTGCTGGCTTTTCTTCTGATCGGCGTCGGCGTCGGAGCGGCGGGAACATCGCTTCTGGCGCTCCTCGCCACCTCCGTTCCGTCAGGGCGGCGCCCGGCCGCCGCCACCATCGTCTGGCTGATGATGATCGCCGGGATGGCCGTGACCGCGATCCTGGCCGGGAGCCAGCTCGACCCCTATTCGGCCGAACGCCTCATCGCCGTCACCTCGGGCGTCGCGATCCTGGCGCTCACGCTGGCCGCAGCCGCGCTCTGGCGCGTGGAAAACAGCCTCGTCGCGCTCGCCGCCACCGTCGATGCCACGGCGCCCGTGCCGTTTCGCGTCAGCCTCGCGGACGCCTGGGCCGACCCGCAGGCGCGAATCTTCACCCTTTTCGTGTTCGTGTCCATGCTGGCCTATTCGGCGCAGGACCTCATCCTAGAGCCCTTCGCCGGCCTCGTCTTCGGCATGTCGCCGGGCGAGACGACCAAGCTCTCGGGCCTCCAGCATGGCGGCGTCTTTGCCGGAATGGTGCTGACGGGAGCGGCCGGCACACTTTTGTCCCGCCGCTTTCCCGGGGTGCTGCGCAGCTTCACCATCGTGGGCTGCGTCGGCTCGGCCCTGATGATCTCCGGTCTGGTCTTCGCCGCCTCGGCGCCGCTCGACTGGCCGCTGGTCCCGAACGTGGTCGCGCTTGGATTTGCCAATGGCGTCTTCGCGGTTGCGGCGATCGGATCGATGATGGCGCTGGCGGGCGCCGCCGGGCCGCGGCGCACGGGCATGCGGATGGGACTTTGGGGCGCGGCCCAGGCCATTGCGTTCGGTCTCGGCGGGTTTGTCGGAACCGTCGCGGTGGATCTCGCCCGGCTCGCCACCGAAAATGTCGCCCTCGCCTACGCGACCGTGTTTGTGCTGGAGGCCGCAGCCTTCCTCGCCGCCGCCCTGCTGGCCGCGCGCGTCGCCGCCGCCCGTCCCGTCCACCAACCCGAAATGGTGCCCGCGCAATGATTTCCGAAGCCAGACCCTACGACTTCGAAGCCATCGTGGTCGGCGGCGGCCCCTCCGGGGCGACGGCGGCGGCCGACCTCGCCTCCTCCGGCCGCCGCGTCCTGCTGATCGACCGCGCCGACAGGATCAAGCCCTGCGGCGGTGCGATTCCGCCAAGATTGCTGGCCGACTTCGACGTGCCCGACAGCCTGCTCACCGCGCGCATCTCGGCGGCCGACATCGTCGCGCCGTCGGGCAGGCGCGTCGACATGCGGGTTCAGGGCGGCTATGTCGGCATGGTCGACCGCGATCTGTTCGATCCATGGCTGAGGGAGCGCGCGGTCGGAGAAGGCGCGGAACTCGCCATCGGCCGCGTCATCGACGTGGTGCGCGATCCCGCGGGTGGCGCGGTCGTGAGGATGCGGCCCGCCGGCAGCGAACGGAGCGTGACCTATCGCACACGGCTCCTGATCGGTGCGGACGGCGCCAATTCGCTCGTGCGCCGGGAGGCATTCGGACCCGATCGTCGGCCGCCATACGTCTTTGCCTATCACGAGATCGTCCGTTCGCCGGGGGCCGGCACCGCCGATTTCGATCCGGCCGTCTGCCAGGTTCACTACGACGCCCGCGTGTCGCCCGACTTCTACGGATGGGTCTTCCCGCATGGCGACGCCACCAGCATCGGGGTCGGATCGGCGGTGAAGGGCTTCGACCTCAAGGCCGCGACGCGCACGCTGCGCCGCTCGTGCGGGCTGGAAGATGCGGAGACCATTCGCCGGGAGGGAGCACCCTTGCCGCTCAAGCCCATGTCGCGCTGGGACGACGGCCACAGTGTGCTTCTGGCGGGCGATGCGGCGGGCATCGTCGCGCCGGCCTCGGGCGAAGGCATCTGGTACGCCATGACGTCGGGCAGGCTTGCGGCGGAAGCCGGAGAATCGTTTCTGGCGACGGGGGACGCGCGCGCGCTGGCCCAGGCAAGGCGCCGGTTCATGGCCGACCATGGCCGCATCTTCATGGTGCTCGGCTTCATGCAATCCTTCTGGTACCGAAGCGACAAGCGCCGCGAACGCTTCGTGGCGATCTGCAGCGATCCCGACGTTCAGCGCCTCACATGGTCGTCCTACCTGGACAAGCGGATCCAGCACCGCGACCCGTTGGCCCATGTTCGCGTCTTCTTCAAGGATGTCGGCCAGATGGTGCGGCTCGCCGTCCAGAGAACCTGACGACGGAAGAACCACCGCATGCTGACGGAGCTCGTCGAAAGCGGCGCCATCGCCCTGATCGCCATCGCGATCATCGCCGTGGAAATGACCGTCGTCTGGTTCAAGCGCATGCCCGGGCGCCTGGCCTTTGCCGCCAACGGCCTCGCGGGCATTCTCATCCTCTCCGCCCTCGGCCTTGCGCTCGCCGACGCGCCGGCCCTTGCGGTCGCCGCCGCTTTGGGCTTGTCCTTTGGCGCGCATGTCGTCTATCTCGCAACAGCGCGCCGGCCCTAAACCGTGTCGCCCTCGACGTGCCGTGCCCTTGCACGGACCGGCGGATCAAGTTTCGAGGCGCGGCCGATACCACCGACGGAACCGGGACCGCATGGTTTCGGCATGGGAGGGCGACCTGGCTCCAAAATTCGGTACGAGCGGCCTGCGCGGCCTCGTCGTTGAACTGACCCCGGAATTAGTCGCTGCCTACACGGAGGCCTTTCTCGCTGTGTGCCCGATCGGTTCGGGTCTCTTCGTCGGCCGCGACCTCCGCCCCTCCTCGCCCCGGATCGCGGACGACGTGATGGCATCGGCCAGGCGTGCCGGCCTCGACGTGCGTGACTGCGGTGAACTGCCGACCCCGGCCCTGGCGCTGGCGGCGATGTCGGCGGGTGCCGCCGCCATCATGGTGACGGGCAGCCACATCCCGGCCGACCGCAACGGCCTGAAGTTCTACCTGCCGACCGGCGAGATTTCCAAACGGGAGGAAGAAGCGATCGCCGCGGCCTACGAGGCCGGACGACGGCCGCCAACAGCGCTTGCCCGAACCATACGCCCCTGCGCCGAAGCAGGCCGGGACTATGTCGCGCGCTATGTCACGGCGTTCGGCCCGGACGCTCTGGCTGGGCTGCGCCTCGGCATCTACCAGCATTCCTCCGTTGCCCGCGACGCCATGAAGGCGGTTTGCGCGGCGCTCGGCGCGTCGACGCTGGCGCTCGCACGCGCGGACCATTTCATTCCGGTCGACACCGAGGCCGTCGATGCCGCGACGCGCGAGATGCTTGCGGGCTGGTGCGCGGCCGAAGGCCTCGACGCCATCCTGTCCACCGACGGCGACGCCGACCGCCCGATGCTGACGGACGCGACGGGGCGGGTCGTGCCCGGCGACGTGCTTGGCGTGCTGACGGCGCGGACGCTTGGCGCGGAAGCGGTCTGCACGCCGGTGTCGTCGAACTCGATGGTCAGTTCGATGCCGAACTTCACCACCGTTCGACTGACCCGCATCGGCTCGCCCTACGTGATCGCCGAGATGGAGGCACTGCTCGCAGCGGATCCGTCCATCCGCGTCGTCGGCTTCGAGGCCAATGGCGGCTTTCTGCTCGGTTTCCCCGCGAAGGCGGCGGCCGGCGAACTGGCGCCGCTGATGACGCGCGATTCGCTTTTGCCGATGCTGGCGCCGCTGGCCGACGCGAAGGCGGCGGGCGTGACGCTGGCCGAGCTCGTCGCCGACCTGCCGGCCCGCTTCACCGCGACGGACAGATTGACCGAAACCCCGACGCACGCAGCGCTTCGCTTGCTCGACCGGCTGTCGGATCCCGCTGCCCGCGCCGCCTTTTTCGAGGCTGCCGGCGAGGAAACCTCGCTCGACCGCACGGACGGGCTGCGGGTGCGGTTTGGAAATGGCGCGATCGTGCATCTTCGCCCATCCGGCAATGCGCCGGAGTTCCGCGTCTACGCCGAAGCCGGCTCCCCTCGGGAGGCCGAACATCTGCTGAGCACCTTCATGGACAGGGTTCGCCGCGCGCTGTGAGGGGCCGTCACCGTCGTTGCGGCGGTGCGGCAAATCTGGTTTCTATCCGATGCACATTCGCGGGACCTTGCAGACGACATGATTTACCCGACAATCCTGTGTGGCGGCTCTGGCACACGGCTGTGGCCGCTGTCGCGCAAGAGCTATCCCAAGCAGTTCGTTCCGCTGGTCGGCGAGGAGACGCTGTTCCAGGCGTCCGCCGGCAGGCTCGTCGGCGACGGCTATGCCGCGCCGGTGGTCCTGACCAATTCGGATTTCCGCTTCATCGTCACCGAACAGCTTGCCGGGGCCGGTCTCGACCCCCTCGCCGTGATCATCGAGCCCCAGGGACGCAACACCGCCCCCGCCGTCCTGGCGGCCGCGCTGTTCGTGCAGGAACGGGATCCCGACGGCATCCTTCTCGTGTCGCCCTCCGACCATGTCATTCCCGATGCAACCGGCTTCCGCGCCGCGGTCGTGCGAGGCCTCTCCGCCGTCGCACGGGGCCAGATCGTCACCTTCGGCATCCAGCCCACCCGGCCGGAAACCGGGTACGGCTATCTCGAACTCGCCGAACGGCCGGACGAGAGCGGCAATCCCGTCGCCCTGTCGCGGTTCGTGGAGAAGCCCGACGCCGAGCGCGCCGCCTCCATGCTTGCCGCCGGCAACTATCTCTGGAATGCCGGCATCTTCCTGTTTTCCGCCGCCGACATGATCGCAGCTTTCGAACTCCACGCGCCGGACGTGCTCGCCGCCGTGCGCGCCGCGCTCGACGAGGCTCGGGTCGATCTCGGCTTCCTGCGCCTTGCACCCGAGCCCTGGGCCGACGCCCGCGACATCTCGATCGACTACGCCGTCATGGAACGGGCGACCAACCTCGCCGTCGTCCCCTATGATGGCGCCTGGTCGGACCTCGGCGGCTGGGACGCCGTGTGGAGCGAGGCCGCGCGCGACGAGGCGGGCGTCGCCGCGTCCGGCGCCGTCACGGCGATCGACTGCCGCTCCAGCCTGCTCCGGTCCGAAAGCGAGGGCGTGGAACTGGTTGGGATCGGCCTCAGCAACGTGATCGCCGTTGCGATGAACGACGCCGTGCTCGTCGCCGACATGAGCCGCGCCCAGGACGTCAAGCTGGCCGTCGAGGCGCTTCGGGCAAAGAAGGCGGCGCAGGCGACGCAGTTGCCGAAGGACCACAGGCCATGGGGCTGGTTCGAGTCGCTCGCCGTCGGCGACCGGTTCCAGGTCAAGCGCATCCACGTCCATCCCGGCGCGGCGCTGAGCCTGCAGAGCCATCACCATCGCTCGGAACACTGGATCGTCGTCCAGGGCACCGCGAAGGTGACGATCGGCGGAGAACAGCAACTCCTGGCCGAGAACCAGTCGGTCTACATCCCGCTCGGCGCCGTCCACCGGATGGAGAACCCCGGCAAGGTGCCGATGGTGCTGGTCGAGGTTCAGACCGGCAGCTATCTCGGGGAAGACGACATCGTCCGCTACGACGACATCTATGCGCGGGGGCAAGGCGCGAAGGGCTGAGCTGTCCCGGTGAGGCGCTTCAGCCTGCGTTTCGGCCGGAATGCCAGCGCCATGCGCTCGCCACGATGTCCTCCAGCGAACGGCCGGGCGCCCAGCCGAGCAAAGCCCTGGCCTTGCGGTTGTCGGCCACCAGCGATGGCGCGTCTCCTGCGCGCCGCGGCCCGAAGGAGACCGGAAAGTCGCGTCCGCTGACCGCCCTGACCACGGCCAGCAGCTCATTGAGCGACGTGCCGGTGCCGGTGCCGAGATTGACGGCCGCGCTCGCCCCGCCACCAAGCAGATGCTCGAGGGCGCGCGTGTGCGCGTCGGCGAGGTCCATGACGTGGACGAAGTCGCGAACGCAGGTGCCGTCGCGGGTGTCGTAGTCCGTCCCGTTCACCGTGAAACCGGCGCGGCGCCCCATCGCCGCCTCGATCGCGATCGGGATCGCATGCGTCTCCGGCTCGTGCCACTCGCCGATGCGCCCGTCCTCGTCGGCACCGGCGGCGTTGAAGTAGCGCAGCACCGCCGACCTGAACCCGCGGAGCCGGTCGAGGTCGGCCAGGATCGTCTCGACCATCAGCTTGCCGTGGCCATAGGGATTGATCGGCGCCTGCCGGTGGTCCTCCGCCATCGGCGACGTCTCCGGAACGCCGTAGGTGGCGCAGGTCGACGAGAAGACGAGCTTGTCGATGCCGGCCTCGGTCGCCGCCGACAGGAGGCTGATCGTCCCGCCGACATTGTTGTCGTAGAAGGCGAGCGGGTCGAGCAACGACACTCCGACCTCGCTCAGCGCCGCGAAATGGATGATCGCTTCCGGCCGGTGTCGGGCGATGACGTCGCGCAGGCGGTCGCGGTCGTGCAGGTCGCCGATTTCGAGCGGCCCCCATTGCACGAACGTCTCGTGGCCGCTGGACAGATTGTCGTAGACGACCGGGACGTGCCCCTTGCCGGCGAGGTCGAGGCAGCAATGCGCCCCGATGTAGCCTGCGCCGCCCACGACCAGAACCGTCGCCATGCCGTCCTACCCTGCCCGTTGGCCCAACCGTCGCCTCGCCGACGCCGGCCGGTGATGGCAGGAGCCGCGACCATTGTCACGTCCGATCGGCGATAATGTGGGGTTGCCCGAAGGCGTCATCCGGGCGCGGAGCCGACCTGGCGGCGCGCAGGGCGTTGCGCTTCGCGGCGCGGCGTGGGATACGCCCGGTCGCATCGAAGCCACAGGGAACGGAACGCGTGCGGATCACAATCTTCGGAACGGGCTATGTCGGCCTGGTGCAGGCGGCGGTCTTTGCCGAAGCGGGCTACCAGGTGCTGTGCGTCGATGTCGACGCCGACAAGGTGGCGCGGCTCGCGCGCGGCGAGGTGCCCATCTACGAGCCCGATCTGCAGCACCCCGTGGTCGAGAACGGCGCGGCGGGACGGCTGCGCTTCACCACCGACGCGGCCCGCGGCGTGGCGCATGGCGACATCCAGTTCATCGCCGTCGGCACCCCGCCGGACGAGGACGGCTCGGCGGATCTCACCTACGTGCTGGCCGTGGCCGACACGATCGCCACCCATATGGACACCGAAACACTGGTGGTCGTGAAGTCCACCGTGCCCGTCGGCACGTCCGACAAGGTGCGCGCCAAGATCGTCGAGCGGCTGGCCGCGCGCGGCCGCAGCGACCTGCAGTTCGACGTGGCTTCCAATCCGGAATTCCTGAAGGAAGGTTCGGCGGTGGCCGATTGCACGCGCCCCGACCGCATCATCATCGGCGTTGCCTCGCGGCGCGCCGAGGAACGCCTGCGCGAGCTCTATGCGCCCTTCAACCGCAATCGCGAGAAGATCATCGCGATGGACATCAGAAGCGCCGAACTGACCAAGTATGCCGCCAACTGCATGCTCGCCACCAAGATCAGCTTCATGAACGAGATCGCCAATCTCGCCGACCGGCTGGGCGCCGACATCGAACACGTCCGCCACGGCATCGGCTCCGACCCCCGCATCGGATACAACTTCATCTATCCGGGCGTCGGCTATGGCGGCTCGTGCTTCCCGAAGGACGTCCAGGCGCTGATCCGCACGGCCGACCAGATCGGCTTCGACGCTGCTCTGCTGAAATCGGTCGAGGAGCGCAACAACCGCCAGAAAAGCTACATCGTCGACAAGATCCACGCCCATTTCGGCCCGGACCTGGGCGGCCGGACGTTCGCGCTCTGGGGGCTGGCCTTCAAGCCCAACACTGACGACATGCGTGAGGCCCCGTCGCGCGTCATCATGGAGGCGTTGTGGGCAGCCGGCGCCACCGTTCGGGCCCACGACCCCAAGGCGATGGAAGAATGCCAGCGCATCTACGGCGACCGGCCCGACCTCGTGCTTTGCGACACTCGCGACGAAGCGCTTCAGGGCGCCGACGCGCTGATCCTCGTCACCGAGTGGAAGGCCTACAACATCATCGACTTCGACGACATGAAGGCAACCCTGAAGCAGCCGGTGATTTTCGACGGCCGCAACGTCTACGACCCCGCGGCGGCGAAGCGTCACGGAATCACGCTCTATGCCGTGGGTCGCGGGACGCGAAACGGCTGAACCGGAACATTTCCAGAGAAGCCAGCCCGCTGAATGCCGTCTGGCTTCACGGGCAGAGACGTCGATGTCGGCTCTGCCACACGATCGGAACAACGGACGACACCCACGTCGCCCGCTGAAGGATCATCGCGAATCCCGGCGCTACTGCAGGACCCTGCCGCCCGATGACTGCATGTGCTGGCCGAGCGACTGCGGCTGATGCTGGGCCTCCGCAGCCTCGGGTCCCTGCAGCCCGGCGGCCACGATCGACACCCTGAAATTGCCTTCGAGGCTCTTGTCGAAAATGGCGCCGACGATGATGTCGGCGTCGTCGGGCACTTCGGCACGAACGCGCGAGGCGGCCTCGTCGACCTCGAACAGCGTCATGTCCATGCCACCCGAGATCGAGACCAGCACGCCCTTGGCGCCGGCGATCGACGATTCGTCGAGAAGCGGATTGGCGATCGCCGCCTCGGCGGCGTTCCGGGCGCGGCCGTCGCCCTTGGCCTCTCCGGTTCCCATCATCGCCCGGCCCATGTCGCGCATGACGGAGCGCACGTCGGCGAAATCCAGGTTGATCAGGCCTTCCTTGACGATCAGGTCGGTGATGCAGCCGACGCCCGAATAGAGAACGCGATCGGCAATGACGAAGGCGTCGGCGAACGTGGTCTTGGCGTCCGCGACCCGAAAGAGGTTCTGATTGGGGATAACGATGACGGTGTCGGCCACCTGGCGGAGCCGCTCGATGCCCGCTTCGGCCATCTGCATGCGCCGCCGCCCCTCGAACGCGAAGGGCTTGGTGACGACCGCGACCGTGAGGATGCCGGCGCGGCGCGCCGCTTCGGCGATGACGGGCGCCGCACCCGTGCCGGTGCCGCCGCCCATGCCCGCCGTGACGAAGCACATGTGCGTGCCCGACAGATGATCCATGATCTCGTCGATCGATTCCTCTGCGGCGGCCTGCCCCACCTCCGGAAGCGAGCCGGCGCCAAGCCCCTGCGTGACCTGGGCGCCGAGCTGGATCAGCTTCGGCGCCTTCGACATGGCGAGCGCCTGGGCATCCGTGTTGGCGACGATGAACTCCGCCCCCTGCAAGTTCTCGGCGATCATGTTGTTGACCGCGTTTCCGCCGCCGCCGCCGACACCGATGATGGTGATCTTCGGGCGCATCTCGGCGATGGGCTTGTTGTGGTCGGCCATGGCTTTTCTCTTCCGGCAAATGCCCGTGGGTCGGGGCGCTCGTCGGAAGCCGAAGCCGCCGACGGCTGGTTCGAATCAGCCCCCTGCGTCCAAGGAATCAGAGACGGACGCCACCTGCAATCGCTCTTTGCACGATCCAGCGCATTTGCCCGGGTCGGCAGAGTCCGGCAGGCCACGCGGCGACCGGGCCAGGGCCTAAGGCGATAACGGCGGCAGCGCTGATGACGTAGGCGATCGCCAGTCCCGACCCGAGCAGCAGAAGGCCGATGATCGGGACCAGCCAGATCATGCGCCGCCTCCCAGCCGTTCGGCCCCGAGCATCCAGGGCTCCACGCCTTCCGCCGCGATTTCGTCGGGGAGCGGGCGTCGAAGCACCAGCGCGGCAGCGACGCGGGAAAGGGCCGGGGCGCTCTGGATGCCGTAGCCCCCCTGCCCCGCCAGCCAGAAAAACCCCGGCGCGTCGGGCGCATATCCCGCGACCGGCGCCTTGTCGGCGACGAAAGAACGCAAGCCCGCCCATTTGTGCTCGATCCGCCGCACCGAGATGTCGAAGGCGGTCTCGATACGGTCGATGCAGATGGCGACGTCGATCTCCTCCGGCTGCGCGTCGCAAGGCACGGACGGCGTCTCGTCGGCCGGCGAGATCAGGAGCTTGCCGGCATCGGGCTTGATGTAGAACTGCTCGTCGACGTCCACGACAGCC
Organism: Aquibium carbonis; assembly: GCF_003970795.1. GTDB lineage: Bacteria > Pseudomonadota > Alphaproteobacteria > Rhizobiales > Rhizobiaceae > Aquibium > Aquibium carbonis. The sequence continues at coordinate 31,745 of NZ_RWKW01000040.1, read as the reverse complement.
GGCCAGACGCCGGGATGGTCGGGCACCACGCCTTCGGGCGGATCGATGAGGAGCGCGGTGCGGCGCTTCGGAACGAGACCGATCCGGGACACGCCCGCCATCGCGGCGATCTCGTCGGCCCAGGCGCCCGCCGCGTTGACGACGATGGGCGCTCGGAAGCCACCATTGCGCGTCTCGACCCGCCAGTCGTCGCCGCCGCGACCGAGCCCGACGACACCGGAATCGGTCCGCACGATCCCGCCGCGCGCGGTCAGCATCTTGAGATAGTGCTGGTGCAGCGCGTTCACGTCGATGTCGGCCGCCGTCTCGTCCAGTAGCGCACCGGCGACATGGCCGGCGCGGAGAAGCGGCATGCCCGCGCGCGCCCTTTCGGGATCGATCGGGCGCACCGCATCGCCGAGTTCATCCGAGAGATCCGCGAGGGCGCCGGCCTGGTCCGCACGGGCGATGAACAGAACGCTGCGCTGTTTCAGCAAAGGATGGGAAACGAACGGGCTTTCGGGATTGAGATAGATGGGAAGCGAGGCGCGCGAGAGCGCGCGGATCACGGGGGGACCGTAGGCGACGGTGAACAAAGCCGCCGATCGGCCGGTCGTGTGATAGCCGGGACGGCCTTCGGCCTCGAGGAGCAGGACACGCCGCTCGCCGGCGAGTTCGGCCGCCACCGACGCGCCCGCCATGCCGGCGCCAATGACGATGATGTCGTAAAAATCGTCTGACTTGACCATCCGTATCCCCTCTTCGACGAAAGCTAGCATCGACTTTCCGATTGGAAAAGACGGTTTTCCAATACGAAAACTGCTTTCCGGATCGATTGGTGGACCCTAAAACCGTTTCATGTTGCAGACCGGCAAGACCGACAGCCAGCGGGTGGAATTCGGGAAACGGATTCGCAAGTTGCGACGTGACAAGGGCTGGACCCTTGCGCAAGTCGCGCAGCTATCCGGACTGGCGGTCTCCACCATCTCGAAGGCCGAGCGCGGCATCATCGCGCTGACCTACGACCGGCTGGCGCAACTGGCGAACGGGCTGGGCGCCGATATGGCCGCCTTCTTCGACGCCCGGGGAACCCGGTTCGAGGACGGCGCTTTCGCGGTCGCCCGCAAGGCCGAGTTCAGCCGCCAGGAAACGAACAACCACGTCTATGAAATGCTCTTCCCGGAGTTGCGGCAGAAAGCCATGATCCCGGTGATGGGCACGCTGAAGGCCCATGACATCCTGGACTTCGAAGAATTCGTCCGTCACCCGGGCCAGGAATTCCTGGTCGTGCTGGAAGGCGCGGTGACCGTCCATCTGGAGGGACGCGATCCCGTCGTCCTGCAACAGGGCGATTCGATCTATTTCGACAGTTCGCGCGGCCATCTCTACGCTTCGAGCGGCGAGACCGACGCCCGAATCCTCGTGGTCTGCGCCGGTCAGAGGTAGGGGCTGGCCCTCAGGCCTTCACGACCTCCTGGTCGAGCGCACCGAAGGGCGTGCTGCCGTCGTCGGTCCGAGCTTCCATGCGCACGCGGTCGCCGAAGGACAGGAATGGGGTCTTGGGCACGCCGTCGCGCAGGATTTCCAGCACGCGCACCTCCGACAGGCAAGACGATCCGGCTTGCGGGTCGTCGTTGGAAACCGTGCCGGTGCCGATGATGGTGCCGGCCGACAGCCGGCGCGTCGCCGCGCAATGGGAGATCAGCCGGGCGAAGGAGAAGGCCGACGCGCCGCCATGCGCGCGCCCGACCTCGCGGCCATTGATGGCGACGTGAAGTCGAAGCTGGATGCGGCCATCGCGCCAGGCGTCGCCGAGTTCGTCCGGCGTGATGGCCACCGGCGCGAAGGACGTCGAGGGCTTGGCCTGGATCCAGCCGAAGCCGCGACTCATTTCATAGGGTGCGAGCTTGCGCAGCGACCAGTCGTTCAGTTGGACGAGCAGGCGGACATGGTCGAGCGCCGCCTCCGTCTCCGTGCCCATCGGCACGTCGCCGACGATCACGCCGAACTCGCCCTCCATGTCGATCTGGTGTTCCTCGGAGACGAAGGGCATCGGCTCGCACGGGCCGCGCAGGTCGTCGCTGCCGCCCTGATAGACCACCGGCACCGTGCCGAAGTCGGGGATCGGCGGAGCGTTGAAGGCCTTCTCCATCAGGCGACCGTGGTGCAGGAACGACGACCCGTCGAGCCAGGCCGAGGCCCGCGGCAGCGGCGCCATGCAGCGGGCGGGATCGAAGGGTTCGGCGTGCGGCACGCGGCCGCCGTCGAGATCCTCGGCGAGCGCCCGCAAGGCCGGCGCCAGATCGTCCCAGGTTTCCAGCGCGGCGCGCATTGTGGGCGCGATGTCGCGAGCCGGCGCCGCCAGGCGCAGGTCGCGGCTGACGATCCAGAGCTGTCCGTCCCGGCTGCCATCGGCATAGGTGGCGAGTTTCATGCAATGTTCCTCCCGGCTTTCGAGCCTGTTCGTGGTCCGGCGGACGCCGGCTGAACACTTCCTACGGCAGTTGCCTGGCGCCCGACAGGCCCGCGAAGCGGCGACGGTTGGCCAGACGCTTCGTCTCAGATCGGCCGGGCCAGCGCGCCGAGCGTCATGCCCATCAGCTTCGAGTGCTCTTCCTGGGTGCCGTGCCCCTGCTCGATCTCGGCCAGGCGCCCGGAATTCTCCACCACCATGCGGCAGCGCTCCCAGCGCCGGTCCTGGAACGCGGCCAGTGCGGCCGGCAGGCTCGTTTCGCGCGCCAGTTCCTCGGCCAGCACGATCGCGTCCTCGAGCCCGATCATGGCGCCCGCCGCCATGTGCGGCGTGGTGGCGTGCGCGGCGTCGCCGATCAGCACCACGCGCCCCTTGTACCAGGGCGCCGGCAACAGAAGCTGTTCCAGCGGGCGATAGACGATCTGGCTGTCATCGCCGAGGCCATCGGCCACCGCCTGGAGGGTCGGCGACGGAAACCGCGAGAGCAGCGCCTTGAGCGTGGCCACATGGGTCTCGGGCGGCACGTGATCGTTGGTCGGCCGATCCTCGGTCATGAACAGATAGGACTGGGCAGCCGACACGTGGTTGATGCCGGCCTTCAGCTTCGGCCCCATCCACATGGCGGTGGTGGGCAGGTTCGCCGGGCGCGGGATGACCGCCCGCCAGACCGCCTGACCGATGTAGCGCGGCTTCGCAGCCTCCGGCCAGAGCGCGCTTCGCACGGCCGAGTTCAGTCCATCGGCCCCGACGACCAGATCGTAGCCGGCCGTCGTTCCATCGGTGAAGCCGACGCGGCAGGCATCCGCCCCGTCCTCGATCCCGGTAAAGCTCGTCCCGAGCCGGACGTCGACACCCTCGGCCCTGACTGTCTCGGCCAGAAGGCGCGCCAGAAGCGGGCGCATGGCACCCCCGTTGCCGGGCATCCCATCGACCACGGAGGGCGTGGGGAGGCTGGCGAAGATCTGATCCTGCGGGCCGCGGATGTCGACGCCGTCGCTCATCGCGCCCTCGGCGCGGAAGCCGTCGAGGATGCCGAGCGTTCTGAAAGCGCGGAACGTCCCGCCATTGAGGCTGATGCCGGCGCCGTAGCTACGCCAACCCGGGTCGATCTCCACCAGATCGACCTCGATCCCGCCCCGCTTGAGCTGGATGGCCGCCGCCATGCCTGAAAATCCGCCGCCGATGACCAGCGCGCGTCGCACAGTTTCGTTCATGTCCTCTCCTCCCTTGGCCGCATGCATACCGCACCGGCCGCGTCGATCGTCAATGGCACGCGGATAAGGCGCCGTCCCAGACAGGGACCCTGCACGCAGGCGCCCGTTTCGATGTCGAACCAGGCGCCGTGAGCGTGGCAGGCAATGTGGGTCCGCGCACCGTTGAGATAGGCGTCGCGCTTCCAGGCCATCGGCGTGCCACCCTTGTAGTGCGGGCAGAAGTCACGCCAGCCATGGACGCGCTCGCCCTTCCGCACCACGATGACCTTGCAGTCCAGTCCGGGCACCTCGAAGCCCCGGGCGCCACCGTCGGGCAGGTCGTCGAGGCGGCACAGCACGGTCATTGCCCGGGCTTGGGGCCTCCGCTCGGCGCCCACTTGTCGCGATGCTGGAACAGGAATGCCTGTGCCGCCTCGGCGCCCATCGGCGTCTCGCGCGGTATCCAGTCGTCGTCATGGGTGTCCATGTCGGCGTCGAACTCGACGTTGCAGCCGAGCGGGCTCTTGAAATACCAGAACCAGTTCGACCCGAACTTGTGGCGCCCCGGGCCCCAGAAGCTTTCGAAGCCGGCCTTGATCATCTTGCTGCCGGCCAGCATCAGCTCGGTCGGGCCGCCCATGTGAAAGGCCAGGTGCTCGCAGCCCTGCATGTAGGGCGGCGTGCGGATGAAGAAGTGGGTGTGGTGGTCCGGGTTGGCCTGCGGACGCAGGAACGGCCCGGTTCCGATGAAGGTGTCGGTGATGCGGAAGCCGAGCCTGTCACGGTAGAAGGCCACCGCCGGCTCGATGTCGGGCACGAACAGCACCACATGGCTGAGTGTCCTCGGGTCGGTCGGCATGTCCTGCCACACGCCGAGCTGGTTTGGCTTGCGGCCAAGGTCGCCGGGCGCATTGACCTTCTCGGCAGGCAGGTCGAGCTGCCTGCGCGTCGTCACGCGGAACGACAGTTCGAAACCCTGGTCGTCCTGCGTGCGCAGCGACCCGTCGGCGAGCCGCAACACCTGCCGATCCTTGCCGAGCTCGGCTGCCACCGCGTCGAGCGCGGCCTGGTCGACGACGCCGAGCACCTGCATGCGCAGCATGTTGCCGGTCTTCAGCGCAGGAGGCAGCGACGGGTCGTCGCGGCGGCGGATTTCCAGTCCGGTTCCGTCCAGCGACACGAAGTGACCGCCCTTCTCCGGGCTGTAGTCCTGCGGCGCCAGGCCGTAGGCGGTGAGGAACTCGTGGCAGGCGGGCACGTCGTCCACGCCGAAGACGAGGGAATCGGGTCCAATGATCTGCATGGATCGGTCTCCGTGGGTCAGGACGTACGGCCGCCGAGGCATTCGGCGACGAAGTCGGAAATGCAGTCGAGCGCCGGCCCCGAATTGTCGACGCTGGAATGCATGACGCCGCCCGTGCGCTCGTCGAAGATCACCAGTTCGCGGCGCGGGCTGTTGACCAGCTGCTCGTAGGTGCGGTGCGCCCATTTCACCGGGATCTGGGTGTCGTGCTTGCCGTGGGTGACCAGGAAGGGCACGCGGATGCGGTCGAGCACGCCGTCGAGGTGCATGTGCTCGGCCTTCTGCATGAAGTCGTCGACGTCGGTTGCGCCGAACACCCAGCAGGCATGCGCCCAGTAGTGCGGAACCGGGAAGTCGCCTTCGCGCTCCAGCCGGCGTTTCTGCACGTCGCGCCAGTCGTGGTTTGCGCCCCAGCTCACCCCGCAGGCAAAGCGCGGCTCGAAGGCCACGGCGCGGGGGGCATAGTAGCCGCCGAGGCTGACGCCCTCCATGCCGATGCGCGCGGCATCCACGTCGGCGCGCGCGGCCAGCCATTCATAGACCGGCGTCGCCCAGTGCTCGGCGTCGTGGCGGGCGACGATGTCCTGCAGCCGCAACGCCTCGCCCGTTCCGGGCTGGTCGAGCACCAGCGAGGCGACGCCGCGCCGGGCGAGGATGCCTGGAAGCTGCGCCATCAGCCGCATTTCCTTGGTGCTGTCGAAGCCGTTGACCTGCACCAGCAGCGGCTGCGGCCCCGTCACGCCTGCGGCCGGCACGAAGATGCCCGCCAGATGCTTGCCCGCATAGGGAATCTCGACGCGGTGCGCGCCGGTGCCGCCCATCGCCAGCGCCTGGTAGAACGTCGCGAGATGCCGGCGGTAGAGCGCCACGCGTCCCTCCGCCCCGTGGGCCTGCATTCGCTCGGCGATGATCATGTAGTTTGCCGCGCGCATCAGCTTGCCGGCGGCAGACAGCGTGCGGCCACGCGCGAGGTCGTCCTGCGCCAGCCCGCACAGCCGGTCGGCCATGCGTTCCCAGCCTTCGCGAAAGGCGCGCGTGCCCTCCGCGTCGGGCGCCTTGGCGGCTTCCGCGAGCGGCAGGCACATCTCGGCGATCTCGCCCATCCGCGCGCCCATCTCGATCGAGAGGTTCACGGAAAGATCCCAGACGTAATTGGTCGGAAAATAACGAAACACGCGCGGCTCCTCCTGTCGCGGCTTGTGGGGGGACGATAGCCACCCTCTTGGCATTGATGAAATTGTAAGTTTGAATGCGAGGTATTCACGAAATTTGAGGGTGGACCGTGCGCTTCAAGAATCTGGATCTCAACCTGCTGGCCGCCCTCGACAAACTCATCCACCTCCGCAGCGTCAGCCGCGCGGCCGAGGAACTGTCGATCACGCAGTCGGCCATGTCGAACGCGCTGAACCGCCTTCGTCAGCATTTCGACGATCCGCTTCTCGTCCAGGTCGGCCGCAGGATGGAACTGACGCCGCGGGCAATCGCGCTGGAGCAGCCCGTCCGCGACATTCTGGTGAGGATCGATGCAGCGGTCGCGACCCCGCCCGGTTTCGATCCGGAAACCTCCACCCGCCGGATCGGCCTGATGGTGTCGGACTACAGCCTGCACACGATCGTGCCGCCCTTCCTGGCGGCCGTCGCAAGCAAGGCGCCCTCCATGCGCGTCGACGTCAAGCCGCAGCAGAACCTGCCGCAGCTGCAACTGGAGCGCGGCGACACCGACCTCCTGATCGCGCCCGGCCTCTATTCATCGCCCGACCACCCGTCGGAGCGGCTGTTGCTGGACCCGATGGTGTGCGTCTTGGACGCGGACAATCCCGCCGTGCGCGACGGGCTTTCGATGGAAGCCTTCCTGGAAGCCCAGCATGTGGTGATGGTGCCTCCCAACACCGGCGAGAGCTTCGCGGCGCGCGTGATGCGCGAAGCCGGCCTGAGCGTCCAGATCGCGGTGACCAGCTTCTCCTTCGCATCCCTGCCCGACCTGGTGCGCTCGACCCGCCGGATCGCGCTGGTGCAGGACCGCCTGGCCAGGCGCATGGCGCGGCTGGGCGGACTGGCCGTCCTCGACCCGCCGCTGACGCTGCCGGCTCTGGAACAGAGGGTGCAATGGCACACGATCCGCGGGCAGGATCCGGCGCTCGAATGGCTGCGGGCGGAGCTGCACGCAAGCATTGCGAAGGAAACCGAGTGACGTGGAATGTATCATTGGGATCGATAGCTGACATTCAACCAATCAAATTTCCAAAGGTGTCGCTTCCCTGTAGATTTCATCCCATGCGGGTCGACGGCTGATCGGCCAGCGTTCTGAAACGGGAGGAAATCATGAGACGTCACCTGCTCGCGGCGCTGCTGTGCAGCGCCTCAATGGCCACATCCACGGCCGCATCGGCGGAAACGCTGCTCTTCGGCACGTCGAACGCCGAACAACACCCCGTGGTCACGAAGGTGCTGAAGCCCTGGGCCGATGCGGTGAATGCCGAAGGCGGCGACGCAATCCAGATCGAGATGCGCCACGGCCCCACCATGGTGAACCACGAGAACTACTACGACCGGGTCATGGACGACGTCGTGCAGGTGGTCTGGGGCATGACCGTCTTCGACCCCGGCCGGTTTCCGCGCATGCTGGTCTCGACCCTGCCGCTGATGATCGACACGTCCGAGCAAGGGTCGCTGGCGCTGTGCCGGATGCATGAGAAAGGCGCCTTCGGCGACGAAACCGCAAACGTCGTGCCGCTGCTGTTCGTGCAGTTCCCGCAATCGGCCGCCCACCTGAATGGGTCGGAACTCACCTCGATGGAACAGATCGCCGGCAAGAAGATCATCTCCGGAAGCCCCATCTCGGCAGGCATCATCCAGGCCTATGGCGGCACGCCACTGTCCATCACCATCACCGAGCAGTACCAGGCCCTGCAGCGGGGTACGGCCGACGGTACCATCATAAACTACACGGCCTTCCCCGGCTTCCGCCTCAATGAAGTGACGACGAACCATCTCGACCTCCCGCTCGGTGGCGCGCTCGGTCTGGTCTTCATGGCCAGGGACCGCTGGGATGCCTTGTCAGATGACGCCCGTGCGGTCCTGTCGAAGCACTCCGGTTGCGACGCCTCCCGCACGGCAGGCGCCACGGTCGACCAGTGGGAGGACGAGGCAAAGGGCTTCGTGGCGGCAAACGGCAAGCACACCTTCACGGCGGGAACAGCCGAGCAGGTCTCCGAACTGGCCCAGCGAGTCGGCGCCCGCGTCGAGGCAGGGTTTGCCGAGCGCGTTCCCGGCGGCGCCGACCTGATCGCCACGTTCCGCGAGGAGCTTGCGGCGGCGAAGGAATAGGTTCCGCCCGACCGTCTCGAACGGTCTCGCGGCCGGCAGCTTCAAAGGCTGCCGGCCTTTCTCGTTTCGCGATCATGTTGGAATTGTCCTGGAAGCGCTGGTTCCGACCGGAACCATGCATGAAGCCGGCGGGTCATCGATCCCGCCCGCATGCGTGCCGAGATGGCGGCGCGATCAGTTCATCGTCGACGGCAACCAGAGCGCCAGCGCCGGGAACGCCACGAGCAGGACGATCTTCAAGAGATCGGCCACGACGAAGGGAACGACGCCGCGCATGACCACAGACAGCGGCACGTCGGGCTGCAGGCTCTTGATGATGAAGAGATTCATCCCGAAGGGCGGCGTGATCATGCCGGTCTCGACCACCATCAGCATCAGCACGCCCCAGAACAGCATGTCGTAGCCGAGACCCAGCACCAGAGGCGTCACGACCGGCACCGTGATGACCATCACGGCGAAGCTGTCCATGACGGACCCGAGGAGCAGGTAGAGCACGATGAGGGCGGCGAGAATGATGACCGGCCGAGCGTCGAGGGACGCGATCCAGTCCGCCGCCATCATCGGTGTCTGACCGAGATTGACGAAGAAGGAGAACGCCAGCGCACCGAAGATCAGCGCGTAGATCATGGCCGTCGATGCCGTGATTTCCGAGAACACGGCCAGCAGGCTTTGCCGGTTCAGCCGCCCGCGCGCCAGGGCAAGAAGGAAGGAGCCCACCGCCCCGGCCGCCGCGCTTTCGGTCGCAGTGAAGACACCGCCGTAGAGGCCGCCGATCACCACCGCAAACAGGATCGCGACCGGCAGCGCCCCGCGCAGCGCTGCGAGCAGTTCTCCAAGGGACTGCGGTTCGGCTGCGGGCGCGGCTTCTGGATCGAGGCGAAGCACGACGAAGATCACGCCGAAATAGAGCAGCAGCGCCAGGACGGCGGGCACCATGGCTGCGACGAACAAGGCGCCGATCGACTGTTCGGTGAGCAGCGCAAAGAGAATGATGACGCCTGAGGGCGGCACCAGTGCGCCGAGCGTGCCGCCGGCCGCGACGGTGGCGCTCGACAGCGTCGGCGCATATCCACGCTGCTTCATCTGCGGCAGCGCCATGCGCCCGAAGGTCGCCGACGTGGCGATCGAATTGCCCGAAACGGCCCCGAAACCGGCACAGCCGGCGACCGTCGCATAGGCGAGCCCGCCGCGAAACCGCCCCAGCACGGCATTGCCGACGCGAAAGAGATCGTCGGATACACCGGCGACGACCGCGAAGGCGCCCATGATCAGGAACATGGGCAGAGTCGCGACCTGGTCGTTGCGAAGAAATTCCAGCGCATCGGACGCGAATGTGTTGGCGGCAGCGGGCGCCCCGACATAGGCGAGCGTACCGACGAGACCGATCAAGGCCGTGACCGTGGCGAGCGGCAATTGCGCAAGCACGCCGACCCACAGGAGAAGGAATGCCAGGATCACCGCAAAGGCTGGATTTCCCCTCACGAAGCCCGAAAATCCAGCGAAATCCGTGACGATCCAGAACGTGGCGGCGGTCGCGAAGGCGACCAGTGTGCCGACCAGCCACAGCGCCACGGGGCTCGACCGCCACCCGGCACGCACGGCCAGAGCCTGGCGCACGTCGTCGACGGCGTTCGCGACCTGCACCAGCGCCGCCAGCCCCATCGAGACGGACACGGCGAAATAGGTCGGCGCGAGCGGCCATCGCAGGATCGAGGTCGCCCGCCCCTGCGACTGGTAGCGAAGGGCCAGACCGAAGACCCGCCAGGCGAGCAGCGCGAAGAACAGGATCAGCAGGATCGAGCCGGCAGCCTTCAGCCAGGCCGACAGACGCGGACCGGTCATGTGGCCGAGCAGGTCGATGCTGAGATTCACGCGCCGCGCGGCGCCGGCCGGCAGGGTCGCGGCGATCGCCACGGCAAAGACGTTCGACATGATTTCGTTGAGCGCGACGACAGCCGACCCGAACAGCCAGCGGCCCAAGACGTCGATGCAGATGACGATCGCACCGGTGAGAATTCCCGCGACCGCGACGACGGAGATGACACCCGTACCCGCCGAGGCCCAGCGCGACCAAGGGCTCTCGCCATGTCCGAAACCGCTGGCCGACGACGCTGGTTTCATGATTTCCGCCCCTTGGGTCCGTTCACGCGCTGCTGCCGCAGCCGCGAGTTGCCTCGCGTCCTGGCATCAGCCCTCGATCAAGGCGACGGGCCGGCACCAGCCGGCCGACGCGCGCTCGACCTTGACGGGCAACGCGATGACCTCGAAGCCGGTCGGCGGCAGAAGATGCAGGTTCGCCAGTTTCTCCATGTGGCAGTAGACGGTGTCGGCGCCGGCCTTGTGTCCTTCCCAGAAGACCGACCAGTCGCCGGTCTCGCGCGCCCGTGCAGCCTGGACGGCGAGCGGCGGGTCCCAGCTCCATGCATCGGTGCCGCAGACGCGCACACCGCGGGAGGTCAGATAGAGCGTGGCCTCGCGCCCCATGCCGCAGCCGGTCCCGACGTAATCGTCCTGCCCGTAGCGGGCGCCGGCCGCCGTGTTGACGAGCACGATGTCGCCGCGAACGAGCGTATGGCCGATGCGCGCCAGTTCCGCTTCCACCTCGGCGGCCGTGACGGTGTGTCCGTTCGGCAAATGACGGAAATCGAGCTTCACCCCCGGCCCGAAGCACCAGTCGAGGGGCACCTGGTCGATCGTCATCGCCGGCTTTCCGCCATCCATGGTCGGGTGATAATGCCAGGGCGCATCCATGTGCGTGCCGTTGTGCGTGGTGATACGGCAGCGTTCGGCCGCAGCACCGGCGCCATCGCGCAGCGCGCCGGCCGGAACGCCGAACATGGCCTGGAACTCGCGGCCGCCCTCGGCGTGGTCCATGTAGTCGATCTCGGGCCCCAGACCCGGCGGATCGGACTTGATCCCAGCCGTCAGGGCGACCGCAAGGTCGATGATTGTCCTGGCCATCCTGCATGCTCCTCCACGCTGGGCGCGACATTAGCCGCCCGCAGAAGCATCAGTCGAATGAATAGTCGAAATACCTCGACGCAGGCACATGAATACCTCGCGCCTTCATGGGCGCTGGCTGCCGGTCGACACTGTTCAGGGGAAACGAAGGCCGGCACTGCCCGCAAGGGCATCGACATAGTCGCGATGCAGCGTCTCGACGAGCGCGGCCACCGCAGGCATGTCCTCGATGGCGCCCACGCCCTGCCCCGCGGCCCAGAGGTCCCGCCAGGCCCTGGCATCCGTGGTGCCGAAGTTCAGCTTGTCCGGCGGTGTCAGATCGTCGGGATCGCGCCCGGCCGCCACGAGGCTCGCCCGCAGGAAATTGCCGGGCACGCCGCTGACAGCCGGCGTGAGCACGACATCGGCCGCGCGTGCTTCGATCAGCATCTCGCGCTGGCGCGGCACGGCCATGCTCTCGGCGGTCGCCATGAAGCGCGTGCCCATGTAGGCCATGTCGGCGCCCATCATCAGTGCCGCCGCGACGTGACGGCCGGTCGAAAGGCCGCCGGCCACGAGCAGGGTTCCATCGAAGATCCGGCGGATCTCATGAACGGCGGCGAAGGGATTGATCGTGCCGCCATGTCCGCCGGCGCCGTGAGCCACGGCGATCAACCCGTCGACTCCGGCTTCGGCGGCCTTGGCGGCGAACTTCAGGTTCGTCACGTCGTGGAAGACGAGGCCGCCATAGCCATGCACGGCGGCGATGAGGTCGCGGTTGAGCCCCAGCGACGTGATGACCAGCGGCACCCGCTTCTCGACCGTGATGGCGAGGTCGGCCTCGAGCCTCGGATTGGTGCGATGGACGACGAGGTTGACCCCGTAGGGGGCGGCATCGGCATGGAGGCGCGCGAGGATGTCGTCGAGCCAGTCGCGATAGCCGTCGCTGCTGCGCTGGTTCAACGCCGGGAAGCAGCCGACCACGCCCGCATTGCAGGCGCCGACCACGAGGTCCGGGCCGGAAATCAGGAACATCGGCGCCGACAGCACCGGCAGGCGCAGGCGCCCGCGCCATGCGTGGGGAATGGCCATCAACTCTCCCGGAGGAAGGCGGGCCCGCCGGACTGCGGCGGGCCCGAAGACTGGTCTCAGTAGTCGGCGAAGTCGGTCAGCGCCGTGAAGGTCTTTTCGGCCGCGTTCAGCTGGTAGACCGCGACAGCCGTGCCCGAAAGCTGCTCGGGATTGTCGAAGCTGAGCGGCGCGCTGATGCCCTGCGTGTCGAAATCCTTGAGCTCGCGCAGCTTCTCGACCGTGCAGGCGCGGGTGAGATCCTGGCCGCACTGGCCCATCGCCTCGGCAAGCGCCTTCAGACCCACATAGGTGACGTAGGTGTAGCGGTTGATCGCCGCGACCTCCTCGTCGCTGGCATACTTCTTCGCCTTCTCCAGGAAAGCGTCGATCGCCGGACCGCTGAGCGCGACATAGTCCGCCACGAGATAATCGTAGCCGGCAGGGGCCGAGAGATTGACCGAGGGCGGCATGTCCTCGCTCCACACCGAAGCGACCTGCAGGTCCATCGAGAGCTTGCGCGCTTCGCTGAGGATGTTGGCCGCACCGGCGATGATGCCGCCATTGGCCAGGACGTTGACGCCCGCCTGCCGCATCTGCGCCACTTCGGCCGCAAAGTTGGCCGTGCCCTTCTTGAAGCGGATCCGCAGGCCGTCCTTGACGCCGAACTCCTTCACCGCGCGATCGTAGCCGGCCTCCACGGCGCCGCCGAAATCATCGTCCTGCCGGATCAGGCCGTAGACCGCATTCTCCGGCTCGGTGTTCTCGTGAATGTATTTAAGCTGGGCGTAGAAGGCGTCCGAATAGCTGGCGCCGACGGTGAAGACCGAGGGGCGCACGGGCTGGTAGACCAGTTCGTTCGGCGCCGTCGTCACGACGGTCGGCAGGTTGTTTTCCTCGATCAGCGGCATCATCGCCAGCACGTTGGCCGTGCCCGATGTGCCGTTGAGGGCGAAAATCTCGTCGACCTCGATCAGCTTGGTCAGCGCCTGGAACGAGCGCGCCGGCACGTAGCCGTCGTCCTCGGTGATGATGGTGATCTTGCGGCCGTTGACGCCGCCGGCCTCGTTGATTTCTGCGGCGGCGATCTTGGATCCGACCGAGACGGCGCGACCGATGAAGGAGGCCGGGCCGGTCATGATGTTGACGTCACCGATCTTGATCTCGGTGTCCGAAACGCCGGGATCGGCCGCGTAAGAGGCGGTCGAGGCGAGCAGGAACGCGCTGAGTGCCAGAAGTCCGTTTTTCATTGTTTCCTCCACTTGTTTTGCTCCCCTGCCGTTTTTGCGGCTAGTAGGCGAGCGGCCAGTTGCTCCAGTACTTCCGCACGTCACGCCACAGCCCGATCAGGCCTTCCGGCTTCAGCCGGAGGAAGGCGATGATGACGATGCCGTAGGTGATGCCGCGGATTTCGTAGACGTAGGTGGTGTAGAAGCTCGAATTTGTGTCGGCGAAGGCGTCGAAGAAGAGCCGGATCGCCTCGGGCAGCAGCGACAGGAAAATCGCGCCGAGGATGGCGCCGGCGATCGAGCCGAGCCCGCCGAGAATGATGATCGCCAGCGCCTCGATCGACAGGATCAGCGCGAAGACGTCGATGTTGACGAAGCGGATCTGCAGCGAGATCAGCGCGCCCGCGATGCCGACGATGAAGGAGCTGACCATGAAGGCGTAGAGCTTGTAGCGCAAAAGGTCGACGCCCATCACCCGCGCCGCGATGTCGTGGTCGCGGATCGCCATCCAGGCGCGGCCGACCCGCGAGCGCTGGATGTTGAGCGCCGCGAAGACCACCACCACCGTGATGCCGAAGGTCATGTAGTAGAGCGCCTTGCCGCGCTGCAGGTCGACGCCGAACACCTTGGCGCCCGACACGAAGATGCCGTTCGGGCCGTGGGTCAGCCATTCCGCGTAGAGAATGACGTGGTTGATGATGAAGGCGAAGGCGAGCGTCGTGATGGCGAGATAGAGCCCTTTCAGCCGCAGAGACGGCACGCCGACCAGAAGGCTGACGAGGGCCGAGACCACGCCGGCCGCCGGCATCGACAGCCACACCGGCCAGCCGTAGTCCATCATCAGGATGGCGTTCGTATAGGCCCCGACGGCGAGGAACCCGGCCTGGCCGAGCGAGATGAGCCCGGTCGTCCCCGTCAGCATGTTGAGGCCGACGGCACCGACGATCGCGATCATGGCCGAGACCAGCAGCGTGACCTGGTAGTTCCCGATCAGGAACGGCGCGGCCAGCACCAGCGCCAGCAGCAGTCCGGCGAACGACCACACGACCTTGCTGTCGCTGAGCGCGACGAGCTGGGCGGTGCGTTCCTTGAAATGACCTGTGCGCATCAGACCCGCTCGATGTCTTTGGAGCCGAAGAGGCCGAACGGCCGGACCATCAGCACGATGATGATGACGATGAAGCCCGAGATCTCGCGCAGCCCCTGCCCGACATAGCCCTGGAAGAGGTTCTCGATCACGCCGATCACGAGGCCGGCGACGGCCGAACCGATGACCGAGTCCATGCCGCCGAGGATGACCGCGGGAAAGGCGCGCAGCCCCTGGAACCAGAGATCGGGCGCCAGCTTGAAGTTGGCCGCGAACAGGACGCCAGCGATCGAGGCGATCGCTGCCGACAGCATCCAGGCGATGGCGTGAATGCGGCTGACGCTGATGCCGACGAGCAGGGCGGCCGTCTCGTTGGCCGCCACCGCCCGCATGGCGATACCCATGCGCGAGAAGCGCAGGAAGGCCCAGCCCGCCGCCGTCAGCACCCCCAGAGCGCCGATCAGATAGAGTTGCGCCGGATAGAACGGCACCCCGCCGAGCGTGACGACGCGAGTCGGTATGCCGGCGTTGAAGTTGAACGGATCCGGTCCCCACGCCATGATGGTGATGCCGCGCAGGACGACCGCCAGGCCGACGGTCACCATGACGATGGCAAAGATCGGCTCCCCCAGCATCGGCCGGATAAACAGCCGCTCGAGCACGAGGCCGATCGCCATCGAGATGGGGATCGTCACCAGCATCAGCGGGAAGAACGACAGATCGAAGGTCGAATAGAGCGTGAAGGAGATGTAGGCCGTCAGCATCACCAGTTCGCCCTGAGCGAAATTGACGACGCCGGTCGACTTGAAGATCAGCGCGAAGCCCATGGCGATCAGCCCGTAGGCCGCGCCCGAGACCAGGCCGCTGGCGAGAAGGAGAAGCAGGAAATCCATCAGGCGGCATCTCCGTAGATCGACCGTATCTCGGTCCCGAACTTCTCCTCGATGATCCGCCGGCGAACCTTCATCGTGGCGGTCAGCTCGCCGTCGTCATGGTCGAGCTCCTTGGCCAGGATCAGGAACTTGCGGACGTTCTCGACGCGGGCGAAGCGCTCGTTCACCCGCGTTACTTCCGCGTCGATGAGTTCCACGACCTTCTCGTTCTGGGCGAGCGTGCGGTAGGTCGTGTACTGGATGTTCTGTTCCTGCGCCCACTTGCCCGTGGTCTCCAGGTCGATCTGGATCAGCGCGGCGAGGAAGTTGCGGCCGTCGCCGAGCAGGATCGCCTCGCGGATGTAGGGCGAATCCTTCAGGGCGTTCTCGATCAAGGAGGGCGTGATGTTCTTGCCGCCGGAGGTGATCAGGATGTCCTTCTTTCGGTCGAGGACATGCGCCTCGCCGCTGGCCTCCACCTCGACAATGTCGCCGGTGTGCAGCCAGCCGTCGGAGAAGGCGCGTGCCGTCGCGTCGTCGTCGAAGAGATAGCCCTTGAAGAGGCTTGGCCCGCGCAGCAGCAACTCGCCGTCCGCCGCCGTCTTCTGGTCAAGCCCGTCGATCAGCGGGCCGGATCGGCCAAGCGTCGTGGCGCCGAGCCGCTGGCTGTGCGAGACGCCGGCGCTCTCGGTCATGCCGTAGATCTGATAGACCGGTACGCCGAGGATCCAGAAGAACAGCAGCACCTCGGGGGAGACCGTCGCCCCGCCGCAGAAGCCGGCCCGGACCCTGTTGAGGCCGAGGAAGTTGCGCAGGCTGCGGAAGCAGACCAGCGACAGGAGCTGGAAGGTGAGCCGGTCGGAGAGGCTGGCGAAGGCGCCGCCATTGGTCAGGCGCCGCTCGGCGATGGGCCGGCCGCGCGCCATGCAGGCCTCGTAGATGCGGCGCTGGAAGGGCGTCGTGTCCTTGACGCGGTAGGCGACGCTTTGCTGCATCTTTTCCCAGATGCGCGGCACGCCGAGAAAGCCTTTCGGCGCGATCTCGCGCAGGTTGACCACGACCGTGTCCACGGATTCGGCGAAGGAGACGGTGCAGCCGGTCACGAGTTGCAGGACGGTGGAGAAGCTGCGTTCGGCCACGTGGCAGAGCGGCAGATAGCAGAGCACCGAATAGGTCTCGCGCGACAATCCATGAATGCGGGCCACCTCGGCGGCCGAGTAGAGCATGTTGCGGTGGCTCAGCATCGCCCCCTTGGGCATGCCCGTGGTGCCGGACGTGTAGACGACGATGGCCACGTCGTCGGGATCACCGCCGTCTATCCTGCCATCGACGACCGGGCCGAGCGCGGCCTCGTTCGCGCGGCCGAGTGCCACGAGGTCGTCGAACGACATCAGGCCCGGCTCGCGATAATGACGCATGCCCTTCATGTCGACGCAGATGATGTGCTCCAGATCGGGCAAACCCCCGTCCTGCCGCCGCGCCTCCAGCACCTTGTCGGTCTGTTCCTGGTCGCCACACACGACGATCCGTGCCCGCGAATGGCGCACGATGTATTGCAGTTCCGGCCAGGGATTGGTCGGATAGATGCCGAGGCAGGCGCCGCCGGCCATCTGCGCGCCGAGATCGGCGAACAGCCACTGAGGACTGTCGTCGCCGGCCACCGCAATCCGGTCGCCGGGACGAAAGCCGAGCGCGCAAAAACCGATGGCGGCGAGACGGGCGGTCTCGAAGTAGTCCTGCCAGCTGTAGCGCCGCCAGAGCCCTTTCTGCTTTTCGCGCAGCGCCAGAGCGGTGCCCTGCGTGACCGCGTGATGCTTCAGCACCTGCGGCATCGTCATGCGGGTTGGTTCGAACCGCCCGCTCATGCCGCGCTCCGGCTGCTGCCGAGATAGGCGTCGATCACCGCCGGGTTCGCGGCCACTTCGGCCGGTGTCCCCTCCGCGATCTTGCGCCCGTAATTCATGACGCAGACATGGTCGGAGATGTCCATGACGATCCCCATGTCGTGCTCGACCATGAACACCGTCATGCCCAGTTCGTCCTTCAGATCGAGAATGAAGCGGGCGATGTCCTCCCGCTCTTCCTGGTTCATGCCCGACACCATCTCGTCGAGCAGCAGGAGCTTCGGCGAGATCGCCAGTGCCCGGCCGAGCTCGACCCGCTTCTGCTGGCCATAGGAGAGGGTGCCGACGGGATGATCGCGGATGTCCTCGATCTCCAGGAAGTCGATGATCTCCTCGACGCGCTCTCGGGCGGCGATTTCCTCGCGTCGGGTCCGACCCCAGAAGAAGGCCGACGCAATCGGACCCGACTGGAGATGCGAATGCATGCCGACGAGCAGGTTGTTCACCACGGTCTCGTGCTTGAAGACCGCCAGGTTCTGGAAGGTTCGCGCGATGCCGAGGCGCGCCAGCGCATGCGTCGGAAGGCGCGTCAGATCATGCCCCTCGAAGAGTATCCGTCCCTCGGTTGGCGCGAAGACGGCGCTGATCAGATTGAACAGCGTCGTCTTGCCGGCGCCGTTCGGCCCGATCAGGCTGTAGATCTGCCCCTGCTCGACGCTCAGGCCGACATCGTTCACCGCCACGAGGCCCCCGAAGCGCTTGGTGACGCCATGAAGCTCGAGAAGGGCCTTCATGACAGCCACCTCTTGCGACGCTTGTAGTGCTTGACGTCGCGCATGCTCCTGCGCTCGCCGCCAGAGAAGCCGAGATAGAATTCCTGGACGTCGTTGTTCGAACGCAGCTTCTCGGCCGGGCCGTCGAGCACGATGCGACCATTCTCGATGATATAGCCGTAGGACGCCGTCTGCAGCGCCAGCTGCGCATTCTGCTCGACCAGCAGGACCGTCATCGCACTTTCGGCATTGAGCTTGATGATCGCCTCGAAGATCGTATCGACGATCTGGGGCGCTAGCCCGAGCGATGGTTCGTCCAGCATGAGGAGGCGCGGGCGGCCCATCAGGGCTCGGCCGACAGCCACCATCTGCTGCTCGCCACCGGACAGGTACCCGGCAACCTGCGTGCGGCGCTCCTTGATGCGCGGAAACAGCCCGTAGACCGTGTCGAGCCCGTCCGCGGCTTCGGACCGGCTGCGCGTGAAGCCTCCCATCAGCAGGTTCTCCTCGACGGTCAACGTGGCGAAGAGGGCGCGGCCTTCCGGCACCTGGAGCAGGCCCTTGCAAACGATGTCGCGCGGCGCGGCACCCGATATCCGCTCACCATCGAGGAGGATCGACCCACTCATGATCTCCCCATCCTCCTGGTAGAGGACGCCCGAGATCGCCTTGAGGATGGTCGACTTGCCGGCCCCGTTGGACCCGAGCAGGGCGACGATCGTGCCCTGCGCGACCTCGAGCGACACGTCGCGCACGGCCTCGATGGCGCGGTCGTAGAGAATCTGGATGTTGTTCAAAGCGAGCATGGACCTGCCGTCGCCTGGTAATGAATGGCGCTTATCTGTCGGCGACAGAAATGGAAACGAGTGGGCCATCGAACGACGCCGCGAGACGCGCAGGATTGGATGAATCGGTTGATTTGTACGACATGGCCCCTCCCAGGACGCTCGATCGCGCTCTTGATCCACCTCTTGCCTATTGCCGCCAGATGATGAATTGTATTCATTAGCGGGTGAAGCCTACGATTTGTCAACCCGGATTCCGATGCTGCGTTGCGGAGCTGCGAAATGACCTCGACCGAGACGAACCCGCCGGCGACGCTCGATTGGCCGGAGAGCGGGATCGCGCGGATCACGCTTTCCCGGGGCGAGACCCACAACACGATCACGACCGAACTGCTGGCGTCGCTGGAAAGCCTTCTGTCCGAGGTGGAGGCCGCCCAGGCACGCGTCCTGATCCTCACCGGCTCGGGAAAGACCTTCTGCGGCGGCGCCCACATCCGCTACTTCACCGATCCGGCCTCGCCGCTGCATTCGAACCCGCTGGGGATCCGCAGTTACGTGCACCGGATCCTCGACGTCTTCGCGAGACTGCGAAACGGCCCCTTCGTGACGGTGGCGGCGATCGGCGGGCATGCCCTCGGCGGCGGCTGCGAACTGGCGCTGGCCTGCGACTTCCGCCTGATGTCGCGCGATGCGCGAATCGGGCTGACGGAGACGACGCTGGGCGCGGTCGCGGGCGGCGGCGGCGTGCAGCTCCTGTCACGCATCGTCGGACGCGCGAAGGCGCTCGAGTTCATCCTCCCCGGCGAGCAATGGACGGCCGAAGCCGCCTGCTCGATCGGGCTCGTGACGGCCATCCACGTCCAGACCGAACTGCCGGACGCATCTCTCTCCTTCGCCCGACGCTTCCTGCGATGCAGCCCGATTGCCATTGCGGAGACGAAACGCGCGCTGTACCGCTGCGAAGCCGCGACAGCCGAGGAAGCCGACAGGATCGCGCTCGACGCCGTCGCGGCGGTGGCGTCCGGGCCGGAGTGGCAGGAAGGCATGTCCGCCTTCACCGACAAGCGATCGCCGTCCTTTCGAAGAGAGGCCCCATGAACAGCCCCACGCCCCGCCGACAGGTCTTCCGTCTTTCCCGGGAGCAGCGCGTCGCCGAGATCATGTCGGCGGCGCGCGAGGTCTTCCGGGAGAAGGGATACGAAGACGCCCCCCTTTCGGACATCGCCGAGCGCGCCAAGGTGGTCGAGGGCAGCATCTATCGCTACTTCGAAAACAAGCGCGATCTCCTCGTGAAGGTGATCGAGGACTGGTACGAGGGCATGCTGGCCGATTACGACCTGCAACTCGCCGGCATCCGCGGAACGCGCAACCGGCTGCGCTTCATGATCTGGCGCCACCTCTCGACGATCCACGAGGAGCCAGCGCTGTGCAACCTGATGTTCCAGCACCTGCGCACCGGAGGAGACTACAGCCACACGGCGGTGCATGAACTGAACCGCGAGTATACGCGCCGGACGCTCGACATCATCAAGGAAGGCATCGAGGCCGGCGAGCTGCGCGAAGACGTTCCGCTGCGGCTGGTCCGCGACATGATCTACGGCTGCACCGAGCATCGAACCTGGGCCTATCTGCGTGGCGAAGGCGACTTCGACCCCGATGCGACGGCCGACATGATCGTGGACCTGGTGCTCAGCGGGCTCGAGCGACGCAAGCCCCAACAGCCCGCCACGCCTGATCTGGCGGAGCGGCTGGAGCGGGCGGTCGCAAGGCTGGAGACGATGACCGGCTCCGCAGCGCCATAGCCTGCAACGGTCCACACCGGCGACGATTCGGCAGGGAGGAATGCTGATGCAGTCATCTACGACGACGCCACCGCGCAACATGGACATCGACGCCGCCGCGTGGCGCCTCGACGTCGCAGCCGCCGGCCGCCTGACCGTCCACGGGCTTTTCAGCGCCTGCGTGCGGCGCGACCCCGATGCCGTCGCGCTGGAGACGAAGCAGAGCAAGATCACCTATCGCGAGCTGGACCAGCGCGTGCTGGCGCTCGCGGGCGCCCTGCATGGGCTCGGCCTGCGCCGGGGAGACCGGCTGGCGCTGCTGTCGGAGAACCGACAGGAATATGCCGAGATCGAGCTTGCGTGCGCGGCGCTGGGCGCGATCGTCGCCTGCCAGAACTGGCGCCTGGCGCCGGCCGAGCTGCAGCACTGCATCGACCTGGTCGACCCGTCGCTGCTCGTCGTGTCGGAGCGCTTTGCGACAACGCTCGCAGCGCTCGACATGGGGACGCGGACGCGCCTCGTCCTGGAGCACGACTACGAGGCGCTTGTCCAGGCGGCGCAGCCCCTCGAACAGCTTCCGCACGTCGACCCGGAGGACGGCCTCGTCATCCTCTACACCAGCGGCACGACCGGCATGCCGAAGGGCGCGCTGATCAGCCACCGCGCCGAGATCGCGCGCAACGCGGTCCTGCGCATCGACATGCATGCGCGCGAGAGCGACGGCTTCATTGCCTGGGCACCGATGTTCCACATGGGCTCGACCGACCAGGTGCTGGGTGCGCTGATGTCGGGCGCGACGGCGATCATCGTCGATGGCTTCGACGCCGAGGCGATCGTCGACGCGATGGAACGGCACGAACTGGGCTGGATGCTGCTGATGCCGGGCTCGATCGAACCCGTCGTCGACCTGCTCCAGCGCACGAGCAGGCGGCCAAAGAGCATCCGCGCGGTGGGCGCCATGGCCGATCTCGTGCCAAAGCACCTGATCGCCGCGCTCTCGCGGCTGACGAACGCGCCCTATCTCAACAGCTTCGGATCGACCGAGACCGGGCTGCCGCCCGCCTCGTCGTGCCTGATCGCGCCGGGGGCGGTTCCCGACGGCCTTTCCAAGCGCAAGAGCGCGATGTGCGACCTGCGCCTCCTCGACGTCGACGGCAACGAGGTGCCCGAAGGCGAGCCGGGCGAGGCGGCCGTGCGCGGGCCGACCGTGTTCAGCGGCTACTGGAACGCCGACGAGACCAATGCGCGCGACTTCGAGGGCGGCTGGTTCCGCATGGGAGACCTCTTCCGCCGCAACCCCGACGGTACCTACGATTTCGTCGACCGCGCCAAGTACATGATCAAGTCCGGTGGCGAGAACATCTATCCGGCCGAGGTCGAGCGCGTGCTGCTGTCGGATCCGCGCGTTCGGGACGCCATCGTGGTCCGCCAGCGCGACGACCGCTGGGGCGAAGTGCCGGTCGCCTTCATCGCGCGCAACGACGAGACCCTCACGGCCCAGGATGTCGAGGCGCTCTGCCGCGCCGGCCTTGCCGGCTACAAGCGCCCCAAGGCGGTGCATTTCATCCCGTTCGAGGCGTTCCCGCGCAGCACGACCGGCAAGATCCTGCGCCACGAGATGGAGGCGCGGCTGACGCCGGGGTGAAGTCGAGGGCCGGACAGGGGACCCTGGTCAGGACAGGACTTCGGCGGCCTCGTCATCGCGCAGCACCACCGTCATCGTGCCGCGCTGCACCACCGCCTTGTCCTGGTTGAACACCTCGAAGCGGAACGTGCCGAGGCTGCGGCCGGGCTTCGAGGTCGGGCGCAGCGTCTCCACCGTGACCGTCGAGCGGATCGTGTCGCCGATCCGCACCACGCCCATGAAGTCCCAGTTGAGGTTGACGAGGCCGATCACCCGCGGGCCGAACATCCCGGTCTGCGTCGCCATGCCGATCGCGGTCGCCAGCGTCAGCGGGCCATGCGCGATGCGGGCGCCGTGCGGCGAGGCGCTGGCGAACTCCTCGTCGACGTGGATCGGCGTGAAGTCGCCGACCAACCCGGCAAACAGCGAGATGTCGCCCTCCCCCATGGTCCGGCCGGGGGTGGTCACGGTCGTGCCGGGTCGAAGCTCGATCATAGCAGCTAGTCTCCGTCGGGCCGATCGGCGCCCCTGGAATCGGCGCCCTTGAAATAGTCCGGCTTGCCGGTCGTCCAGGTCTCACCCCACAATTGCCCACCGCCGTCGACGGTCAGGAGCTCGCCGGTGATGAACTTGCCCGCCGGACCGCCGAGATAGACGCTGGCTTCCGCGATGTCCCAGGCGTCGCCCGCCCGCATCATCGGGTTGGTCATCGGATAGGCGGCGCGGACCTGCGGCGTGTAGACCTTCCAGCCGTCCGTCTCGATGGCGCCCGGCGCGACGCAGTTGACGCGGATGCCGAGCGGCGCCCATTCCACCGCAACCGAACGCGACAGGCCGATCACCCCCGCCCGCGCGGCGACCGTGTGCGCAACGCCGTGCAGGCCGTGCGTGGTGACGACGACGACGTTGACGATGCTACCCGGCTGGCCCGCGTCGCGCCACTTGCGCGCCGCAGCCTGCATCATGAACCAGGTGCCGTTGAGATTGGTGTTGATGACGGCGTTCCAGCCCTTCACGCTGAAATCGATGGCGGCCTGGGGAAACTGGCCGCCGGCGCTGTTGACCAGAAGGTCGAGCTGTCCGTGCTCGTCCCAGATCCGGTCGAAGAAAGCCGCGACGCCCTCCGGTTCGCGAATGTCGACGGCATGGCCAGAGCAAGCGAGGCCCGTCTCTCGCATCGCGCCGATGAGGCCGGCGATCTTGGCTTCGCTGCGACCGCTGATGATCACATGGGCGCCAAGCCGCGCGAGGAGCCAGGCTGTCGCCCGCCCGATCCCGCCGGCCCCGCCCGAGACCAGCGCCACCTTGCCGTCGAACATGCCCGGCGCATAGACGGTCGGCTTGACGGCGAGATCGGCGTCGGTGAGGCCGAAGCTCTCCGCGCCCGTCATTTGCCCATGCCCTTGAGCAGTTCGCCGGCGATGATCATCTTTCGCACTTCCGTGGTGCCGGCGCCGATCTCGAGCAGCTTGGTCGAGCGGAAGAGCCGGTTGATCTCCGATTCCCAGATGTAGCCCGTTCCGCCGTGAACCTGCACGGCGAGATCGAGAACCTTGTGCGATGCCTCGGCGGCGTACATCACCGAGGCCGCCGTCAGCATGTGGATGTCGCCGCGCCCGCCGCCGCCGATCTCCAGCGGCGCCGCCGCAGCCAGCACACGATAGGTGAAGGTGCGGATCGTCTCCACCTGCACATACATGTCGGCGATCATCGACTGCACCATCTGGAACGAGCCGATCGGCTTGCCGAACTGCTGGCGGGTCCTGGCATAATCGATCGAAAGCTCGAGCGCGCGCTCGGCGACGCCGAGGCAGATCGGCGAAATCATCGCACGCTCGAGGTCGAGGCCGCTCATGACGACCGAGACGCCGCGGTTTTCGCCGCCGACGAGGTTCTCGGCCGGCACGCGGCACTCCTCGAACAGGAGCTCGCCGGTCTGGCTGCCGCGATAGCCCATCTTGTTGAGCTTCTGCGCCACCTTGAAGCCGGGCATGTCCTTCTCGACGATGAAGGCCGAGATGCCGTGTGCGCCCTTCTCACGATCCGTCTTGGCATAGACCAGAAGGACGTCCGCGACGGGACCGTTGGTGATGTAGATCTTCGAGCCGTTGAGGACATAGTGGTCGCCGTCGCGGCGCGCCGTCGTGCGCATCGACCCCAGCGCGTCGGACCCCGCGCCAGGCTCGGTCAGGCCGAGCGCGCCGATCTTGCGACCGGAGCACAGGTCGGGAAGGTAGCGCCGCCGCTGGTCCTCGTTGCCGTTTCGGTAGATGTTGTTCGCGCAGAGATTGTCATGTGCCACCCAGGCCAGCGCCATGGCGTGATTCCAGCGCGCGAAACCCTGCAACACGAGCCCCGCCGCGAAAAGATCGAGCCCGGTGCCGCCATACTCCTCCGGAATGGTGATGCCGAACAGCCCGTTGTCACCGATCAAGGGGAAGGCGTCCTGCGGCCACCATTCCTCGTTGTCCATGCGCGGCGCGAGCGGATAGAGTTCGTTGCGGGCGAAGCGATCCGCATTGTCGAGGACCATCTGTTGTTCCGCATCGAGATCGAAGACGGCGTGCTTCTCGTTCGATCCTGCAATGTCCAACATGTCCTCCCTCGACCACCTCGGCAGACCGCTACGGCCGCTAATGAAGTGATTTCATCATCTGATCGGCACTCGATTGTCAAGTGTTCCCGGCAGATACACAGATCGGTTCGGTATAGGAAGCGCCCTGCCGGCCGAGCCTTTCGGGTCGGTTGACAACGCTGATGAATTGAAATCATTTAGGCTCACACCCGAGTGCGAAACAGGGGGGAAAAGTGACGCAACCCGTGACGATCGAACGCCGTGGCCCGGTGCAGTGGATCACCATCAGCCGTGAGGAACGTCGCAACGCCCTCAACGAAAGGGTCGCGGAACTGATCCATTCGGGCCTCGACGAGGCAGAAGCCGATCGGACCGTCCGCGCCATCGTTCTGACGGGAGCGGGCGACAAGGCCTTCTGCGCGGGCGGTGATCTGCAACTCCAGGCGGACGGAACCCCGTTCACCATCGACGTCGCCGACCCTCGCCACTACGTCGCGCGCCTGCTGCGCCGAATGGATTCCTGTCGCCTGCCGCTGGTTGCACGCGTGAACGGCCACGCGCTCGCCGGCGGATTGGGCCTCGTCTGCGCCTGCGACCTGGTCGTCGCCCGCGAGGACGCCCTGTTGGGCGTCTCGGAGGTCAAGGTCGGCATCTTCCCGATGATGATCCTTCCCTTCCTGCTGCGCGTCATCAGCTACAGGCGGATGATGGAACTTTGCCTTTCGGGCGAGCCGATGCTGGCACGCGAGGCTGAAGGCGAGCGGATCGTCAACTACGCCGTTCCGGCCGGTGAACTCGACACCAAGCTCGAGTGGCTGCTCGGGCGCATCACCGACAAGTCGCCGACCGGAATCAGGCTTGGCAAGCAGGCGCTCTCCAAGATCCGCGAGATGTCGACGGACGCGGCGCTGGAATACGCCCAGTTCATGCTGGCCAACATGGCGCGCACGCAGGACGCGCGCGAAGGATTTGCGGCCTTCAACGAAAAGCGCAAGCCGAACTGGTCTGGGGAGTAGCGGGCATGACCAGGACAGTCCGGATCGGCTGCGGCGCCGGTTTCTGGGGCGACACGCCGGAGGGACCAGCCCAACTCGTGCGCGCCGGCGGCATCGACTATCTAGTGATGGATTACCTGGCCGAGATCACCATGTCGATCCTGGCGCGGATGAAGGCCAAGCGCGCCGATCTGGGCTACGCCACCGACTTCGTCACCATGGTGATGAAACCGCTGGCGCGCGAGATCGCCGACAAACGCATCCGCGTCGTCACCAATGCCGGCGGCGTCAACCCCGACGCCTGCCGCGACGCCCTGCTGGCTGTCTTCCGCGACGTCGGCGTCGACCTGAAGGTCGCGGTCGTGCGCGGCGACGACCTGTCCGGACAGGTCGAACGCTACCGCGAGCAGGACGTGCGGGAAATGTTTTCCGGCGCAGCAATGCCGGCGAACGTCGCCAGCGTGAACGCCTATCTCGGCGCCTTCCCGATCGCCGCAGCGCTCGACGCCGGCGCGGACGTCGTGATCACGGGTCGCGTGGTGGATTCAGCCGTCGTGCTCGGCCCGTTGATCCACGAGTTCGGCTGGGGACCAAGCCAGCATGACCTCCTGTCGGCCGGCAGCCTCTGCGGCCATGTGCTGGAATGCGGCACCCAGGTCACCGGTGGCATCTTCACCGATTGGCGCGAGGTTTCCGGCTGGGACGACATGGGCTTTCCCATCGCCGAATGCAGCGCCGACGGCAGCTTCGTCGTCACCAAGCCCGCAGGAACCGGCGGGCTCGTTTCCACCAAGACCGTCGCCGAACAGATCGTCTACGAGGTCGGCGACCCGACGCGCTACGTCCTGCCCGACGTCACGGCCGACTGGAGCGCGGTCAGGCTCGAACAGGTCGGGTCCGACCGTGTGAAGGTCACCGGCGCCCGCGGCGCGGCGCCGACCGACAGCTACAAGGTGAGCCTGACCTATCCCGACGGCTACCGCGCCGCCGTCACCATGATGATCGCCGGACGCGAGGCGGCGGCAAAGGCCAGGGCGACGGCCGAGGCGATCCTTGCCCGCTCCGAGCGCCTGATGAAGGCTGCCGGTTTCGAGGGCTACAGTGATCGATCGATCGAAGTCCTCGGCAGCGAGACCAATTACGGCGAGAATGCCAGGGCGGGCGACACGCGCGAAGTGGTGTTGAAGATCGCCGTCCGGCATGCCTCGAAGGACGCGCTGCAGGTCTTCGGCCGCGAGATCTTCCCCGCCGCGACGTCGATGGCGCAAGGTCTCACCGGCTTCGCGGGAGGCCGCCCGGAGCCGCAGCCGGTGATCAGGCTCTTCTCCTTCCTGGCACCCAAGATCGAAATTCCCGCGGAGGTGGAGGTTGACGGGCGGACGATCGAAGTCGGCGTGGCGACACCCCCGCCCCGTACCCCTCCCCACAAGGGGGAGGGGGGTTCTGAGACGTCGCGGCTCTTCACCTCGACGGAAGATGAAGCTCAAGCGTCGGCGCCCCCCTCCCCCTTGTGGGGAGGGATAGAGGGTGGGGGTTCAGTTGCGCCGCCCCACGACCCGCTCGCGACCGTGCCGCTCATCGCGATCGCGCATGGCCGCAGCGGCGACAAGGGCGACATCGGCAACATCGGCATCCTGGCGCGCAAGCCGCAATACCTGCCCTGGATCCGCCGTGCGACAACCCCGCAGGCCGTCGCGCGCTACTTCGCGCATTTCGTCAGGGGCGAGGTCGAGCGCTTCGAATGGCCCGGGCTCGAAGGCTTCAACTTCCTGCTGCACCAGGGCCTTGGCGGCGGCGGCATCGCCTCTCTGCGGCACGATCCGCAAGGCAAGGCACTGGCGCAGATCATGATGGATTTCCCCGTGCAGGTCCCGGCCCACTGGCTGGACGCGGGCGGCCCTCTCGAAGACTGGAACAAGGACGAGACCGCATGACTGCCCCCTTGTTCGGCAAGATCCTGATCGCCAATCGCGGCGAAATCGCCTGCCGCGTCATCCGCACGCTCGATGAACTCGGCATCGCTTCGGTGGCGATCCATCACCGGCTCGAGACCCGCGCCAGGCACGTGCGGATGGCAGGTGAAGCGGTCGAAATCGCGGGCGAAACACCCGTCGCAGCGCATCTCGACATCGAGGCGATCGTGGCGGCGGCCCTCGCCACCGGCGCCGACGCCATCCATCCCGGCTACGGCTTCCTGTCGGAGAACGCCCGCTTCGCGGCGGCTGTCGAGAAGGCCGGCCTCGCCTTCATCGGCCCCTCACCCGACACCATCGCGCTGATGGGCGACAAGATCTCCGCCCGCGCCTTCGCGGAGGCGCAGGGCGTGCCCGTGGCGCCGTCCGTCATGCCGACCGGCGATCTCGACGACTTCATCGCCCGCGCCGAAACGATCGGCTTTCCGCTGCTCATCAAGGCGGCGGCCGGCGGCGGCGGCAAGGGCATGTCGATCGTCCGCTCCGCCGAGGAACTGCGCGAAGCAGCCCGCATCGCCGCGGGCGAAGCGCAGCGCTACTTCGGCGACGGTCGTGTGTATGCCGAGACCTATGTCGAGCGCCCGCGCCACATCGAGGTGCAGGTTCTGGGCGACGGCGAAGGCGGCGCGATCCATCTGTTCGAGCGCGAATGCTCCGTGCAGCGTCGCTTCCAGAAGATCATCGAGGAGGCGCCGGCGGCCCGTCTCGATCCGGCGCTGCGCGACGCCATCTGCGGCTCGGCCGTGCTGTTGGCCGCCGCCGCCCGCTACAAGAACGCAGGAACGGTCGAATACATCCTTGGCGCCGACGGCCGCTTCTTCTTCCTGGAGATGAACACGCGCCTGCAGGTGGAGCATCCGGTCACCGAGATGGTCACCGGCATCGACCTCGTGCGCGCCCAGATCGAGATCGCGGCCGGCAAGGGTCTCCCGGCGGCGCAGGCCGACGTCACCCTGTCCGGCCATGCCATGGAATGCCGCATCTGCGCGGAAGACCCGGAGCGCGACTTCCTGCCCGAGACCGGCGTGCTCGCCTATCTCGGGGTACCGGAAGAGCCCTGGCTGCGGTTCGAGAACGCTCTCGACCCCGGCCAGAAGATCACCGCCGACTTCGATCCGATGCTGGCCAAGCTGGTCGCCCACGGGGGCGATCGCGCCGAAGCGATCGATCGCGCCATCGCGGCCCTGGAGGGATTGGCGCTGCTCGGCGTCACGACCAACATCGACTATCTGGCCCGCGTCCTCGACAACGCCGCGTTCCGCGACGGTCACCTGCACACCGGTTTCGTCACCGAGCACCGCGAGGCGCTCGCGCCGCCCCCGGTGCCGGAGCAGGTCCTGGCGCAGGTGCTGGCCGCCGCGGCGCTGGGCTTGCGCGACTTTCGCGAACTGGCGCTGGGCACGCCCGAGCCGCATGCCGCCATCGGCGGCTGGAGGAACTGACGATGAGCCTCAAGCTCGCGCTCGACGGAAAGGTCCACGAGGTCTCGATCACCCGCCGGCGTCCGCACCTGACGCTGCGTATCGACGGCGTGGACCACGAGCTGACCGAACTGCCCGCCGCTGGTCGGGGAAGCACGACAATGGCAATCGGCGGACATGCCGTGACCTTCGCCCGCGCCAGCGTAGCCGATCGCCAGATGCTGCGGCTTGCCGGCCGCACCTTCGACGTCGGCGTCGTCGATCCGTTTTCCCGAAGCGGCGCGGGCGGCGCCAGCCTGGACGTCGTGAAGGCGCCGATGCCGGGCGCCGTCATCTCGGTCCACCGGAATGCCGGCGACCGTGTGGCGCGTGGCGAGGTTCTGGTGACCATCGAGAGCATGAAGCTCCAGACCGCCCTGCCCTCGCCCCGCGACGGCATCGTCGCGGCCGTTCACCGGTCCGCGGGCGAGACATTCGAGAAGGACGAGGTCATCGCGACGCTCGAGCCACAGGTCGACGAAGGCTGACCCGCATGCGCAAGATCCAGTCCATGATCTCGACGTCGTCGGCGGAGTTCCGCCGCTTCGACACCCACAACCGCGGCATCGTCGCCGCCTTTCGCGCCCGGCAGGAGGCGGCGCGCCACCAGCGCCCGACGCGCGATCTCGACCGGTTGGCCAGTCAGGGCAAGATGCGGCCGCGCGAGCGCATCGAGAAGCTGCTCGACCCCGGAACGCCGTTCCTGGAACTGTCTTCGCTCGCAGCCAACATGGCCTATGGCGGCGATTCTCCCTCGGCCAGTTCCATCGTCGGCATCGGCATCGTGTCGGGTCGCGAGGTCGTCATCCGCGCCGACGATCCGACCGTCAAGGGCGGCGCCTGGTATCCGCTGACCGCCAAGAAGATCGTTCGGGCGCTCGACATCGCCATGGAGAACCGGCTGCCGGTCATCCATCTGTGCGATTCAGCCGGCGGCTTCCTGCAGCTCCAGTCGGAGGTCTTTCCCGACAAGTACATGGCGGGGCGCATCTTCCGCAATCAGTCGATCCTGTCGAAGATGGGCGTCAAGCAACTGGCACTGGTGTTCGGCCACTGCACGGCCGGCGGCGCCTACATTCCCGGCCTGTCCGACTACAGCGTGATCGTCCAGGGCACCGGTGCGGTGTTCCTCGGCGGTCCGCCCCTCGTCAAGGCGGCGACCGGCGAAGAGGTGTCGGTCGAGGATCTCGGCGGCGCCGACATGCACACCAGCGTGTCGGGCACCTGCGACTACCCGGCCGCCACCGAGGAGGAGGCGATCCACATCGGCCGCGAAATCGTGGCGCAGTGGGATCGGGCGAAGAAGTGGGACTGCCAGCGGGAAGCGCCGGAAGATCCGGCCTACGACCCCGAGGAGATCTACGGCATCGTTCCCGACGACATCAAGAAGCAGTTCGACATGCGCGAGATCATCGCCCGCATGGTCGACGGCAGCCGGTTCCACGAATACCAGCCGAACTACGGCACGACGCTGATCTGCGGCTATGCCAACATCTGGGGCTACAAGGTCGGTATCCTCGCCAACAACGGCGTGCTGTTCAACGACAGTTCGCTGAAGGGCGGCCATTTCATCGAGCTTTGCAACCAGAACAACACGCCGCTGGTCTTCCTGCAGAACATCACCGGCTACATGATCGGCAAGGAGTACGAGCGGCGCGGCATCACCAAGGACGGCGCCAAGATGATCATGGCCCAGAGCTGCAGCCACGTTCCCAAGTTCACCGTCATGTGCAACGGCTCCTTCGGCGCCGGCAATTACGGCATGTGTGGCCGGGCCTTCGACGGGCGCTTCCTGTTCACCTGGCCCAACCACCAGATCGGCGTCATGGGCGGCGACCAGGCGGCCAACACGCTGGCGGAGGTGAAGATCAACCAGATGAAGAGAAACGGCGGAGACGTCGACGAGGCCGTGGTGCGCCAGTTGTGGGAGGAGACCCGCGCTGCCTATCAGGAGCAGCTGTCGGCCTATCACTCCACCTCGGAGCTCTGGGACGACGGCATCATCGACCCCGTCGACACGCGCAACGCGCTGGGCATCGCGATTTCCGCCTCGCTGAACGCCCCGCTGGGCGAACCGGGATATGGCGTGTTCCGGTTCTGAGGGACCGCACCGCGGGCTGGCCGCAGTCCCTCGCCGCCAAGAAGCAGCGGTGCCTCCCACTTTCACAATCCCGGAACGACGTCCGAGCGAAGCGAAGGACGACGTATCCGGGATCCATGCCTCGGCGGATGCCGTCGGGCGTGATGGCGCAGGAGTGTTCCCCGACGTCGCAGCCTTTCTCCGTCGTCCCGCCTTTCGACTACGGCAGTCGCGAGCGATCCTGACCGCATAGTCTTCCAACAGCACGGGATGGAAAATCGGCTGGTCGGGCAGACGCGGCGGAAACGAGCGCATGCCGCGGCGATCGTGTCCCACCGCGTGGTGTAGCTGGCGGCCATGGTCGCCGTGCTTTCCGGCATTGCC
>NZ_RWKW01000039.1 GCF_003970795.1 Aquibium carbonis | reverse complement strand
GCGGGAAAGGTCGACCGGCACCCTCAAGCGGTCGGTTCTGCCGAAGGCAAACCGACCGGGTTGAATCGGGTTGGGCGCGACACGCTTTAGCGAACCGGGCTCACCTTAGCGGCAGCAGCAGTCTGAGCACGGGCGGACCGTCGAACACGCCGTCGCGTGGATATTCCTCGCGATGGTGCGGAGGCTCCAGGGAGCGGGCCATGCCCTTCGTCGTCAGCCAGGCGATCATCCGTCCGTAATGCGCCACGACGTCGCCGTCGGCCTGTCCGTGCCACGACGCCACGTAGCGGCGTGGCGGCAGTTGGAGACCGACGAGCCCGCCGACCGGCACCGCCTCTTCGGCCGCCACGCCGGCGAAATAGCGAAAGCGTTCGGGTCCGTCGTTGAAGGACAGGCCGATGATCGGTCCGCTCCAGAGGTCTCCCTTGCCCAGCCTGGCCTGAAGCGCCGTCAGCGTGGCGCGGACGGAGCCTGCCGCGGCCTCGCCGTGGCTGCCTTCCCATTCGAGGCCGACCAGCGTCTCCGCCGGGCGGTCGAGCACGGCGAAGCCGGAGACGTCGAGACGGGTTTCCTCGCAAAGCTGGCACATGGCTGGGGACGTCCGCTGGTCGGGGGCGATGCCTGCTGCCTACAGCATCGGCAGGCCGGATGGCCAGCATGTTCCGGATCGGGTCCCGACCTGCAAGGTGACGACAGCGTCCGTCAGGAGCCACGCCAGGCGGGACGGTTTCGGGTTGACGCCGGCGAGCGGCGCCGCGTTAGGTCGTCGACGCAACCGCCCATGCTCCCGCCACCCCGGACGGCACCCCATGACGCCCCAGATATCCCTTGCATCGGCCCGACGCATCGCCCTCGCCGCGCAAGGCTTCGGCGAAAGGCGCTCGGATGCGGCGCGAACATGGCGGCACATGAGTGCGGTGCTGGCCCGCACGGGGTTGTTCCAGATCGATTCCGTCAGCGCCGTCGTCCGCGCGCACTACATGCCCGCCTTTTCGCGGCTCGGCGCCTATCCGCGGCGGCTGATCGACGATGCGGCCGCGCGAAGACCGCGACGGCTTTTCGAATACTGGGCGCATGAAGCATCCTACCTGCCGGTCGAAACCTGGCCCCTGATGCAGTGGCGCATGCACGATGCCCGCGACAACCGCGGCATCTATGGCGGCCTTGCCCGGTTCGGGCGCGAGCGCGCGGACTATATCGAGACCATCTTCCGAAAGGTCGAGGCGGAGGGGCCGCTGGCGGCGTCGGCGATCGACGGCCAGAAGGGCGAAGGCGGCTGGTGGGGCTGGAGCGACGCCAAGCATGCGTTCGAATGGCTGTTCTGGGCCGGGCGCATCACCACGGCGAGCCGGCGAGGCTTCGAGCGGCTCTACGACCTGCCCGAGCGGGTCATTCCGCGTGCGATCCACGACCAGCCGACGCCCGCGCGCGCGGACGCCATCCGAAGACTGCTGAAGATTTCGGCCGACGCGCTCGGCGTCGCAACGGCGGCCGACCTGCGCGACTATTTTCGCCTGTCGCCGAACCAGGCCGACGGCCGAATCGCCGAACTGGTCGAAAACGGCGACCTCGTGCCGGTGAAGGTGGAAGGCTGGAGCCAGAAGGCGTTTCTCGCCGCGGGGACGAGGGTTCCGCGACGGATACGCGGCAGCGCCCTGCTCGCGCCGTTCGACCCCCTCATCTGGGAGCGCGGCAGAACCGAGCGCCTGTTCGGGTTCCGCTACCGCATCGAAATCTACACGCCAGCACACAAGCGCACGCATGGCTACTACGTCCTGCCCTGGCTGCTGGACGAAGCACTCGCCGCAAGGCTCGATCTGAAGGCCGACCGTGCCGCACGCGTCCTGCGCATGAACGGCGCCTTCGCGGAAGAGGGCGCACCCCGCCACGTCGCGCAATCGCTCGCACGTGACTTGCGTCTCATGGCAGAATGGCTGGACCTCGACGACGTCGTGGTCACCGACCGAGGCGATCTCGCCCCGGCCCTGGCCGAGGCGTTGCGAACGACCTGACCTGAGGTCAGCCGATCTTGCGGACGCGCGCCTTGCGGGCTGCGTAGCGGGCGTCGCGACGCGCCTTGCGGGCGACGTCCTCGGCGAGCTCTTCGGCCCGACGCGCTTCTTCTTCCTGCGCCCGCAATTCGGCCGCGCGACGCTCTTCTTCCTCGCGCGCCAGGCGTTCCGCCTCGCGCTGGGCTTCGCGTTCGGCCTTCAACCGCGCTTCTTCCGCCAGTTTGGCCTGCCGGCGCGCTTCCTTTTCCTTCTCGCGTTCGGCACGGGCCTCGGCGATGGCGCGGCGCTCGGCCATGCGAGCCTGATACTCAGGATCGCTTTCGTCCGGGCGCTGCTTGAATTTCTCCAGGAGGGCGGCCTTTGCGGCCAAGGCGTCCTGACGCCTGTCGACGAAATTATCGCGGTACTTCAATTCTGACCTTCAACCTGTTCAATGCATATGCATTTGGTCACGTAGACCGAGCTTGAGCCGATCAGCGGGAAACCGAGATCGGTGGGCGTTTACGCCATCATGGGAACGGCTCGTTCGAGCCGCAGTGGAGATTGTCGCATCGCGGCTCACCGGGTTACCCCCTGAGGCACAGCGATTCACGGCCACATTACTGGTAAATCGCCCGAGCAACGCTCGCGATCTAGTCCCTGGCCGCCGTAAGGTCAAGCCTCGGGCCGAGAATTCGCGACCATTCGTCTCGCGATTTCGTCCGGCGGACGGGGCTGGAGCGCGATGGCGGGGAGCGGGGCTCAGCGATGAACGGACGGTCGCCTTGGACGAACGCGGGCGGGCAGCTGCGATCGCAACACCTCGCCCACTTCGACGCGGGCCATGTCGATCAGATAGGCGAGCATGTCGAGCTTCTCCATCTCCGCCATGCCCCGGAGTTGACCGAGCATGGCGTGGATGTAGTCCAGTCTCGCCTCGCGCTGCGAGGCATTGACGTGGGGAGACGTGGTCCTGTTGCTCTCGTGTCGGGTCATGGCGGCGGCGGCGTCTCCTCGAGCCGGCTCTTCGCCGGTTGCAATCCCCCTGCCTTGGGAGACACTTTCGACGCGATCCGTGAAACGGCCGGTCATCTTGCCGCCCCTCCCCGGTACAACCACGCCCCGCAGGCATTGGCATATTTATAGTTGCATTACTTTCCTCAAACAACCAATCTGCGGTTGCATCGCTCCGCGGGCTATTCCGGCGCTGGGGCTTGACCATGGCGATTTCGCCCGCCATGTGACGGGAGAATTCCAACATTGGCGGCCTGTGCGGACCAACTCCGGACTTTCCCGTCGCCCAGGGAAGCATCAGACCACATGGACGTCGTCGTCGTTGAATCGCCTGCCAAGGCCAAGACAATCAACAAGTATCTCGGCAAGAACTACAAGGTTCTCGCCTCTTTTGGCCACGTCCGTGACTTGCCCGCCAAGGACGGCTCCGTGCGGCCGGACGAAGACTTCGCCATGTCCTGGGAAGTGGACGGCCCATCCGCCAAACGGCTCGCCGACATCGTCAAGGCCATGAAGGACGCCGACGGCCTGATCCTGGCCACCGATCCGGATCGCGAGGGCGAGGCGATCTCCTGGCATGTGCTCGAGGTGTTGCGCCAGAAGAAGGCGATCAAGGACAAGTCCGTCAGCCGCGTCGTCTTCAACGCCATCACCAAGCAGTCCGTGCTCGACGCCATGGCCAATCCGCGCGCCATCGACGCGCCTTTGGTCGACGCCTATCTGGCGCGGCGCGCGCTCGACTATCTCGTCGGCTTCACGCTGTCGCCGGTGCTGTGGCGCAAGTTGCCGGGCGCGCGCTCGGCCGGCCGCGTTCAATCGGTGTCCCTGAGGCTCGTCTGCGACCGCGAAGCGGAGATCGAACGCTTCATCCGCGAGGAATACTGGCTGATCGGCGTGGTGCTCGGCACGCCCCGCTCGGAGAGCTTCGAGGCCCGCCTGACGGCGTTCGACGGCAAGAAGCTGCAGAAGCTCGACATCAAGACGCAGGACCAGGCGATCGCCATCAAGGCGATGCTCGACGGGGCGAGCTTCAAGGCGCTGTCGGTCGAGGCCAAGCCCACGCGGCGCAACCCGGCCGCGCCGTTCACCACCTCGACGATGCAGCAGGCCGCCTCCTCGCGGCTCGGCTACTCGGCCTCCCGCACCATGCAGGTCGCGCAGCGCCTGTACGAAGGCATCGACATCGGCGGCGAGACGACGGGTCTCATCACCTACATGCGAACCGACGGCGTGCAGATGGCGCCCGAGGCGATCGAGGCCGCCCGTGCGACCATCGCCAAGGAGTTCGGCGCGCGCTACCTGCCCGACAAGCCGCGCCAGTATTCCGCCAAGGCCAAGAACGCGCAGGAAGCGCACGAGGCGGTACGCCCGACCGATTTCTCTCGCACGCCCGCGTCTGTCCGGGCTCATCTCGACAATGACCAGGCCCGGCTCTACGAGCTGATCTGGAAGCGCGCCATCGCAAGCCAGATGCAGCCGGCCGAGATCGAGCGCACCACGGTCGAGATCGAGGCCGTCAACGATGCCAGGACCGCCAATCTGCGCGCGGTCGGGTCGGTCATCCGCTTTGACGGTTTCATCGCCGCCTACACCGACCAGAAGGAAGAGGACACCGACGACGAGGACGAGCGTCGCCTGCCCGAGATCCGCGCCGACGAGACGCTGAAGCGCGAGAAGATCGACGCCGTGAAGCACTCGACCGAACCGCCGCCGCGCTACTCGGAAGCCTCGCTGATCAAGAAGATGGAAGAGCTCGGCATCGGCCGTCCCTCCACCTATGCCGCGACGCTGAAGACGCTCGAAGACCGCGAATACGTCAAGGTCGACAAGCGCAAGCTGATCCCGGAAGCCAAGGGCCGGCTGGTCACGGCCTTCCTCGAAAGCTTCTTCCGGCGCTACGTCGAGTATGACTTCACCGCGGCGCTGGAGGAAAAGCTCGACGAGATTTCCGACGGGCGTCTCGCGTGGAAGGACGTGCTGCGCGATTTCTGGCGCGAGTTCTCCGGTTCGGTGGAAGAGATCAAGGAACTGCGGGTCACCGACGTCCTGGAGGCGCTGAACGAGGAACTGGCGCCGCTGGTGTTTCCCGCGCGCGAGGACGGCACCGAGCCGCGCTCCTGCCCGAAATGCGGCGAAGGCCAGCTGTCGCTCAAGCTCGGCCGCTACGGCGCGTTCGTCGGCTGCTCCAACTACCCCGAATGCGGCTTCACCCGCCAGCTGGGCGACGGCAACGGCAATGGCGAGCAGGCCGGCGACGGCGGCGACAGGGCGCTCGGCGCCGATCCGCACACCGGCGAGGAAATCGCGCTCAAGAGCGGCCGTTTCGGGCCCTACGTGCAGCGCGGCGAGGGCAAGGAGGCCAAGCGGGCGAGCCTGCCCAAGGGCTGGACGCCGGACAGCATCGATCACGAAAAGGCGATGGCGCTGCTGTCGCTGCCCCGCAATGTCGGTCAGCATCCCGAGAGCGGCAAGATGATCTCGGCGGGATTGGGCCGGTACGGACCCTTCCTGCTCCATGACGGGGTCTACGCCAATCTCGAAACCATCGAGGACGTGTTCTCGGTCGGCATCAACCGCGCGGTCTCGGTTCTGGCCGAGAAAGCCGCCTCCAAGGCCGGCGGTGGCCGCCGCGGCGCCACCGCCGCGGCGTTGAAGGACCTTGGCGACCATCCCGACGGCGGCGGCAAGATCACCGTGCGCGACGGCAAGTATGGGCCCTATGTCAACTACGGCAAGGTCAACGCGACGCTGCCCAAGGGCAAGGAACCGTTGACCGTGACCGTGGAGGACGCCCTGGCGCTGATCGCCGAGAAGGCCGGCAAGTCGGGCGGCGGCAAGGCCGCCTCGGCCAGGAAGGCCGCACCCAAGAAAGCCGCCACCAAGAAAGCCGCGCCGAAGAAGGCGCCGGCCAAGGCGGCCGCGAAGAAACCCGCTGCGGCGAGCGCTGGAAAGAAGGGCTGAAGCCTTTGGCGAAACGAGTTCCCGGCACGAAGACCTCCCGCGGCAAGAGCGGGAATACCGTCGCCGCGGAGACTGAACCCAACGCCTTTCGCCCCACGCGCGATCAGGTGCTGACCTTCATCGCCGAGAATCCGGATCGCGCGTCGAAGCGGGACATCGCCAAGGCCTTCGGTCTGCGCGGCGACGATCGCATCTGGCTCAAGGCGCTGCTGGCCGACCTGCAGGACGACGGCCTGCTCGAAAAGCGCGCCAAGCGGCTGCACAGGCCCGGCGCCCTTCCCCATGTCGCGGTCCTCGAGATCTATGGCCGCGATACCGATGGCGGTCTGCTCGCAAGGCCCTCCGAAACCCAGTCGGACGTCGACACGAACGTCGTCGTCGCCATTCGTGCCTCGAAGATCGGCAAGGGCCCTGTCCCCGGCATCGGCGATCGGGTTCTCGCCCGTGTGTTCCCGGGCGAGGAGGCCGACGGACCCGACTACACCGGCCGGGTGATGAAGGTCTTCGAGAAGCGGCGCGACACGGTGCTCGGCGTGATCCGCCAGCTCGCCGACGGCACGCTGCGCACCGAGGCCGTCGACCGCCGCCAGCCGGAAATGCTGATCGATCCCGAAAATCTGGGCGATGGACAGGTCGGCGACCTCGTCGAGCTCGAGCCGCTTCGCCCGACACGCTACGGGCTGCCGCGCGGAAAGGTCGTTTCGGTCGTCGGGTCGCTGACGAGCGAGAAGGCGGTCTCGATGATCGCCATCCACGCGCACGAAATTCCCCATGTGTTCCCGCGCGACGTGCTGGAGGAAGCAGAGGCCGCCGGGGCCGCTTCCCTCGAAGGGCGCGAGGACTGGAGGAATGTCCGGCTCGTCACCATCGATCCCGCCGACGCCAAGGATCATGACGACGCGGTGTTTGCCGAACCCGACACGGACGCGGCCAACCCCGGCGGCGTCGTCGTCACCGTCGCCATCGCCGACGTCGCGGCCTATGTCCGTCCGGGATCGGCGCTCGACCGCGAAGCGCTGAAGCGCGGCAACTCCGTCTATTTTCCCGATCGCGTCGTGCCGATGCTGCCCGAGCGCATTTCCAACGACCTCTGCTCGCTGCGGCAGGGCGAAGACCGTCCGGCGCTGGCCGTGCGCATGACTTTTGCGGCCGACGGCCGCAAGGTCCGCCACGCCTTCCATCGCATCATGATGCGCTCGTCGGCCAAGCTCGCCTACCAGCAGGCGCAGGCCGCCATCGACGGCGCACCGGACGAGACGACGGAGACGACGGCCCCCTTGCTCGACGGCGTCCTGAAGCCGCTCTGGGACGCCTACGCGGTCCTGTCGCGCGGCCGGGACCAGCGCGGGCCGCTGGAACTCGACCTCCCTGAGCGCAAGCTCGTCCTCAAGCCCGACGGAACGGTCGACCGGGTGACGGTCCCCGAACGGCTCGCGGCGCACCGCCTGATCGAGGAGTTCATGATCCAGGCGAACGTCGCCGCCGCCGAAACCCTGGAGGCGCGGAAGCAGGCGCTCGTCTATCGCATTCATGACGCGCCGTCGCTCGCCAAGCAGGAATCGCTGCGCGAGTTCCTGCAGACGGTCGGCCTGTCGCTCGCACGCGGAGCGCAGTTGCGCCCCTCCCAGTTCAACTCCATCCTCGAACGGGCGCGGGGCCAGGACAACGAAACCCTGATCAACGAGGTGGTGCTGCGGTCTCAGAGTCAGGCGGAATACGCGCCCGGCAACATCGGCCATTTCGGCCTGAACCTGCGCCGGTACGCCCATTTCACCTCGCCCATCCGTCGCTATGCCGACCTGATCGTCCATCGCGCGCTCATCGCCGCCCTCGGTCTCGGCAAGGATGGCTTGACGCCGGGCGAGGAAGCGCGTCTCGAGGACACCGCCGCGCTGATCTCGGCCGCCGAGCGACGGGCCATGGCCGCGGAGCGCGACACGGTCGACCGGCTGATCGCCGA
Source organism: Aquibium carbonis (assembly GCF_003970795.1). GTDB lineage: Bacteria > Pseudomonadota > Alphaproteobacteria > Rhizobiales > Rhizobiaceae > Aquibium > Aquibium carbonis. The sequence goes on along the minus strand of NZ_RWKW01000039.1, from coordinate 16,036 downwards.
GCATCTGGCCGCCCGCAAGGGCGAAACCTTCGAAGCCCGCATCGGCGGCGTCACCAAGGCCGGGCTCTTTGTCAGATTGCCGCAGTATGGCGCGGATGGCTTCGTACCGGTGTCAACGCTGGGCAATGACTACTATATCTACGACGAAGCGGCGCATTCCCTCGTCGGAGAGCGGCGCGGCAAGGGCTTCCGCCTCGGCGATTCGGTGGAAGTGAAACTGGTCGAGATCGCGCCTCTGGCCGGAAGCATGCGCTTCGAGATGCTGAGCGAACCTCGACCGTTGCCTGCGGCAACGCGTTCCTTTCACAAGGCGAAGGGACAGACGCGGAGGCTTCAGTCAAAGGCACCACGGCGGGCGCAGTCCGGCCGCGGAAGGAGCAAATAGATGGAACGACAGACCTTTGGGGGCGAAAGCCACTCCGGCCGCCCGGAGCGGAACCTGTGGCAGGCGATGAAGCGCGGTTTCATGGGCCGCTGCCCGCATTGCGGCGACGGCCGGCTCTTCTCGGGCTTCGCCCGCACGGCGGAGCGCTGCGATGCATGCGGCGAAGCGTTTCACCATCACCGCGCCGACGATCTTCCCGCCTACCTCGTGATCTTCATCGTCGGACACGTCGTCGTGGCCGCCTTCATGGGGGCCGACGCGACCACCGACCTGTCGATGTGGACGCATCTGGCCATATGGGTGCCGATCACGATCCTGTCGTCGATTGCGCTTCTCCAGCCGATCAAGGGAGCCGTTGTCGGCTTGCAGTGGGCGTTGTACATGCACGGCTTCGGCGGCCATGCCGAGGAACTCGAGACGCATCCGGAAGCCTGACGGCGTCCGCACTGACGAGGGAGGACGCTCTCCATGGAGGGCATGACGCGATCCGAGGTCGACAAGGCCGAGAACAAGGATTTCGCGCTCGGCGGCAAGCCGATGCGCCCTCGGGACGCGGCGACGCTGATCCTTCTCGACCGATCGGGTTCCGAGGTGAAGGTGCTGATCGGCCGGCGCCATCGCAGCCACGCCTTCATGCCCGGCCGTTTCGTCTTCCCCGGCGGGCGCACCGACCCGCATGACAGCCGCGTTCCGACCGCGACGCCGCTGCTCCCGGAAGAGGAGATGCGCATCGTCGGCAAGGGAACCCGCGCTTCGGCCGCGCGCGCCCGCGCCATCGCCTTGTCGGCGATTCGCGAGACCTACGAGGAAGCGGGACTGCTGATCGGTCGCGCCATGGCGTTCAGGACGACCCGACCGGGCTGGCAGGGCTTCGTCGAACACGGCGTGACGCCCGAGCTCGATCGCCTGCGCTTCATCGCGCGCGCCATCACGCCGCCCGGACGCGTGCGTCGCTACGACACCCGGTTCCTCGCCGCCTGGCGGGATGACGTGGCCGTGGAACTGCCGGAGGGCGGCCCCACCAACGAGCTCGAGGAGCTCTGCTGGCTGTCCATCGAGGACGCCAAGAAGGCCGAGATCCCCGCCATCACGCGCACGGTGCTCGACGAGTTGAAGACCCGGCTCGACGGCGACCCGGACCTGAAGCCTGGCCATCCCGTTCCCTTCTACAGGATGTTGCGCAACCGCTTCACGCGCGATCTCGTCTGAGAGTGGGCCAGAACACATGACGGGGGTCGTTCCGGTCGATCACGGCGACGCGCCTGAAGGCGTGAAATGGCTGTCGCTCGCCGCCGCCATCGCATCCATTTCCGCCGTCGGGGTGGCGATCGGCCTCGGCGTGCCGCTGCTGTCCATCATCCTGGAGCAACGCGGCCATTCCGCCACGGCCATCGGCTTCAACACCGCGGTGGCCGGCCTCGCCTCGGTGGCGGTGGCGCCGCTGGCGATTCCCATCGCCACGCGTCTCGGCGTCGCCTTCACCATGCTGATCGCCATCGCGCTCGGCGCCAGCTGCTTTGCCGGCTTCTATTTCACCGACGACTACGGGATGTGGATCGTCCTTCGTGCCCTGATGCATGTGGGAATCACGCTCCTCTTCATCCTGTCGGAATTCTGGATCAGCGCGTCGGCGCCGCCGCGCCGGCGCGGGCTGGTGCTCGGCATCTACGCCACCGTGCTCTCGCTGGGCTTTGCCTTCGGCCCGTGGCTGTTCGCCCGCATCGGCAGCGAAGGCTTCGCACCCTTCGGGACCGGCGTCGCCATCACCTTGCTGGCCGCCCTGCCGGTGATCGCCGCATGGCGGGAGAGCCCGGACATATCGAGCCATTCCGGCGGCGCGGCCGGCAAGCGGTTCTCGCACTACATCCTGCTCGTGCCGACGGCGACGGCGGCCGTCCTGGTGTTCGGAGCGGTCGAGACGGGCGGCTTCGCCCTGTTCCCGGTCTATGGCGCGCGTCTCGGATATTCGGAGGCGGACTCGGCCCTGCTGCTCACGGCGATCGGGCTCGGCAACGTGCTCCTGCAGGTGCCGCTGGGCATGATCAGCGACCGCACGCGCGACCGCCGCATCATGCTCGCCGCCTGCGCCTTCGTCGGCCTCGCCGGCATGCTGGCCCTGCCCTGGCTGGCCTCGAACTGGCACGCGACCGCCGCCGTCCTGTTCGTCTGGGGCGGCGTTGTCGCCGGCCTCTACACGATCGGCCTCGCCCATCTCGGCTCGCGACTCAGCGGACGCGACCTCGCATCGGCCAATGCCGCCTTCGTCTTCTGCTACGGTCTGGGCATGATCCTCGGCCCGCAGGCCATCGGCCTCGGCATGGACGCGGTGGGAACCCATGGATTTGCATGGTCGCTGGCGCTGTTCTTCGCCGCCTACCTGTTGCTCGCCTTCGTTCGCATGCTGGCGCGCGCGCCATGAAGACCCCGGCCCGCGGCATGTTTCGCGGCCCGATGCCCTTGACATTCGAGCCCGCTCGTTTAAGTCACGGCGAACTTTCCGCGGACGGTCGGACCGTCGCGCGCCTCATGGCGTGAGATCGGAAGCCCCAACATACAGGATGGACATCTGTCATGGCCAAAGCCGCGAACATCAAGATCAAGCTTCTTTCGACCGCCGACACCGGCTTCTTCTACGTGACGAGCAAGAACAGCCGCACCAAGACCGACAAGCTGTCGTTCCGCAAGTACGACCCGATCGCCAAGAAGCACGTCGAGTTCAAGGAAACGAAGATCAAGTAGACGGTCCAGCGCCGTCCACCCTTTCGAACGCCGCCTTCGGGCGGCGTTTTGCGTTTCGGACTGCCCGCCCGCATTCGTCTCGCCGCGCGACGGGAGCGGCAGCCTGGCAGGGCGAGCGCGTCGCGGCCAGCACGCCAGGTTCTTGGATGAAGGGGATCGTCGTCAAAGGCGGCCGGCCGGCGACTGACAGCGGTACGAGGAGGCCACTTGACGTCAGCACCGGCCGGCCAACCCCACGGAACCCAGGAGATGCGGCGGACCTGAGCATCATGGGGTATCTGGGTTGGACGCAAGAAAGGGTTTCGCGGCTTCGCGATTGCATCCTTGTGACCGGAGATTTGCGCAACCCTGGATAAAAATCAACAGTTTCTTAATCATGTCGGCACTTTACGTCATGTTAACGTAAACTTTCGCCGCAAGACCTCTGAAACTGTACCGTTTTGGGTCGTTGGGGGCTGCTCTCCCCGCAGGCGTCTCAGGCCGCGCGGCCGACCACCCGGTTCCGGCCGCCGTTCTTGGCATCGTACAATGCGCGGTCGGCGCGCTTGATCAGCGACGCCGCGTCGTCGTGCAGATCGTACATCTGGGCGACGCCGACGCTGATCGTGACCGGAACCCGTGCATCGCCCACGGCGAAAGGCTCTGCGGCCACGTCGCTGCGCAGCCGCTCGGCGATCCGCTCGGCGGTCGGTCCGTCGGTGTCGGGCATGACGACGACGAACTCCTCGCCGCCATAGCGGCAGGCCAGATCGACGCCGCGCACGCTGCGCCGCAACCGGCCCGCGAACTCCCTCAGCACCGCATCGCCGCCATCATGGCCCCAGGCATCGTTGATGGCCTTGAAGCGGTCGAGATCGGTGATCATCAGCGACAGCGGACGACGTCGCGCCTGCGCCCGGTCGACCAGCGTAAGCAGGTGGCTGTCGAGATAGCGTCGGTTGTGCAGGCCGGTCAGGCCGTCCGTCACGGCCAGTTCGATGGTTTCGGTGACGGACGCGCGCAGATGGTCGTTGTAGCGCTTGCGCTTCACCTGGGTGCGCATGCGCGCGATCAGCTCCTGCGGGTCGAGCGGGCGCACGATGTAGTCGTTGACGCCGAGTTCGAGCGCGCGCGCCACGCGCATGTCGTCGCCCGGCTCGACGACGAGGATGATCGGCAGGAAGCGGGTGCGGTCGAGCGAGCGCAGCTGCGAGCAGAGGCGCAAGGGATCGAATCCCTCGAACGCGGTGGTGATGACGATGCAGTCATAGGCCCCTTCCGCGGCCCGAAACAGGCCGTCCTGGGGATCGTGCGTCACGTCCACCATCGCCGCGTCGGCGAATTTGGCGCGGATCGAAAGCGCCGAACCGGGCTGCCCGTCGACCAGAAGGATGCGCGGCAGGCCGCCGTCGGGGCTCCTGGTGCCGGCGATGAGGGCTTCCACGCCGATCGCCCGCGTGGTCGAGGCGCGCAGCCGAAGCTCGTCCGACAGCACCTTGAGCCGCACGAGGCTCTTCACGCGCGTCATCAGCTGGAGGTCGTTGGCCGGCTTGGTGAGAAAATCGTCCGCGCCCACCTCCAGCCCGCGGATCCGGTCGGCGACCTGGTCGAGGGCCGTCACCATCACCACCGGGATGTGCGCCGTCGCCGGGTCCGCCTTGATGCGCCGGCAAACCTCGAACCCGTCCATCTCGGGCATCATGATGTCGAGCAGGACGACGTCCACCCGGCCGGTTTCGCACAGTTCCAGCGCCTGCGCGCCGCTGGTGGCCGTCAGCACCTCGAAATATTCGGCGAGCAGCCGGGCTTCGAGGAGCCGCAGATTGGCCGGAACGTCGTCCACGACGAGGATGCGCGCTGTCATGCCGAATGTCCGTCGGTCGGGGCGCCGCTCACGCGTCGCCCAGGTAGGATTTGATCGTCTCGATGAACTTGCCCACCGAAATGGGCTTGGAGATGTAGGCTTCGCAGCCGCCCTGGCGGATCCGCTCCTCGTCGCCCTTCATGGCGAAGGCCGTGACCGCGATCACCGGTATGGAGTGAAGGTCGTCGTCTTCCTTCAGCCATTTGGTGACTTCGAGCCCCGAAACCTCGGGAAGCTGGATGTCCATGAGGATGAGGTCGGGGCGGTGCGCGCGCGCGAGGTCGAGCGCCTCCAGCCCGTTGCGCGTGCGAACGGTTTCGTAGCCGCTGGCCTCGATCAGGTCGCGGAAGAGCTTCATGTTGAGCTCGTTGTCCTCGACGATCATCACCTTCTTGGCCATTGCTTGTCCCACCCAGCCCGCGACTTTCGGTGTTCCCCGCCGTCGCGTTCCCGTCCCATCGTGCCGAAGACGTTAGCGCAATATGATTGACGAAAGACGAATCGCATTGCAGCGCCATGCGCGGCGCCGGCTGGGGCGTTGCGTGTCATGTCCCGACGGCATATGAGCGGGCCATGGCTATTTCAAGAATCCCGCCCGGCGCCGGCGCATCGACGGTCTCCAGAGGCGATGCCGAAGCGCTCGCCATCGACGCGCTCGGCTTCATCGCCTCCGACCCGGTCCTGATGCCGCGCTTCCTGGCGATCAGCGGCATCGAAGCCGACCAGATCAGGCGCGCCGCGGTCGAGCCCGGCTTTCTGGCGGGCGTGCTCGGCTTCCTGCTCTCGCACGAACCCAGCCTGATGGCATTCTGCGAGGCGACCGGGACCGATCCGGCCGCCGTGGGCCGCGCCGCGCGATCGCTGCCAGGCGGCGCAGACGATTTCGAGAGGTCCATGTGAGCGACGATCCCGAGACCGCGCGCCAGATCGCGGCGCTGGCGCTGGACGACCGTCCCCTTCTCGTCCTCGACGTCGACGACGTGCTTTTGCATTTCGTACGGCCCTTTCCCCGCTATCTCGAAGGCCTCGGCTACCGGCTGACGTTCGATTCGTTTCGCCTGACCGGCAACATCCACCACCTGCAGACCGGCGCCGCCGCCGAACAGGCGCTGGTGACCGAACTGCTCGACGCCTTCTTCGTCGCCCAGTCGGACTGGCAGACGCTGACCGACGGCGCCGCCGAAACGCTGGCCGGCTTCGCAACAGACGTCGAGATCGTGCTCCTGACCGCGATGCCGCACCGCCATCGCGATGCCCGCCGCCTGCATCTGGACAGGCTCGGCTTGACCTATCCGCTGGTCACGACCGAAATGGCCAAGGGGCCTGCGATCCGCAGCCTGCGCGGCCCGAAAGGCCGGCCGGTCGCTTTCGTCGATGACCAGCCGCGGAACCTCGTCTCGGCGAAGGAGAGCGTTCCCGACACGCATCTGTTCCACCTCATGGCCGAGAACACGCTGCGCGACCTCCTGCCACCGCCGCCGGACGGCATCCATGTCGTGACCGACTGGCACGAGGCCGGGCCGAAGATCGCCGCAGCGCTCGGCGTCTGACGCGCGCGGCCGGCATCCCGCCGGCTGCGTCTCCTCTCACAACTCCAGCCGCATCAGCGGCCGTCCGGGCTTGCGAAGCGCCACCTGGCGGAAGCCGGCGGCCTCGAAGATCCGTGTCGAGCCGACGAACAGTCCGACCGATTTCGATTGCTTGGCCTCGTCGATCGGGCAGGCATCCAGGATCCGCGCGCCGTTCTGGCGTGCATACAGAATGCCTTCGGCCACGAGCCGGTGGGAAAGGCCCTTGCCCCGCGCCTTCGAGCGGATGAAGAAGCAGGAGATCGCCCACCCGGAAGGAGCGGCGGCGTTCTCCCCCTCGAGCGGCGCGGACACCCGGCGCGCATTGTTCCACTCGGGCACGTCGGCGCGCGGACCGATCTGCATCCAGCCCACCGGCCGGCGATCCTCGAAGGCGATCAGCCCCGGCGGCGGGCCGGCTTCCACCCGGTTCTGGAGATGTGCCTTGTTGGTCTCGCGCGTGCCGGCGCGCCGCCGCGCCGGCGGGAGGCGGAAATAGCTGCACCAGCACCCGTAGCAGGCGCCCTGCGGGCCGAACAGATCCTCCAGCGCCGGCCACAGGTCGAAGGTCAACGGCCGGACATCCACGTCCTGCAGGTCGGCTGTCATCGCAAGTCCTTCGTCAGGGGTCGTCTTGCCCCGGTCCGGTGGCTCGATTAAGATGCGGTTTGTTCTCTTTATGTTCGCATCGATGCCGTTTGCTGTCAACGATCCCTCGGCCGGTTTCTGCCGCGACTGCCTGGGCCTCCAGGTGGAGCGGAACGCCCGCCGCTGCGTTCATTGCGGCAGTCCGCGCCTCGTCCGGCATGCCGAGCTCTACGCGCTGTCCCTGGCCCATATCGACTGCGACGCGTTCTACGCCGCCGTCGAGAAGCGCGACCGGCCCGAGCTGCGCGACCGGCCCGTCATCATCGGCGGCGGCAAGCGCGGCGTCGTCTCGACCGCCTGCTACATCGCACGCATCAACGGCGTCCGCTCCGCCATGCCGATGTTCAAGGCGCTCGCCGCCTGCCCGCAGGCGGTCGTCATCAAGCCGGACATGGACAAATATGCCCGCGTCGGCCGTGAGGTCCGGGCGATGATGCAGGCGCTTACCCCGCTGGTCGAGCCGATCTCCATCGACGAGGCGTTCCTCGACCTGTCGGGCACCGAAAGGCTGCACGGCATGCCGCCGGCGCTGGTGCTGGCGCGGTTTTCGCGCGAGCTGGAAAAGGAGATCGGCATCTCCGCGTCGGTCGGCCTGTCCTATTGCAAGTTTCTCGCCAAGGTCGCGTCCGATTTCCAGAAGCCGCGCGGCTTCTCCGTCATCGGCGAGGCGGAGGCGGTTTCGTTTCTCGCCGAAAAGCCGGTGACGATGATCTGGGGCGTCGGCAAGGCGTTCGCCGAGGTGCTCGAACGCGACGGCATCCGGCTCATCGGCCAGCTGCAGTCGATGGAACGCAGCGCGCTGATGAAGCGCTACGGCACAATGGGCGACCGGCTCTATCACCTGTCGCGCGGGCTCGACGAACGCAAGGTCCACGCCGAGCACGAAGCCAAGAGCGTTTCGGCCGAGACCACTTTCGACACCGACCTCGCATCGTCCGAGGACCTCGTGCCGGTGCTGCGCGCCCTGTCGGAAAAGGTCTCGACCCGGCTGAAGAAGGCCGGGATCGCCGGCCGCACGATCGTGCTCAAGCTCAAGACCAGCGACTTTCGGATCCGCACGCGCAACCGGCAGCTCGCCGACCCGACCCGCCTCGCCGACAGGATCTTCTCGACGGGGCTGGACCTCCTGCGCAAGGAAACCGACGGCACCCGCTACCGGCTGATCGGGATCGGCGTCAGCGATCTGTCCGACGCGTCGCGCGCCGATCCGCCCGACCTCGTCGATCTTGGCTCCCGCAAGCGTGCGCTGGCCGAGGGCGCCATCGACCGGTTGCGCGACAAGTTCGGCAAGGCGGCGGTCGAGACGGGCTACACCTTCGGCCGCGGCCGCAATGCCCGGCCGCAGCGCGAGGGCGACGAGTGACCCGGCCACCGCGCGCCCCGTCGCGGCAACGCCGCCGCCGGGCGTCGAGGTTGACGGACGTAACAACATAACATATCGACTGCCGGGCCGCAGTTTCGCCGGCCGATGATGCCATGACCCAGCCCGTTCTCGCCTTTCGCGACCTGACACTCGGATACGACCGCCATCCCGCCGTCCATCACCTGACGGGCGACGTGGCGCGAGGGTCGCTGACGGCCGTCGTCGGGCCGAACGGATCGGGCAAGTCCACGCTCATGAAGGGCATCGTCGGCGTGCTCGCTCCGCTCGGCGGCCAGGTCGGCGTGGCGCCGGGAACACGCATCGCCTACCTCGCCCAGCAATCCGAGATCGACCGCACCTTTCCCGCGCGCGTGATCGACCTCGTGCGCCTGGGCCTGTGGGGCAAGCGCGGCCTGCTCGGCCGCTACGACGCGGCCGACCACGCCAATTGCCGCAAGGCCCTGCAGGCCGTGGGGCTGGACGGGTTCCAGGACCGGCCGCTCGACACGCTTTCCGGCGGCCAGTTGCAGCGCGCGCTGTTTGCCCGGGTTCTCGTCCAGGACGCCGACCTGATCCTGCTCGACGAGCCCTTCAACGCCATCGACGTCAACACGGTCGCCGATCTCGTCGCCCTCATCCGGCTCTGGCACGGAGAGAAGCGAACCATCCTCGTCGTCGCCCATGACCTCGACCTGGTGCGGCGGCACTTTCCCGAGACGCTCATCCTGTCGCGGCGGAAGGTGGCCTGGGGACCGACCCTGGACGTGCTCATTCCCGAAAATCTCGCCCGCGCCCGCAATTTCGACGAGGCCTGGAGCGACGATGCGCCATGGTGCGAGCCCGATCACGTGCATGGCGGGCCCGATCACGTGCATGGCGGGCCCGATCACGGTCACTCGCACGATCACCATGACGGCCACGCCCGTCACGAACATCCGCGGCCGGCCGGCGCACCGGCGCACGGCCACGGCTCGGGTCGAGGCGGCCGATGATCGATTTCCTCGTGTCGCCCTTCATCGAGTTCGCCTTCATGCAGCGCGCGCTGCTCGGCGCGGTCCTGCTCTCGATCTCGTCTTGCCCCGTCGGCGTGTTCCTGATGCTGCGGCGCATGAGTCTCGCCGGCGACGCGATGGCCCATGCCATCCTTCCCGGTGCGGCGATCGGCTTTCTTCTGTATGGCCTGGCCATCGTTCCCATGACGATCGGCGGCCTGATCGCAGGGGCGGTGGTCGCGCTCGGCGCCGGCGCCGTGTCGCGTTTCACCTTGCAGAAGGAAGACGCCTCGCTGGCCGCCTTCTATCTGATCTCGCTTGCGCTCGGCGTCATGATCGTGTCGCTGCGCGGGTCGAGCGTCGACCTGATGCACGTCCTGTTCGGCACCGTCCTCGCGCTGAACGACGACGCCCTGACGCTGATCGGCGCGATCTGCGCCATCACGCTGGTCACGCTCGCCGTTCTCTGGCGCGGACTGGTGGCCGAATGCCTCGATCCGCTGTTTCTCCGCTCGGTCAGCCGGATCGGCACGGTCGTCCACTTCGCCTTCCTGGCGCTGGTCGTCCTCAATCTAGTGGGCGGCTTTCAGGCGCTGGGCACCTTGCTCTCGGTCGGCCTGATGATGCTGCCGGCCGCCGCAGCCCGGTTCTGGACCGCGCGCGTCGGGCCGATGTGCGTCCTTGCCGTGGCGATCGGCCTGGCCTCCAGCCTGTCGGGCCTGCTCCTGTCCTATCACGCGGCGCTGCCGTCGGGGCCTGCGATCGTGCTGTCGGCCGGCGCGGCCTATCTCCTGTCCATCCTGTTCGGCACCCGGGGGCTCATGGCCGTGCGCAGCCGCCATCGCCACAAGGCGGCCTGACGACGCCCTATTCGTGCCGCAGCGCGTCGATCGGATCGAGGCGCGCGCCCCGAAGCGCCGGGAAGAAGCCGAACACCATGCCGATCATCGCCGAGAAGCCGAAGGCCATCAGCACGATCAGTGCCGACGGGCTGAACGGGATCGACAGCGCATAGGCGACGCCGCCCGCGATGCCGAGGCCGAGCAGGACGCCGGTCAGCCCGCCGATCGCCGACAGGACCGTGGCCTCGACGAGGAATTGCAGTAGGATGTGCCGCTCATGCGCGCCGATGGCGAGCCGGATGCCGATCTCGCGCGTCCGCTCCGTCACCGAAACCAGCATGATGTTCATGATGCCGATGCCGCCCACGAGCAGCGAGACTCCCGCCACCGCGCCCAGCATGCCGGTCATGGCGGTCGTCGCGCTGGTCATCGCATCGGCAACCTGGGTCATGTCGCGCACGGAGAAGTCGTCATCGGCATCGGGCGCCACGCGCCGGCTCTCGCGCAGCAGGTCCTCCATCCGCGCCTGGATCTGGGAGGTGGCGACGCCGTCGCGGCCGGCGACGTAGATCGTCTCGATGTCGCGACTGCCGGCGATCCGCCGCTGGAAGGCGGCGAGCGGCATCATGACGACGTTGTCCTGATCCTGCCCGAAGCCGGAAAAGCCCTTCGATTCGAGCAGGCCGATCACCCGGCAGCTCATCTGCTTGACCCGGATCGTCGACCCTTCCGGATCTCCGGCGCCGAAGAACTGCCGGCTGACGGTGGTGCCGATGATGCAGACGTTCGAGCCGGCTCGAAGCTCCGAATCGTTGAAGACCCGGCCCGAGGTCAGCGCCCAGTTGCGGGCCGGAAAGTAGGAATCGTCCGTGCCCGTCACCGCCGATTGCAGGCTTTCGGTTCCGAACACGACGCGCACCCGCGACTGCGAGGCCGCCGAGACCGCCTCGACGTCGGCAAGCCGCAACGACAAGGTCTCGTAGTCGCGCTGCGAAAGCGGCCGCGCCGCGACCCGCGGCCCGCCGGGGCCCGTATCGGCGCCGGAGCGCACCACCAGAAGGTTCGAGCCCAGCTTGGCGATGTCCGCCTTCACCTTCTCCGTCGTTCCCGTGCCGATGGTGATCATGGCGATCACCGCCGCCACGCCGATCACGATGCCGAGCAGCGTGAGGAAGGAGCGCAGGGCATTGCGTCGAACCGAGGTCAGGGCCAGGCGAACCGCTTCCCAGATCATCAGGCCATCTCCGTCACGCGGGAATCCGAGGCCACCTTGCCGTCGAGGAACTTGAGCTGGCGATCCGCATAGGCGGCGATGTCGGCCTCGTGCGTCACCATCACCACGGTGAGGTTCTTTTCCCGGTTGAGCTCGATGAGCAGTTCCATGATCTCGTGGCTGCGCGCTGTGTCCAGGTTGCCGGTGGGCTCGTCGGCGAGAAGCAGCGTCGGTTCCGACACGATCGCCCGGGCGATGGCCACGCGCTGCTGCTGTCCGCCGGACAGTTCGGCCGGTGTGTGGTTCTCGCGCCCGGTCAGCCCCACCCGGTCCAGCGCCGCGAGCGCGCGGGCCCGCCGTTCGCGCGACGGCACGCCGCGATAGACCAGCGGCAGTTCGACGTTTTCGGCCGCTGTCGTGCGGGCGAGCAGGTTGTAGCCCTGGAAGACGAAGCCGATGTAGAGGTTGCGCAGGATGGCGCGCCGCTGCCGGTCCAGGCGCCCGGCATCGATGCCGTCGAAGGCGTAGACGCCCCGCGTCGGCGTATCGAGGCAGCCGATGATGTTCATCGCGGTCGACTTGCCGGATCCGGAAGGCCCCATGATCGCGACGAAATCGCCGCGCTCGATCTCCAGCTCCACCCCCGCCAGCGCATGGACGGTCGCTTCGCCGCGGCCGTAGGTCTTCCAGACCCCCGAAAAGGACAGGAGCGGTGCGCTCATCGCGCCGCGTCCCCGCCAGTGCGGGTGCCCACCACCACCGGATCGCCCTCCTCGATGCCGGACAGGATCTCGGTGTCCTCGCCATCGGTGGCGCCGGTGCGAACCCTGGTCGCGACGGGCGCGCCGTCGCGCAGCACGTAGATCGTGCGGCTGCCGTCGCCGGCCACCGTCGGGCTGCGCCGTTCGAAGATCCGTCCCATGCGGCGCCCGCCAAACAGGCTGTCGAGGCTCCAGCCGCTCGACTGGTCGACCACGGGCGGGCGGAACCGGAACGCGGCACTCGGCACGGTGATGACGCCGTTCGCCTCGCGCGTCACGATCGTCACCGTCGCCGTCATGCCGGGCCGCAGCGACAGGTCCTGGTTGTCCACGGCGAGCTTCGCGTCATAGGTCACCACGTTGTCGGTCGTCACCGAGGCGAACGAGATGTCGGAGATCGTCGCGTCGAAGGTCCGGTCCGGATAGGCGTCCACGGTGAAGCGCGCCTTCTGGTCCTTCTTCACCGCGCCGATGTCGGCCTCGTCGATGGCCGCCTTCAGCACCATCGTCGTCAGGTCCTCGGCGATGACGAAGAGCACCGGCGCCGACAGCGACGAGGCGACGGTCTGGCCCGGGTCGACGTCGCGCGACAGGACGATGCCGTCGATGGGCGCGTAGATCGTGCTCTTGGCGAGATCCGTCTCCTGGATCGTCAGGTCCGCGGCGGCGATGGCGACGTTGGCATCGGCGATGGCGACCGCGCTCTGCGCCCGGTCGCGCGTCGCCACCGCGCTCTCCAGCGCCTGGTCGGAAACCATCCCACGCGAAAACAGGTTCTGCGTGCGCGTCAGCGTCTGCTCGCTTTCGCGCAAGGTGGTCTGCGCATCGGCAAGCCGCGCCTCGGCGGCCTTGAGCGAGGCCTGGGCGCGCTCGACCTGCGCGGCGCGGCTCGTGGTGTCGAGGGCCGCGAGCACGTCGCCCCGGGCCACCTCCTGGTTCTCCGCGACGGCGACCGAGCGCACCACGCCCGACAATTCGCTCGACACGTCCACCTGGGTCAGCGGCTGCAGCGTGCCGGTGGCCGACACCTCGATGGTCAGGTTGCCGCGCGCCGCCGGCACCGTCGAGAACGCGACCGTCTGGGCGCCCTGCCCCGAACTCCACCAGGCATAGAATCCGCCGGCGGCGATCACCGCCAGCGCCACGACCACGGGCATGCGCCAGGACCGGCGCGGCCGGCCGCCCCCCGGCTCGAGGCCGAGCGCCGTCTCGATCGATGGAGCCTGCGCCGGCTTCGGCTTCTCGACGATCTGATCCATGACCGGCCTTTCTGACGCGGAAGCCGGAACCGGCCCCCGGCGCACGACCGGGGCTGGAACCTCACGCAGCGTCCTCTTCCCGCCTCAAATCGGCGGAGCCCCTTCATCTTACAAGTTAATTCTTGCTCATCTTTGCGCTGGATCATCTATCGCCGGGAAGCGGGCGCCCGGACGGCGGCGAGGCGTCCTCATGAAAAGTTGAACGGCAGGACGGTCGCCGCACGGCGCGCCTGCGCTACCTTCCAACCAGCCGTCGCCCGACATGCCGCGGCGCTTCCGTATCAATTCCGATGGAGGACGACATGACGATCACACGCCGTGCAACGCTGGGCCTTGGCCTGGCCGGAATCACGAGCATCGGCCTGACCACGATCATGCCCTATGCCGCGCTTGCCCAGTCCGAGGGGGGCGACGCCTACGAGACCGAGACGGGGCGGATCACCATCCATCCGATCGATCATGCCTCCTTCGTGATGACGACGCCGTCGATGGTGATCTATTGCGACCCGGTCGGCGAACCCGCCGCCTATGCGGCCCACCCGGCGCCGGACCTGATCCTGATCACGCACGAGCACGGCGACCACTACAACGCCGACACGCTGGCGGCGCTGGTCGTCGACAACACCCGGCTCGTCACCAACCCGGCCGTCTACGACATGCTGTCCGACGACCTGAAGGCCAAGGCCACCGCCATCGCCAATGGCGAGACGACGACGGTCGACGGCATGGAGATCGAGGCGATCCCGGCCTACAACACCACCGAGGAGCGCCTGCGCTACCATCCGAAGGGCCGCGACAATGGCTACGTCATGGCGATCGACGGCCGCCGCGTCTACATCGCCGGCGACACCGAGGACATTCCGGAGATGCGGGCGCTGACCGACATCTACATCGCCTTCGTGCCGATGAACCTGCCCTTCACGATGGATGTCGACCAGGCGGCCTCGGCCGTCGCCGAGTTCAAGCCGGCTTACGTCTACCCCTACCACTACCGCGACAGCGACCCGCAGGCCTTCGCCGACAAGGTCGCGGCCTCCGACGCGGAGACCGAAGTCGTGATGGGCGCCTGGTACGGCTGACCCGGCCGCGAAATGGCTCACCCCGGCGATGCCGTCGTCCACGCTCGCCGGGGCGAACCGCGTCAGGCCCACGCCCTACGCGTGCAGAACCTTCAAGCGCTTTCGCAGCCTCCCCGCATCGGAACGCCCGGCTTGCGGCCGCTTCCACATCGCGGCAACCACCTGATGCTTCCGACGGCTTCCCGTAAAACCCGGCCGGAACGATCCGTCCGGTGCGACGTTGTTGCGGCTCGTTTCCTTTTCTTGCTTTCGGAGCCAGCATCATGGACGTCGTCCGCATCCTCGCCGCCATCATCCTGCCGCCGCTCGGCGTCTTTCTTCAGGTGGGGCTAGGACTGCATTTCTGGCTCAACATCCTCCTGACGCTGCTCGGCTACGTGCCGGGCATCATCCACGCGATCTGGGTGGTGGTGCGGAAATGAGGCCGAGTAGGTCGCGGCTGACCTAGCTGTAATCGGAAAGCCGCAGTTCCAGCCCCGGCGCGTTCAGCGCCGTCAGCGCATCTTCCGGCCGGACGACGACGCGGCGGTAGCCGATCGGCGTCGGGTCACGGAAGACGGTGGTGAGCCGCGTGACGGCATCGATCACCCAGATTTCGGGAATGCCGAAGCCTGAAAAGATCAGCGCCTTGCGGCCCTTGTCGTAGTCGAGGCTGGTGTCGGCAATCTCGATCGCCAGCAGGCAGGTCGCGCCGTTCAGCCCTTCCAGCCCGACGGTCGTGTCGTAGAGCACGAAGTCGGGTTCGAGGAAGGTGTCGGGCGAGAGGCGGAACGTCGTCTCGGGCGTGAAGCCGATCGTGTCGGGCAGTTGACGGGCCAGTTGCCGCATCACCCATGTCTTCAGGCGTTCATGGCGCAGGCCCTTCGGCGACATCGGCACCACCTCCCCACCGATGAGTTCGAAACGTTCGTTCTCCGCGATGATGCCGGCCTCGACCATGGCCTCGATCTCGGCCACGGTGAAGGCGCGGCGGCGCAGCCCTTCGGCGGCCTGGGTGGTGCGCAGCTCGGACGTCGCGACGGGAATGAAGCGCTCGTTCATGCGGGGAAGCATAGCACGGCCGCGAATCGCAAAAAACCCGGCGTCGCCGCCGGGTTTCTGAGGCCGTTCGATGGTTCTGGCGTTAGCGGACCCGCACGACCGGGCAGCCGCGGTCGTTGGCGAAGACGGCGCGGACCCAACCGCCGCGATCACGGCCGTCGACCCGGATGGTGCGATGGTTCACGTCGACGATGCGGGCGTTGCGGATGCCCATGCCGCGGGCCTTCTGGAGCGCGTGGCCCGGGGCGCAGACGCCGCGGCCGTAGCGCGGGCCGCCGTGCCAGCCGGGGCCGCCGTGATGGC
>NZ_RWKW01000038.1 GCF_003970795.1 Aquibium carbonis | reverse complement strand
GCGCCCTCTCGGAACTCTGGTCCCACTGCGCGCTCGCCAGGAAAGTCGCCTGAGGGCGGCACGCCGGAACACGCCATCCCGAACACGAAGGCCCGGATCGCACGATCCGGGCCTTCGTCGTCTGCGTCTCGGCGAGACGCCGCTCGATGAGCGAACGCTACTTCACGCCCGACTTTTCGGCGATCCAGTCGCGGACGCTGGAGACACGGGTGTAGACGCCATAGGCGTTCGCGTGGCCGCAGGCGATGTTGGAGTCCATCGGGCCCTCGCCCCAGCTGACGATGCCGACCTGAACCGGTCCGCCATCGCGCATGGTGAAGAGCGGGCCGCCCGAATCGCCGTTGCAGGCGTCGCGGGCACCGTCGGGAATACCCGCGCAGATCATGTTCGGCGTCAGCGGGTCGCCCATGGTCTGGGCGATCAGCTTCGTCGCCTCGTCGATGCCATTGTCGGAGATCCGCATGCGGCGGCCATAGTCGCTGAGAACGAGCTTCAGGTCGCGGGCATAGATCTCCTTGATGCCGGCATTGCAGGCATCGTTCGGGAAGAGTTCGAGATCGGCCTGCATCAGCGTGTCGGGAAAACCGCCATCGGCCATCTTGCCCCAGCCCGTGACCACGGCTGCGCCAGCCTCGACATCCTCGGCGGTCATGCCGATTGCCGGCTGGGTGGCCGGCCGCGAAAGGCGAATCAGGCCGACATCCTTGTCGAACCCGCGCGGATCGTAGCCCTCGTGCACGATGACCTCGGCGGCGGGAATGCGTTCGCCGTCGACCAGCGCCGTTGCGCCCACCAGAATGACGACGCTGGCGGGATCGATCGCCCGACCATAATCGTAGATGCAATGGGCGGCCGTCAGCACCCATTCGGGCGAAATCAGGCTGCCGCCGCAG
This sequence comes from Aquibium carbonis, assembly GCF_003970795.1. Taxonomy (GTDB): domain Bacteria; phylum Pseudomonadota; class Alphaproteobacteria; order Rhizobiales; family Rhizobiaceae; genus Aquibium; species Aquibium carbonis. The sequence goes on along the minus strand of NZ_RWKW01000038.1, from coordinate 42,754 downwards.
AACTGGGCGTCAAGCTGCGTGAGCGGATCCTCGCTCAGATAGTCGGCCGTCAGCAGCGCCACCTGAAACGGCCAGGCACCGTCCTCGGCAGCCGTGCCGCCGATCACGCGCTGGTTCTCGCCACTTTCCCTCGCGGCCTTGCGAGACGCCGGCACGCGGCTCATCGGTGACGCCTCGGGCTTCGCCGGCTGCACCTCCTGCGCGCTGGCCGCGGTCAATGGCCCGACGCCGGCCGCGAGCGGCGCCACGCCGACGGCAAACACCGCCGCGACCGCGGCCGCGATCGTCCTGTTCATGAGCATCGAAAAAACCTCCTGAGACTGTTGTCGTGCGCGGGCTCCGACCAACGGCGCCCGCCATTCCGCCATCAAACCCCGGCCGGTGACGGAACGGAAGCGATTTGTCGAGACCAATAGTGGAAGATTTACGGCGTCAGGGGGCGCCCGTTCCTCTGCGGCACGGGCGACTCGACAACTCTTCGGCGACCAACCGCAACTTGGTATGCGTGTTCCGCGCATCACGAATTGGTCATGATTTGCCTGTTCTGTGCGCTCGCTCAATGGGCTTGGGAGAATTTTTTCATGAACAGACTGCATGCAACCTTGTTGACGGCCGCCTTCTTCTCGGCCAGTGCCTTTCCTGTGGTAGCCTTCGCGCAAAGCGCGGCGGGCAACACCGGCACTGGCGAAGCGCCGCGCGCGTCGATCGAGGCACCGGACCTGTCCAGTCGAAAGGTGATCGACCGCACGCCGAAGGTCGAGGCCGACGAAGCCAGCCGGAATCTGGCGATGCCCACCGAAGAGGAACTCACGAAGGGCTTCGCGACACGCGCGCGCTCCAAGGACGGCACCGTGCGGGAGATAGCGCCGGATCCGGAGCTGATCGAACAGATCAGGTCCTTCATCCAGGGAACGTCGACGATCATCGACAAGCCCGGCCTGGCTCCCGAGGAGGAGCTCGACGAGGCCTCGCGTCAGGTCTTCGGCGAGGACGACCGGGTCCAGATCACCGACACCAGGAAGTACCCGTTCAACACGATCGGGCAGATCTGGTCGAAGAACAGCAAGGGCGAATGGAGCATCTGCTCGGGCACGATGATCGGCAAGAGCGCCGTCCTCACCGCCGCGCATTGTCTCTACAGCCATGACGACGGCGGCTGGCTCGCGGATTACGAGTTCTATCCGGGGCTGAACGGCCAGAACGACGCGCCCTATGGCGGCTTCGGTTTCGTCGACGCCTACATTCTCGAGGGCTACATCACCAATTACCAGGGCTTCTACGGTTCGGTCGTGCCCTGGGATCTGGCGGTGCTGATCCTCGACAAGCCGGCGGGCGAGACGGTCGGCTGGATGGGTTATGCCACCTACGATCCGGCCTATCCCTTCACTGCCAACATCATCGGCTATCCCGGCGACAAGCCGGTCAGCACCATGTGGGGCACGGCCTGCCCGGTCGACCCCGCCACGGCGACGGAGAACAACTTCTCCTATCTGTGCGACACCTATCCCGGCTCGAGCGGCAGTTCCGTCTACGAACTCAACGGACAGACCAAGGATCGCTTCATCGTCGGCGTGAACATCGCCGAAACGCCGACCGAGAACATCGCGCTGCGTCTCAACAAGCCCTACTTCCAGTGGGTGAACAACATCGCCAAGGCGAACTGACCACCCAGGCGATTGCAAGCAACGCGGCGGCCGGAGCGATCCGGCCGCCGCTTTCGTTCTGGTTTCAGGTTGCACGGCGACCGCAGCTTTGGTTCACTGAGGCGAGCGATGCAGGCAGCGCGAAGGGGACGGGGATGCGGAACGGTGGCGCGGCACTCTTCGGGGCCTTGGTCGTTGCCGCGCTGTCCGTCACCCCGGTCGCCAAGCTCTGGGCGGACACCGGGGAAGCCGGGGCGTGGAACGAGCGCGTGCAGATCTTCCACGATGCCTCGAAGCGGTCCGTTTTTCGCCTGGCGGTGCGTGTCTGGGACGCCGAGCCCGCGAAGGGACTCGATTTCCTTTGGGAGCCGGACCAGGGCAGCCCGCTCGAAGTGGGCGCCGACGGCAAGCTCGGCGGGCACGGCACGTTGACTTGGCGGGTGCGTGGCTCGGCGAGCTACGATCCGGGCGCCGTCCATTCCGTCTATACAGGCCGAATGAGGGACGGGCGCCCCAACGGCGAAGGTCGATGGGAGAGGCGTTCCGGCGAAAGCTACGAAGGCTTCTGGCGCGATGGGGTGCTCGACGGGCCGGGCATCCATGTCGACGCGGCCGGCAACCGCTACGAAGGCCAGTTCCGGCACGGCAAGCCCGATGGCAAGGGCCGCCACCTGGCGGTCAATGGCGAAATCTTCGACGGTGATTTCGCCGGCGGACTGCGCCACGGCACGGGAACGACCATCCTGCCCGGCGGAACGCGCTATGTGTCGACTTGGGCGATGGGCGTCGAGACGAGCAAACGCCCGAGCCTGCTCGCCGACGCCGATGGCGGCGGGCTCATGCGGATCCAGACCAGCCAGGACGCCGCCGCGCGCACGGAGTTCACGGTGACGGTCGACCAGCGGATGAACCAGCTCAGCGAAACCCGCTACCAGCATCTGATGCGCGCGGAGGACATCGCGATCTACCCGCTCAGCGTCCAGGTCAACGCGGCGTGGAACGGCAATGGCGACATCAGCGAGGATGCGCTCGTGTTCATGGCGGCGGCAGAAGACACGTCGCCGGTGTTCCTGGAGAGCCGACTCGCGACCACGGACAATTCGCGCGTGCGGCTGGACGGCGTACAGATCGAAGTGGCGGGCAGCGAAACCTACCTAAAGCCGATGCTGTCCCTGCAACAGCATTTCGGCTGCGTCGGCTTCCGGCCGAGCTTCTCCTTCGTCAACCATGGCTGGGGCGAGGTCGAGGACGCGCGCGCGACCATCCGTTTTACCGGCGAGCGCAGCTACGAGGCCGATCCGCCGCCGCAACCCGAAACGAGGCCGTTCGAGGTTCCGGTCGGAGGGTTCGATCTGGGGATCGACGTGTCGGTGAGGAACGCCCTGATCGAGGCCGGCGTGGACGTGACGGCGCTGGAGACGAAGCGCTTTCCGTGCCCGTCCGACGACCAGTTGGGAATCTGCCGCGGACAGGTGTTCAACAACGTCGATTTCGGCGAGATCGCTGGGCTGGTTTTCGGTGAGGACATGATCGCGACCCGTGCGGTGGGCGAACTGTCCTATCGCTGGGCCGACGTCGGCGGCACGCGGTACGACGTGACGGAGCCGTTCTCGGTCGACATCAATCTCGCGCAGATCGAGATCGATCGCAGCATGGCGGAATGCGGCGACGCCTTTGGCCTTTCACCGGAAGCGTTGCGCTATATCGAGGTCGAGTTGCCGCTCGATCAGTCGAATTATGCGATCGACCTGCCGGTGCGCGGCAACAGGAACGTGCGCGATTACACCGCGCGCCTGAAAATGTTCGCCGAAAAGAGCTCCGTGCACCGGTTCCAGACCGCAGCCCGTTTCGAAGACGGCAGTGTGCGCCGGAGCAAGCCGGTAACGCTGTTCTATTTCCGGCCGCGGGAGAACTTCTATGCGCCGACGATGCGTCTCCCCGCCTGCTATCTGAGCGGCGGCGGTTGCTGAGCGGCGGCCTTGCCCGCTTCGAACAGGTTGGGGAGTGGGACGAGACGGGCAAAGAAGGTGCCCTGGGCAAAGGTTCGAATTTCGAGCAGCGCCCCGGATGCGCGGTCGGACGACTGGTCGAAGATGAAGTTGCCGAGCGAGTGGGCAAGCAGCGTGTCGCCACCGGCAAGCGCCTGCATCGTCGTGCTGGCGATATGGGAATGCCCGCCGACGAGCGCGGCGAAGGAACGGCGCGACATATCCTGGGCTAGGTCTAGTTCGCGCCGGCCGGGCGACGTCGCGTATTCGTCGCCCCAGTGGACGAAGCCGACGAGGGGGCGATCGGCCGGGCGATCGGCCAGGCCTACGAGCAGTTCCGGCGTGACCAGGTCGGCATCGCGCGTTCCGTTCTGGCCGATGTCCGTCAGCGCCACGATGTCGAGGCCGGCCAGTTGCAGCACGCCCCCCTGCCCGGCATGCGCGATGCCGGCCGCGTCGAGCGCCTGCCTCGTCTCGTCAAGGCCCGCCTCTCCGAGGTCGAGCGCGTGATTGTTGGCGAGGCTCGCCGCCACCACGTTCAGGCGCTGCAGCCAGGGAATGGCGAGGTCCTGCGGCATGGCGAGCGTCATGGGATCGAGCGAACCCGGAACGTTGGGCAGGATCACGCCTTCGAGGTTGACGAGCAGAGGCCGGCCGGCCGTGCGCGACAGGACGGCATCGGCGATGGCTTCGGCCGCCGCTTCGCGCAGGAACAGATCCTGCATGGCGCGGCCGAAACTGGTGTCACCGGCGAGATAGACCAGTTGCGAGCGCGGCCAGTCCGGCGCTGGCATGGCGTCCGGAAAGCGACCGTAGAGCACCACCATGTAGCTTGTCGTCTCCGCGACCGGGCGGAAATCATATTCCTGGCCGTTTTCGTTGGCGACGACGAGCGGCACGGCGCCGCGCGCACGTTGCAGACTTTCCTGCACCACGAGCGCCGCAATCGAATCGGCATGGCTCGACTGATGCAGGCCGGCGATCTGGTCGAGGTCGCGGGCGGCCAGAACGTTCAGCGTCTGCTGGTCGCGGCTGCGCGCTTCGTGATGCGGCAGGAAATGGGAGAAATCGGTCGACTGGACGACCAGCGTTCCCTCGCCCGCGAAGGGCGCCAGCAGTTTCGCCATCGCGTCCCAGTCGGCCCGCTTGCCACGCACGGAGGCCGCCACCGGCAGCACAGGCACGTCGGGAAACAGGGCATGGACGAAGGGCAGCAGCGCCTGCAGGCCATGGTCGCGGCCAAAGAGGCAGGAGGCGCCGTCGACGAGACCGGGGGCCGCCTCGACCAGCGCGGATGCCGACGCGCGGTCGGTCGGAACGGTTCCGAAGACCGTCTCGACATCGCGCAACGTGGTCGCGAAGGGCTTGCGCGTGCCGCGAAAATGATCGGGAAAGACCAGCAGGATGCGTTCGTATCGCGTGCCGGTCGCAGCCTTCAGTCCTTCCGCGATCAGATGTGGCGCCAGCAGGTGGTGCGGAACCGTGACGCCGGTGAGCGGCACGGCCAGGGGTTCGATCGGCTCGGCGGCCCGGAGAGCGTCGCGAAACAAGCCGTCTTCCGCGTAGATCGAGGGGAAAGCGGGACCTTCGCCCGCGCAATCCTGCGCCAGAGCCACCGCGGGAAGGACGAGCGCCGCCAGAACCGCGGCCAGGCGGCGCATCAGGCGGTGCCCGGTGGTCACGGCTTCGCCACCACGAAATTGTCGACCCTGGAGATGTAGTACTCGGGCGCCTGGCGCGACGCCGTGAGCCGGCGCACCTCGCGGTCGATGAAGTCGGCGAGCGCCAGAAGACGCACGCCCTCGCCGGTCGGATCGGCGCCGCCCTTCATTCCCTGGAGCAGCGAATAGGTGAAGACGCCGTGGCCCAGTTCCGGCAGTTCGGCCGCGGTGTTGTTGGCCGCGGTGGCGGAAAACACGATGATGCGTGCGTCCTCGGCGTCCTTCTCCAGACGCGGATTGAAGGAATTGGCGGCGTGGCAGGTGTCGACCAGCATCAGGCGACGGCCCTTGGCGCGTTCGACGGCGCGCTGGATCGTGTCCCAGCCGACCAGCGAGGAGCGTTGCCAGCGATCGGGCGCGCGCTGACGACCATCGGTCGGGATGAAATAATAGTCCTCGTCGATGTTGATGCCGTGTCCTGCCACGAAGATGATGGTGGTGTCGTCGGGACCGGCCTGGCCAAGGAAATCCTCGATCTCGTCGAGAATCACATCCGATTCCGGCTCCATCGCGTCAACGAACAAGGACGTCTCGCGCGCCGCCTTCGTCTCGGCAAGCGCGTCGGCATTGGCAAAGACCAGCGTCTTCATCTTCCTGAACAGCGGGCGCGTGCGCTGGTCGACGAGACGGACGAACTCGGCGGCATCGTCCACCGGATAGGACAGGTTGCAGGAGCGGCCGCCGCAGGCCTGCGGCAGGAAGGGATAGTCCTCGACGCCGATCGCGACGACGAAGAGCGTGCCGGCGGCGCGTTCGGTCTCGCGCAGGCGGCCGATGGCCTTGACGGATCGTTCGGTGAGATAGCCGAACTCGTTCAGCCCGGCGATGGAGAGCTCATTCTCGCCCGCCTGGACGGGAACCTCGATGATGATGCGGTCGGCCTCGCCGCCGGTGACGGCCCGCGTTTCGAAGCCGTCGATGCGACGGTCGTTGGACAGTACGGTGAACTCCGAGACGCTGGCGCCGGCTTCGCCCGCGCCGGTGATCTCCACCGAGACGAAGCCTTCGCGCGGGGTTTCGGCCTCGACGACGCGGACCTGGAACTCGGGCGGCTTGCGGCCGAGCAGCCGGTCGAGCTCGGTGTCGACGCCGCGCAGTTCGCGCACCGCGGTCTCTGCATCGGCGAGGATCAGGGCGCGGCGGACGATCTCGGGGCTGAACAGATACTGTTTCAGCTGGCGGGCGCGGACGAAGCGCGCCTCGCTGTCGCGGCCCTGGTTGACGTGCCAGCCGACCAGCGCGTCGCCGTCCGGAGAGGAATAGTAATAGCCCTGCGGCACCCAGATGATGAAATCGCCAGCGGCGAAGAACATGGTGGCGACGAGCTTGCGGGTCTTCAGGTTCCAGAGCTTCAACGTCTGGTCGTCGCTGCCGGTGACGAGCAGGCCTGCGCCCGGCGCCTCGGCCATGGCGTGGATTTCTCCCGAATGGCTGTCGTCGAGCGTGGTGGCAAAGCCGCCGGTCTCGCGGTCGTGGAGGGTCAGCGTTCCGTCGCTGCCGCCGGTGACAAGGCTGCGGCCATCCGACAGAAGCGTGAAAGCCGAATGCAGGAAGCCGCTGGAGGCGTCGGCGGCGATGCGTCCGATCATCCTGCCGCCGTCGCGAATCTCGAGCACATCGTTCGGGACGACGCTTCCCTCGCTTGCCGTCGCGGCCAGGGAAAAGCCTTCCCGGGCATGGACGGCACGCTGGAAGCCATCCACATCCGTCGTCGCGCGCGGGCGCTCGAAGAAGCGTCCCTCACCCGGAAGCGGCATGACGTTCGACAGCGAGCCCTGACGCTCGGGACATGCCGGCAGGGCTGGACAGGGATCCTCCTCCCCCCACGCGATGCTCGAGCCGTCCGGCAGGACGCCGACGGCCATCACCGGACCGCCAATCCCCTTCAGCTCGGCGACCGTGTCGCCGGTTGCTGGGTTCCAGACGCGGATTTCCTTGCGCGATCCGCCGGCGGTGGCGACGAGCGTCCCGTCAGGCGAGGCCGCACTGGCCCAAACGGTGTCGTCATGGCCGGCATAGGCCGCTTCTTCTCCTTCGCCGAGGCGCCAGAGCACCTGATCGAAGCGCCCCGCACACCGATAGCCGCAAGAGATGACGAGCAGGCCGCCGGCTTCGGCGAAGGTCAGCGAGCCGACCGAAAACCCGCGCGGGGGCAGCGTCTCGGCAAGGCTTCCGTCATCCGCGCGCCAGATCTGAACCTGCCCATCATCCGCTCCCGTTGCAAACAGCGAACCGTCTGGCGAAACGGCGAGCCCGCGCAGCGGCACGTCCTCCAGCATGCCGGACTCCGGCATCTCCATCGGGTTCATGCCTGCCAGGTCCCACAGGCGGAGGCCGTAGTCGGCGGTGATGGCGACGAGCCGCGTTCCGCCGGCCGCGAATGCGATTTTCTCGATCCGCAAGGAATCGCCGTCGAGCCGCGTCTCGGGCTGCCAGGCACCGGCCGCGTCCATCTGCCAGAGGTAGACGAAACCCTCCTGTCCGGCGGCGGCGATGCGCTGGCCGTCGGGGGAGAAGGCGACGTCGTAGACGACCCAGGGATTGCCCTTCAGCACCGCCACGAGACGTCCGCTGCGGACGTCGAAGAGCCGCACGTCGCCATAGGGCGGGCTGTCGCCGGCCGACGGGCCGAACCATCCGCCGGCCGCGATGGTCGTCCCGTCCGGCGAGACGTCAACGGCGAAGATCTTGCCTTCCTGCCCCGGACCGATCTGGCCGCGGATCGTGCGCAGCGACACGCCGGACTGCCAGTCCCACACGCGAATGGTCTTGTCGTCCGACGCGGAAACCAGAAACTGCCCGTCCGGCGTGAAAGCGATGTCCTTGACGAAGGCGCGGTGGCCGCCGGTGTCGAGATCGAGGTGGAAGTCCACCGCGTCCTGCGCACGCAGCGGCACAACGCCGGTCGCGGCGAAGACGAAGGCGAGAAAGACGACCGTCGCCGCGCGCAGCCCGAACCGCAAAAAAACGGAAACGGGCGACACGCTATCGTGCCGCCGAGACATAATCCTCGAGCGGCTTTGCCAGATTGGGGGAGCCACGACGCCGCTCCTGCCGGATATGGCCGGCGAAGTAGCCCCAGAAGGACTGGGCGAAATCGCGGAAATAGGCTTCGGCGACGTCCTTCGAGCAGAGCCCGCCATCGACGCAGAAGGACACGCGGTTGAGGAAATAGACGATGCGGTCGAAGGATTCCAGGAACTCGTCTGACGACATGGTTCCGCCTTCCGCCTTCATCGCCTCGATGCCGATGCGTTCCTGGAAGATCGCCAGTTCCTTCGGCGTGGTCGACCTCCCGAGATCGGCGGAAAAGCGTGCGTTCAGCTCCGTCAGCCGACGCTTCAGCGAACGCTGGGCGGCCTGATATTCGGGCTGGTCCCAAAGCTCGACGAGTTCGAGCGTACGTTCGATCCGCTTTTCCTCGCGCGCCTGCATGTACTGGTAAACGGAGAAGATGGTGCCCAGAACGAGAAGTATCCTGAGGGCGAAGCCGCTCCAGGCGTAGGAGAGCATGCGCCAGTCGCCGTCGGTGAACGGATTGTTCTCGCGCTTCTCGACGTCCTCGACCTCGGGAAACGCCTCCGTTCGCTCCGCCAGCCGTGTCGCGGTGGCCGCGACCTTGCCGGGGGCCGCGCTCACTGGCAGCTTCTCAGGTCGACGGTCGAAACCGGCGCCTGGATCGCGCCTGGGGTCTCGAGCCGGGTCTTCAGGCAGTCGAGTTGTCGCCTCGAGACGAAGAACTGAAGGTCCGGTTCCGGCGGCGCGGCGGTGAGCGACGGCAACGCCGCGATGATGCCGCGCTCCTGCTCGCAGCCCGTCAGATCGATCGCGATCGCCCCGCCATCGTCGCCGGTGGCAAGGATCTCGTACTGGGAGAGAAGACAGGCCGCCAGGGGAGGACTGATGACGACCTCGCTGGCGCAGAGACCGCAGGTCCCTTGCGCCGCTGCCGAGCCGAGCGCGATGGTCCCCGCAACCAGACCGGCGGCAATTCGAACGAGACGCGTCATCGACGATGTTCTCCGCCCTTGCGATCGCCACGCACATCATTATGTGCCATCGCCAATGTTTCCGCCAAAGGGACCACGAGCGCAAGGGCGCCCGTGGTCAAGTGTGCTTCAAGGACGCGGCGCCGTCTGTACGGGATAGATCGTAACGGAACCGCGCTGCTTGTTCTGGCGGTCGGAAAGCGATTTTCCCGCGCGTGTCGCCATGCCGGAATCCATCTCACCAATCAGATCTGCGATGCTTTCGGGTAACGGCCCTCGTGTCATCGCCCGCACCCCAGGCTGCCCCAGGTAGGAGAGATCGAGTGTCGCCTTCAGCGGCACCACCTCGGATGCCACGGCCACGATCAGTTCCTTGCCATAGCTATCTTCGGTGAACTCGATGAACTCGTCGTCCATGGTCGCCGAAGGCTGCAACCGTTCCTTGCCCATGAAGCCAATGGAGTAGTCGCTGCCGATGTAGAGCACGTTGATGTCGACCGCCGAGCCGGTGTTGTTGGTGGCCCGAAGATGCACACGATCGCCGGGCAGGCCGACCGGGAGATTGGTCGTTTCGATCGGTACCTCCTCCCCGGTTCCCTGGCGACGCAGCGTGAAGGTTATCTCGACGTCCTGCGGGCCATAGTCCGACCCTTGGCCGATCCGGGCCAAGTTGGTCGCGCGGTAGATGCGGGCGAGATACTGCGCGATGGCGTCGCCGATGGCCGCGGTGTCGTCGCTCTCCATCGTGATCGAGGGCGGGCGGCGTCCTTCCTCCAGCGACAGCTCGCCAGACTCTGGCAGGAACCAGAGTGTCGGGAGCGTGCTGGCTCCAAGGCCGGCGTCATCCAGACTGGCTTCGGCCATCACGGCCAGCCGAAGATCCGCCGGCTCGCCGGGCGCGACAAGGGCAATCCGCATCGGCCGGTTCTGGTCCTCCGCCAAGGCTTCGAGCAATTCGTTGACCATGGCGACCCGCTCCGGATGCGCGTCCGAAGCAACCGGCCTCGCAACGGTGAGCGTGAATTCGAAAGTGGCCTCCACCATGCGTGCATAGGCGCCAGCGGGGATGTCGCCCAGGGTCTTGACCGTCAGGCTGGTCGCTTCCAGTTCGTCCTCGGTCAACGCGATATCGACTTCGTCCGCTTCGTCCTGCACCGGCGGCGACGCCATCACGAGACGGCTGGTGAAGTTGTCGGCGCGATCGACCTGAAGATACCCGATCGCCTTGTCGATCGTGTCGCCCGCCTTCTCCAACAGGGCGAGCCGCGTTCCGGGCACCAGCCCGTTGAGCAGGCCGCCGGAGATGGTGACGCCGCTGTCAGCCACACGGACGGGCCACTGCGGAATGAACTCTTCCATCTCCATGCCGAAGACCGGTGCGTCGAGATCGCCCTCGAAAAGCGGCGTGGTGGAGGTGCGATTGATCGACGTGTAGTGCTGGAGCACGCCCTCGGCCAGTTGCCGATATGTGACCGACGGGTTTTCGGCCAGGCGCGAGAAGATGGTGTGCGTGAACAGCCCGTATTTCGTCGCGCCTTCCGCACCCTTCGGCAGAGGCATTTCCGGCGTCGTCTCGTTGGTCTGCGCGGCGAAGAAGGCGACCATGCCGCCCTTGCGGGTGGATGCCGCTCCAGTTGGTTCGATCCGCACCGGGGCTTCGCGCGCCATGACGTCGCGCGACGTCGCCGCCTCGTAGAGAACCTCCGGCGGCATGCCGACCGATTCGGGGTCGATCTTGCGCTCCTGGACATCGTCGCCAGGGGCCGCGCGGGTGGCAGTGCCCGAGTGGCAGGAATCGAAGACCACCCAGACGAAGGCGCCCTTCTCGCGAATGCGATCGAGGGCGTCGCCGACCATGTCGTCCACCAGGACGTTCGGCATGCCCTGGGTGCGGTCGACCCAGCGCCCGGTATCCTTGGGCAGGAAGATCTCGTCGAGGCCGTCCAGCTCGCTGGAGGGATCGGCCGCCGTCTGCTGGAAGCCGTGGCCGGAAAACTGAAGGTAGAGGAAATCGCCCGGCTCAGCCTTCTGCGCCATGTCGTCCAGGGTTTCGACGATCGACGCCAGCGTCGGTTCGCGACCGCCATCGACGTCGTCGGCCAGGATGGCGACGTTGGCCGGATCGAACGGAACCGGCGACTGGTTGAGCAGGTAGTCCCGAACCAGCAGCGCGTCGTTGCGCGGGCCCACGAGCCAGGTGTTTCGCGGCAGGTGCGGATACTCCGTCACGCCCACCACCACCGCGTAATTGGTGCGCGCCAACGCGCTGCTCGCCATCGGTCCCACGAGTGACGCAGCAAAGGCCACGCTCGCCATGAGCGCCTTCGCGCCAGGTCCAAAAATCATGCCGTCATTCTCCCAAGCCACTTCAACTGCCCCAACGTTAACATTGGTGTTGGCGAAATGGGGCTGTTTTTAGGAGCGGAGACCAAACGGACAGCAATGCGAGCCGCCGAGCAGCCCGGAACCTTGCGATCGGCAGCGCGTGGGAGGTCAGCTTTCCGGCTTGTAGCCCATGCGCAAGCCGCCCCAATGACGGCCGCGCACGAAGATTGGCGCGGAGATGTCCTTCATCAGGACGTAGTTTCCGCCGCCCATGTCGCGCCGATAGGTCTGCAGCAGGAAAGGCCGCGTGTTGCGCCCGGCGCCGAGGCCCGTACGGTCGTTGAAGATGCGATGGTTGCGGCAGTTCGCGGCGTTCCACACCGGGTCGTCGCCCGGCGGCTGCGAATAGACGAGATTGTGGGTCGGCAGGTAACCGTTGCGATCGATCGCCGCGCAGAAGACGATTCGGTCGTTGAGCTTCAGCACCGGCTCTTGCACGGCCGGCAGCACCCGATCGGTAAACGCGGTGAACCGCGTCAACACCTGCTCGGGGTTGGTGCCAGGGACCGGGCGGTAGTCCTCGTCGAAAAGATCGCCAAGGCCGATCTGGCCGGAACCGACAGCCGCCTCGAACAGATCGGCCACCTCGGACGCCTTTTCCCGCACCAGGTCGATGAAGAAGGTGTCGGGCGTCTCGATGCCGGATTCGGCGATGAAGAGGATCAGGTTTTCCGAAATGTCGAGGATCGCCTTCGAGCTTTCGCCCGCGTCGTCGAGCTTGACGTGACAGTCCCTGGCCATGCCCACCAGCTTTCTCAGTTCGTCGCGGACATTCTCGCTGGAACGGATGTTGAGCTGAACCGGATCAGACATGCCGACGATGCGGTCGGTCAGCGTCTCGACGCTGGCGACCAGCGACTTGATGGTTTGCGTCGTGTCGGCCGCCTGGCCGGACGATTCCATTGCCGCCTCGGCGGTGACGGCGCTTCGCCGCGATTGGGCGAAGAGGTCCTCGAGCGTGCCTTCCAGCGACGCGAGGCTGACTTCGTTCTGCTTGGCGAACATGCCGATCTGGTCGGCCAGCGCCTTGACCGCCGCGCCGATCACGGCAAACCCCTTGCCGGCGTCGCCGAGGCGGGCGGCCTCGATCGAAGCGTTGAGCGCGACGAGCTGGGTTTCACGCGAGATTTCGTTGATCGACGCGCTCGCCGCGCTCACCTGGCGGATGGTGTCGGAAACGCGTGCCAGCGATTCGGTGAAGGTCAGCACACCCTTGCTCAGCGACTGAAGCTGCTCGACGGAGCTGCCAATCGTCTTGGCCACGGTGTCGGCGCTTTCCGCCAGGACGGCACGGGTCGCCTCGGCGGAAGATTTCGCCTCGTTCATGCTTTCGGCAAGCCGACGGTTCGTGTCCCCCGTCTGGCGGGCGGATGCGACGACGGCACGCAGTGATTCTTCCTGAATGCGGCCGAGGCCGACCATGTCCTCGACGAGGCCGGCGATGCCGGCGATTTCCAATCCGAGCCGGCTGGCGCGCGGGCCGATGGCGGAAATGTCGGTCGCCAATGGCGACGCGATGGCCCGCTCGGGCATGATCGAAGAATTGACGACGTTCATGGTAGCTCCCCACCCTTGTCTACAGGTTGTAGCAAGTTGGGTGTTTCGAAACTGTTAACCCTGGTTGCAGCGGGCCGATGCGCAGCCTTGACGCGAGGCATGGCCCGTGTCGGCGCCCACGGGACGGCCCCCTGGCAGGCTTGCAGAGCGCGGACCGGTGGCGCACATAAGGGAAATGTCGGCGCGCCCCGTGGGCGGGCATGGGCCGAAACCAGGATGGGCGGATGAACGACCGGACGACGTTGACCCGAAACCAGTTGCTGGTGCTGGAAAAACTCGAAGCGGCCCGAGGGCCGGTCAGCGCCTATGCACTGCTCGACGGGCTGCGCGAGGAGGGTTTCCGCGCGCCGCTTCAGGTCTATCGCGCGCTCGACCGGCTGACGAAGGCCGGAATGGTTCACCGGCTCGAGAGCATCAACTCGTTCGTCGCCTGTTCGGAGCATCACCACCACGCCGACGCCCTGACCGCGTTCGCCATCTGCGAGAACTGCGGACAGGTCGCCGAGCTTTCCGATCCCTCGATCGGCAAGCGGCTCGGCGACTGGGTGTCGGCCACCGGCTTCAAGGCCGACAGGGCCGTGATCGAGTTTCGCGGGCTGTGCAAGGATTGCGCCGCCGCAAAGGGCTGAGCAAGCCAGTCCGCGACGTCAGACCGTCGCCTTCAGCAGGCGACGGCAAGCCCCTTGTCGTCGTTCGGGATCTGGATGTCGATCTCGAGGGTCGAGGTGGTCTTGCCCCGATCCATGGTGATCTGAACCTGATCCTGGTCGATCTGGATGTGCCTGCCGATCACCGCCATGATCTCCTCGCGCAGCACGGCGACGAGGTCGGGCTTGTTGCGGTTGTTGCGCTCGTAGGCGAGCAGCAACTGCAGGCGTTCGCGCGCGACAGGCGCGCTGGCGCGGCGCTTGAAGAGCGATAGGAGTGTCATGCCGCCTTCCTTCTGAACAGCCGGTCGAAGATTCCCCGCTTGTCGAACGGGAGCACGACAGGGAGGTTCTCACCCTCGAGCCGGCGTGCAGCGTCCTTGTAGGCCTTGGCGGCCGGGTTGGTCGGCTCGTTGAGCGTCACCGGGGCGCCGACATTCGAGGCACGCAACACGCCCTGGCTTTCGGGAATGATGCCCAGCAGCGGAACGGACAGGATCTCCAGCACGTCGTCGATGGCCAGCATCTCGCCGCGCGCGGCGCGTTCGGCATCGTAGCGCGTGACCAGCACGTGCTTCTTCAGTTCCTCGCCCCGCTCCGCCTTCATGGTCTTGGAATCGAGCAGGCCGATGATGCGATCGGAATCGCGCACCGAACTGACTTCCGGGTTGGTGATGATGACCGCCTCGTCGGCGAAGCGCATGGCGAGCTGCGCGCCACGCTCGATGCCGGCCGGGCTGTCGCACAGCACGTAGTCGAACACCTGGTTCAGCCGCGCGATGACCTCGGACACACCTTCCTCGGTCAGGGCATCCTTGTCGCGGGTCTGCGAGGCCGCGAGCAGGAACAGCGTATCGATGCGCTTGTCGCGGATCAGCGCCTGCGAAAGCTTCGCGTGCCCCTGAATGACGTTGACGAGGTCGAACACCACCCGCCGTTCTGCGCCCATGACGAGATCGAGATTGCGCAGACCCACGTCGAAATCGACGAGGGCCACGCGCTTGCCGGTCTGTGCGAGCGCGGCGCCCAGAGCAGCCGTCGAGGTCGTCTTCCCGACGCCCCCCTTGCCCGACGTGACTACGACTACCTTGCCCATTTCGGAGTTTCTCCAATCCTTATCACTTGAGGGGTGCGATGACGAGCGCGCCGCCGTCGAGGCAGGCCTGGACCGCCGCGCCGCGATGGCCGGGTTCCATGTCTTCGGCAGTGCGGTACCAGCCATTGACGGCCATCAGTTCGGCTTCGTTGCGGCGGCAGAAGATGCGGGCCTTGTCGTTGCCGTCGGCTCCAGCCAGAGCCCGCCCGCGCAATGCGCCATAGACGTGGATCGAGCCCGAAGCGACGATTTCCGATCCCCAGGCAACGTCGCCGAGTACGATCACGTCGCCCTCCATGTGGACGATGGACGAGCCGGAGCGTACCGGCGTGTCGATCGTCAAAGTCTGGCCGGACCGTGCGACGACCGGTTTGATGTCTGCGACCGGGGCAGCTTCCGCCGTCGGCGCGGCGCCTCGGGCGAGCAGTCCGTCAAGGGTGGCTTCGCGCGCTCCCGTCAGCAGGGGCGGCAAGTCGATGGTCGCGGCTTCGGCCTCCATGCCCTCGATCGCATAGACACGGATGTTGCGGGCGGCGAGCGCGGCAACCAGACCGGCCACATCGTCTGCGGCCGGCTTCAGGGCGCCGAGATCGAGGACCACGGGCCGCCCGGTGAAGAAGCCGGGCGAGTTCTCGATCCAGCGGTCCAGACCCTCGATCCATTCGCCGAGCGGCGCCTCGGGCGCCAATGCGAAAGCCACGAAGGAGCGGGCGCGAAAACGGATCGCTTTCTTGTCGATGGGGGCGGCACTGGTCACCGAGTCGATTCCTTACTTCTGCGTTAAGGATTGGGGCCCCGATGGTTAACAACTGGTTAACGCGAAGCCGGAAAGGCGAACGGAAACAGCATGCGCAGCCACGACCAGCCGCCGCAGCAAGGACTGCGTAAACGCGGCCAGATCCGGGGATTGCAAGCGGCCCACGCGCATGCGGCGTCGACAGCGTCGGCCTCCGGCGGCCAGACAAACAGGGCAGAACATCGCCCTTGATAATATACCAACTGGTTGGTATATATCTCGGTAATCAACCTTTTGGAGCACCCGATTTGGCAAGGCCCGCCAACCCACAAACCCGCACGCGGCTGCTCGACGCCGCCCTTGGCGTCATCCGAGCCAAGGGCTACGCGGCAACCACGGTCGACGACATCTGCCAGGCGGCGGGGCTATCAAAGGGATCCTTCTTCCACCATTTCGCGTCCAAGGACGATCTGGCCGTGGCGTCCGCCGGGCACTGGTCTGAAGTGACCGGTGCGCTTTTCGCGGGCTCGGATTACCACCGGCATGAGGATCCGCTCGACCGGCTGCTGGCCTATGTCGACCTGCGGCGGCAGCTGATCCGGGGGACACTGCCCGAATTCACCTGTCTCGTCGGCACCATGGCGCAGGAAGCCTACGAGACCAGCCCGGACATCCGCGACGCGTGCTGGGCCAGCATCCATGGCCATGCCGAAACGCTGGTCCCCGACATCCAGGCGGCAATGGACGCGCAGGGCATCGACGCGGGGTGGACCGCCGAGAGCCTGGCGCTGCACACGCAGGCCGTGATTCAGGGTGGCTTCATCCTTGCAAAGGCGAGCGGCGATGCGCGTCACGCCGTCGAGGCGATCGATCATCTTCGGCGCTACATCGAGAGCCTCTTTCACGCCGAAGGCCGACCGGAATCCGCTTCGGCATCCAGAAGCATCATGGGAGCATCAGCATGACCACCCCCCAGCCCGAACACGTCCTCACCCTGCAACGGGTCATCGACGCACCTGCCGCCGCGCTTTGGCGCTGCTGGACCGAACCTGAACTCCTGAACCAGTGGTTCTGCCCCAAGCCCTGGTACGTCACCGACAGCCGGGTGGACCTGAGGCCCGGCGGCGAAAGCTTCAACGTGATGAACGGTCCCGACGGGGAGCGCTTCGAGAACATCGGCGTCTATCTGGAAATCGTCCCCGGCAAGCGGCTGGTCTTCACCGACGCCTTCCTGCCGGGATGGGTGCCGTCAGGCAGGCCCTTCATGGTCGGCGACGTGACGTTCGAGGATAGGGGCGACAGCCGGACCAACTACACCGCCCGCGCCATGCACTGGAGCGCGGAGACGATGAAGGAACACGAGGCAATGGGGTTCCACGAGGGCTGGGGCAAGGCCGCCGACCAGCTCGAGGAACTGGCAAAGACACTCTGAAACCGGGAGAACGACCCATGGAACCGACGATCTACTTGAACTTCAAGGGCAATTGCCGCGAGGCGATGACCCTCTATGCCGAGACGCTGGGCGGGACCGTCCTCGGCGTCTTCACCAATGCCGACGCGCCCTCGCCGGAGGATCGGATGCCGGGCGGCGACCATCTGGTGATGAACATGTCGATACGACTCGGCAGCGCCACGGTGATGGCATCCGATGCGCCCGAGGAGTGGTACTCCAAGCCGCAGGGTTTCTCGGTTTCCATCACACCGACCTCGATGGACGAATTCGACCGCATCTACGCGATCCTGTCGAAGGATGCCGAACGGGTGATGATGGCGCCGGCAGAAACCTTCTGGGCCGACCGCTTTGCCATGTTCGTCGACCGCTTCGGCACGCCGTGGATGCTGATCATCGAAGGGTCGAAGCGCGTCGGCTGAGGAGGACGGCATGGCCAACACCCCGAAGGTGCGCACCTGCCTGTGGTTCGACGACCAGGCGCTGCCGGCAGCCGAGTTCTACTGCTCGCTCCTGCCCGGCAGCCGCATCGACCGGGTCGGCCGCTATCCGGATGGCCAGGACATGGCCGAGCCGGGGAAGGTGCTGATGGTCGAGTTCACGCTTGCCGGTACGCCCTATCAGGCCCTGAACGGCGGGCCACACTTCACGCTCGACGAGGCCGTGTCGATCTCCGTCTCGACACAGGACCAGGCCGAGACCGACCAGTTGTGGGAGGCTCTGACCGCCGATGGCGGCGCGGAGAGCCAGTGCGGCTGGCTGAAGGACCGCTTCGGCCTGTCCTGGCAGATCGTGCCGAAACGCTCGGTCGAGCTGCTGACCGGCCCGCAAGCAGCCAAGGTGTGGCCGGCGCTGATGCGCATGAGGAAAATCGACATCGCGACGCTGGAGGCCGCAGCCGCGAGCTGACCGCCGACGATCCATTGCGGATATGCAAACCAAGCCGGCGGCCCCATGACCGCCGGCGTTCTCAATGCGCTTCGTCCCAGTTGTCGGCGGCGCGGGCGTCGACGTGGAGGGGCACGCGCATGGCGACGGCTGGCATCGCCGCGTTCTCCATCACGGAGCGGATCAGCGGGATGGCCTTGTCGACCAGGCTCTCGGGCGCCTCGAAGATCAGTTCGTCGTGCACCTGGAGCAGCATCTCGACGTCCGAAAGCCCCGCCTTCTCCAGCTCGGCCTCCATCCGCACCATGGCGCGGCGAATGACGTCGGCGGCCGAACCCTGGATCGGCGCGTTGATGGCTGCGCGCTCGTTGAAGGCCCGCACCTGCGGGTTGGACGCCCGGATCTCGGGGTAGTGCGCGCGGCGGCCGAAGATGGTCTCCACATAGCCCTTGTCACGCGCGGTCGCCTTGGTCTCGTCCATATAGTCGCGGATACCTGGAAAACGCTCGAAATACTTCTTGATGTAGGCGCCTGCCTCCTCGCGCGGGATCGAGAGCTGGTTGGCCAGGCCGAAGGCCGAGATACCGTAGATGATGCCGAAGTTGATCGCCTTGGCGCGACGGCGCACCTCGCCCGGCATGCCCTCGACCGGCACGCCGAACATTTCCGATGCCGTCATGGCATGGATGTCGATGCCGTCGGCGAAGGCCTGGCGCAGTTGCGGGATGTCGGCGACGTGGGCGAGCACGCGCAACTCGATCTGGGAGTAGTCGGCCGAGATCAGCTTGCGGCCCGGCTCGGCGACGAAGGCGGTGCGGATCTTGCGGCCTTCGGTGGTGCGGATCGGGATGTTCTGCAGGTTCGGCTCGGAGGACGAAAGCCGGCCCGTCGAGGTCGAGGCCATCGAATAGCAGGTGTGGACGCGCCTGGTGTCGCGATTGATGAAGCCCGGCAGCGCGTCGGTGTAGGTGGATTTGAGCTTGGTGAGCTGGCGCCAGTCGACGATCCGGCGCGGCAGGTCGTGACCCTCGGCAGCGAGGTCCTCCAGGATCCGCGCGGATGTCGACCATTGCCCGGTCGCGGTCTTTGTGGCGCCGGCGAGCCCCATCTTGCCGAACAGGATGTCGCCCAGCTGCTTGGGCGATCCGATGTTGAAGCGTTCGCCGGCCAATTGGTAGATGTCGTCCTCGAGCGCCGCCGCGGCCTGCGCGAAATCGCCGGACAGTCGCGACAGGATCTGCCGGTCGACGGCGATGCCGCGCCGCTCCATGCGGCCAAGGACGTCGATCAGCGGCCGCTCCAGCCGTTCGTAGACGGAGGTCAGCCCATCGGCGACGAGGCGCGGCTTGAGCAGCCGCCAGAGCCTGAGCGTGACGTCGGCGTCCTCCGCCGCGTAGGCGGTGGCACGCTCGATGTCGACCATGTCGAAGGTAACCTGCGACTTACCACTTCCCGCGACATCCTTGTAGGCGATGCAGGTGTGGCCGAGCCACCGCTCCGCCAGGCGGTCCATGCCGTGGCCGCCGGTGTTGCCGCTCGAGGAACCGCCGTCGAGCACGTAGGAGATCAGCATCGTGTCGTCGAGCGGCGCCATGGTGAGGCCGAGCCGGTCGAGCAGCACCCAGTCGTACTTGATGTTCTGGCCGATCTTGAGCACCGACCGGTCGGCCAAGACGGGCTTCAGCACCGCCAGCGCTTCAGCGAACGGGATCTGGCCGGGCAGCAGTTCGCCGCCGCCGAGCAGGTCGCCGGTGCCGTTGCGGTGGGCGAGCGGCACGTAGGCCGCCTTGCCGGGGCGGGTTGCGATGGAAAAGCCGACGAGCTCGGCCTCCATCGGGTAGAGCGACGTCGTCTCGGTGTCGATCGACAGGACGCCCGTCTCGCGCGCATCGGCCAGCCACTCGTTCAGCGTGTCGAGATCGCGGATCGTGACATAGGCGGTGCGGTCGATCGACGCCGCGAGGGCCTCGGCGGCACGGGTCGCCACGAGGTTGGCCGGGGTCGGTGTGCCTGCCATAGCCGCAGCGGATGCCCCCTTGCTCGCGACTGGTCCGGCGCTGCCTGCGCCCTTGCCTGCCAGATCGCTTGTGGGAACCTGTTCACCAGCTCCGACATCCGGACCGTGAGCCTCTTCGCCGCGCTCCACGACGATGTCGGCCGGATCGATGACTGCCGCATCCGCGCCCGTCGCCTCCGCCACGCGGCGGGTCAGCGAGGTGAACTCCATCGCCTTGAGGAAGCCGATCAGCTTCGGCCCGTTGGGCGGCTGCAAGGTCAGCACATCGAGCCCGTCGACGAGCGGCACGTCGTCGCGCAACCGCACGAGTTCGCGGGAAATGCGCGCCTTGTCGGCGTTCTCGATGATGCTTTCGCGACGCTTGTTCTGCTTGATCTCCGACGCCCGGGCGAGCAGCGTGTCGAGATCGCCGAACTGTTCGAGAAGCTGCGCGGCGGTCTTGGGGCCGATGCCCGGGACGCCCGGCACGTTGTCGACGGAATCGCCGGTCAATGCCTGCAGGTCGATCATCTTTTCAGGCGGCACGCCCCATTTCTCGATGACCTCGGGAACCCTGATCTCGCGGTCCTTCATCGGGTCGTACATGGATACCGTCTCACCGACGAGCTGCATCAGGTCCTTGTCGGAGGAGATGATGGTGGTGTCGGCTCCGGCCTCGCAGGCGAGCCGCGCATAGGTGGCGATGATGTCGTCGGCCTCGAAGCCTTCCATCTCGATGCAGGGCAGGTCGAAGGCGCGTGTCGCCTGCCGGATCAGCCCGAACTGCGGCACGAGGTCTTCCGGCGGCGCCGAGCGGTTGGCCTTGTACTCGGGATAGAGCTCGTTGCGGAAGGTCTTGGAGGAATAGTCGAAGATGACGGCGAAATGGGTCGGCACCACGCCGACATCGGTGTCGCGGGCACTCACCATCAGCTTCCACAACATGTTGCAGAAGCCCGAAACCGCGCCGACCGGCAGCCCGTCGGACTTGCGCGTCAGCGGCGGCAGCGCGTGGTAAGCCCGGAAAATGTAACCCGAGCCGTCGACGAGGAAGAGGTGATCACCCTTTTTCATGGGGGAGAGGCTTAGCGCGGGACGGCGTCGAAATCCACGCCAAACGACGCCGCGCCTCGCGCTCCCGCCAGGCTGTGACGCGCATCTTGCGACCGGCACCGCCACGATGGGCGCAGGCCGTGGCTCCGTCCATCACGAAAGGCCCGGGCACGCGCGCGTGGGCGACACCTCCAAGCCCCGAAAGCCCGGCGCGCCAAGGGCTCCAGCCTTCACGGGTTCGTTACGAAGATGTAATCTCCACGCCCTTGAAACGCCACGATCGAAATCCAATTTTCCAGTCATCGGAAGTTGTTTCCGAGTTCGGTCAAAGGCCCGTCCCCCGCCTCGCCGAACAAAGCGGCGGCCTCATCCCCCCCTCTCCGGGCCGCCGCGAATTAAAGTACGGCCACCGTGGTATCCCCCCTCCACCACGGTGGCCGATTTTCGTTTCTGCAGCCCCTCATGACGGCCACGGCGCGCACCATGCTCGCCTGTCATCGTGTTGGCCCATGAATACGTTCCTCGAAAAGTCGGGCCTGTTCTCGGGTCGCGGCCGGCACCCCCTCCCCTTTCGATCACCCATGCGTTAGGCTTGTGCTTCCTTCCCGTAGCGCATCCGCGAGTTTTCCAGCATGTCCGTTCCCGCTTCCGTTCTCTCCACTCTCGATTCCGGCCTCGACGCCAGTCTCGACCGGCTGTTCGAGCTGATGCGGATTCCGTCGATCTCGACCGATCCGGCCTATACCGCCGACTGCCGCCGCGCCGCGGAATGGCTGGTGAAGGACCTGACCTCGATCGGTTTCACGGCCAGCGTGCGGGACACGACCGGCCATCCGATGGTGGTGGCGCATCATGCGGGCCCGTCGGCCGACGCACCGCACTACCTGTTCTACGGACACTACGACGTACAGCCGGTCGACCCCCTGGAACTGTGGGAAAACGATCCCTTCACGCCGAAGATCAAGACCGGCACGTCCGGGCGCAAGGTCATATCCGGACGCGGCGCTGCGGACGACAAGGGCCAGCTGATGACGTTCGTCGAGGCCTGTCGCGCCTGGAAGGCGGCCACCGGCGCCCTGCCCTGCGCGCTGACGATCCTGTTCGAGGGCGAAGAAGAATCGGGCTCGCCTTCGCTGAAGCCCTTCCTCGCAGCCAACGCGGCGGAACTGAAGGCGGACTTCGCGCTGGTCTGCGACACCGGCATGCTCGATCACGAGACGCCGGCGATCTGCACAGGCCTGCGCGGGCTGGTCGGCGAGGAGATCGTCGTCCATGCGGCGAACCGCGACCTGCATTCGGGGCTCTACGGCGGTGCGGCGGCCAACCCGATCCACATCCTGTCGCGCGTGCTGGCCGACCTGCACGATGCCGACGGCCGTGTGACCATTCCCGGCTTCTACGACGGCGTCGACGAAACGCCCCGGGATGTTCTGGCCAGCTGGGACAAGCTCGGGCGAACGGCCGACACCTTCCTCGCAGAGATCGGGCTGGCGATCCCCGCTGGCGAGAAGGGTCGCTCGGTGCTGGAACTGACCTGGGCGCGGCCGACGGTGGAGGTGAACGGCATCTCGGGCGGGTATGCGGGCAAGGGCTTCAAGACCGTGATCGCCGCGCAAGCCTCCGCAAAGGTCTCGTTCCGGCTCGTCCATCGCCAGAACCCCGAGGCTCTTCGCGCCGCATTCCGCGACTTCGTGCGCGCCCGCATCCCGGCCGATTGTTCCGTTTCCTTCCAGGAGCATGGCGGCTCGCCGGCGATCCAGTTGCCCTATGACTCGCCGCTGCTGGCAAAGGGCAAGGCGGCGCTCGCCGCGGAGTGGCCGAAAGCGCCGGTGATGGTCGCCATGGGCGGCTCGATTCCCATCGTCGGCGATTTCCAGTCGATGCTCGGCATGGACTCGCTGCTGGTCGGCTTCGGCCTGCCGGATGACCGCGCCCATTCGCCGAACGAAAAATATGAACTGTCATCCTTCCAGAAGGGCCAGCGATCGTGGGCGCGCATCCTCGGCGCACTGGCAGCGTGAGGAGAACACCATGACCATCCGTTTTCACAGACAAGATCTGCCCGACCTATCGCACTACGATGTCGAGGCGGTCGCCATCGACACCGAGACACTGGGCCTGAAGCCGCATCGCGACCGGCTCTGCGTCGTGCAGATTTCTCCGGGCGACGGCTCGGCCGACGTCATCCAGATCGACCGCGGCCAGACCGACGCGCCGAACCTGGTCAAGCTGATCGAAGACGCGAGCATCACCAAGATCTTCCATTTCGGCCGGTTCGATCTCGCCGTGCTCTTCCACAACCTCGGGGCCATGCCGCAGCCGGTGTTCTGCACCAAGATCGCCTCGCGCCTGACCCGCACCTACACCGACCGCCATGGGCTGAAGGACGTCTGCCAGGAATTCCTCGGCATCAGCCTGTCCAAGCAGCAGCAGTCGTCCGACTGGGCCGCGGAAATCCTTTCGCCCGAGCAGCTCGAATACGCGGCCTCCGACGTGCTGCACCTGCACCGGCTGCGCGAAGCCCTGACGGCGCGGCTCGTCCGCGACGGGCGCGAGGCCGTGGCGAAGGCCTGCTTCGACTTCCTGCCGACGCGAGCCAGGCTCGACCTGATGGGCTGGGACGAAGAGGACATCTTCGCCCATTCGTGACGCACACGTCGCCGCGGTCGTACGCCGCGCACGGCCAATGGGTCGGCCGCACCCCTCGCCAGAGGGCGGAAGGCCCGCGTTCGGGCGGGCTGCGAAAGATTGTGGCCACGGACCAGGCGATGTGTCTTGTCTTTGGCGCGCGGACGGGTAAGTCGTCCTGAGCAACCAAGCCGCTCGTCTCAGATATTCACGAGTGCCATGCGAAGCCGGATGACGACGCACCCTGGGAGTGGACGAGATGGATCCTGTCGGCCTAGTCGTTCTGGAGCCGCGCAGGTTCTCGGACGAACGAGGTTACTTCGAGGAGACCTGGAACCGGCGACACTTCGACGATGCCGGCATCGGCGTCGACTTCGTTCAGGACAACGCCTCGATGTCGATCCAGTCCGGGACCTTGCGGGGATTGCACTTCCAGGCCCCGCCGCATGCCCAGGACAAGCTGGTTCGATGCACGCGGGGCGCGATCTTCGACGTCGCGGTCGACATCCGTCGGGGATCGCCGACCTATGGGCGCTGGTCGGGCATCGAACTGACGCCCGAGAACGGCCGGCAATTCTTCATCCCCAAAGGCTTCCTGCACGGCTTCGTCACGCTGCTGCCACGCAGCGAAGTCCAGTACAAGTGCTCCGACTACTACGCGCCGGCCTGCGACGGCTCGGTGCGCTGGGACAGCCTCGACATAGACTGGCCATTGGAAGGCGCTCCGGTCCTTTCGGCCAAGGATGCGGATGCGCCAGCCTTCGCCGGGTTCCAAAGCCCCTTCGTTTTCGGTGACAACGCATGAAGATCCTGGTGACGGGCGGCGCCGGCTTCATCGGCTCGGCCGTGGTCCGGCTCGCGGTAGCGAAAGGGCACGCGGTCGTGAACCTCGACGCCCTGACCTATGCCGCCTCGCTGGAGAACGTCGCCACGGTCTCCAACAACACGCTCTACGCCTTCGAACACGCGGACATCCGCGACCGGTCCGCCATCGATACCATCTTCGAACGCCACCAGCCCGACGCCGTCATGCATCTTGCAGCGGAATCGCATGTGGACCGGTCGATCGACGGCCCGGCTGATTTCATCGAGACCAATGTCAACGGCACCTTCAACATGCTCGAGGCCGCGCGCAGCTACTGGATACGCTGCGGCTCGCCGGACGGGTTCCGATTCCACCATGTCTCGACCGACGAGGTGTACGGTTCCCTGCCCGCCGATCCGCAGATCCGGTTCACCGAGGCGACGGCCTATGACCCCCGCTCGCCCTATTCGGCGTCCAAGGCCGCGTCCGACATGCTGGTGCGTGCCTGGTTCGAGACCTACGGGCTGCCGGTCGTCCTGACCAATTGCTCGAACAATTACGGCCCCTACCATTTCCCCGAAAAGCTGGTTCCGGTGGTGATCCTGAACGCGATCGCCGGCAAGCCGATCCCGGTTTACGGCACCGGCGAGAACGTGCGCGACTGGCTTTACGTCGAGGATCATGCCGAAGCACTGCTTCTCGTTCTCGAGAAAGGGCGCACCGGCCGCAGCTACAACATCGGCGGTGGCAACGAGCGGCGCAACATCGACCTCGTCCGGACGATCTGCGCGGTTCTCGATCGCCGGAGACCGAAGGCCGACGGCTCCTATGCCGACCAGATCAGCTTCGTTGCGGACAGGCCGGGCCACGATGCCCGCTATGCCATCGACCCGGGCCGCATCCGCGACGAACTCGGCTGGCGGCCGTCGGTCACCGTCGAGGAGGGGCTGGAGCGCACGGTGCAATGGTATCTCGACAACGAAGCCTGGTGGCGTCCCTTGCAGGACCGCAAGGGCGTCGGCGAACGGATGGGCATCAAGGCATGAGACTGCTCGTCTTCGGACAGACCGGCCAGGTGGCGCGCGAACTCGCGCGGCGCTGCCCGCCGGGCGTCGAGGCCGCGTTCCTCGATCGAAACCAGGCGGATCTCGAAGCTCCCGAACGCTGCGCCGCCGCGATCCTGTCGACACCGGTCGATGCCGTCATCAACGCGGCCGCCTGGACGGCGGTGGACCGCGCCGAGGCCGAGGAGCCGCGCGCCACGATCGTGAACGGGACAGCGCCGGGCGCGATGGCCCGTGCCTGCGCCGAGCGCGGCCTGCCTTTGCTGCATCTTTCGACCGACTACGTGTTCGCGGGCGCAGGCACCCGCGCTCACCATCCCACCGACCGGCCCGCGCCGCTCGGCGCCTATGGCCGGTCGAAGCTCGCGGGGGAGACCGCAATCCGCGCAAGCGGAGCCCGGCACCTCATTTTGCGCACCAGCTGGATCGTGTCCGCGCATGGCGCGAATTTCGTCAAGACGATGCTGCGACTGGGCCGCGAGCGGGAAACGGTCAAGGTGGTCGCCGACCAGATCGGCGCACCGACACCGGCCGCAGCCATCGCCGACGCCCTCTTTTCCGCGGCCCGAACCATGCTGGCGGGGGCCGATGGCGGCACGCATCATTTCGCCGGCACGCCCGACACGAGCTGGGCCGACTTTGCCCGTGCCATCATGGACGCCGCCGGCCTGCCTTGCCTGGTCGAGGACATCGAGACCCACGCCTATCCGACACCGGCGCAGCGTCCGCTGAATTCTCGCCTCAACTGCGGGAGCTTCGCCACGGCCTTCGGCCTCGAACGACCGGACTGGCGCAAGGGCCTGACAGACATCGTCGACGACCTGAGAGGGGCCGGATGAACAGGAAGGGGATCATTCTCGCAGGCGGATCGGGGACACGCCTCTGGCCCGTCACCATGGCCGTATCGAAGCAGCTTCTGCCGGTCTACGACAAGCCGATGATCTATTATCCGCTCTCGATCCTGATGCTTGCCGGCATTCGCGAGATCGCGATCATCACCACGCCGGAGGACCAGCCGCAGTTCAAACGCCTTCTCGGCGACGGCGACCAATGGGGTCTCTCGTTCACCTATGTCGTCCAGCATTCGCCCGACGGGCTGGCCCAGGCCTATCTGCTCACGCGGAATTTCCTCGGCGGCGCTCCATCGGCCATGGTGCTCGGCGACAACATCTTCTTCGGCCACGGCCTGCCCGACATGCTGGCCGCGGCCAGGGAGAGGCCGCATGGCGGGACGGTGTTCGGCTATCATGTCGTCGATCCCGAGCGCTATGGCGTGGTGGACTTCGACGAGAACGGCCATGTGCGCGCGATCGTCGAGAAGCCGCAGGCTCCTCCCTCCCGCTACGCCGTGACCGGCCTCTATTTCCTCGATGGCCGCGCGCCCGATCTCGCCGAGCAGGTGAAGCCGTCTCCGCGCGGCGAACTGGAGATCGTCGATCTCCTCGAGCTCTACCGCGCCGAAGGCTCTCTGAGGGTGGAGAAGATGGGCCGCGGCTTTGCCTGGCTCGACACCGGAACCCACGACAGTCTCCTCGACGCGGGCAATTTCGTGCGTACCATCACCGAGCGGCAAGGTCTCCAGGTGGGCTCACCGGACGAGATTGCCTATCACGCCGGCTGGATCGATGCCGATCAGCTCGCCGCGCGCGGACGATTGTTCAACAAGAGCCAGTATGGCGCCTATGTCCGCGACCTCCTGGGCTGAGCCCGTTGCCAGGATCCTGTCCGTGGCGCCGCACCACGGCAATCCACTTCCGTTTTCGCGGACAGGCAGGTGCGGCCCATGAAAGTCACGTCCATTGTTCCGCGCACGGCCGCCGACTGGCGAGCCGTCCTCTCGAGGCTTCTCGGACGGGACGGCGCATCCATGTCGATCTGGACCCTGTTGCGAATCGGCATCCTCGTCATCGCGGTCGTTGGAAGCGCCGTGACCGTGGCGCTGTCGGTGCAAGTCGCCTTTCGCGACATGCATGTCTTCCCCTTCTGGGACATGGCGTCGCTTCACAACGTCTATTTCGAAAGACCGAAGAGCAACTTTTTCCTGTTCCGTGACAACGAGCATCTTCCGTTCGCCGTCATGCCGCTGTTCCTGGCCGACAGCGTCCTGTTTCGCGCGCAGGGCGTTTCCCTCGTCGCCGGGATCCTGCTCTTCAACGCGCTGATCGCAGTCCTTCTCATCGACGAGTACCGGCGCCACGCGACGCGCTCCACGGTAACCCTCGTGATGGTGTCGGCACTGTTCTTTGCCAACATGTTCTGGCTGATCCATCATGAGAACCTGATCTGGCCGAAGCAGATCCACATGTACATGTCGGCTGGGTTCACACTCCTCGCATTCCGATCGCTCGTGAGCGTCGCGGACCACGCGGACGATGCCGTGGAACATCGTCTCGGGCATGTCGTCTCGGCGTGCGTCCTGATGACGATTGCGACCTTTTCATTCGCCTATGGCGCGGTCGGCTGGATTGCCGCGATCCTTCTGGCCGTCAGCCGGCGCTGGCCACGCAAGGCGCTGACCGTCCTGGTCGCGGCCTTTCTCGTAAACATCACGATATATGCGATCTTCTACAACACGCGGACACTTGATAACCACACCAACCCGCTGCACGCGCTGGGGCGGCCTCTGGAAGTCGCCGAGTACCTCGTCTACTATTTTTCCGCGCCTGTGCTGGCCCTCATGCGCACGGTGGTCGCGGAACCGATCGCCCGAGCCATCGCACTCGTCGCATCGAGTCTGGCGTGCATGGCTGCGATCGCTGGACTTGTCATGGTCGGCATTGGCCATCGCCGGCAGCACGGACGGCTGGCGCAATTCGCGGCCCTCGTGCTCTTGTTTACGCTGGGGGCAGCCATGATGACGGCGCTCTCGCGGCTCGACTTCGGCGTTTACCAGTCGCAAGCGCCCCGCTACGCGATCGTACAGGTTCTGTTCTGGAATGGCCTGACCTTGCTTTTCGCAGCTTTGTTCGGCCACTGGGCTCGCCTCCATGCGTCGGGACTTTCGGCGCTCGCCCTCCTCGTCAGTCTCCTCTTGCTCCCCTCGCAGGTCGGCCTCGCGCGCTGGAGCAGGGACCATGCCGACGGACACTGGACCGCGGTCCTCGCCCTCATCAACGGCGTCGATGACGAACAGATGCTGACGACGACGATCTTCCCGGCGGCCGGCACTCTGAAATCGGTCGCTCGTGGCCTGGCGGTTCGCGGCTGGTCGGTCTACGCGCGGCCTCAACCGTGGTGGATCGGTCGCCCCGCCGCCGGGCTTTTTCGAAACGCGCCAGCCGATCGCTGTATGGGCTTCTTCGACGCGGCCAGCGACCTCGGGCGGCTTGCCAACGCAACCTATGTCCAAGGTTGGGCATGGGACGCGGCGGCGCGCCGGGTTCCCGAATGGGTGGTCCTCCTCGATGATGACGGAATCATCCGCTCGCTGGCGCGGAGCGGATTGCCGCGTGAGGATGTGGGGGCCGTTCATCCGCACCTTGCCGGTAGCCGCCCGGGTTGGCGCGGGTATGCAGCCAATGCCGATCCGATCGCGGCGTACCAAGCCCATGCCGTGCTTTCGGACGGCGCGACGCTCTGCCCCCTGGGTGCACACACCGATGTTCCGGCGGATTGATCCGATACGCCGCCCTGCGCGCCGGACATGGAGCGTGCGGCTCCACCGGGGCAGTCCAGACGCATTCACCTTCCGGGGGAGTGCCATGGCGATCGAAACGACGTCTGCTCTAAACGAAACAGGTGGGGTGGGGGTGTGATGAACATCAATGCAGAAGCCAGCCAGAAGGCAGGCGCGGGCATCGCGATCGTGGTCCCCGTCTTCAACGACTGGGACTCGCTGCGGATCCTGATTGCGGAGCTTGCGCGATCACTCGCCGACGAAACCGGGCCGGTTCATCTCCTCGTGGTCGACGACGGGTCCACCGAAGCGGATACGGGGTTCGCAGAAGCCCTGGCCGAAACGGGCATTGAGGGAACGCTCGTGCGCCTGGTCCGCAACGTCGGACATCAGCGAGCGATCGCGATCGGGCTTTGCCACGCCGTGCGGACGCCGGCCGAGGCCATCGTCATCATGGATGGCGATGGCGAGGATCGGCCACAGGACGTGCCCTTGCTTCTGCGGGCACTGAGGGTCAACGCCGGCAGCATCGTCGTCGCCGAGCGAGGGCGCCGCAGCGAAGGGTTGCGCTTCACCCTGTTCTATCGTCTCTACCGCCAGATCTTCTCGCTCCTCACCGGAACACAGATTACCTTCGGCAACTTCAGTGCGATGGACCGCGCGGTGGCGCGTCGCCTCACGGCAATGCACGAGTTGCTGCTGCACGTGCCGGCCACGATGCTCCGTTCGCGATGCCCCATCATTCGTGTCGCCGCAGACCGCGGGCATCGATTTGCCGGCCTTTCGAAGATGAACCTCGTGTCTTTGGTGGTTCACGGATTGAGTTCGGTGGCGGTCTTCAGCGAGCGAACGTTCACGCGCATCCTGCTCTTCTCGGCCGGCATGTTCGGCCTGTCAGCCCTTGCAACGGCGGTCGCCGTGATCATGAAACTTGCAGGCCTGGCAACGCCGGGCTGGGCCACGACCGTTGCGGGCATCCTGATGATCGTCCTCGTCCAGAATGCCGCGGTCGCCCTTGGCGGGCTGTTCGTCGTGTTGAACAACAATCGCGACTTTGCGCTGATCCCCAGCGAAATGGCAGACGTCTTCGTCGCGGAGACGAGAACTATCGGAGCGAGCCTCGAAAGACGTATCTCTCGTTCAGAATGAAGGTCAACGCGGGCGATATGGTCAAAGCGATTGCCAGGGGAATGAGGTAGTTGAGACCGACAATCTGCTCGAGGAGGAACATCGTCAGCGCATTGAAGGACATGATGACCCCGTAGACGAGAAGGAAACGCGGAAGATGGTCGACGTGACGGCCCGTCGCGCCAAACGTCCACAAGGCGTTGCCGAGATAGGATGTCGCCACCCCGACAACGGTGCCGATGACCATCGCCAGTGTCGGATTTCCCGCCAGGAAGCTCACCAGGACGATGGTCGTCAGCGCATGCGATGACGTCGCGGCGATTCCCACTGCCGCAAACCGGGCAATTCGGCCGAGGCGGCTCGCCGGGAAGGTGTTGTTTCCAAGGGTGCCAAACAAGCGGAACCTGCACTTTCCTGACGACCCGGTGGGGGTGATCCAACGCCATCGTGATTAGGCTTGGACCCACGCGAATGCAACGCGGCATTCGCGTTCACTTCGCGATGCTGAAATCCTCGGCG
Source organism: Aquibium carbonis (assembly GCF_003970795.1). Taxonomy (GTDB): domain Bacteria; phylum Pseudomonadota; class Alphaproteobacteria; order Rhizobiales; family Rhizobiaceae; genus Aquibium; species Aquibium carbonis. Next base: position 11,845 of record NZ_RWKW01000038.1, on the reverse strand, counting down.
TGGGTCGTCAGGTTGGGAGAATAATAGGGATCGGCCGCCAGTTCGGGGCCCCATAACTCTTTCATCGCCCGTATCTCACGATCGAATCGGGCGCGCTTCTCCGGCGTGACGTCCGCGCCGCGCGACGGGCTCTCGTGATGATAGAGCTCAGCGAAGGGCGTCCAGACGTTTTCGTAGCCTGCGGCCCGGACCCGAAGGCAGAAGTCGACATCGTTGAACGCGACCTTGAACCGGATTTCGTCGAGCCCTCCCACCTCGTCGAATATGACGCGACGAACGAGGAGGCAGGCGCCAGTCACAGCCGACAGGTTCTGGACGACCTTCGCGCGCGAAAAATAGCCACTTTCGCCCCGGCGCCAATGCTTGTGCGAATGGCCGGCCACACCGCCTAGGCCCACAATCACACCGGCGTGCTGGATGGTGTCGTTCGGGTAGTAGAGCATGGCTCCGACACAGCCGACCCGTTCAAGCTGTGCCCACGAGACCATTTCGCCCAGCCAGTCCGGCGTAATGACCTCGATGTCGTTGTTGATCAGGCCGATGATCGCGCCGCGCGCATGCCGCACGGCCTCGTTGTTGATGGCCGAGTAGTTGAACGGATGGGGATAGGCGATCACGCGAACGTTCGCATGGCGCTTGATCTCGTCGAAGAAGGCGAAGGTTTCCGCCTGCTGCGAGTCGTTGTCCATGACGATAATCTCGAAGTTCCGGTATGTCGTCTTCTGCAGGATCGACTCGACGGCCACCCGGAGGAGATCGACGCGGTCGCGCGTCGGGATGATCAGGCTGACGAGAGGCTCCGGCTGCCGGATCGTGTGCTGCACGCGGAAGCAACCCTGCGCCGCAACCTCGACCGCACGCGCATCCTGTCCGGTCCGCGCCAGATGTTCGACGAGCGCGCGCAAGCCGGCTTTGCTGGCGTAGCTCTTTTCGGTTCCAGAAAGCGCGGTCGATCCGGCGATGGCCCGCCAATGGTATAGAACCTTCGGTACATGGACCACCTGGGCGGGAGCGACACGTTCGAGGATCCGCAGCGCAATGTCGTAGTCCTGGCTGCCTTCGAAACCCGGGCGCCAGCCTCCGACGGCACGAACGAGGTCGGCGCGGTGAACCGTGAGATGATTGAAATAGTTCATCGAACGCAGCAGTTCGGGCGAATAGTCCGGCTTGAAATGCGGATCGAAGCGTCGCCCCTTTTCATCGACCTTGTCTTCGTCGCTGTAGACGAGCGCCGCATCGGGATGCGCATCGAGCGCCAGCACGACCTCGGCGAGAGCATTCGGTGCAAAGAGATCGTCGTGGTCGAGAAGAGCGACCCATTCACCCGCGGCAAGCGCGAAAGCCGCGTTCGTGGCATGGGAGATGTGGCCGTTCTCCGTCTGGTGCACGACCTTGATGCGCTGGTCCCGCGCGGCCCAGCGGTCGAGCTGCGGGCGGACATGAGGCGCACGAGAGCCGTCGTTGGCGATGCAGAGTTCCCAATCCGGGTAGACCTGATCGACGACCGACCGGATGGCCTCGTCCAGAAGCTCCGGCTGCGTGTCGTAGACCGGCATGACGACGCTGATCCGCGGTCTTGACGGAAGAGCGGCGACGCGAGCGGCCAGTCGAGCGCGATCGAAGTCGTCATCATAGTCGTATCGCTCGATCCAGGCATCGTAGGCGCCAGATTTCTCCCCATCCGGCCAGAAGCGGGACAGGTCGATAAAATCTCGCGATCGCTTCAGCCTGGGATAGGCCTTCCACATCGAAACGAAGGATGTGGGGCGCCACGCCGCCTTGCGCAGCGAAGACGCGATCAGGCCCGAGAAGCGTTGGCGGAGCCCCAGCCGGCCGATGGTGGCTGACGTCCATCGAACAGGCGCAATGCCGCTGGCCGCCTCGAGCCGGACGGAGTCGAACGGCAATCGCGCCAGGAAGCGGCCCTCATAGAGGTCGGTGCCGGCGATCCGGGCCAGCGCGGCCGACCGATCCCGTGCAAAGGAACGCCCCTGCGCCACATAGATGCGCGGGCGAATGGTCGCTTCGGCCTGTATCTCGGCGACGATACGGTACCAGCCCGATTCGAGCGGTTCGAACTCGAAGTCCGACCAGATCCCTTCGCCCCCCTGAACTGGCGCGGACAAGTTCCTGGCCGCGCCGAGATTCCCTGGGCTCGGCCCGGGCGAGACGTCCAGCACGACGCCGAAGCTCGTCCGCGCCGCATAGGTAGCTGGCATGAGATCGGCCTCGGGGCCGGTCACGCCTGTCTCGTCAGGCGCCGATGCGTCAGGACGCACCGCCGCAAGTCCCCGACGAAGCGCGTCCCCATATTCTCCTGCGATACGATCGAGTTCAGTATGCGCGGCCGCGACATCTCTGCCGTTTTCGAGATCGCGGAAGGCGTCATAGGCATCCGCGACCCATCGGGAGGTCCGAGGATCGCGGCGAACCTGCTCCGCCCCGGCGTCATGGTGACGCAATGTCGGGCTCAGAAAGGCACGCATCGCGTCTGCCGCGGCCGTGTCTGCTCTCGGCAAGGGCAGGCCATGTCGCTCTTGAGCCCGATCGAGCGTTGCGGCCGGGTCTTCCATCAGAGCCTCGTAGGAAACGATGGCATGCGGACGGTCGCGCACGGCCCTTTCGGCGCTCAGCATGTGGCTCAGCCACAGCAGTTCGGCGTCGATGCGGCCGTGGGTTTCGGGCCAGTCCTGATCCCGAGCGATCAGCGATTCGATCACGTCCAGCGGGTTGCGCAACGCGACAAGGGTGACGACGTCGTATCCGGCGGCTTCAACCACCTCGATGAAGAAGCGGGCGAAGCGAGAGATGCGGGGATCCTTGAGGCAGATCAGCGCGCTCTCTCCAAACTCATCGGCGATGATCCCGGCCACTTCGCTCGCGATATGACCGCGCTGCTCTGCCGGGAGGCCATCGATGTCGAGCGGCGCCCAGTCGTGCCACGCCGATCCGAGGGCCGACAGCATGCGCTCGTGACAACCGACGAGGTGTTCCGGTTCCCAGTGGCCTGCTGCGTTGCTCATGCTCGGGCCGAGCGGATTTCGGGGGAGATCGGCACCCAGCAGATTGACCAGGCGGGCAAGGGCGCTCGTTCCCGATCGGTGCATACCGATCACCAGGATGCAGGTTTTCCGCGGAGCAGGATCGGTGTGCGAGACGGGGACCTCCGGAGAGGCCTTTGCGCCATCATCTCCGTCGGTGGTCTTTTCTTGCGGCAAAGCCTCACGGATATCGACCGTGTCAGTCACCGTCGTCGACCCTCATGCCTGCCAAGCCAGCGTCCCTTCGAGTCGGCACCATCTTCGATGCCGGAGCCCATATCCACGCGCCGGATGTTCCACAAGATGGATGACAGTCGAAATCGCCCGTCACGAAAAATCCGTCGTGCCCAAGCGGCAAACCCGACATCGGACAGTCCCGAATTTGAAAACAATATGAGCCGGCGGGCGACGGCGGGATGGCCTCTCGGTCTGCCGTTGGTCCGATGCCCCGGAGGGGAAACAGGGAACCAGGCGGCCTCCACGAGCCCATGTCGGCATAAAAACGGAAGGCACCATGCGGCAGACGTTGCCTTCCGCTCCCCGATTTGCGAATGGCATGGGGCAGGTCTCCGCTAGACTCCAGTTTTCCGCCTGGGGCGCGACATGCGTGATGACATCGCCGCTCGCTTCGGAGACGGGACAGTTGTTCGACATTCTTCAACGTCTGTTCAAAGTCGAGAACACCTTGCTGGTGCGGCTGTTCAAGGACAGTTTCCGCAAACAGCTCAACTGGTACGCGCTCGCCATGATCGGCATGGTGGTGACCGCCGGCATGACGGCCGCGACGGCCTACATCATGCGCGAAATCGTCAATGGCGTGGTGGTCGATCGTGACGTCGCGAAGACCATGATGGTGGCCGGCATGGTCGCCGCGATCTTCATCGTCAAGGGCACCAGCACCTACTTCCAGTCCGTGTTCCTCAGCCGGGCCGGAAACCGGATCATCGCGGACAACCAGCGGGAGGTGTTCGACCGCATCATTCGCGCCGACCTGACCTTCATCCAGAGCCGGGCGACCTCGGACCTGCTCCTGCGCGTCACGCACGCCGCACAGGCTGCGCGCAACGTCATCGACACGGTCGTGTTGTCGTTCGTTCGCGACAGCCTCACCATCGTCGGGCTGGTCATCGTGATGATCGTCCAGCAGCCACTCCTGTCGATGGTCGCGCTGATCCTCGGCCCACTCGCCCTCGCTGGTACTCGGTTCCTGATTTCCAGGGTCCGCAAGATCATGGAAATGGAGATGGCATCGCTCGGCGAGATCATTCGCGTCGTGCAGGAGGCCACCACCGGGTTCAGGGTCGTGAAATCCTATGGACTGGAGCCGATGCTGAAGCGCGACATGGACCGGTCGATCGGTTCGGTCGAGCAGCGGGCCAACGCCATCGCCCGGATCGAAGCCGCGACATCGCCGCTGATGGAAACGCTCGCCGGCATCGCGATCGCCGGCGCCATCGCCCTGAGCGCGATCGCGGTCATCCAGAACGGAAACACGCCCGGCGAGCTGGTCTCGTTCATGACCGCGCTTCTCTTGACCTACGAACCCGCCAAGCGGTTGGCCCGCATGCGCGTGCAGATCGAGGCGAACATGGTCGGCGTCAGGATGCTGTTCGAGATTCTCGATCATCCGATCGAGCTGAAGGAAGCGCCCGATGCGGTGGACCTGCCTGCGGGACCCGGTCTCATCCGCCTGGAGCAGGTCGGGTTCTCGTATCGCAACGGACCCAAGGTGCTGAAGGATATGGACCTCAGCTTCGAACCCGGAAAGGTGACGGCGCTGGTCGGCCCGTCCGGCGCCGGCAAATCGACGATCCTCAACCTGATCATGCGTCTCTACGACCCGGAGAGCGGCCGTGTGACGATCGACGGTCACGACATCTCGAAAGTGACCTTCAAGTCGCTACGCCGGCGCATTTCCTATGTCGGCCAGGATCCCTTCCTGTTTGCCGGTACGATCCGCCACAACATCGCAATCGGCAATGAAGAGGCGAGCGAAAGCGAGATCGTCGAAGCCGCGAAGGCTGCGAGCGCCCACGGCTTCATCATGTCCCTTCCCAACGGCTACGACACGGATGTCGGCGAGAACGGACGCAACCTGTCGGGCGGACAGAAGCAACGGATCACGGTCGCCCGCGCCTTTTTGCGCAACAGCGAAATCCTGATCCTCGACGAGGCGACGAGCTCGCTCGATTCCGAATCGGAAGCCGGGATCCGCAAGGCCATCGAAAGGCTCGCCCACGGCCGCACGACGATCACGATCGCCCACCGCCTTTCCACCGTCGCCGGTGCGGACCAGATCGTGGTCATCGAGGACGGCCAGGTCGTCGAACAGGGCCCGCCGGCGGAGCTGCTGCGCAATGACGGCGCCTATCGACGCCTGTACACTTACCAGTTGCTGCCTGACGCGGGGCCCTTGGAGAGCCTGGCCCGCGCGGCAGGGGAGTGAGCGATGCGGCGTCGCACAATACCGAACGATCGGTCATGATGACTGGTCGTCGCGCGCATCGCGGACGGTCGGGCCGGGACGGTCCGGAATGAGAGTGCCCAGTTCCATGGCCGCGAGCCGCGTATCCATCGTTTGCGTCACCCACGAAAGCAGCGACGTGGTCGGCGATCTGCTGGCCAGCGTGGCCGGCCGCTGTCCTGTCGTCATCGTGGACAATGCGGCCTCCGACGTCGCCACGATCGCCGAACTGGCCGATCGGTTCGGCGCGCAGTTCATCGCCAACGAACGCAACATCGGTTTCGGCGCGGCTTGCAACCAAGGAAGCGCGGTCACCTCGACCGAGTTCGTGTTCTTCGTGAATCCCGACGCCCGGCTTGCGGAAGGCACGCTGGACGGCATGCTCGCCGCCTTCGATCGATACGCCGGTTGCGTCGCGGCCAGTCCCCGGCTCGTCGACGAGCGGGGGCGATCGGTCTTCAAGGGGCGGAGCGTGCTCCTTCCACGATCCCAATGGATCAAGGAACCGCTTCACGACAGCGTGGTCCCGGTTCTCAGCGGCGCTGCGCTCTGGGTGCGGCGCGAAGCCTTCGAAGCATGTGGCGGCTTCGACAGGCACATCTTTCTCTACCATGAGGACGACGATCTCAGCATCCGCCTGCGCAAGGCCGGCGCGGAACTGAGGTATGTCCGCGATGCGCTCGTCGTGCATGCCGGCGGCATAGGATCGACGCGCTCGGTCGAAATTGCCCAGCGCAAGGGTTGGTGGATGGGCCGATCCAGGATCTATGCCGCTCGCAAGCACAAGGTGCCCTTCGCGGCGCCCCTGGCGATCACGGCGGCGATGGTCCAGTTCCTGAACCCGGGCCTGCTGTGGTCGCCCGCCAAGCGCGCCAAGCAGCGGGCTTTCCTGCGAGGACTGGTCAGCGAGGCCTTCCACGCCATGGAGGAGCCAACGACCGAGCGCGCGGTCCCATGACGCTCGACAGGCGCAAGCTCAAGCGGGAGACGGCCCGGGTATGCCGCCAGATCTCCGCCTTTCCGGCCATGGTGGGCGAATACCTGACCGCGACGCCGTGGCACGACCGCGTGCTGCGCCCGCAGCAGGCTCGAACCGCCGGCCACGTGCCGCAAACCGACAAGGTGGCGATCTACGTCGTGTTCCCCCGCCATGGCGTGCAGGCGAGCCACGTGGAGAGCCTGCGATACATCGCCTCCCGGGGGTACTCGCCCGTGACGATCTGCAACCTTCCCCTCACGGAGCCTGGTCGCGCGATGCTCGCGCAGTCGAGCACGCTTCTGATCGAGCGCGCGAATTTCGGCTATGATTTCGGCGCCTATCGCGAGGGGATCCTCGCGGTGGAGGAGCAGTTGCCCCGGCTTCGGCGCCTCGTCCTTCTCAACGACTCCTGCTGGTTTCCGCTTCCGGGCTCGCGCGACTGGCTGAGCCTGGCCGAGGCTGGCGACCTGGATTATGCCGGGGCGGCAAGCAACTATGGGATCGACCCGCCCGACGTCGATCGCTTCGAGAGCCTCGAATGGAGCTACGACGACAGCAGGCGCAGCTTCCATTACTGCTCCTTCGCAATCTCCATGTCGCGGGCGCTGATTTCGGATCCGGGCTTCGTCAGGTTCTGGCGCGGCTTTCGCCTGTCGAACGCCAAGTCGCGAACCGTCAGGCGCGGTGAAATCGGCCTCACCCAATGGGCGATCAAGCACGGTTTTCGCCATGGCTCGGTGTTCGAGATCGGCGGCATCGATCGTGAGATCGCGAAGCTCGACGACAGCGCGCTGCGGCGCCATGTCGAACAGATCATCATCCCCGAACATCCCGCTCTGCGCGATCGTCTCGCCATCATTCTGGCCGCCGACGCGCAGCGGGGGGTGCCGCGCAGGACGCTGGAAAAGCTGTTCCTGACGGCGATCGCGCGCCAGGGGATGGCCTACACCATTCCCGCCTATCTGCACGAGACGGCCGGCTATCCCTTTCTCAAGAAATCCCCGATCTGGCTGGATCCTGTCGCACGCGAGAAGACGACCCGGATGGTCGCGGGGTTCGGCGCCGGCGGCGAAAGCATGGCGGCGGAAATCAGGGCGATATGCCGGGACCGCGGCCTTCCCACCGTCCAGACGGCGGACGTCGTCTGAAGGCGCGCATCGGCGCTGGCCTCCTCAGGTTCAGCCGTCGATTGCCGAACGATAGGTCCGCCCTTCGAAACGGCCATACGTCAGATAGTGTTCGGCTGGATCGACTTTGGCTGCTGCGACGTCGGGATTGCGCAGCAGATACTCATACGGATCGAAATCCCCCGGCAGTCCTTCCTGCCGCGCCCGGTCAACGCTCGGCCTGAGTTCGGGGCCGTCGAGGACAAGTCGAACGGTCTGCATGAAGCGCGTCATGTCCTCGGCGGAGAAGCCGACGTCGCCAAGGGCCATGCCTTCTCGCGGGGTCCGCCGCAATTCATGGCCTTCGGGCAGAAGTCTGTTGATCCTGGAAACGATCTCTCGATGCGCTTCCAGCAAGCGCCGGTCGACGTCGCCGATGACGGGGTCCTTGCGCGGGTCTTTCTCGGATCGGAAGCGGTCGAGCAGCAGCGCGGCAAGTCGGGACGAACCGGTGTGGCGCACGGCCATCCCCACCTGTGTCGCCTGCCAGTAGGAGATCGAGGGGTTGTCGAGGCGATCCGCCTCGAGCAGAAGCTCCGGTGCGTCCGGATCGGCCCCGATGACGTGCAGAAAGGCTCTGATGAGAGCCTGCTTGTGGTGATCGTAGTTCAGCAGCCGGCAGTCGAGCCCACTGTCGAGAAACTGCGGCAGGCGTCGCAGCACCCCGCCACCCCCCTCGATGACGGCTTCGACGTATTCGGAAAGATCACGCGTTTCGCCATTGGCCTTCACCCTCTGCTTCCAGCCGGAGACTTGCCAGTCGTAAAGGTCACGGACAAAGGCAACGATTAGGACTTCATGGCGTCTCGAAAGCGCCTGCAGAGCCGCGATTCGCCCGGGCGTGACCCAAGCGCCCAGGAACTCGCCCGACAGGAGCACCGTATCCGTGCCGCTGGTCGAAATGCTCTCCTCGATCGTGACATCCAGGTAGGCATCGACGCGCTCGGGGACGGTGCCGGAGAAATGGTCCGCGGTGGCGCGACGCTGCATCACGTGAAGAAGGTTGCCCGTGCAGGCGCCCGCTCCCAACACCTGGGCGCTTTCGGGGGAGGGATAGGAAATGCCCTGCAAAGCCAAAGCCTCGACGTTGCGCGACAGAAAGGCCTGGATCGCCGAGGAGCCGGTCTTCGGCAGTCCGATGTGGATGATGATCTTCTTGCCCATCGCGACGCTGTCTGCTTCCTCACCCAAAACCCTGTGAACCTCGCCAGACCCCAGCGCACGGCCAACGCATCCGCCCGTCGGTTGCGGCGGCAACTCCGTCGGGACATTGACTTCTGCCTTAGCCGACTTCGGCGAGCTTATCGCCCGCCTCGAACATGGTGCAACATGGAACCGGAGGCGCGATACCACGGCGCCGACGCGATCCGGAAACTGACGGACCGGAGCCGCCCCAAAACGACGAAAGCCGCGGTGGACCGCGGCTTTCGTCGTCGTAAAACTGGAGCGGGTGAAGCGATTCGAACGCTCGACCCCAACCTTGGCAAGGTTGTGCTCTACCCCTGAGCTACACCCGCTCACGCAGCTTGTGGCCGCGAGTGACGGCTATATGGCCGAACTGACCGGGGATTGCAACAGGGAAAAATAGCCGCCTGGCGGGTTGCCTGCACATTTTTTCGGGAAGCCTGAACGACCCGCGGGAAGTGCCCGCCCGCCGTCTTCGCGTCGTTCCGGAGCACCCGGCGGGCGCGTGGCATCCCGCCGCGCGAACCCAACTCGCGGCCGCATCGGCATGCCGAAGCGTGCCTGCTTCCCCGACGCGGGTACGCTTTCGGTGAGGCGATCGAAGTCGGCCGGCTACGTTGCCGCCGGCGGCCAAGCTTGCGCCCCGCCGCCGGCCGGCCGCAGCGGCTCAGAACACCGGCGGATAGGGCCGGCCGCCGCGGTCGAGCGTGAGCCACCGGGTTTCGGTGAAGGTCTCCAGCGACCAGCGACCGCCATGCTTGCCGACGCCCGAGGCCTTGAAGCCGCCGAAGGGAACGTGTGGCTCGTCGTTCACCGAGGAGCAGTTGATGTGGCAGTTGCCCGTGTCGAGCTGGCCGACGATGGCGAGCCCCCTGCCCTCGTCGCGGGTCATGACGCCCGCCGACAGGCCGTATTCCGAGTCGTTGGCGATCTGGACGGCCTCTTCGTCGGTCCGGAACGGGATCACCGGCACGACGGGGCCGAAGGTCTCGTCCTGGTAGAGCTTCATGTCGGGCGTCACGCCGGTCAGGATCGTCGGCTCCACGAAGCGGCCTTCGATCTTGCCGCCGAGAACCACCTTGGCGCCCTTGGCGATGGCGTCGTCGAGCTGCTCCTTCACCTTGGCGACCTGCTTGTCGTTGATGAGCGGGCCGATGACGTGCTCCTTGCTCCTGGTCGGATCGCCGACCTTGAGCTTGGCGGCGCGCTCGACGAAGCGCTTGAGGAAATCGTCGAAGATCTTCTCGTGGACGAGCACCTTCTCGACCGACATGCAGATCTGGCCCTGGTGCATGAAGGAGCCGAAATTCGCCGCCTGGGTGGCGCGCTCCATGTCCGCGTCCTCCAGCACGATCAGCGAGTCCTTGCCGCCGAGTTCCACGCAGCACTTCTTCAGGTGGGCGCCGGCCTTGGCCGCGATCTGGCGGCCGACGGCGGTCGACCCGGTGAACGAGATGCCCTTGACGTAAGGATGCTCGATCAGTTCGTCGCCGACCTCCTGGACATTGTCGCGCGAGCAGGTGACGACGTTGAGCACGCCCTTGGGCAGGCCAGCCTCCTCGAAGATTTCCGCAAACAGAAGACCGCCGAGATAAGGGGTTTCCTCGGACGGCTTGAGCACGACCGTGTTGCCGGCGACCAGCGGGAAGAGGAAGCCGCGGGCGGTGAGGATGCAGGGAAAGTTCCACGGGCTGATCACAGAGACGACGCCCATCGGGCGGCGCACCGCCATCGACACCTTGCCGTATTCGGACGGCATCACCTCGCCGGTCGAGTTCCAGACCGAGGCGGCAGCCGCATGGAAGATCTCGGTGACGTAGCCGGTCTCGAACATGCCCTTGCCGAACCAGCCGCCGCCTTCCGCCTGGATCGCGTCGACGATCTCCATGCGACGCCGCTCCCAGATTTCGGCCGCCTTGTGCAGCACGTGGGCGCGTTTGGAGAAGGGAAGCTGCGACCAGGCCGGGAACGCGGCATGCGCGGCCTCGATGGCCGCTGCCGCCTCGGCGCGGCCGGAATCGGGCACTTCGGCCCAGACCGATCCGTCCGACGGGTTCAAGTCCTTGAACGTCTTGCGGGTGGCGGACCAGCCGCCACCGATGTACATGCCCTCGAATACACGAGCCATTTTCAAGTCTCCTTGCGCTTCTTCCGCTTCCTGGTCGCGGAAGCATCCCTGTTTGTGTCCGACTTCCTGGGCCGGCCAGCCTTGGCCGGCTCCGCGAGCCGCGCGGCCGGAACGTCGTCGCCAGCCGTCATTTCCGCACCGGGCCCAGCCTCGATGCTGGAAGCGGCGGCTGGAATGGTGAAGGCGACCAGCGTCTTGCGCCGGGCGGCCACGTGCGCGGCCTGGATCGCGGCCGCCCTTGCGGCGAGGCCGGCCGGGTCCGGCAGGATCACGCGCGGCGTGGGCGCCTCGACCGGCCGCTCGCTCTCGTCATCGACCACGAAGCCGGCGCTGTTGTGGCCGATCAATCCGTGCCCGGTGCCATGCCCGGCCCCGTTCGCCGGTTTCGTGTCGATGGGTTGATGGGTCGCGACGCCGCCTTGACGCGGCTGGAAGGCCGACGGCATCGGCGCCGCCTTGCGGCGGGCCTCCACGTGGGCGGAAAGCCGCTCTCCGGCCCCTCTGGCAAGCGCGGCGGCGTCCTTGACCAGGCGACGAAGCTCGGTCGGCTGCGACCGGCCATCGGCCCCCCGCTCGAGTTCGTCGTTCAGCCGGTACCAGGCGTCCGCGCCGGACCCGGCATCGAAGCGGCCTTCGAAAGCACTCGGCTGGCGCATCCGCGCCCGTAGCGCGCCGACGTAGGCTGCCTGGATACGGGCGGCGCGAGCCGCGAAGAGATCGGCATCGAGGCCGAGGCGGCTGGCGTCGCGCGCCACGCGACGGGCGGGCGAAACGATGGGCTGCGGCTGGGCGAGGTCCGCCCACGGATCGGTCCCGGCCTTCGGATCGTAACGCCCGGCAAAGGCGCTCGGCACGGCGGCGTCGCGGCGCAGCGCGCGCACG
>NZ_RWKW01000037.1 GCF_003970795.1 Aquibium carbonis | reverse complement strand
ACTCGACGATGGATGCGACGATGCCGGACCCGACGGTACGGCCGCCTTCACGGATGGCGAAGCGCAGCTTCTCCTCCATGGCGATCGGCACGATCAGCGTCACGTCGACCGACAGGTTGTCGCCCGGCATCACCATTTCCGTGCCTTCCGGCAGCGACACCACGCCCGTCACGTCGGTCGTGCGGAAGTAGAACTGCGGACGGTAGTTGGTGAAGAACGGCGTGTGACGGCCGCCCTCGTCCTTCGTCAGGATGTAAACCTCGGCCTTGAACTTCGTGTGCGGCTTCACCGAACCCGGCTTGCACAGAACCTGGCCGCGCTCCACGCCCTCGCGGTCCACGCCGCGCAGCAGCGCGCCGATGTTGTCGCCCGCCTGGCCCTGGTCCAGCAGCTTGCGGAACATCTCCACGCCCGTCACCGTCGTCGTCGACGTCGCGCGGATGCCCACGATCTCGACCGTCTCGCCCACCTTGACGATGCCGCGCTCGACGCGACCCGTCACCACCGTGCCGCGGCCCGAGATCGAGAACACGTCCTCGATCGGCATCAGGAACGGCTGGTCGATCGGACGCTCCGGCGTCGGGATGTAGGCGTCGACAGCCTCCATCAGCTTGCGAACCGCGTCCTCGCCGATCTCCTTGTTGCGATCCTCGAGCGCGCACACCGCCGAGCCGGCCACGATCGGAATGTCGTCGCCCGGGAACTCGTACATCGACAGAAGCTCGCGAACCTCGAGCTCGACCAGCTCAAGCAGTTCCGCGTCGTCGACCAGGTCGACCTTGTTCAGGAACACCACGATCGACGGAACGCCCACCTGGCGGGCGAGCAGGATGTGCTCGCGCGTCTGCGGCATCGGGCCGTCGGCGGCCGAGACCACCAGGATCGCGCCGTCCATCTGCGCTGCACCCGTGATCATGTTCTTCACGTAGTCGGCGTGGCCCGGGCAGTCGACATGCGCATAGTGGCGCGCCGCCGTCTCGTATTCCACGTGCGCCGTCGAGATCGTGATGCCGCGCGCCTTCTCTTCAGGCGCCGCGTCGATCTGGTCGTAGGCCTTGAACTCGCCGAAGTACTTCGTGATCGCCGCCGTCAGCGACGTCTTGCCGTGGTCGACGTGACCGATCGTGCCGATGTTCACATGAGGCTTGGTGCGCTCGAATTTACCTTTTGCCATGT
>NZ_RWKW01000003.1 GCF_003970795.1 Aquibium carbonis | reverse complement strand
CATCCAAAGAATCCAGATCAAACCTCCACGCCAGTCCTATTTCTCAAATGCGATTCCCCTAGGCGAGCATCATCACGCACGCGAAGACTTCAGTCGGCCTGACAACAGCTACGTCTTGTTGACCGATGTGTGGGCACGTCGAGGCCATAGGTCCCGAACGCCCTTGCGCTCCGCAACATACCGGGTAGTATGCGCCTCGTCAGGGAGGACATGGCATGGCGTTCGCTCGCGTCAACGGTGTCGTATTGCACTATGAGGATCGCGGCGATGCATCGCGTCCTGCGCTGGTCTTCGCCAATTCGCTCGGCACCGATTTCCGCATCTGGGACGCCGTCGTGGCGCTGCTCGGCGACAGCTTCCGGTTCGTCCGCTACGACAAGCGCGGTCATGGCCTCTCGGAGGCGACGCCGGCCCCCTATGCGATGGACGACCACGTCGGCGACCTTGAATCGCTTCTCGATCATCTTGGCGTAAAGGCTTGCGCCGTCATCGGATTGTCGGTCGGCGGCGTCATCGCCCAAGGACTGGCCTCCCGGCGGCCCGACCTCGTGAAGGCGATGGTGCTGATGGACACGGCTCACAAGATCGGCACGGCCGAGATGTGGAACCAGCGAATCGACGGCGTCACCGCGAACGGCATTGCATCGCTTGCAGACGCCATCATGGTGCGCTGGTTCACGCCGGCCTATCGCTCGCCCGACAATGCTGATTTCGTCGGTTACACGGCGATGCTGACGCGTACGACCGTCGACGGCTATGCCGGCACCTGCGCAGCGCTGCGCGACACCGACTACACCGAGCAGACGAAGACCCTCACGCTGCCCGTGCTCGCCATCGTCGGCGATCAGGACGGCTCCACCCCGCCGGATCTCGTTCGCTCCACCGCCGACCTGATCCGCGGCGCGCAGTTCCGCATCATTCCGGATGCCGGACACCTGCCATGCATCGAGCAGCCGCAGGCCGTGGCGAACCTTCTGCATAATTTTCTGCGGGAAACGCGGTTCGCGACCTAAGCAATCGCATCCGCCGCCACGATAGCGATGGGCAGCAAACATCCCCCAAGACGAACGTCCGCCCTCCCTGACCAAGACCAAGACCGCCATTCCGGAGTGTATTCGATGTCCCAGTACGTGACCGTCCGCCGCGAGGGCGACATTGCCGTCGTCACGCTCGACAACCCGCCCGTCAATTCGCTGTCTCACCACCTGCGCGAGCCCCTCGACGCCGCGCTCCGCGACCTGCGCGACGACGCCTCGGTGGCGGCCGTGGTCATCCACTGCGCGGGCCGCACCTTCATCGCCGGCGCTGATATAACCGAGTTCAACACGCCAAAGGCCACCGCTTCGCCCAACCTGCGCGAACTGATCGTCACGCTGGAGACGTTCGCCAAGCCGACCGTGGCGGCCATCCACGGCACCGCCTTCGGCGGCGGGCTCGAACTCGCCATGGGCTGCCATTTCCGCGTCGCCGACGGCCGCGCCCAATTCGGCCTGCCGGAGGTCAAGCTCGGCCTTCTCCCCGGCGCGGGCGGCACGGTGCGCCTGCCGCGCCTGATAGGCCCGGAGAAGGCACTATCGGCCATCGTCTCGGGCAACCCGATTGGCGCCGAGGCCGCGCTCGCCGATGGCCTAGTCGATGCCGTCTACGACGATGATCTCGTCGCCAACGCGATCACATTCGCCCGCGAGGGAATATCGGCCGGCAAGCCGCTGGTTGCGGTCCGCGACCGCGAGAAAAAATTGGCAGCCGCGCGCAACGACCTCGCCGGCTTTGACAGCCAGATCGCCGAGGTTCTCAAGAAGGCAAAGGGGCTCGACGCGCCGAAGCGCTGCGCCGACGCGGTACGCAATGCGCTGACCATGCCGTTCGACGAGGCGCTGGTCACCGAACGAAAGTACTTCGTCGAACTGGTCGATGGCGACCAGTCGAAAGCGCAGCGGCATCTGTTCTTCGCCCAGCGCGAAGCGGCCAAGGTCCAGGGCATCGGGCCCGACGTGAAGCCGCGTGCCGTGAAACGGGTCGGCGTCATCGGCGCCGGCACCATGGGCGGCGGCATCGCCATGTCCTTTCTCAATGGCGGCATTCCGGTCACTATCCTGGAAATGTCGAAGGAGGCGCTCGAGCGCGGCATCCACAACATGGAGAAGAACTACGCGATTTCCGTGCAGCGCGGCTCCATGAGCGAGGACGCGAAGACCAAGCGCATGGGCCTGCTCTCCGGCACGACGAACTATGCCGATCTGGCCGACTGTGATTTGATCGTCGAAGCCGTCTTCGAGGAGATGGGGGTCAAGAAGGAGGTGTTCGGCAAGCTGGACACCGTGTCCAACCTCGGCGCGATTCTGGCGTCGAACACCTCCTATCTCGACGTCGACGAGATCGCGGCGTCCACCTCGCGCCCGGCCGACGTGCTCGGCCTGCACTTCTTTTCGCCGGCCAACGTCATGAAACTGCTCGAGATCGTGCGCGGCGCCAAGACCGCGCCCGACGTGATCGCCACCGCGCTCGACGTCGCGCGGCGCATCGGCAAGGTGCCGGTGGTCGTGGGCGTCTGCCACGGCTTCGTCGGCAACCGCATGCTGGCCTCCCGCTCGGCCGAACTGGAGGACCTGCTGCTGGAAGGCGCGACGCCGGCGCAGGTCGACAAGGTGTTCACCGATTTCGGCTGGCCGATGGGTCCCTTCGCCATGGGCGACCTCGCCGGCCTCGACATCGGCTGGCGCAATCGCAAATCGCTCGGCAAGACGGCGGCGGTCGCCGACGCGCTCTGCGAACAGGGCCGCTTCGGCCAGAAGACCGGCAAGGGCTTCTACCTCTACGAGGCCGGCTCGCGGGCGCCGAAGTCCGACCCGGAGGTGGAGGCGCTGATCGAGGCGAAGGCGCGCGAGAACGGCGTCAACCGCCGCGACATCTCGGCGGAGGAGATCGCCGAACGCACGATGTACCCGATGATCAACGAAGGCGCCAAGGTGCTGGAGGAAGGCATTGCCGCCCGCGCCTCCGACATCGACATCGTCTGGACCAATGGCTACGGCTTCCCGATCGGCAAGGGCGGGCCGATGTTCTGGGCCGAGCTCGAAGGCCTGGGCAAGATCGTCGAACGGCTGGAATACTGGCACGGTAAGACCGGAAAGGACGTGTTCGACCCTTCCGCGCTGATGAGGCGCGCGGCAGAAGCCGGCAGCTTCCGCCATGCGTCGAGCACGGGGAAGGTCGCCTGACGATGGACCTCGCCGCCGCTCCCTGGCGCGCCTCCTACCCGGCCGGGCTCTCACCCGACGTGACGCTTGCCGGTTTTCCCGTGCATGCGATCGTCGACGAGGCGGCAGGGCAGTGGCCCGACAGGACGGCGGCGGTGTTTCGCGGCGCGACCGTGACGTTTGCCGAACTGGCGTTGCAGGTCGACCGCGCCGGCCGCGCCTTCCAGAGCGCTGGCGTGCGATCGGGAACGCGCGTGGCGCTGCTGTTTCCCAACACGATCCATCACCTCGTGGCCTTCTTCGGCGTGCTCAAGGCCGGCGGGACCGTCGTCCATCTGTCCCCGCTCGACGGCGGCGCGGTGATCCGCCACAAGCTCGCCGACAGCGGCGCGCGCCTGCTCGTGACCACCAACATCGGCGACCTGGCGACCCGCGCGGTCGACCTGTCGGGGGCTGGTCTGGTGGACCGGCTGGTCGTGGCGCAAGACGAGGCCTTCGGCCCCTCCCCGCTGACCGGCCCGATGCCGAAGGATTGCGATTTCAACACCTTCGCGGATTTTCTGGATTCACCGAGGCAGCGCGACGACCTGCCCGATGTGGCGCTCGACGACCTGGCGCTGCTGCAGTACACCGGCGGCACGACCGGCATGCCGAAGGGCGCGATGCTCACTCACCGCAACCTGTCGACCGCCGTAGAGAGCTACGATCTCTGGTTCGATGCCTGGGGGCTGATGCGCCGGGGCGAGGAGCGCGTTCTGCTGTTCCTGCCGCTGTTCCACATCTACTCGCTGTCGGCGGTGATGCTGCGCTGCGTGCGCGCCGGCCAGACGATGGTCATCCACACCCGGTTCGACCCGGAAACGGCGCTGCGGGAGATCGAGGCCGGCGCAACGAGCTTCCCCGGCGTGCCGACCATGTGGATCGCGATCTCGGCCGTGCCGGGCGTCGAAGGGCGAGATTTCACGTCGTTGCGCTATTGCGCGTCCGGCGGCGCGCCGCTGCCGGTGGAGACCGCTCGGCGGCTGAAGACCATCACCGGCCACGACCTGCTGGGCGGCTGGGGCATGACCGAGACGTCGCCAGCCGGCACCAACATCCCGCCGACACGGCCCGACAAGGTCGGCACCATCGGCATCCCGCTGCCGGGCATCCATCTCGACGTCGTCGCGCTGGACGACACCTCGCTTGTGCTCCCGCAGGGCGAGATCGGAGAGCTTCGCGTCTTCGGTCCGAACGTGACCGCCGGCTACCTGAATCAGCCGGCCGAAAATGCGCGGGCGTTCTCGAATGGCGGGTTCCTCACCGGCGACATCGGCTTCATGGATGCCGAAGGCTTCTTCACCATCGTCGATCGCAGGAAGGACATGATCCTGTCGGGTGGCTTCAACGTCTATCCGCAGCTGATCGAGCAGATGATCTACGAGCACCCGAACGTGGAGGAAGTGCTCGTGATCGGAATTCCTGACGATTATCGCGGCGAGGCCGCAAAGGCCTTCGTCAAGCTGCGCGCCGGCGCGGCGGGCCTGTCGCTGGACGAACTGCGTGCCTTTCTCAAGGATCGGCTCGGGCCGCACGAGATACCGGCCGCGCTGGAAATCCGCGACGGGCTGCCGCGCACGTCGGTCGGAAAACTGTCGAAACTCGAACTGAAACAGGAAGAAGCCGAGCGGCGCACCGTCGCTCGCGCGTCGTAGGGAGAAAAACCATGGCCGAGGCCGTCATCGTATCCACCGCCCGCACGCCGATCGGAAAAGCCTATCGCGGCGCCTTCAACGATACCGAGGGGCATGCGCTCGGCGGCCACGCCATCAGCCACGCCCTCGCCCGCTCCGGGCTCGAAGGCGGCGAGATCGAGGACGTGATCATGGGCTGTGCCATGCAGGAAGGCACCACCGGACTGAACGTGGCGCGCCGCGCCCTGCTGTCGGCCGGCCTTCCCATCACCGTGGGCGGCACGACGATCGACCGCCAGTGCTCGTCCGGCCTGCAGTCGATGGCGCTGCTGGCGAACGCGATCCGCAACGACGGCGTCAAGGCCGGCATCGCGGGCGGCCTGGAATCGATCAGCCTGGTCCAGAACGACCATCGCAACACGTTCCACCTTCTCGACAAGTCACTGACGGGACCAGCGGCCGACGTCTACCTGCCGATGATCGACACGGCCGAGAACGTCGCGGCCCGCTACGGCATTTCGCGCGAGGCGCAGGACGCCTATGGACTGGAATCGCAAAGGCGCGTCGCCGCGGCGCGGGAGGCCGGCCGCTTCGATGCCGAGATCGCCCCGATCCTGGTGCGCATGGCGGTGGTCGACAAGGAGACCAAGGCGATCAGCCATAAGGAAATGACCCTGTCCCACGACGAGGGACCGCGTCCGGAAACGACCGCCGAAGGCCTCGCCGGCCTGAAGCCGGTCCGGGAAGGCGGCACCATCACCGCCGGCAACGCCAGCCAGCTCTCCGATGGCGCCTCGGCCTGCGTCATGATGGAAGCCAAGGAAGCGGAGCGGCGCGGCCTCACGCCGCTCGGCATCTTCCGCGGCTTCAACGTCGCCGGCTGCGAGCCCGACGAGATGGGCATCGGCCCCGTCTTCGCCGTGCCGCGGCTGCTCGAACGCCACAGCCTCACGGTCGACGACATCGGCTTGTGGGAACTGAACGAGGCTTTCGCGGTGCAGGTGCTTTATTGCCGCGACCGGCTCGGCATCGATCCCGACAAGCTCAACGTCAATGGCGGCGCCATCGCGGTCGGCCACCCCTATGGCATGTCCGGCTCGCGGCTGGCCGGCCACGCGCTGATCGAGGGCAAGCGACGCGGCGTGCGCTACGCCGTCGTGACCATGTGCGTCGGCGGCGGCATGGGCGCGGCGGGACTGCTGGAGATCAACTAGGACCGGAACCGCATTCTTCTCCCCGAGCGAGGGGAGAAGATGCCGGCAGGCAGAAGAGGGGCAGCTCTCCGCCGGCAATGCCAGACAAGCCCCTCATCCGGCCCCAGGGCCCACCTTCTTCTCGCGAGCGGGGAGAAGGAACAGGAGGATGAACCATGGACCTTCGCTTCACCGACGAGGAAAACGCCTTTCGCGAGGAGGTTCGCGCCTTCTTTCGCGACAACCTGCCCGACGACATCCGCGAGAAGATGATCGACGGCGAACACCTGGACAAGCCCGACTTCGTGCGCTGGACGAAGATCCTCAACGCCCATGGCTGGGGTGTGCCGCACTGGCCGGAGGAGCATGGGGGCACCGGCTGGGGGCCGATGAAGCAGTACATCTTTCTCGAAGAGATGCAGAAATATCCCGCACCGCAGCCGCTCGCCTTCGGCGTCAACATGGTTGGCCCCGTTATCTACACCTTCGGCAACGAGGCGCAGAAGAAGCGGTTCCTGCCGCGCATCGCCAACCTCGACGACTGGTGGTGCCAGGGCTTTTCCGAACCGGGATCCGGTTCCGATCTCGCCTCGCTCAAGACCCGCGTGGTGCGTGACGGCGACCACTACGTGGTCAACGGCCAGAAGACCTGGACCACGCTGGCGCAATATGCCGACTGGATCTTCTGCCTCGTGCGCACCGACACGACCGCCAAGAAGCAGGAAGGCATCTCCTTCCTGCTGATCGACATGAAGACGCCCGGCATCGAGGTACGCCCGATCGTGACCATCGACGGCGGTCGCGAGATCAACGAGGTGTTCCTGACCGACGTTCGCGTGCCGGTGGAAAACCTCGTCGGAGAGGAAAACAAGGGCTGGGACTACGCCAAGTTCCTGCTCGGCAACGAACGGACCAACATCGCCCGCATCGGGGTTTCGAAGCAGCGCGTCGCCCGCATCCGCCAACTCGCCGCGCTGGAAATGTCGGGCGGGCGACCGCTGATCGAGGACGAGCGCTTCCGCGAGAAGCTGACGGCGATCGAGATCGACCTGAAAGCGCTCGAAATGACGCAGCTTCGCGTCGTCGCCGCCGACGCCAAGCGCGGCAACACCGGCAAGCCCGACCCGGCCTCGTCGATCCTCAAGATCAAGGGCTCGGAAATCCAGCAGGCCACCACGCATCTGCTGCTGGAGGTGATGGGCCCCTATGCCGCGCCTTACTTCCCGGAGCACGACGACCGCTGGAACGAACCGTCCGAGGTGCCGAGCTACGCGCCCGTGGCCGCGCCGAACTACTTCAACAACCGCAAGGTCTCGATCTACGGCGGCTCGAACGAAATCCAGAAGAACATCATCGCCAAGGCGGTGCTGGGGCTGTGATGGCGTCGGCGCCCCCTCGCCGGCTAGGCCTCGTCGACCAGCGCGTCGACGGGGACGTCGAGAATCCGGCTCAACCTCAGCCACAACTCGACGGAGCCTACCCGCTTGCCGTTCTCGATGTCCGAAAGGTAGTTCTGCGCGATGGATGCCTGAGCCGCCAGCGCAGATTGGGTCAAGCGACGATGCTTGCGCCAGAACCAGAGCGGCGAGACGGCGACGACGAGTTGGCGCGCTTCGTCCGGAGTGAGCCCTGGGAGGCGTCCGGCGCGATAGTCGGCAACGGCCTTAGCGTGATCCACCGCCGCCGTCAGCGCCTCGAATTCCGCGCGGGGAAGAACCGCCATTTCCTCGCCTTCCGGCGTGGTGACAAACCTGACGTTCACGATTGCCCTCCGTCATTCATAGATGGAGCCACGCGGGCCGATCTTCGTCACGATGATTTCGGTCGCCGTATCTTCGAAAATGACCCTGAAGTCTCCGACCCGAAGCCTGAGGCCACCGCCGTCGGTCAAGGCTTTCACGTTGTTCGCCATCGCGGCCGGATCGGCCGCATAGGCCTCGATCTTGGACAGGATCCGTTCGGCGTCCGCCCGGTGTTTCCGCAGCGACTTCGCAGCAGCCGGAAGGATCACGACCGTCGTCATAAGGCAAATATCGCATATTGCGATTTTTCATCAAGTGGCTTTGTTCGAAGTGCGATTTCGGTCCCACGTGAACGCGTCGGCGCAGCTGCCAACCCAAGGACACAGGAGTCATCCGATGGACTTTGACCTTTCCGAAGAACAGTCGATGCTCAAGGACTCGCTCGACCGGCTTCTGGCCGACGCCTATGGCTTCGAGGCGCGCAAGCGGTTCATGGCGACGCCCGAGGGCTGGAGCGCCGACATCTGGCGCCAGATGGCCGAGATGGGCCTGATGGCCCTGCCCTTCGCCGAAGCGGACGGCGGCATTGGCGGCGGCGCAGTCGAGACCATGATCGTCATGGAATCGCTCGGCAAGGCGCTGGCGCTCGAACCTTACTTCGCCACGGTCGTTCTCGGCGGCGGCTTCCTGCGGCTGGGGGGCTCGGCGGCGCAGAAAGCCGACCTGATCCCGCAGGTGGCCGACGGTTCGCTCAAGCTCGCCTTCGGCCACACCGAGCGTCATTCGCGCTTCGACCTCGCCCATGTGAACACGACCGCGACCAAGGACGGCGACGGCTGGGTTCTGTCCGGCGCAAAAAGCGTGGTCCAGCATGGCGACTGCGCCGACAGGATCTTCGTCACCGCACGCACCGCGGGCGGCATGACGGACGAGCGCGGCGTCGGGATCTTCCTGGTCGATGCCGGCGCCGAGGGCGTCTCGCGCCGGAGCTATGCCACGCAGGATGGTTTGCGCGCCGCCGAGCTCACCCTCGACAAGGTGCGCGTTCCGGCCGGAGCCGTCATCGGCGACCCGGAGAACGGACTGCCGCTCGCCCGCCGCGTCGTCGACCAGGCAATCGCGGCGCTTGCCGCCGAAGCGGTCGGCGTCATGAGCGCCATGCACACGCTCACGGTCGACTACATGAAGGTGCGCAAGCAGTTCGGCGTGCCGATCGGTTCGTTCCAGGTGCTGCAGCATGGTGCCGTGGACATGTATGTCGCCATCGAGCAGGCGCGGTCGATCACGCTCTACGCCACCATGATGGCCGACAGCGACGATGCCGACGAACGCGCCCGCGCCATGCACGCGGCGAAAGCCGAGATCGGGCGCGGCGGCCGGATCGTCGGCGAAAACGCCATCCAGATCCATGGTGGCGTCGGCATGACCATGGAATATGCCGTCGGCCACTATTTCAAGCGCATGACCATGATCGACGTGGCGTTCGGCAATGCCGACCACCATCTGCGCGAACTCGCGCGGGCGGGCGGGCTGTTCGCGTCGGCCGCCTGATCGCGGAGACAGGCGACGACCTCCGGCGCGCCTTGGCCCGGCGCGCCGCAGGCAAGGCTCAGGCGTCGAGCGCGGCGACCGCGCGGCTGGCGACGTCGGGCGCGGCCGGCCGGCAGTACAGCCCGTAAAGCGTCTGCAGGATCTCCTCCACTTCGCTCGAGGCGACGCGGTAGTAGATCTCCTTGCCCTGCCGACGCGTGCTGACGAGCCGCGCCAGCCTGAGCTTGGCAAGCTGCTGCGACAGCGCCGACTGCGACATCCCCACCGCGTCCGCGAGCGGCTGCACGGCCATTTCCTGGTTGAGCAGGTTGCACAGGATCATCAGCCGGTTCTTGTTGGCGAGAGCCGACAGCAATTCGGCCGCCTGTTCCGCCGAGGCGTCGAGCTGTGCGATGTCCATTTTCATCCGACCGATCCCTTGAACACATGATTATGTTGTCATATGTAGTGCATTGTCCGAATTTGGCAACCATAGCCGAAACGCACAGGGGCATCGAATGACCGAATTTACACCCTGGCTGTCGCTGGCCGGCGGCATCCTCATCGGCCTTTCGGCCGTGCTGCTGATGGCCTTACACGGCCGCATCGCCGGCATGACGGCCATCCTGGCCGGCATCATCCCGCCGCTGCCCGCCGACTGGGCCTGGCGCGCCGCCTTCCTAGCGGGCGCCGTGATCGGGCCGCTGGCCTACATCGCCAGCGGCAACAGCATCGAGTTCGCGGTGCCGGTGTCGATGCCGGCGCTCGCCGTCGGCGGCGTCATCGTCGGCATCGGCGTGACCTACGGGTCGGGCTGCACCAGCGGCCATGGCGTCTGCGGCATGGCGCGCCTGTCGCCGCGCTCGATCGTCGCGACGCTGGTCTTCATGGCGTTCGCCATCGCCACCGTCTTCGTCATCCGCCACGTGATCGGGGCCTGACCGCGATGAACAAGATCCTCTCCGCCTTCGCGATCGGCGCCGTCTTCGGCATCGGCATCGCCATCTCCGGCATGGCCAACCCGGCCAAGGTGCTGAACTTCTTCGACGTCGCCGGCACCTGGGATCCAAGCCTGCTGTTCGTCATGGGCGGCGCGCTGGCGACCGCGGCGATCGGCTACCGCCTCCTCTTCGGCGCGCGGGAAAAGCCCGTCTTCGAGGCCGGCTATCAGCTGCCGACGTCGCGGCGCATCGATGCCGAACTCATCGGCGGCTCGGCCGTCTTCGGCATCGGCTGGGGCATTTCCGGCTTCTGCCCCGGCGGCGCCATTCCCGCCCTCGGTCTCGGCTATGCGGAGACCTTCATCTTCATCGCCGCCATGATGGCCGGCATCGTGGTGGCGCGCATCCTCAAGGCCCGGACCGCGCAAGCCGCGCCGGCCTGACCAGCAAACGAGCAGCAAGGAGACGAATCGATGACTTCCACCCTCCCCTTCACGCCCGACATTTCGGTGAAGCCGGACGTCACGGCCTTCTTCGACGACGCGACCAACACGGTGTCCTACGTCGTCAAGGACCCGGCATCCAACGCCTGCGCCATCGTCGATTCGGTCATGGACATCGACTACGCGGCGGGCCGCATCACCTATGACCATGCCGACGCGATCATCGCGCATGTCGAGAAGAACGGCCTGAAGGTCGAGTGGATCATCGAGACCCATGTCCACGCCGACCATCTCTCCGCCGCCCCCTACATCCAGCAGAAGCTCGGCGGCAAGCTCGGCATCGGCGAGAACATCACCATCGTCCAGGACACCTTCGGCAAGATCTTCAACGAGGGCACCGAGTTCCAGCGCGACGGCTCGCAGTTCGACCGGCTGTTCAAGGACGGCGACAGCTACACGATCGGCGGCATGACGGCTCACGCCATGCACACGCCCGGCCACACGCCGGCCTGCATGACGCACGTGATCGGCAACGCGGCCTTCGTCGGCGACACGCTGTTCATGCCCGACGGCGGATCGGCCCGCGCCGACTTCCCCGGCGGCGACGCCCGCGTACTCTACCGGTCCATCAAGCGGGTGCTTGCGCTTCCGCCCGAGACGCGGGTCTTCATCTGCCACGACTACGGCCCGAACGGCCGCGACATCAAGTGGGAGACGACGGTTGCCGAGGAGCGCGAGCACAACATCCACGTCCGCGACGGGGTGACGGAGGACGAGTTCGTCAGGATGCGCGAGGAGCGCGACGCCACGCTCGCCATGCCGAAGCTGATCATCCCCTCGCTGCAGGTCAACATGCGCGCGGGCCGCTTGCCCCCCCGCGACGAAAGCGGCAAAACCTTCCTGAAGGTTCCGGTCAACGGCCTCTGAAACCACCACCATCGCGCGGGCGGGCGATCGTCGCGTCCCGCGCCCTTTGCAAGGACGCAACTGCATGGAAATCCGCAGGATCAACGACGACATCGCCGTGGCGCCGCAGATCATGGCCGAACACGTTCCGGACATCGCCCGGGCCGGGTTCAAGAGCATCGTCTGCAACCGTCCGGACTCCGAGGACGGCGCGGTGCCGCATGACCGGGTCGAGGAGGCGGCGAAGGCGGCCGGGCTCGAATTCCGCTTCATCCCGGTCGTGTCCGGGGCCATCAGCGACGACAACGTCCGCGACATGGCAACCGCGCTGAAGGCGCTGCCGACGCCGGTGCTGGCCTATTGCCGGACCGGCGGACGCTGCATGAACCTCTACGGACTCGTGCAGCAGATGAACGGCTGAGGCCGCGCGGCCTGCGCCGCCGACCTCGATCCGAACAGCCTTGTCGACCACCCGGCGCGGGCCTCCCGAAGGCTCGCGGCGGCGAAGCCTTTTTCCGGAAAGGAAAGAACGATGCCGACCAACGGGACCGCGAAGCTGGGCTGGAGGCGCTACTTCCCCATTCTGGAATGGGGACGCACCTACGACCGCGACGCGCTGACGAACGATCTGGTGGCGGCGATCATCGTCACCATCATGCTGATCCCGCAGTCGCTGGCCTATGCGCTCCTGGCGGGACTGCCGCCGGAGATGGGGCTCTATGCCTCCATCCTGCCCCTGGTCGCCTATGCGATCTTCGGCACCAGCCGCGCGC
Source organism: Aquibium carbonis (assembly GCF_003970795.1). Taxonomy (GTDB): domain Bacteria; phylum Pseudomonadota; class Alphaproteobacteria; order Rhizobiales; family Rhizobiaceae; genus Aquibium; species Aquibium carbonis. Next base: position 22,276 of record NZ_RWKW01000003.1, on the reverse strand, counting down.
TCGCGGTCGGCCCGGTCGCCGTCATCTCGTTGATGACGGCAGCCGCCGTCGGCTCCGTCGCAGCGCAGGGCACGGCCGGCTACATCGTCGCCGCCATCACGCTGGCCTTCCTCTCCGGCATCTTCCTCATCCTGATGGGCGTCTTCCGGCTCGGCTTCCTGGCCAATCTGCTGTCGCACCCGATCGTGTCCGGCTTCATCACCGCCGCCGGCATCATCATCGCAGCGAGCCAGTTGAAACACATCCTGGGCATCAGCGCCGACGGCCACAACCTTTTGGAACTGCTGGTCTCGCTCGCCTCGGGCCTGGCCGACACCAACCCAATCACGCTCGCCATCGGCGTCGGCTCGACCGTCTTCCTGTTCTGGGTTCGCAAGGGCCTGAAGCCCCTGCTGGTCGGCATGGGGCTGCGACCGAAACTGGCGGACATCGTGGCCAAGGCAGGGCCTGTCGCGGCCGTTGCCGTCACCACGCTCGCCGCCTGGGGTCTCGATCTCGGCGCGGCCGGCGTCAAGCTGGTCGGCGCGGTGCCGCAAGGGCTGCCGCCCCTCACCCTTCCCTCCTTCGCGCCGGATCTGGTGCTCGCCCTCATCGGGCCTGCCGCCCTGATCTCGCTGATCGGCTTCGTCGAATCGGTCTCGGTCGCCCAGACGCTGGCCGCGCGCAAGCGCCAGCGCATCGATCCGGACCAGGAACTGATCGGCCTCGGCGCCTCCAACGTGGCCGCCGCTTTCACCGGCGGCTATCCGGTGACGGGCGGCTTTGCCCGCTCGGTGGTCAACTATGACGCCGGGGCGGAGACGCCGGCGGCCGGCGCCTACACGGCGGTCGGCCTTGCCATCGCCACGCTGCTTCTGACGCCGCTGCTCGCCTTCCTGCCGCAGGCGACACTGGCCGCCACCATCATCGTGGCGGTGCTGTCGCTGATCGACCTGTCAATCCTGCGCAAGGCATGGACCTACTCCAAGGCCGACTTCATCGCGGTCGCCGCCACCATCCTCGCCACGCTCTCGCTTGGGATCGAGATCGGCGTGTCGATGGGCGTGGCGCTGTCGATCCTGATCCATCTCTACCGGACGTCCAAGCCGCACATGGCGATCGTGGGCCAAGTGCCGGGCACCGAGCACTATCGCAACGTGAAACGGCACGAGGTGATCACGCGGCCGGGCATCGTCTCGCTGCGGGTCGACGAAAGCCTCTACTTCGCCAATGCGCGCTACCTCGAGGACTACATCTACGATCTCGTGGCGACGCAGCCCGACATCCGCCACGTCGTGCTGGCCTGCCCGGCGGTCAACCTGATCGACATGAGCGCCCTGGAATCGCTGGAGGCGATCGACCACCGGCTCTCGGACATGAGGGTCAAGCTGCATCTGTCGGAGGTCAAGGGACCGGTGATGGACGCGCTGGAGCGCACCGACTTCCTGAAGCATCTATCCGGGCAGGTGTTCCTGTCGCATCACATGGCCATGCGCGCATTGTCGGAGACCGGTCCGGCGGGGGAAGCACCGCTCGCCGCGCAGTAGCGCCGAAATCCGATCTCCCGGCGCCACCATCGCCGCATCACGACGAAAACAGGCCGCGCCGCATCCCGGGAGCGCGGACTTTTCCGTTCGTCGATGCGGATTCGTCTTGCCGGCGGAACGGTCGCTTGCGCCAAAGCGTGCCGCGCCCGATCCGGTTCGTTCTGTTTCGCGTTTGGCGAGGCGACCACGGGAAGGCTGGCGCGCGTCGACGGGGAGCATTGGCCAAGCCCAGCCGAGGCGGTGGCCCCGGCCGACCGGAAACCCGGTCGGTTTGCCAGAACCGACCCCAGGGGCTCGGCGCCGACGGTCCCCGCTTCGCCGGAAAGGCGCTAGTAGAGCCAGCGCACCATGAAGAGCGAGATCGCCGGGAACAGCACCAGAATCACGGTGCGAACCAGATCGGTGACGACGAAGGGCGTCACGCCGCGATAGGTGGCGGAGATCGGCGTGTCCTTCGCCATCGAATTGATGACGAAGAGATTCATGCCCACCGGTGGCGTGATCAGGCCCACCTCCACCACGATCAGGACGATGATGCCGAACCAGATCGCGAATTCCTCGGGCCCGAGCCCGTAGTCGAGGGCCGAGACGATGGGGAAGAAGATCGGGATCGTCAGCAGAATCATCGACAGGGAGTCCATGACGCAGCCGAGCACCAGATAAAGCAGGAGGATGGTGACGAGGACGATCCACGGATTGAAGCCACCATCGACGATGGCAGCCGCAACCTGTTGCGGCACCTGCGATAGCGCCAGAAATCCATTGTACATCGATGCCCCGAAGACGATGAAGAAGATCATCGCCGTGGCGACCGCGGTGGAAAGGACGGAATCGACGAAGGTCTTGCGCGTCAGACCGCCATTCACCAGCGCGATCAGGCCGGTGCCGGCCGCGCCGATGGCCGCTGCTTCCGTCGGCGTGAAGGTGCCCGTGTAGATGCCTCCGACCACGGCAATGAACACGAGCAGCACGGGCCAGACGTCGAAAAGGGCCTTGAAGCGCTCGCCATAGGGCTGGCGCGGACTGGCGCCGGCCGATTCGGGATAGAGCCGCACGTAGATGGAAATCGCGATCATGTAGCCGATGGCCGCCAGGATGCCGGGCACGAAGGCCGCCATGAACAGCTTGGCGATGTTCTGCTCGGCGAGGATGGCGTAGATCACCAGCACGATCGACGGCGGAATGAGGATGCCCAGCGTTCCGCCCGCGGCCAGCGCGCCGGTGGCCAGCGCACCGGAATAGCCGTAGCGACGCAGTTCCGGCAGGGCCACCTGAGCCATCGTCGCAGCCGTTGCCAGCGACGAGCCGCAGATGGCGCCGAAGCCGGCGCAGGCGCCGACGGCCGACATGGCGACGCCGCCCTTGCGATGGCCGAGCCACGCATTCGCGGCCTTGAACAGCGATTGCGACATGCCGCCGAGGCCCGCGAACTGTCCCATCAACAGGAACAGCGGGATGATGGAGAGCGAATGGCTGGAAAAGGTCGAGTAGGTTTCGGCCTTCAGCTTCGCCAGGATCGGGTTCCAGGTGCCGGTGACGAGCCAGGTTCCGACGATGCCGCACATGAGCATGGCCAGCCCGATGGGCAGCCGGAAGAAGATGAGGAGGAGGAGGACCGGAAAGGACCAGATCCCGATTTCGAGATTGCTCAATGCATGCCCCCATGCGTCGGCGCGACATTGGACCGGCCCGTGCGGACCTCCTGAATGCGGACGCCCGTCATGTACACGGAAACGATGACGCAGACCACGGCGCCCACCATCGCCGCGGCGAAGCCCCACCAGACGGGGTACTGCAGGATGAAGGTCGTTTCGCCGTAGCGCATCTTGTCGGACATGCCGACCCAGAGGCGCCAGGCGAGGACGACGAAGATGATCGTCATCAGCGTCTCGGACACGAGGTCGATCCAGCGGTTTGCGGCGGCAGGCAGATAGTTGGTGAAGAGGTCCACGGTCGCATGGCCGCGATTGAGCTGGCACCACGGGAGGAAGGCGAAGACGGCAAAGGCCGTGCCCGCCTCGACCAGCTCGAAATCGCCCGGAACCGGGCCGAACCCGATCGGGATCAAGGCACGCCCGGTGATGCTCAGCACGGTCATGATCGTCAGGAACGCCAGGACGATCCCTCCCAGGATCGCCATCAGGCGGGCCAGCGCATGAACAAGTCTCGAAACGGCCACGTGGCACCTCCCACCCGTATCGTCGGACCTGCGCGGCCGCCTCTGGTGCGGGCCTGCGCGTCCGGATCCGATCTTTGTTATGGCGAATAACAATCAGACCCTGCAACTGCTAAATGCCACGGCGACGATGGGCACGCAACGACCATCGCGGGCGACGGTGCGATTACCGGTCGTCGCCGGAACCGAGTGATGGCGCCGTCCATCCGCAGGGCGAGGCCCCCTCGCCCGCCCTCATGAAACGGGGCGGGCATCACTGCCCGCCCCGCCGATCGGGCTCGTCGATCCGGCGACTACTGCGCCTTGGTGTACTTGTCGATCAGCGCGCGCGCCTCGTCGATCAAGGCCTGGCCGTCGACACCCTTGGCCTTCACCTCCTCGACCCACTTCGCGTAGACCGGCTGGGCGGCTTCCTGCCAGCGGGCGACCTCGTCGGCGTCGAGGGTGATGATGTTGTTGTTGCGGTCGACGGCGATCTGGCGCGACGGGCCGTCGGCGCCGGCCTGCGTGCTGCCGGCGAAAGCGGAAAATTCCTGGCCGGAATTGTCGTCGATCACTTTCTTGAGATCGTCGGGCAGGCTCTCGTAACGGTCCTTGTTCATGGCCAGCACGAAGGCCGTCGTGTAGAGCGCATGGTCACCGCCGAACTCGGTGTGGTTGTTGACCAGTTCCGGCACCTTGAGCGCGGTCGTCACTTCCCACGGGATCACAGCCCCGTCGATGACTCCCTTCGACAGGGCTTCCGTGACGGCGGGGACCGGCAGGCCGACCGCGGTCGCGCCGAGCTCGCCGAGCAGGCCGGTGATGATGCGCGTCGGCGCGCGCAGCTTGAGGCCCTTCATGTCGTCCAGCGTGTTGACCGGCACCTTGGAGTGGATGACGCCGGGTCCGTGCACCCAGGTGCCGACGATGTGGACGTCCTTGAAATCGGTGTCCTTCATCTCTTTCTCGAAGAGATCCCAATAGGCGCGCGAAGTGGCGTCGGCATTGGTCATCATGAAGGGCAGCTCGAACACCTCCACGCGCGGGAAGCGGCCGGGCGTGTAGCCGACGACGGTCCAGACGACGTCGACGGTGCCGTCGATCGCCTGGTCGATCAGCTGGGGCGGCGTGCCGCCGAGCTGCATGGACGGATAGCGCTCGACCTTGATGCGGCCGCCGGAATCGGCCTCGACCTTGTCGGCCCAGACGTCGAGCACCAGCTTCGGGACATTGGCCTGCGCGGGCAGGAACTGGTGCAGTTTGAGCGTGACGTCCTGAGCGTGGCTGATGCCGGTCGAGACCCAGGACGCAGCGGCGACCGCGCTGGCGAGCGCCAGCGACTTCCAAGTGAATGCTTTCAAATCTACCTCCCATTGCGGAACGAACTCGCAAGCGCGAGCATCGGCCATAACCGGCAAGCGGTCCAGCGCAGCTTACCCGAAAACAGGTAACAATAAAGCGGGCAGATCGAAAATGTTCGTAACATTTTGAAGCCTCGGAGCGGGGGTGCCGGCGGGCCCGGGAACCGCTTTTCAGACCGGCAGACCGCCGCCCTCCTTCAGCGTTTCGAGCACGATGGCGGTCTTGACGTGCTGCACGGATTCATGCGGCAGCAACACGCCGTTGACGAAGTCGGACAGGGATTTCAGATCGGGCGTCACCACCTTGAGGACATAGTCCATCTCGCCGGTGAGGGCGTGCGCCTCCTGGACCTCGGGAAGCCGGGCCAGCAGATCGGCGAAGCGGCGCGCATTGTCGCGGTTGTGGGTGGCGAGCGTGACCGAGATGATGTTGACCAGCGGGAACCCCATCTTCTCGCGATCGAGCACGGCGCGATAGCCGCGGATGTAGCCTTCCTCCTCGAGGCGCTGGCGCCGGCGCGAGCATTGGGAGGCCGACAGGTTCACCCGCTCGCCGATGTCGGCGTTGGTCAGCCGCGCGTCGGCCTGAAGCAACGCTGCGATCTTGCGATCGAATCCGTCCAGCTCGTTCATCGCGCGCGCCTACCCTCCATCCCATGCACGTTTCGTGCACGAGAGAAGCATCGCGGCCCCCACTTTGCAACCCTCGTGCATGCGGCTCGGGCTATCGTGGGGGCTGTTCGGTTCTGGTCCGATCGCAGCCAAGGAGGATGACCATGGGTCCGTTCCCGCACGATGCCCCGCCCGCCACGATCACCGCGACGAATCCGGCCGGGACCGACGGCTTCGAGTTCGTCGAGTTCGCGCATCCCGAACCGGCCAAGCTCGCCGAACTGTTCCAGCGCATGGGCTACGTGGCGGTGGCGAAGCATCGCACGAAGGACGTGACCGTCTGGCGCCAGGGCGACATCAACTACGTCGTCAACGCCGAGCCGGGGTCGCATGCGATGCGCTTCGTGGAAGAGCACGGGCCCTGCGCGCCCTCCATGGCCTGGCGGGTGGTGGATGCGCGCAAGGCGTTCGACCACGCGGTCTCGAAAGGCGCCACGCCCTACACCGGCGACGACAAGGCGCTCGACGTGCCGGCCATCGTTGGCATCGGCGGGTCGCTGCTCTACTTCGTCGAGCGCTATGGCGCGAAGGGCTCGGCCTACGACGCCGAGTTCGACTGGCTGGGCGAGCGCGATCCGAAGCCTGAAGGCGTCGGCTTCTACTACCTCGACCACCTGACCCACAACGTCTATCGCGGCAACATGGACAAGTGGTGGGCGTTCTACCGCGAGCTCTTCGGCTTCACCCAGATCCACTATTTCGACATCGACGGCCGCATCACCGGCCTGGTCAGCCGCGCCATCACCTCGCCCTGCGGCAAGATCCGCATTCCGCTGAACGAGTCCAAGGACGACACCAGCCAGATCGAGGAATACCTCAAGAAGTACAAGGGCGAAGGCATCCAGCACATCGCTGTCGGCACCGACGGCATCTACGACGCCACCGACCGCCTGGCCGGCAACGGCCTCAAGTTCATGCCCGGGCCGCCGGACGCCTATTACGACCTTTCGCACGATCGCGTGCAGGGACACGAGGAGCCCATCGAGCGGATGAAGAGCCACGGCATCCTGATCGACGGCGAGGGCGTGGTGAACGGCGGGATGACGAAGATCCTGCTGCAGATCTTCTCCAAGACGGTGATCGGCCCGATCTTCTTCGAGTTCATCCAGCGCAAGGGCGACGAAGGATTCGGCGAGGGCAATTTCCGCGCCTTGTTCGAATCGATCGAGGAAGACCAGATTCGGCGCGGCATCATCAGCGCCGAGGCGGCGGAATAAGACCCCGAAGGGGAAACAGGGGGGATCGGCGCGAGGAACGCCGGTCCCTTTTCCGTTGCGGGTCTCAAGGGCTCAGGCGGGAAGGGCAAACAGGACGACTGCACCGAACAGCGCGAAGCCCAGGAGGTTGAGGCCGAGCCATTTCAGCATGCGGCGGCGAAGCGCCTGAGTCTCGGCGTCGCGCGACACCCGCCAGTTGGTCACGGTGAACGGCATGGCCGCATACATCGGCAGTCCGGTCCTGTTGCGCAGGCGATCGGAACGTTGCTCGATCCGGTAGCTGAGGCGGATCGCCGCCACGAGTGCGGTAATCATCCCCACCGCCCACAGACCGGAAAAGATGTAGAACCACGCCCCGACTTCCATCGCCGCCTCCCATGCCGCGCATCACCTTAGCTGCGAAAGCGGCCCGGGCAAGGCGGTCAGATGGTCAGTGCTCGTACTTCTCGACCGTCTGCTCGATCGCGCCGAAGATCGAATGACCGGCCGCGTCCTTCATCTCGATCCGCACGACGTCGCCGAACCGCATGAAGGGCGTGACCGGCTTTCCGGTCTCGATCGTCTCGATGGTGCGAATCTCGGCGATGCAGGAGTAGCCGGCGCCGCCCTGCGACACGGGCTTGCCCGGTCCACCGTCGAGCTTGTTCGAGACGGTGCCCGAACCGATGATGGCACCAGCCGACAATGGCCGCGTCCTGGCCGCATGGGCTATGATCGTCGGAAAGTCGAAGGTCATGTCCACGCCGGCATTGGCGCGGCCGAACGGCTTGCCGTTGAGGTCGACGCACAGCGCAAGATGCAGCTTGCCACCATCCCAGGCCTCACCCAGTTCGTCGGGCGTGACAGCGACGGGCGAAAAGGCCGAGGACGGCTTGGACTGGAAGAAGCCGAAGCCCTTGGCCAGTTCGGCCGGGATCAGCCCGCGCAGGGACACGTCGTTGACCAGCATCACCAAGCGAATGGCGGCGGCGGCTTCCTCCCGGGTCGCTCCCATGGGAACGTCATCGACCACGACGGCCACCTCTCCTTCCATGTCGATGCCGAAAGCCTCGTCCGCCATGCGGATCGGATCGCGCGGGGCAAGAAAGGAATCGGAACCACCCTGATACATCAGCGGATCGGTCCAGAACGTCTCGGGCATCTCGGCATTGCGCGCCTTGCGCACGAGTTCGACATGGTTGACGTAGGCGGAGCCGTCCGCCCACTGGAAAGCGCGCGGCAGCGGCGACAGCGCGTCATGCTCGTGGAAGCGCTCGGAGGGCACGGCACCATGCTCCAGGCTCTCCGCCAGCGCCTCGAGGTGGGGAGCGATCCGCGTCCAGTCGTCGAGGGCGCCCTGAAGCGTCGGCACCAGGAACGACGCATCGGTGCACCGAGTCAGATCCTTCGATACGACGACCACCCGTCCGTCGCGCTTGCCGTTCTTCAATGTGGCGAGTTTCACCTTGGGTCGCTCCCTCGATCATGTTGCGGACGCCGGTTTGACCCGTCGCCGATTTCGTTGCATCCGTAACCGTCGACTTTGTAACCATCAACGGCCGAATGGAACATCAGATGGAGCATGGCGCCGACGAGGCGGCAAGTCTGGAACTCGAGAATTTCCTTCCGTACAGGCTCAACCGGCTGGCGGAGGCGGTCAGCCGCGATTTCCAGACGATCTACCGGACCCGTCATGGCCTGACCCGGCCGGAATGGCGGCTGCTGGCGTCGCTCGGCCAGCACGGCACGATGACGGCCACCGAGGTCGGCCGCGACTCCGCCATGCACAAGACGAAAGTGAGCCGGGCGGTGTCGGCGCTCGAGGAACGCCGCTGGCTGAAGCGAGAAACCGACCCGGAAGACCGGCGCGTCGAACGACTGGCGCTCACGCCGGTGGGCGCGAAGGCCTATGCCGAACTCGTTCCGCTTGCGCGCCGCTTCGAAGCCGACCTCCTTCGCACGCTGGCCCCGGCCGAACGAAAAGCCCTTTCTGTCGGGCTCGCCGCAATCGAGCGGCGGTTCGTCGGGGGTTGATGCACGTAACCTGGAAGGTGTCGCTCCCAATCTGATTCACTGTTTTCGTTCGGCGATGTCATCCACGAGAATGATGGCGCGGGCCGATGTGGCGCATCGGCCAAGCCCGTCCGACGACGTGGGCGCCCCCCAAACAAAGATCCGGAGGCCCGCGCGAACCCGGACTGGACCACGGTCGGGCCCGTTCGTCCGACGGCACCGCGTTTGACCGCCCGCTTCGGCTGCCTTATCCTGCCACCATGCGTGAGGTCCGTTCATCCGAATTGCAATCGCAGCTGGTCGATCTGCTCGACGACGTCGAAGCGGGAGAGACGATCGTGATCACACGCGATGGCAGGCCCGTCGCCAGGTTGGTGCCCGAGGCTTCAGCGTGGTCTGTCAGTTCCAGTCCGTCGGACAGTCCATCGGCTTCCGAAAGCGACACGAAGCCGAGAAGTACGGAGACGATCGAGCGGCTGCGTAAACTGAGGGAATCGTTGCCCAAGGCCGGTATCAGCATCGATGAAGCCATCGCCATGCGGCACGAAGGCCATCGCTACTGATGAGCTTCGTGATGGATGCGTCCGTCATCCTGGCATGGATACTGCCCGACGAAGTCAGTGAGCGTGCGGATGCGATCGTGCGTTCGCTTTCGGTGACGGGCGCAGTGGCGCCCGCAATATGGCCCATGGAAATCAGGAACGCGCTGCTCTCCGCCGAAAGGCGCAGGCGCATCGATCCGGCGACGACGCAAGAGTTGCTCGCGATCCTGGGCACCCACCCTGTGGCCATCGACAACCACATCGATCTCGACAGAGCGATGCTACTCGCCAGAAACCACCGCCTGACACTCTACGACGCCGCCTATCTCGAACTCGCCACCCGCCGGCGGCTTCCCCTCGCCACGCTCGACGGGCGGCTTGCCGCGGCGGCCGCCGCCGAAGGCTGCGCCTTCACGGCCTGAGCCTCACCAGTCCAGCACGACCTTGCCGGAATTGCCGCTCTTCATCGCCTCGAAGCCCTCGATATAGCTGTCGACTCCGAGCCGGTGCGTGATCAGGCCCGAGACGTCGAGCGGCCCCTGCACCAGCGCGATCATCTTGTACCAGGTCTCGAACATCTCGCGGCCGTAGATGCCCTTCAGCGTCAGCATCTTGAAGATGACCTTGTTCCAGTCGATCTCGAATCCGGTCGGCGCGATGCCGAGAATGGCGATCTTGCCGCCATTGTTCATGGCGTCGATCATGTCGCGGAAGGCGACCGCCGAACCCGACATCTCGAGCCCGACGTCGAACCCTTCGCGCATGCCCTCCTGGGCCATCACGTCGGAGAGTTTCTCGGCCGAGGCGTCGACCACGTGGTGGATTCCGAGCCGCCTTGCGAGGTCGAGCCGGGTCGGGTTGATGTCGGTGATGACCACCTTGCGCGCACCCACCGCCTGCGCCACCAGCGCGCCCATGATGCCGATCGGCCCTGCGCCGGTGACCAGCACGTCCTCGCCAACGAGGTCGAAGGAGAGCGCGGTGTGGACGGCGTTGCCGAGCGGATCGAAGATAGCCGCGATCTCGTCCGACACGTCGTCGGGGATCGGCACGACATTGTGCTGCGGCAGGCAGAGATATTCGGCGAACGCGCCCGGACGGTTGACCCCGACGCCCAGCGTGTTGCGGCACAGGTGACCCCTGCCCGCCCGGCAGTTGCGGCACTGGCCGCAGACGATGTGACCTTCGCCCGACACCCGCTGGCCGACGTGATAGCCGGTCACCGCCGAGCCGAAATCGGCGACCGTGCCGACGAATTCGTGCCCCGTGACCATTGGCACCGGGACCGTCTTCCGCGCCCACTCGTCCCACTTGTAGATGTGGACGTCGGTGCCGCAGATCGCGGTCTTCCTCACCTTGATCAGGACGTCGTTCGGCCCGATGTCAGGAACGGGCACGGTCTCCATCCAGATGCCGGGCTCGGATCTGGCTTTGACGAGGGCGCGCATCATGTTGGACATTGGTCTGCTCCCACCGTGACGTTCAGGGTTCCGGGACATCCTCCCGCAATCGGCGGGCGAGGTCCATGCGCTGGTGAAGAATCGCCACGATTGCGATTTGTCCATCGGCACGCGGTTTCCAGAAGATGAAATGGCTCTTGTAGCGCGCGAAGAATCCGTCGACGCCAAATTCCGAAGGAACGCGTTGCCACGCGACACGATTTTTGGCGATGTCCTCGAACAGGGCGAAGACGCCGTCGAGATATCTGTCAGCCTGTGCTGGACCGAACTGCCGAAACGTGTGTCGATAGATCTCCTCCAGCCGCGCCGATGCCGCCGGCTGAATGAAGTAACGCGTCACCGGTTCGTGCCGGCCAGCGCACGCCGCCTTAAGTCGTCGGCCGAGAGGTGTTCGTACTCGCTGTCAGCAACCGCGAACGCGTCCTGCAGCCGGACTTTCATGGCCTCCATCGCTTCACGCTCCGCGCGTTCCTTGTCGCGACGGATGAGGGCGCGGACGTACTCGCTGACGTTCTCATAGTCGCCATCGGTGACTGTCTCGGTGACGAAATCCCGAAGCGATCCGCTGATGCGCACGTTCAGATTCATGATGTCGGACATGCAAATCTCCTTTATCGACAATATTCTCGATATTGTCGCACATCAATCGATGATGCCCAATTCCTTCCCGACCTCGTCGAACGCCGCCACCGCCCGGTCGATGTCCTTGAACGAGTGCGCGGCCGACATCTGCGTCCGGATCCGCGCCTGGCCCTTCGGCACCACGGGAAAGGAGAAACCGACGACATAGATGCCCCGCGCCAGCATCATCTCGGCCATCCGGCCGGCGAGCGATGCATCACCGATCATCACCGGGATGATCGGGTGGTCGGCGCCGGCCAGCCGGAAGCCCGCCTTCGTCATCGATGTGCGAAACCGCTCGGCATTGGCGGTGAGCTTTGCCCGCAGGTCGTCGCCCTGCTCGACGATGTCGAAGACTTTCAGCGAGGCGGCGGCGATGGCCGGCATCAGCGTGTTGGAAAAGAGATAGGGTCGCGAGCGCTGGCGCAGCCAGTCGACCACCTCGCGCTTTCCAGTGGTATAGCCGCCGGAAGCCCCGCCCAGCGCCTTGCCGAGCGTGCCCGTGACGATGTCGACGCGGCCCTCGACGCCGCAATGCTCGGCCGAGCCACGCCCGTGCCGGCCAACGAAGCCGACCGCATGGCTGTCGTCGACCATCACCATCGCGTCGTATTTCTCCGCCAGATCGCAGACGCCGGCCAGATTGGCGATGATGCCGTCCATCGAGAACACGCCGTCGGTGGCGATCAGCCTGAAGCGGCAGCCGTCCGCCTTCTTCAGTTCTTCTTCCAGCGCCGCCATGTCATTGTTCGCATAGCGGAATCGCCTGGCCTTGGAGAGGCGTACGCCGTCGATGATCGAGGCATGGTTGAGCGCATCGGAGATCACCGCGTCCTCCTCGGAAAGCAGCGTCTCGAACAGGCCGCCATTGGCGTCGAAGCAGGAGCCGTAGAGGATGGCGTCCTCGAAGCCGAGGAAGGACGAGATGCGGGCCTCGAGCTGCTTGTGCTCCTCCTGCGTGCCGCAGATGAAGCGCACCGAGGCCATGCCGTAGCCGTAGCGGTCGAGCCCGGCCTTCGCCGCCTCGCGGAGTTCCTCCGAATCCGCGAGGCCGAGATAGTTGTTGGCGCAGAAGTTCAGGACCGTCTCGCCCGCCACCTCGATCCGCGCCGACTGCATCGACGTGATGACGCGCTCGGACTTGTAGAGGCCGGCCGCCTTCAGCCCTTCGAGTTCGGCGGAGAGATGGGAGAGGAACGACTGGCTCATCGACGCGTGGTCTCCTTGGCTGGGATCGATCTTCGCGCCGTCCGCGGCCGTTGGCTACCGCAAATGCGACGGGCGCGGCCATGCGCCCGCCCGCCATCCGCTCCAAAGCGTCATCCCTCTCAGAAGAACGCCTGCAACCCCGTCTGCGCGCGGCCGAGGATCAGCGCATGCACGTCGTGCGTGCCCTCGTAGGTGTTGACGGTCTCGAGGTTCTGCGCGTGGCGCATCACGTGGTAGCCGATCTGGATGCCGTTGCCGCCATGCATGTCGCGGGCCTGGCGGGCGATGTCGAGCGCCTTGCCGCAATTGTTGCGCTTGACGATCGAGATCATCTCCGGCGCCATCTTGCCCGCGTCCATCAGCCGCCCGACACGAAGCGAACCCTGGAGCCCCAGCGCGATCTCGGTCTGCATGTCGGCGAGCTTCTTCTGGTAGAGCTGCGTGCCGGCCAGCGGCTTGCCGAACTGCTTGCGGTCGAGCCCGTACTGCCGCGCCCGCATCCAGCAATCCTCCGCCGCGCCCATCGCGCCCCAGGAGATGCCGTAGCGCGCCCGGTTGAGGCAGCCGAACGGACCCTTCAGCCCCGACACGTTGGGCAGGAGCGCGTCGTCGCCGACCTCCACCCCGGCCATCACGATCTCGCCGGTGATCGACGCGCGCAGCGACAGCTTGCCCTCGATCTTCGGCGCCGACAGGCCCTTCATCCCCTTCTCCAGCACGAAACCGCGGATCTCGTCGCGGCCATCCTCGCCCTTGAGCTTCGCCCACACCACGAAGACGTCGGCGATCGGCGCATTGGAGATCCACATCTTGGCGCCGGAAATCCGGTAGCCGCCGTCGATCTTCTCGGCACGGGTCTTCATGCCGCCGGGATCGGAGCCGGCGTCGGGCTCGGTGAGGCCGAAGCAGCCGATCCATTCGCCGGATGCGAGCTTCGGCAGGTACTTGCGGCGCTGCGCCTCCGAGCCGTAGGCCTGGATCGGATACATGACCAGCGAGGACTGCACGCTCATCATCGAGCGGTAGCCGCTGTCGATGCGCTCGACCTCGCGCGCGACCAGCCCGTAGGTCACGTAGCCGGCGCCGAGCCCGCCATATTCCTCCGGCACCGTGATGCCCAGCAGGCCGGCCTCGCCCATCTCGGAAAAGATCGCCGGATCGGTCGTTTCCGACAGATAGGCGTCTTCGACCCGTGGCGCGAGACGGTCGGCGCAGAAGGCCGCCGCGCCGTCGCGAACCATCCGCTCGTCTTCCGTCAACTGGTCTTCGAGAAGGAACGGATCTTCCCAGGCGAAGGCGGCGAGCGTCCCCTTGGATGGCGGATTCTGGATGTTCATGGTGATGAGATCCTCGTCATGTGTCTCGCCCCTCTTAATGCATGACGGGCCGACTGCGAAAGCGGTCTATGACCGCATCCGGCAAATTCCGGCTTCGGGAAGGCAAGCTTTCGCTAACCATTGACGGAATTTGCGGCCATGCGGGTCCGGATTCGATCATTCGATATCCACCGGTTAACCGGCGCCGGCTAGCGTTCGAGGCGAGGAAAAGCAGCGGCGGGGGCCAAGCGCACATGTTGAGACTGCCGGGCCTAGCTGCCGGCCTGCTGAAGCCGGTGAAGATGATCCAGAGGGCTTACGTCGTGGCCCTCGTGATCATCGGGTCGATGGTACTCACCTCGTTCGTCCTCCTGAACCACCTGATCCGCGAGCAGCAGCAAGAGGAGCATGTCGTCTCGATCGCCGAGACCCAGCGCGCGCTTTCGCAGCGCATCGTCTTCCTTGCCAATGCCGCGCAGAGCGCGCCGGCCGAGCGCAGGCCTGCCCTGATCCAGTCCCTGCGCACCGCGACGGAAGCGTTCGAACGCAACTATGCCGACCTGCTGGCGGAGACGGGCGCCGTCTACACCTCCACGGCACGACTGGACCCGGACACGATCGAGAACGTTCTCTACGCCCAGCCCTATCACCTGGAGTATTTTTCCGATGGTCTCGCGGCCAACAGCTGGCGGTTGATCGCCGCTCTCCAGACCGAAAGCACGCCCGAAGGCGGCAAACTCCAGTATCGCGCGGGGAAGGAACGGGCGCAGCTGGACGAGCGGCTGGCGACCGCGACCATGGACGGCTATTCCGCCCTGCGCGAGCGCCTGTCGGCTCTCGCGCGCCAGCGGCTAGCCGGTCTCGTCTCGGTCCACACGGCCCTGTTCGGCGGAACGCTCTTCGTCCTCGTGTTCGTCGCGCTGTTCATCTTCCGGCCGATGTCGCATCTCATCGGCCAGCGCACAGACCAGCTGGTCCAGGCGCGCAACGCCATGGCGCACAACGCCATCCATGACGGGCTGACCGGCCTGCACAACCGGGTCTTCCTGAACTATCGCTTCGGCGCCTTCCTGGAAGAGGCGGCCGCATCCGGCAGCCGACTGGCGGTGATCCAGTTCGACCTCGACCGCTTCAAGCAGGTCAACGACACGCTCGGCCATGCCGCCGGCGACCACGTGCTGTCGATAACGGCTCAGCGCATGCGACGCGCCGGATCGCCGGGCAATGTCTGCGTGCGCCTGGGCGGGGACGAGTTCGTCATCATCGTGCCGCGGGTCGAGCAGGACGAGGCGGTGGCAGCGATGACCGAACGGATCCTGCGCCTGATCAACCAGCCGATCGCCTTCGAGGGCCAGACCATTCATGCGGACGCGAGCGCCGGAATCGCATTTTTCCCCCAGGATGGAAACGAGCCGTCCGGACTGCTCAACCATGCCGATGTCGCGCTCTACGCGGCCAAGAAGGCGGGAGGCGGCACCTACTCCTTCTTCACCGAGGAACTGCGACGGGAAGAGGACGAACGCCGAGAGATCGAGCGCGACCTCGTCATGGCGATCGCCCGTCGCGATTTCACCGTGAGCTTCCAGCCTCAGGTCTCCCTCAGCGGCGGCCATGTGACCGGCATCGAAGCGCTCGTCCGCTGGCGGCCACCGGGTCGCGATTTCGTGCCGCCGTCGGTCTTCCTGCCGATCGCCGAGAAATCCGGGCTGATGCCCGCCGTGGGCCGCATCATTTTTCGCGAAGCCATCGCGGTGGCGGCACGCTGGCATCGCCAAGGCCTCGATTTCGGCCGTCTCGCGCTCAACGCCTCCGGCAGCGAGCTGGCCCAGCAGGACTTCGCCCATTTCCTGTTCGACGCGCTTGCCGAGACGCAGCTGCCGCCCGACAAGCTGGCCCTCGAAATCGTCGAATCCGTCATCCTCGACGACGAGAAGACCGGCATTGCGTCGACCTTGCGCACGATCCGCACGGCCGGCATCCACCTGGAGCTCGATGACTTCGGCACCGGTTACGCCTCGCTCACCCATGTCGACCCGCGACAAATCGACCGGATCAAGATCGATCGCCGCTTCGTCCAGAACATCCACGAGAACGACCAGAATGCGCACATCGTGCGCGCCGTGGTGGATCTCGCGGATCGGCTCGGCATCGGCACCATCGCCGAGGGGGCCGAGACGGATGCCGAACTGAACGAGCTCGCCTCGCTTGGCTGCGACGAGGTCCAGGGGTTCGGCGTCGCCTTTCCAATGCCCGAAGAGGCCATGACCTCGTGGCTGAAGGCTGGCCCGTCGCGAGCCCGCGCCGACGCCAAGAGAGGACGAACGGGCAGTCGCGACGCCGCGTGATCAGGCGCGAAGCGTCAGACGGATTCCGTCGTAGATCGCCGCGTGGATGTTGCGCGACGCAACCGCGTCGCCGATCCTGAACAGCGTGAAGCCGCCTTCGGGATTGCGATCGGGAAACACCGGACCGCCTGCAACCAGTTTCTCGTAATCGACCGCGCCGAGATTTCGCGATTCGGGTTTCAGCGCGTGGTAGAGATCGTCGTTCGGCGCCGTGCCGTGCTCGACGACCACCTGCTGCACCCGCCGCTCGGCGCGCCAACGCTTGTCGAAGTCCGACCCCAGCACCGCCACCAGCATGTTGCCGTCGCGATGGACGGAGACGAGCCTGGTGTTGATTGTCACCAGCACGCCATGACGATGAAAGGCGGCCATGTAGGGCACATGGTTCATGCCGCCCATTTCCGGCGCGAAGAAACGCTCCGGCGAAACGAGTTCGACCGTGGAGCCAGCCACAGCCATCAGTTCTGCTGCCGTCATTCCCGGGTGGCCGCCATTGTCGTCATAGACGAGAACGCTCTCGGCGGGCACGACCCCGCCCCCGATGACGTCCCAGCTCGACGTGACCAGGTCGTCGCCCTGCGCGAGCTCCGGCAGTTGCGGCATGCCCCCGGTAGCCACGACGACCACGTCCGGCGCCAGCGCCAGCACGTCGGCCGCTTCGGCCCAGACATTGGTGCGGATCTCGACACCGAGCCGTTCCAGCTCGGCCAGCCGCCAGTCGACGATGCCGATGAGCTCTCTCCTGCGCGGGTTGAGCGCCGCCAGCCTGACCTGCCCTCCGGCCTGGGATGCGGCTTCGAGCACGGTCACGCCGTGGCCTCGCTCTGCCGCGACCCGCGCCGCTTCGAGCCCCGCCGGCCCGGCGCCGACCACGACGACGCGTTTCGTCTGTCCGCCCGTTCGGGCGATGACGTGCGGAATGGACGCTTCGCGTCCGGTCGCTGCATTGTGGATGCACAGCACCTCGCCGCCTTCGTAGATGCGATCCAGGCAATAGGTCGCGCCGACACAGGGCCGGATGCGGTGCTCCTCCCCCGCCATCACCCTGGCGACGATGTGCGGATCGGCAATGTGGGCGCGGGTCATGCCGACCATGTCGAGCTTGCCCGTCGCGATCGCATGCCTGGCGGTGGCCACGTCGGCGATGCGGGCGGCGTGAAACACCGGGATGCCGGCCTGCGCCCGCACGTCGCCGGCGAAATCGAGATGCGGAGCGGAGCGCATGCCGGCAATGGGAATGACGTCGGTCAGCGCTGCGTCGGTTTCGATGTGGCCGCGGATGATGTTGAGAAAATCCACCTTGCCGGAGGAGGCGATGCACCGGGCGATCTCCACGCCTTCGTCGCGCGACAGACCCTTGTCCCAATCCTCGTCGGCGACCATGCGGATGCCCACGATGAATTCCTTGCCGACCGCTTCACGAACCGCATCAAGGACTTGCATCGAAAAGCGGATTCGGTTTTCGAGCGAACCGCCATAGGCGTCGTCGCGCCGGTTGGTGGCTGGAGACCAGAAGGCGTCCAGCAGATGGCCGTAGGCCTCGAACTCGATTCCGTCGAGCCCGGCCGCCTTCATCCGCTGCGCGGCCGACGCGTAGTCGGCGACGATACGTTCGATGTCCCAGTCCTCGGCCTCTTTAGGGAAGGCGCGATGCGCCGGTTCGCGGACCGGCGAAGCCGACAGGACCGGCAGCCAGTCGGCCTTGTTCCATCCCGTCCGCCGGCCGAGATGGGTGAGCTGGATCATCACCTTGCAGTCGTGCTCGTGGCAGGCGTCCGCGAGTTCGGACAGCCACGGCACGATCTCGTCCTTGTAGGCGTGGAGATTGCCGAAGGCGGCCGGACTATCGCGGGAGACGAGCGCGGAGCCCGCCGTCATCGTCAGCGCCATGCCGCCCCTGGCCTTCTCGGCATGGTAGAGCCGATAGCGCTCCTTGGGCATGCCGTCGGCCGAATAGGCCGGCTCGTGGCTCGTCGACATCACGCGGTTCTTCAGCGTGAGGTGCTTCAACGCATAGGGCTGGAGAAGCGGGTCGTTGGTGGAAAACATCAATCGAGCTAGCGAGGCCTGGCTGGCAGGGTTTCGGGATCAAGAGCACCGTGAACGATACGCATGATGACGATATTGTCTTCGAAAGGCTCGAAGAAAACGAGATAGGGATAGCGCCCCAGGTTGATGCTTCGCAACGAAGGATCGTCCGTTTGGTAGCCCGTCTGCGGAAAGTCGCCGATCTGTGTTCTCACGCGTCGAAACCTGTCGCGAAAACCGCGCACCGCCGAAGGCGTTTGCGAGGAGAGGTGGACGAGAATATCTTTCAGATCCTCCGCGGCTGCCCGCGACAGGCGCGTTTTCACTGAGCGTACTTCTCGAAGAGCGCCTCGATTTCCTCTTCCGTCGCGAACTCTCCGCGCGCGGCCTGCTGGCGCCCCACCTCGACCGCCGCCCGCTCCTCGTCCGAGAGCACGTAGACGCCCTCATCCCCCCCGTTGACGATCTGCATGATCGCGCGGGCGAGTTCGTCCTGCTCGGCGGGTTCGAGTTGGCGGGCCGCCTCGATGGCGATTTCGAGAAGTCGCGTCATGTGTTCGTCCTAGCATTTCGAGGCGTCGCGCGCCACGGGCGGGGCGCCAGTGCCCGTCAACCGCCGCACGTCAGTTCGCTCAACCGCCAGTCGCCCTGGAGCGACATGACGTCGGCGACCCGCCAGGCCCGGCCCGAACGCTCCAGCGTCCACTCGAGGGTTCGCGTCTCGCCGAAATTGGAGAAGCGGGCCATGACGATCGCGCCGTCGCCCTGCACGGATTCGGACAGCTCGAGCGTGCTGGCGATCTCGTCTTCGTCCCAGTCCTGTCCGTCGATGACGAAGGAGAAGCCGATGCAGGCTTCCTGCTGCTCCTCCCACAAACGGTCATTGGCGTCGAGCAGCGCCCGGGCGGGATCGACGAAACGGTCACGCTGATCCGCGTCGAAGGCAACGTCGGGATTCTTGTAGAAGGCCGCCACGGCGTCGGCGGCGGGACCGGCCTGGGCCGCGAAGGCCGAGGCGAAGAGAAGGGAGGCGGCAAGCACGAATTTCATCAGGAGGCCTGTTCGGAAAGGAGACTCAATACCACGCATCATCCATCGTCGCCTTCCGGCGCGCAATGAAGTCGCGCAGCGCCTCGTCGACCGCCTCGTCCAACGGCGGCGCCTCGTAGTCGGCCAGCATCTGCTTCCATTTGCGATTGGCGCGCGTGGCGGCGTCCTCGCTGCCGGCCGCCTCCCACTTCTCGAAAGGTTCGTTGTCGGCGATGGAAGAATCCCAGAACGCGGTCTCGTAATTGGCCATGGTGTGGGCACAGCCGAAGAAATGGCTGCCCGGCCCGACCTCGCGGAAGGCGTCGAGCGCAAGCTGGTTGTCGTCGACCACCACCCCGTCGAGATAGGTGTGCAGCGCACCGCAGAAATCGGCGTCCATCACGAACTTCTCGTAGGACATGGACAGGAGCCCGTCGAGAAAGCCCGCCGAATGCAGGATGAAGTTGGCGCCGCAGTGCACCGCCGCCAGCATCGACATCGTGCTCTCGTTCATCGCCTGCGCGTCCGGCAGTTTCGAGGTGGTGAACGAGCCCGAGCAGCGCAGCGGCAGATTGAGCCGGCGCGCCAACTGGCCGATCACCATCGAGCCGATCGCCGGCTCCGGCGTGCCGAAGGTGGGCGAGCCCGACCGCAGCGACATCGACGACAGGAAGTTGCCGAAGATCACCGGACATCCCGGCCGCTCGAGCTGCGTCAGCGCGCAGCCGGCCATGGTCTCGGCCAGCGACTGCGCGATGGCGCCGGCATTGGTGACCGGCCCCATGGCTCCGCCGAGGATGAACGGCACGACGACGGCGGCCTGGTTGGCGCGGGCATAGGCGCGCAACGCCGTCGTCATGGTGGCGTCCCACACCAGCGGCGAGTTGACGTTGACATTGCCGAGGATGACGCAGTTCTCGTCGACGAAGCGCTCGCCGAAGACGATGCGCGCCATGTCGATGGACTCCTCCGCCCGGCTTTCCGCCGTCACCGAGCCCATGAAGGGCCGGTCGGAGTAGCGGATATGGGCATAGACCATGTCGAGGTGGCGCTTGTTGACCGGCACGTCGACCGGCTCGCAGATGGTGCCGCCCGAATGGTGCAGCCAGGGCGAGGACTGGGCGAGCTTGATGAAGTTCTGGAAGTCCTCGATGGTGCCGTAGCGGCGTCCCCGGTCGAGGTCCATGACGAAGGGCGAGCCGTAGGCCGGCGAGAACACCACCGACTTGCCGCCGATCTCGACCGACTTCGCGGGATTGCGGGCATGCTGGGTGAAGCGCGACGGCGCGGTCTTCAGCACCTCGCGCAGCAGGCCCGGCTCGAACCGCACCAGTTCGCCCTCGACCGACGCCCCTGCCTTCCGCCAATGATCAAGCGCGACCGGATCGTCGCGGAACTCGATGCCGATCTCGGCGAGAATCCGGTCGGCGGCGGCCTCAATGCGGACGAGGTTTTCCTCCGACAGCACGTCGTAGGTCGGGATGTTGCGGACGATATAGGGGCGGCCGAGCCCGCGATCGCCATGGCTGCGCTGCTCGCGCCTGGCGGTACGGCCGGAGCGCTCGCGCCTCGACGGACCGTTCTCGACCATGGACATCGTCGCACCTCCCGGCATCCCTGGTCGAAGCCTAGTGCGCGGGCGGCGCGTGTCGATAGCCCGAGCAGCGCCGTCGTCCGGCCTGTTTGCGCCTCTCCGCCAGGCGGCCCTCGCGGCGCCCGCCGAATCCGGCTAGAAGGCCCGGATGCCGATCCGCCAGCTGTCAGAGACCGTGATCAACCAGATCGCCGCCGGCGAGGTCATCGAGCGACCCGCCAGCGTCGTGAAGGAACTCGTCGAGAACGCGCTCGACGCCGGCGCATCGCGCGTCGAGATCGCCACGGCCGGCGGCGGGCTGAACCTGATCCGCGTCGTCGACGACGGGTCGGGCATTCCGGCCGCGGAACTACCGCTCGCCGTGTCGCGCCACTGCACCTCCAAGCTGTCCGAGGACATCCACGACATCCGCTCGCTCGGCTTCCGCGGCGAGGCCCTGCCTTCGATCGGCTCGGTGTCGCGGCTGACCATCCGCTCGCGCACGGCCGACGCCGAGGAGGCGATGGAGATTGCGGTGGAAGGCGGCAGGGTTTCCGCGCTGCGCCCCGCCGCCGCCAACCGCGGCACCCAGGTGGAGGTGCGCGACCTCTTCTACGCCACGCCCGTGCGGTTGAAGTTCATGAAGGGCGAACGCGCGGAATCCTCGGCCATCGGCGACGTCGTCAAGCGCATCGCGGTCGCCTTTCCCGCCGTGCGCTTCACGCTGACGGGCACCGACCGCACAAGGCTCGACCTGCCGGCGGAAGCCGACGACGAGGACGGCCGCCTGCGCCGGCTGGCGAAGGTGCTGGGCGATGACTTCCCCAGGAACGCACTGGCGCTCGACGCGATGCGCGAGGGCGTGCATCTCGCCGGCCAGGTGTCGATCCCGTCGTTTACCCGCGCCAACGCGCTGATGCAGTTCGCCTATGTCAACGGCCGGCCGGTGCGCGACCGCCAGATCGCGGCGGCCATCCGCGCCGCCTATGCCGACGTGCTGCCGCGCGACCGCCATGCCATCGGCGCCCTGTTCCTGACGCTCGATCCGGGGCTGGTCGACGTCAACGTCCACCCGGCCAAGGCCGACGTGCGCTTCCGCGATCCCGGTCTCGTGCGCGGGCTGATCATCGGCGCGATCCGCCAGGCCCTCGCCGAGGCCGGCATGCGGCCGGCGACGTCCGGCACGGCCGGCATGATGGCTGCGTTCAGGCCGGGCGCCGCACCGGC
>NZ_RWKW01000036.1 GCF_003970795.1 Aquibium carbonis | reverse complement strand
GCCGGCTCGGCGTAGGCCTGCTGGTGCACCGGCGCGTGATCGACGTGGATCGGCCGTGACGGCGGCCGCGGGGCCGGCTTGCGCTCGACCCTGCGCTCCGGCTGGCGGGGCTGGCGCGGCGGAGCGGACGGCAAGGGGTGCGGCTGAAGCGCCTGATCGCCGTGATCATAGGAATCGAGTGCTTCCTCGGGATCGGCGGCGACCGGACGCGTCGGGCGCTGCGCGGCGCGGACGTCGTGATCGGCGCTGGGGCGAACACCGAGTCGGATGTTCGGCTCGACGACGACGTCGGTCGGCCCTCCGATCAGGATGAGATGCTCGACATCGTCGCGACGAACCAGAACCAGCCGCCTGCGCTCGTCGACGGCCGCTGCATCCAGGACGGCCAGCCTCGTCCGGCGACCGCGTCCACCGGCGATGTAGGTGCCCGCGGTCAGCATGCGGACGATCCGGTATGCGGTGTAGACGACGATCAGCGCGATCACGCCGATGATGAGCCAGGTGACCGCCGGAACCAGCCGCGAATCAATCAAGCCATCCAGCAAGCCGGTCATCAAACTCTCCTTTGCAGTGCCGCGACACGATTGACACGCCAATTGCCGCGCCGCAAGCAATTGAGCACGCGACCTCGTGAGAATTATGACCGTCCGCCCAACCAGCGGTCGCCCGACGATCGCGAACGCAGCCTGCGGGCGGGATGGCCGGCAAGAATGGACCCGATGGGCTTTCGCATCCAGTCATTATGTGATTCATACCGGCGCTGGGCGGCATGATCAGGATTCGGGCAGGACACGCGACGGATGGCGGCGAACGGCGAAGGCGAATTCTATCCGACGCCCATCGTCGACCAGAACTCGCGTCCAGGAACGATCGCTCGACTGATCGTCTTCATCGTGGTGCTCGTCTGCGCCGCCTTCGTGTTCGCGCTGATGCGCGACCAGCTCGGCGATCCCTTCCTGCTCGGCCTTCTCGGCATCCTCGCGATGATCGGCGTGGGCTATCTGTTCGCCTCGGCCATCGGCTTCGTGCAGGTGGCGCCGCGTTCCTCCGGTGACGAACTGGCCAAGGCCTTCATCGACACGATGGGGCAGGGGCTGGTGGTGTCGGACATGCGCGGGCGCGTGCTCTATGCCAACCAGGCCTATGCGCACCTGACCGGCGCGACGTCGGGCGCGGACGTGCGCACGCTCCAGGTCCAGCTCGCCGACAACATCGAGGCCTCGCCCACGGTCGAGCGCCTGGCGCTCGGCCTGCGCGACGGTCGCAGCGGCGAAGGCGAGTTCCGCGTCTCCCAGTCGATTCGCCCCGGTTCCGAGCCGGGTGCGCACTGGTACCGGGTGCGGGCGCGAAGCTTCCGCGCCATCGGCCAGCGCCAGCCGCTGCTGGCCTGGCAGATCGCCGACATTTCGGGCGAGCGCGCCGAGCAGGAGCGCTTCTTCCTCGATCTCCAGCAGGCGATCGATCATCTGGACCATGCGCCGGCCGGCTTCTTCTCTGCCGATTCGGCCGGCCGCATCACCTATCTCAACGCGACGCTGGCCGAATGGCTCGGCATCGATCTCGCCAGCTTCACGCCGGGGTCTGTCGGGCTGTCTGCGATCGTCGCGGGCGACGGCATGGCGCTGATCCGCTCGGTGAAGGCCGATCCGGGCGCCACCCGCAACGCGGTGATCGATCTCGACCTGTCGACGGTGAAGGGCGAGGCGCTGCCGGTGCGCTTCATGCATCGCGCCACCGCCAGCCGCGAGGGCGCTCCGGGGCCGACCCGGACCATCGTCCTCAACCGGGCGCAGGGCGAGGATGCCTCCGCCGACCTGCGCGCTTCGGAAGTGCGGTTCACGCGCTTCTTCAATTCCACGCCGATGGCGATCGCCGGGATCGACGGCGCCGGCCGCATCCTGCGCACGAACGCGCCCTTCCTGTCGCTGTTCTCGTCGGTCGTCGATCGTGACGCGGTCGACCGCCGGGCGCGCCTCGACACGGTGATCCACGAACGCGACCGGCCAGGCTTCGCCGCCGCGCTGGAAAAGGCCAAGCAGCACCAGGCCGACATCGCGCCGATCGACACCATCCTCCCGACCGACGAGGAGCGGCACATCCGCTTCTACGTCAGCGCCGTCGCCGACGCCAACGAAGGCGAGAGCGCCGAGGAAGCGGCAATCGTCTATGCCGTCGACACGACCGAGCAGAAGGCGCTCGAGGCGCAGATGGCGCAAGGCCAGAAGATGCAGGCGGTGGGGCAGCTCGCCGGTGGCATCGCGCATGATTTCAACAACGTGCTGACGGCCATCATCATGGCGTCGGACCTGCTTCTGGCCAGCCACCGCCCGTCCGACCCGTCCTTCGCCGACATCATGAACATCAAGCAGAACGCCAACCGCGCCGCGTCGCTGGTGCGCCAGCTGCTGGCGTTCTCGCGGCGGCAGACGCTGCGGCCGGAAGTGCTCAACCTGACGGACGTGCTGGCCGACCTGCGCATGCTGCTCACCCGCCTCGCCGGCAACGACATGCGCCTGCGCATCGACCACGGCCGCGACATCTGGCCGGTGAAGGTCGATCTCGGCCAGTTCGAGCAGGTCATCGTCAACCTCACCGTCAATGCGCGCGACGCGATGCCCGGCGGGGGCGATCTCATCGTGCGCACCAAGAACGTGTCCGCCGATCAGTGCGCCGAGTTCGGCTATCGCGAGCTGACGCCCGGCGACTACGTGCAGGTCGACGTCGAGGATACCGGCACGGGCATCGCGCCGGACGTGCTGAAGAAGATCTTCGAGCCCTTCTTCACGACCAAGGAAGTGGGCAAGGGCACCGGTCTCGGCCTGTCGATGGTCTACGGCATCATCAAGCAGACCGGCGGCTTCATCTTCTGCGACTCCCAGGTGGGCGTGGGGACGACCTTCCGCATCTTCCTGCCGCGCCACGTGCCCGACGAGAAGCAGGTCGCGGAAGCCGCGCGGACCGAGGCCGCCGCGTCCCAGGCCGCCAAGCAGCCGGAAGCCCAGAAGGACCTGTCGGGCTCGGCGACGGTGCTGCTCGTCGAGGACGAGGACGCGGTGCGCATGGGCGGCGTGCGCGCGCTGCGCTCGCGCGGCTATACCGTTCACGAGGCCTCCTCGGGCGTCGAGGCGCTGGAGATCTTCGACGAACTGGACGGCGCCATCGACATCGTGGTGTCGGACGTGGTCATGCCGGAGATGGACGGGCCGACGCTCTTGGTGGAGCTGCGCAAGCGCCAGCCCGATGTGAAGTTCGTCTTCGTGTCCGGCTATGCCGAGGACGCCTTCGCCAAGAACCTGCCTGCCGACGCCAAGTTCGGGTTCCTGCCCAAGCCTTTTTCGCTCAAGCAGCTGGCGACGGTCGTCAAGGACATGCTCGACGGCGAAGCCTAGGCGGCGAAACCCCGGCCCGCAGGCCTGGCCCCGAACGAGCGCAGCCAGACGCCTCCCGGCGCGGCATGTGGCGAGAAAATAGGCTTCAAGGGCGTTCTGCCTAATTTTCGATCAGCCGTTGCGACGTGTTGCGCAAAGAAGTCTCAAGAAAGACTTAACCGGCGCGCGCCAGGTGCTTCCATGGTCAGGGACTGTGCGGGCGGGCCCATTGTTTTCATGGGTTTGAGTATTTTCATGACGGCTCCATGGGGTTTGGCACAGCCGTTGCATTGTCTAGTGCGGTGCAACACGAACCCTTATCGGAGGTTTAAATATGAGGGGAATGATCGCAACACTGGCGAAGCGGGTCTCGGGGGCCGCTCTTGCCGGCCTGATGATGGCCGGCGCCGCCACCGCCCAGGAGGACACCATCAAGGTGGGCATCCTGCACTCGCTTTCGGGGACGATGGCAATTTCGGAGACGACGCTGAAGGACGTCATGCTGATGCTCGTCGAGCAGCAGAACGCCAAGGGCGGCCTTCTGGGCAAGAAGCTCGAGGCCGTCGTCGTCGACCCGGCGTCGGACTGGCCGCTGTTTGCCGAAAAGGCGCGCGAGCTGATCTCCGTCAACGGCGTGTCGGCCGTGTTCGGCTGCTGGACCTCGGTGTCCCGCAAGTCGGTCCTGCCGGTCTTCGAGGAGCTGAACTCGATCCTGTTCTACCCCGTCCAGTACGAGGGCGAGGAAAGCCAGCGCAACGTGTTCTACACCGGCGCCGCGCCCAACCAGCAGGCGATCCCGGCCGTCGACTACCTGATGAACGAGGAAGGCGTGGAGCGCTGGGTGCTTGCCGGCACCGACTATGTCTATCCGCGCACCACCAACAAGATCCTCGAGGCCTACCTGGAATCGAAGGGCGTGGCCGCCGAGGACATCATGATCAACTACACGCCGTTCGGTCATTCCGACTGGCAGACGATCGTGTCCGACATCAAGACCTTCGGCTCGGCCGGCAAGAAGACGGCCGTCGTCTCCACCATCAACGGCGACGCCAACGTGCCGTTCTACAAGGAACTGGGCAACCAGGGCGTCAAGGCCGAGGACATCCCGGTTGTGGCCTTCTCGGTGGGTGAGGAAGAACTCGCCGGCCTCGATACCGCTCCGCTCGTCGGTCACCTGACGGCCTGGAACTATTTCCAGTCGGTCGACACGCCGGAAAACGCCGAGTTCATCGCCGCGTGGAAGGAATTCACCAAGAATCCCGACCGCGTGACCAACGACCCGATGGAAGCCCATTACATCGGCTTCAACATGTGGGTGAAGGCGGTCGAAAAGGCCGGTACCACCGACAGCGACGCCGTGATCGACGCGATG
Source organism: Aquibium carbonis (assembly GCF_003970795.1). Classification (GTDB taxonomy): domain Bacteria; phylum Pseudomonadota; class Alphaproteobacteria; order Rhizobiales; family Rhizobiaceae; genus Aquibium; species Aquibium carbonis. The sequence continues at coordinate 29,621 of NZ_RWKW01000036.1, read as the reverse complement.
ATCGGCGTGTCGGTGCCGAACCTCACCGGCGGCTACTCGGCGATGATGCCGAACCACCACATCACCAAGCCCGTGCTGATCGGCGAGATCCAGGCCGACGGCCAGATGGAGACCGTGTGGGAGACCACCGGCCTCGTGGTGGGCGACGAGTGGTCGGACTACCTGCCGGACTCCAAGGACCTGATCGCCGACTGGCGGGCTCCGATGTCCTGCGGCAACTTCAACGTCGCCACCGGCAAGTGCGGCGGCAAGGGCGTGAACTGATCGCCGGCTCGCGCCGCTGATCCGATCGCGTCGCTTCCGGGCGGACACCTCCTCCCGTCCGCCCGGAAGCCTTCCACAATCCCATCGAAAAGGTCCGTCGTGCCCATGACCGTCCTGCGCGTCCTGTTCGTCCTGGTCGGCCTCGCCCTGTCCGGCGCCGCGTCCGCGCAGGTCGACGACGAAGCGATCCGGGCCACCATCGCCCGCTTCGCCGACAGCAAGAATTTCCGCGAGACCGAGGAAATCGTCCGTGACCTGGCGGCGACCGGCGACGTGCGGGTGGAGCGCCCGCTTTCGGCGCTGTCGGACGGCAATCTGAGCTTCCGCAAATCCGACCGGCAGGTCTTCATCGCGCCGGAGCGCGGCCAGACGGCCACGCTGTTCGATCCCCTGACCGGGGAGGCCGCGGGCGAGGCGCCGAAAGGCGACTTCACCAAGGTCAAGGTCAACAATTCGCTTCGCCGGACGATCCGGGACGTGATCTCCGGCCTGACGCTCGCCTCGCCGGATCCGGTGGTCCGGCTCGCCGCCGCGCGCACCATGTTCATCGCACCCGATGCCGCCAACCTCGAAGCGCTCGACGCCGCCATCGCGGCCGAGACGGTCACCAGCGTGAAGATCTCGCTGGAGGCCGCCCGCGCCTCCACCATTCTCGTCTCGGACGCCCCCGACGCCGCCAAGTTCGATGCCATCGCCTTGCTCGGCCAGCGGGGCGACCGCGAGACGCTGTCGCTGCTGACGGGCTTTGCCGCGCGGTCGCAGGGCGACCTTCAGGCGGCGGCGCAGCGGGCGATCGACACCATCGGCAAGTCGCTGGCGCTTTGGGACATCGGGCAGAACATCTGGTACGGCATCTCGCTCGGTTCGGTGCTGCTGCTCGCCGCCATCGGCCTGGCGATCACCTTCGGGGTCATGGGCGTCATCAACATGGCGCATGGCGAGATGGTGATGATCGGCGCCTACACCACCTTCGTCGTGCAGTCGGTGATCCGCAGTTCCTTCCCCGGGCTGTTCGACTGGTCGCTGACCATCGCGCTGCCGCTCGCCTTCCTCGTCGCCGGCGCGGTCGGGCTGGCGCTGGAGCGCGGCGTCATCCGCTTCCTCTACGGCCGTCCGCTCGAGACGCTGCTCGCCACCTGGGGCGTCTCGCTGATCCTGCAGCAGGCGGTTCGCACGATCTTCGGGCCGACCAACCAGGAAGTCGGCAACCCGTCGTGGATGTCGGGCGGGTTCCAGATCGGGCAGCTGGCGCTGACCTGGAACCGGCTCTGGATCGTGGTCTTCGCGCTCGCCGTGTTCGGCCTGCTGCTCTACATCTTCAAGCGCACGGCCTGGGGCCTGCAGATGCGTGCCGTGACGGCGAACCGGCGCATGGCCTCGTCGATGGGCATCCGCACCCCGTGGGTCGACGCCTTCACCTTCGCGCTCGGCTCCGGCATCGCCGGGATCGCCGGCGTGGCGCTGTCGCAGATCGACAACGTCTCGCCCAATCTCGGCCAGGGCTACATCATCGACAGTTTCATGGTGGTCGTGTTCGGCGGCGTCGGCAACCTGTGGGGCACGCTGGTCGGCGCCTTCTCGCTCGGCATCGTCAACAAGTTCCTCGAACCCTATGCGGGGGCGGTGCTCGGCAAGATCCTGGTGCTGGTGCTCATCATCCTGTTCATCCAGAAGCGCCCGCGCGGTCTGTTCGCCCTCAAGGGAAGGTCTGTCGAGGCATGATCACCCAGCGCCTGTTCACGGGCGGCTCCAATCGCCGCGTCCTGGTCACCGCCCTGGTGCTGGCCGCCGTCGCCGTGCTGGTGCCGGTGCTGCATCTCGCGCTGCCGCCGTCGAGCCCGTTCCACGTGCCGGCCTACATGGTCGCGCTGGTCGGCAAGTACCTGACCTATGCGCTGCTGGCGCTCGCGCTCGACCTCGTGTGGGGCTATTGCGGCATCCTCTCGCTCGGCCACGGCGCCTTCTTCGCGCTCGGCGGCTATGCGATGGGCATGTACCTGATGCGGCAGATCGGCGACCGCGGGGTCTACGGCAATCCGATCCTCCCCGACTTCATGGTGTTCCTCAACTGGAAGGAACTGCCCTGGTTCTGGTACGGCTTCGACCAGTTCTGGTTCGCCGCCATCATGATCGTGCTGGCGCCGGGCGCGCTGGCCTTCGTGTTCGGCTGGTTTGCCTTCCGCAGCCGCGTCACCGGGGTCTATCTGTCGATCATCACGCAGGCCTTGACCTATGCGCTGCTGCTTGCCTTCTTCCGCAACGACATGGGCTTTGGCGGCAATAACGGGCTGACCGATTTCAAGGACATCCTGGGCTTCAACGTGCAGGCGCCCGAGACCCGCGCCGGCCTGTTTGCGGCCAGCGCCCTGGCGCTGGCGCTGGCGCTGTTGATCACCTCGGCGATTACCCGATCGAAGTACGGCATGCTGATGGTCGCGGTGCGCGACGCCGAAAGCCGCACCCGCTTCATCGGCTGGCGCCCGGAGAACATCAAGGTCTTCGCCTTCACCATCTCGGCGGTGATGGCGGGCATCGCGGGCGCGCTCTACGTGCCGCAGGTCGGCATCATCAACCCCGGCGAATTCGCGCCGGCGAACTCGATCGAGGTGGTGGTGTGGACCGCCGTCGGCGGACGCGGCACGCTGGTGGGTCCGATCATCGGCGCGCTGCTGGTCAATGGCGGCAAGAGCTGGTTCACAGGCATCCTGCCGGAATACTGGCTGTTTGCGCTCGGCGGGCTGTTCATCGCCGTAACGCTGTTCCTGCCGAAGGGCATCATCGGAACCTGGGACAGCTGGCGCGCCTCGCGCCGCGACGCGGCCGAACGCGCCCGGACGAAAGCCGAGGAGGACGCGGCCCCGCCGCCCGTCGATCCGGCCACGGGACGCCCGGTGCGCGTGGAGGAGACGCCGCGGGCGCCTTCACCAGGGCTTTCCGGCGGTCCCGCACCGCAGCCGGCGGAGTAGCCCGATGTCGAAGAGCGGAACCATTCTCTACCTGGACGGCGTGTCGGTGTCCTTCGACGGCTTCCGGGCGATCAACAACCTGTCGCTGGTGCTCGACCGGGGCGAGATGCGTGCCATCATCGGGCCGAACGGCGCAGGCAAGACGACGATGATGGACATCATCACCGGCAAGACCCGGCCCGACGCCGGCGAGGTCTATTTCGACGGGACGATCGACCTGACCAAGCACGACGAGGCCGACATCGCGATGATGGGCATCGGCCGCAAGTTCCAGAAGCCCACCGTCTTCGAAAGCCACACGGTCGAAGACAATCTCGTCCTGGCGCTGGCCGGGCCGCGATCGATCTTCCCGGCGCTGTTTCACCGGCGCAGCAAGGCCGAGAGCGAGCACATCGACGAGATCCTCGCCACGATCCGGCTCGAGGCGCGGCGCAACGACCTGGCTGCCAATCTCAGCCACGGCCAGAAGCAATGGCTGGAGATCGGCATGCTGCTGGCGCAGGATCCCAAGCTTCTCCTCGTCGACGAGCCGGTCGCCGGCATGACCGATGCCGAGACCGAGGAGACCGCGCGGCTGCTGAAGGACATCGCGAAGACCCATTCGGTGGTCGTGGTCGAGCACGACATGCATTTCGTGCGCGAACTCGGCGTCAAGGTCACCTGCCTGCACGAGGGCGCCGTGCTCTCGGAAGGCACGCTCGACCACGTTTCGGCCGACGACCGCGTCATCGAAGTCTATCTGGGGAGATGAGCGCATGCTGACGGTCAAGGATGCGACACTCCACTATGGCGCGGCACAGGCGCTGCGCGGCGTCTCGCTGACCGCGGGGGAGGCCAGGATCACCTGCGTGCTCGGCCGCAACGGCGTGGGCAAGACCAGCCTGATGAGAGCGATCGTCGGCCATCACCGGCTGACGAGCGGAGAAATAGCCTTCGAGGGGAAGGCGCTCGACCGGAGCGCGGCGTACGATCGCGCCCGGTCGGGCATCGCATTCGTGCCGCAGGGGCGGGAAATCTTCCCGCTGCTGTCGGTGAAGGAGAACCTGGAGACCGGCTTCGCGCCGCTGAAGCGGGCGGATCGTCACATTCCCGAACACGTGTTCGAGCTGTTTCCGGTCTTGAAAAGCATGCTGTCGCGGCGCGGCGGCGACCTGTCGGGCGGCCAGCAGCAGCAGCTGGCCATCGGCCGCGCCCTGGTGATGCGGCCCAAGCTCCTGGTGCTCGACGAGCCGACCGAGGGCATCCAGCCGTCGATCATCAAGGACATCGGCCGCGCGATCCGCTTCCTGCGCGACACCGCCGGCATCGCGATCCTGCTGGTGGAGCAGTATCTCGATTTCTGCCGCGAACTCGCCGACGAGGTGAACATCATGGACCGGGGCCAGATCGTCCATTGCGGCCCCGCGGAGGATCTCGACGATCCGCAGGTGCGCAAGTTCCTGACCGTCTGAGCCGGCGCTGCGCGATCCACCGGACCTGCTTCGGGCGGGAGCGTGCGACCGCGCGGCGGGGTCTCCTGGAACCAGCCCGCACCGGCAACGTTTCCCTGCGACTGATCCGCAGTCGATGAGGGAGACCAACATGTCCACGAAACCAGCCGGAACCGAGCAGGCGCGAACCTCCGAGGCCGCGGAAGCCTTCCGCAAGGAGCGTGCGAAGGAGGGCTCGGCGCGGCCGGATCCCGACGAGGAACTTCAGGAAGGGCTCGAAGACACGTTTCCGGCCAGCGATCCGGTGTCGCACGACACGGCCAGCGTCGCCGGCAAACCGCCCCGGGACCGCCAGTCGCGAGACTGACGCGCACGGCCGGGCGCCATTTTCAAGCCGCGCGGCGCCATGGGGCGGCAACGTCACCGCATGGCGCCTTGGCGTCAGGCGGCGGCGAGCGCCTTGATGCCGTCGGCGACGAACTGCACCGCCAGCGCGGCCAGGATGACGCCCAGAAGCCGCGTCAGGATGGACCGTCCGGTCTGGCCGAGATAGCGGTCGACGCGTTCGGCCAGCAGGAAGACCAGATAGGTGATGGCGATGGCCGTCGCGATCACCGCAAGGAGGATGCCGGTTCCCGCCGCGCCGGCGAATGACCCGGAGAGAAGCACGGTGGCGGAGATGGCGCCCGGTCCCGCGATCAGCGGAATCGCCAGCGGGAAGGCGGCGATGTTGTGGATGTGGTCGCGCGTGATCGCGACGTCGGCCGTCTTTTCCTTGCGTTCGGAGCGACGCTCGAAAATCATCTCGAAGGCGATGAAGAACAGGAGCAGCCCGCCCGCGACACGGAAGGCGGGGAGGGTGATGCCGAACACCGACAGGATCGCCGCGCCGGCGACCGCAAACAAGGCCAATACCATGAGCCCGATGATCGACGCGCGCAGGCCGACCTGCTGGCGCTGGGCGCGGTCCATGCCGCGTGTCAGGACGAGGAACAGCGGCGCGAGACCCGGCGGGTCGATGGTCACCAGGATGGTGACGAAGGCGTTGAAGACGAGATCGAAGCTCGGCACGGAACCCTCTCAGCGCTCCGGCGCCGGAACGACGGGGGACCCGTCGACAGCATCGCGCCGCTCCATCTTGAACGGCGAACGCGCATGGAGCAACAGGAAGCTGACCGCGGCCATGGACGCGACCTGGAGGGCGGCGAGCAGGACGGCATCCGACGCCGTCCATTCCGGGCTCTCGATCGGCGGCAGCCGGAAGAGCGCCAGCGCGTCGGTGGCGGTGGAGGCCGAGACGAAGACCAGCGCCGCCATGTTGTTGGCGAAATGCATGCCGATGGCGGCGGCGAGGCTGCCGGTCCTGACCACCAGCGTGGTGGCGGCGAGGGCAAAGGCGCCGATCGACACCAGCACCGCCGCATTCATGGCCCCGCCGAGCTGGTCGTTCCAGTGCAGCAGGGTGAAGATCGCGGCGGGCAGCCCGCACCAGACCACCGGGCTGCGGAAACGCCGCGCCAGCACCTGGACCAGATAGCCGCGGAACAGGTATTCCTCGGCCGTCACCTGCAGCAGGACCAGCAGCGCCACCGGCGGCAGCGTCAGGAGCCACGTCGTCAGCTTCATCGGACCGCGCGCGATACGCGGATCGAGCGCGAGGCCGAGGGCCGCCGTGGCCAGGATCACGCCGGCCATGACCAGGGCGGCGCGGCCGAACAGCGGGAGCGGCAGCTCGCCGCTGGCGCCGAGCACGCCCGACGCTGCGCGGCGGTGGACCACGCGCACCGCGAGCGCCGTGGCTGGCAAGAGCGAGGCAACGATGACGAGCGTCACCACCATGCCCGTGGCCGTGTCGAGATCGTCTCCAGGATCGGGGATGAGGCCGGCGAACACCAGGCCGCCGAGGACGACGAGCACGCAGGCGAGGAGGATGACGATCATCACCAGCGAAAGGACCGTGCGCCATGCCGATTCGCGGCCTTTGCCGGCTTCGTCGAGATAGGCGTCGAAGGCCGTCCGGGGCCGTTCCATGGCACCTCTCCCGCTCGGGCCGCCGCCGTGCGGCAACCGCCGTTCACGATAGACCGGCGCAACCTGCGAGGGAAGATCGGGGGGCGGCGCGGCGCGCTTTGCCCGATTCTGGCCGAATCTTTCCCAAGGAACTTGGGAGGCCCGTTCCAAGCCGTTGATTCAAAACGGCTATCATCGTCACGGAAATGACGCGCCGAATTGGAGAATCGCGGCGGCTTCCTATATAAGAGGCCATTGATTCCAGCGACCAACGTGGCCCAATTTGTCTGATCTCACCAATCCGCCGTCCGGAGGCTCGAACGGCATCGAGCCGATCTCCATCATAGAGGAGATGCAGCGCTCGTATCTCGACTACGCGATGAGCGTGATCGTCAGCCGAGCCTTGCCCGATGTCCGCGACGGGCTGAAGCCGGTGCATCGACGCATCCTCTACGCGTCGCACGAGAGCGGCTACCACTGGAACCGCAAGCACGTGAAGTCGGCGCGTCCGGTCTCGGACGTGATGGGTAAGTACCACCCGCATGGCGACGCCTCGATCTACGACGCCCTTGTGCGCATGGCGCAGAACTGGTCGATGCGGCTGCCGCTGATCGACGGGCAGGGCAATTTCGGCTCGATCGATGGCGATCCGCCCGCGGCCATGCGCTACACCGAAGCGCGCCTCACCAAGGGCGCGCATGAGATCCTGGAGGACATCGACAAGGAGACGGTCGATTTCCAGGACAATTACGACGGCTCGTCGAGCGAGCCCAAGGTCCTGCCGGCGCGCTATCCGAACCTGCTCGTCAACGGATCCGGCGGCATCGCGGTCGGCATGGCGACCAACATTCCCCCGCACAACCTCGTCGAGGTGGTGAATGCCGCGATCGCCATCGTCGACAATCCGGCGATCGACCTGCCTGCGCTGATGGAGATCATTCCGGGGCCGGACTTCCCGACGGGCGGGCTGATCCTTGGCCGGGCCGGAATCTACAGCGCCTACATGACCGGCCGCGGCTCGGTGATGATGCGCGGCAAGGTCGACATCGAGCCGATGCGCGGCGACCGCGAGGCGATCATCATCACCGAAGTGCCGTTCCAGGTGAACAAGGCGACGATGATCGAGAAGATGGCCGAGCTCGTGCGCGACAAGCGCATCGAGGGCATCTCCGACATCCGCGACGAGAGCGACCGCCAGGGCTACCGGGTGGTGATCGAGCTGAAGCGCGACGCCAATGCGGAAGTCGTGCTGAACCAGCTCTATCGCTACACGCCGCTGCAGACCTCGTTCGGCGCAAACATGGTGGCGCTGAACGGCGGCAAGCCGGAGCTGATGAACCTCGTCGACATCCTGAAGGCCTTCGTCTACTTCCGCGAAGAGGTCGTCAGCCGTCGTACGAAGTACCTGCTGAAAAAGTCCCGCGAGCGCGCCCACGTGCTCGTCGGTCTCGCCATCGCGGTCGCCAACATCGACGAGGTGATCAAGCTCATCCGCAGCGCGCCGGATCCGCAGACCGCGCGCGAGCAGCTGATGGAGCGGCGCTGGCCGGCGGCCGACGTCGAGGCGCTGATCCGCCTGATCGACGATCCGCGCCACCGGATCAACGAAGACGGCACCTACAACCTTTCGGAAGAACAGGCCCGGGCGATCCTCGAACTGCGCCTGCAGCGGCTGACCGCGCTCGGCCGCGACGAGATCGCCGACGAGCTGAACAAGATCGGCGAGGAAATCCGCGACTACCTGGACATTCTGGGTTCGCGCGCCCGCATCCAGAAGATCGTCAAGGACGAGCTGGCGGCGGTGCGCGACGAATTCGGGACGCCGCGCCGCACCGAGATCGTCGACGGCGGCGCCGACATGGAGGACGAAGACCTCATCCAGCGCGAGGACATGGTCGTCACCGTCACGCATGAGGGCTACATCAAGCGCGTGCCGCTCTCGATCTACCGGGCGCAGGCGCGGGGCGGCAAGGGCCGCTCGGGCATGGCCACCAAGGATACGGACTTCGTCACCCGCCTGTTCGTCGCCAACACGCACACGCCGATCCTGTTCTTCTCCTCGCGCGGCATCGTCTACAAGGAGAAGGTGTGGCGTCTCCCGATCGGGACGCCGCAGTCGAAGGGCAAGTTCCTGCGCAACCTGCTGCCGCTGGAAAGCGGCGACCGGATCACCGCCATCCTGCCGCTTCCGGAGGACGAGGCGAGCTGGAGCGAGCTCGACGTGATGTTCTCGACCACCCGCGGCACCGTGCGGCGCAACAAGCTGTCGGACTTCGCCGACGTGAAGCGCAACGGCAAGATCGCCATGAAGTTCGACGAGGAGGGCGACGCCATCCTCGCGGTCGAGACCTGCACGGAGAACGACGACGTGCTGCTGACGGCCGACAGCGGCCAATGCATCCGCTTCGCCGTTTCGGACGTGCGCGTCTTCGCCGGACGCTCGTCGCAGGGCGTGCGCGGCATCGCGCTCGGCCAGGGCGACCGGGCGATCTCCATGACCATCCTGGAGCATGTGGAGGCGTCCGCCGCCGAGCGGGCAGCATACCTGAAGCGCTCCGTCGCCGAACGGCGGGCCGCGTCCGCCGACAGCGTCGAGGGCGACGAGGACGTGGCGCTGACAAACGAGGAGGTCGGTGAAGAGGCCGACCTCAACGACGAGCGCTACGAGCACCTGAAGGCGCACGAGCAGTTCGTCCTGACAGTGACCGAATATGGCTATGGAAAGCGGTCGTCGTCCTACGATTTCCGCCTGATCGGCCGCGGCGGCAAGGGCATCCGTGCCACCGATACGTCGAAGACCGGCGAGATCGGCAAGCTGGTCGCGGTCTTCCCGGTGAACACGGACGACCAGATCATGCTGGTGACGGACGCCGGCAAGGTCATCCGCGTCCCGATCGAGGGCATCCGCTTCGCCGGCCGCGCCACCAAGGGCGTGACGATCTTCCGGACGGGCGACGGCGAGAAGGTCGTTTCGGTCGAGCGCATCTCCGAGCCGACCTCGGAAGAGGACGTGGAAGCAGCCGTCGAGCAGGCCCCGGATGCGCCCGCGGGCGAGCCTGACCCCGAACCGCCAGTCGCCGAATAGCGGGCGACGCCATCTTCGTCTCGAAATGAAAACGGCCGCCCAGAGAAGCGGCCGTTTCCGTGCGGGAGGTCAGTCCCAGATAAACAGTTAGGGTCGAAGATCAACCGAACGTGTCAGCGGCGCATGTTGGCAAAAGGATTGCGGTTGTTCGCACGGGCTTCCTGCCGGGCGCGCTGCGACTCTTCGTAGAACCCGAATGCGGTTGCAATCAACATGGCAATGGTCATGGCCGCAGCAAGCATCGTGATCAACATGGCATCGTTCTCCTTGGCCAATAAACGCGTTAGACACCGAAGGGTTTCGACCGTCTGTGAGTTTTTTGGCACGGCAAGCTTGAACAAAGGCTGAGGGCGCCGTTCATGCGGCGTTCATCCTGCCGACAAGGTGAATGAATCGTATCAGGCGGCGGCGCGGCGGCTCAGCCGTTGGTGGCCGGTTCGCTCACGCTTTCGATGACGTCGTCGATGATCTCGTCGAAATAGCCGTCGGCATAGAGAAAGATGCCGAGCGCCAGACAGGCGACGACCGTCCAGACCACATAGGGCGTGATGCCGCGGCGCGGTTCGTCGTCGAAACCGAAATCCTGTCCTGCCATCCATCGTCTCCGGATCAAGCCTGTGAGAACAAAACTCGCGACCGACGGCGGCGTTCCGCCTCAGGCGGCGCCGAAGACCCGGGCAAAGATCGTATCGACGTGCTTGGTGTGGTAGCCGAGGTCGAATTTTTCGCGCAGGTCGTGCTCGGAGAGGGCCGCGCGCACGTCGTCGTCGGCCAGGAGCTCCTCGAGGAAGTCCGCGCCGTGCTCCCACACTTTCATGGCGTTGCGCTGCACCAGCCTGTAGGCATCCTCGCGCGAGACGCCGGCCTGGGTCAGTGCCAGCAGGACGCGCTGCGAGTGCACCAGGCCGCGGAACTTGTTCATGTTCCTGAGCATGTTGTCGGGATAGATCACCAGCTTTTCGATGACGCCCGCCAGCCGGTTCAGGGCGAAGTCGAGCGTGATCGTCGCGTCCGGGCCGATCCCGCGCTCGACGCTCGAATGCGAGATGTCGCGCTCGTGCCAGAGCGTCACGTTTTCCAGCGCCGGCACCACCGCCATCCGCACGAGGCGGGCGAGACCGGTCAGGTTTTCGGTCAGGACCGGATTGCGCTTGTGCGGCATTGCCGACGACCCCTTCTGGCCGGGCGAGAAGAACTCCTCCGCTTCGAGAACCTCGGTACGCTGCATGTGGCGGATCTCGGTCGCGACGTTCTCGATCGAGGAGGCGATGACGCCGAGGGTGGCGAAGAACATGGCGTGGCGGTCGCGCGGGATGATCTGGGTCGAAACGGGCTCGGGAACGAGGCCGAGCCTTTCGCAGACATGCTCCTCGACGCGCGGATCGATGTTGGCGAAGGTGCCGACGGCGCCCGAAATGGCGCCGGTGGCGATTTCGGCGCGCGCATTGACCAGCCGGTCGCGGTTTCGGTTCATCTCGGCGTAGAAGCGCGCGAAGGTCAGGCCCATCGTCGTCGGTTCGGCATGAATGCCGTGCGAGCGGCCGATGCGCACCGTGTCCTTGTGCTCGAAGGCGCGCGTCTTCAACGCGGCAAGCAGTCGGTCCATGTCGGACAAGAGGAGGTCGGCGGCGCGGACCAGCTGGATGTTCAGCGTCGTGTCCAGCACGTCCGACGAGGTCATGCCCTGGTGGACGAAGCGCGAATCGGGGCCGATGAACTCCGCCAGATGCGTCAGGAAGGCGATGACGTCGTGCTTGGTCACCGCTTCGATCTCGTCGATGCGCGCCACGTCGAACTCGGCCGATCCGCCCTTTTCCCAGATGGTCCGCGCGGCTTCCTTCGGGATCACGCCGAGTTCGGCCAGCGCGTCGCAGGCATGCGCCTCGATCTCGAACCAGATGCGGAACTTGGTCTCGGGCGACCAGATGGCGACCATTTCGGGTCGCGAATAGCGCGGGATCATGCGTCGGTCCTCGTGGGGAATGCCAAGCGGACCCCGTAGCAGACGCGGCCGCCAGCCTCAACGCCGCTGGCGCGCCTGCATGAGGGAAAACGCCAGCAGCGCGGCCAGCCCGAGCGGCAGGTACATCCGCAGACCAAGCACGAGGAAATGATAGAAGGCCGCGGCCATGGTGAAGACGTACTGGAACGTCCAGCCGATCGAGAAGGCCGGTTCGTGCCAGCGGGCGTAGTAGAGACGGTACCAGTAGCCGAAAAAGACCGCCGTCAGCGCGATGGTGGCGCCCGCCAGCAGCACCATGGTGGCGGCAAAGCGCGTCTCGGCGCGCTTTCCGCCCAGATATTTCGCGATGATCGTGGCGGGCGCATAGGCCAGGAAGGCACCGGCGCCGAACAGGGCGACGACGAAGGCCTGTGCGTCCCGGTTCTGCCACTCCCGCCACAGCAGGGACAAGGCCGCGGATGCGCCGATGGCCAGGGCCCAGGCCAGCGAACCGGCGAGCAGCCAAAGCGCAGCCTTCAGGCGGTTGCGGTCAGGCCTGCCGGTCACAGTCGGCCGGCAACCGCGATCCAGTGGTAGCTGGGCCCTTCGAAGCCGAAGGAGCGAACCGCGATCAGGACCGCGAAGGATGGCAGGCCCGTGTCCGGATGGACGGTCTGGACAGCCCCGATCCGGTAGCCGAGCGGACAGCCGCGGCTGGAGGGAATGCGGCTGTCCTCGTGCAGCAGGCTGACGGAGCCGCCCGCCGCCAGATCGACCCGCAGCAGCCGGTAGCCCTTGGTCGGTCCGAGGTTTTCGCAGCCGGTGGCCTCGAGGTCGTACTCCTCCAGGCGGAACTCCACCGCCGTGTCGATCGGCGGGATGACCGGCCGCGGATTGACCGCCATCCGGTGAGGATCGGCGGAAAGCTCGGTGATCGCATTCGAGCCCGCCGTGTAGCCGCGGTTCTGCGCCAGTTCGGCATCGGCGACGATGGCCTGGCCACGCGTCCGCGCCTGCGACCGGGCTTCCTCCAGTGTGGCGTTCTCGTCGTCGATCCTGACGCGGATCGGCGAGCCCGGAACGAAGCCGTCGGTCGCCACGTCGACATAGAAGCGGTTGGCATAGGGAAAGCCGGAGCCATCCTGGATGCCGTGTTCCTCGAAGGCGAAGATCGAGGCATCGGCGTCGAAGCCGAGAATTTCGAGCGCGGAGATGTTTCCCGCCGAAGCGTCAAGGCTGCCGAGCGGGACCGACAGGGCGATCGAGGCGGCTGCGGCCAGTTTGCGGATCATGGCTGTTCTCCCGGTTTCTCGCCCCGCCTCACTGTGCCACCGAAGGGCCGCTTCGATCCAGAGCCCCGGCGCCGATCATCGAGGGTCCCAACGCGACCGCCATGTCGGAAAATAGTCTCCCGGGGCGGCTTCAGCCTCGAAAACCCCCCGGGCGACCGCGCGCGCCATGGTCGCGGCCGCGGCCGCGCCGAGTTCGATCGATGCGTCGCCTTCCAAAACGACGCCGCTGCCGCCGGTGGCGAGCGCGAACACCAGATCGCCATCGGCCGGCGTGTGGGCGGGCCAGATCGCGCGTGCGAAGCCGTCATGGGCCGACATCGCCAGCCGCTTGGCGCCGGCCTTGCTCAGGACGGCGTCCGTGGCGATCACCGCGATCGTGGTATTGGCGGCGGGCGAATTGCCGCTGCGGAATTTCAGCCGGACATCGCTGGCGTCGCCCGGAACGGATGCCGGCAGTCCGGCGCCGCCGAACTCGTTTCCGATCTCGAAGGGCGCCGCCCAGAAATGCCGGGTGTCGCCCATGGTGACCGCACCGACCGCGTTCACCGCCACGAGCGCGGAGACCGTGATGCCGTTGCCGAGCACCGTCGAGGCCGATCCGAGACCGCCCTTCAGCCCCGCCGTCAGCGCACCGTAACCGGCCCCGGCCGTGCCCAGGGCGAAGGTCTCGGCCGCCCTTTCGGCCGCCTCGTAGCCGAGTTCGCGATAGGGCGGGTACCGGCCCCAGTCCTTGTCGCCGCCATTGATCAGGTCGAACAGGATCGCCGCCGGGACGATCGGGATCGACTGGTCGTGGACCCTGACGCCCACGCCCCGCTCGCGCAGACAGGCCTGGACGCCGGACGCGGAATCGAGGCCGAAGGCCGACCCGCCCGACAGAACGATCGCGTGCACCTCCGCGACCGAGTTGTGCGGTTCGAGCAGGTCGGTCTCGCGGGTGCCGGGCGCGCCGCCGAGAACCTGGACGGCCGCGATGGTGGGCTTGTCGCAGACGACGACGGTGACGCCCGAGCGGATGCGCGGGTCTTCGGCGTTGCCCACGCGCAGGCCGGCCACGTCGGTGAAGAGATTGCGGGTGCCCGCCCGGAAAGCCATGCGTTCAGTCCATCGGTTGGAAGGCCGTGCCGTCGTAGCGGTACAGCCGGAAATGCTCGCCGATCCAGTCGCCCTTGTCGTCGAAGCGGACCGGACCCAGCGCGGTCTGGAACGTCTGCCCGGACAGGGCCGCGGCGATCGAGCCGCCGTCGTCCTCGGCCGTCTGGAGGCTCTGGAGGACGATCTCGACCGCGGCGTGGGTGGACAGGACGTAGTCCGCCGGAAGCACCTGGCGCTCGGCCAGCCGCTCGAGCAGCGCCGGATCGGCCGTCGCGGCTCTGTCGACGGGCGCGACCATGAGCGTGCCGGGCACGAGGTCGACGTCGTCGCGGGCCGCGCGCAGCGCTTCTCCTCCGGCGATCACCAGGTCGTAACCCAGTTCCCGCGCATCGCGGCCGAGAATGGCGAGATCGGCGCGATCGCCGCCGGCGAAGACGTGGGTGGCGCCCGAGCGGCGCAGCCGTCCCGCAAGCGCGATCTGGTTTTCGAGCTGGGGCCTGAAGGTGTCGACGAAGACGGGGCTCAGTCCGGCCTGCTCGGCGGCGATGCGAAAGCCCTCCGCGAGCTCACGCCCGTAGATCGTGCCGTCGTCGACGATGGCAAAGAGGTCCTCGCGCCACCGGCTGGTGAGAATGCGCGAGACCGCCGCCAGCTCGCCATCCGTGCGCGGCGCCAGCCGGTAGACGGGCCATCCCGTCCGCTCGCGGCGTTCTGTCAGGCTGGCCACGCGAACGCCGGTGGTGATGACGGGGATGCCGGCCCTGGCGAGGATCGGCATCGCCGCCTCGATGGCTTCCATGCACAGGAAGCCGGTCACGGCGGCGACTTCGGCGACCACGAAGAATTCGGCGGCGGTGCTGCCGCCTTCGGCCGAACACTGCGTGTCGACGATTTCCAGCGTCGACCCGTCGCGCGCGGTGGAGATGGCCGTTTCGGCGCCGTCGCGCATCTGCCGGCCGAGCAGTTCGGTGGTGCCGGTCAGCGGCGCGGCGAGCCCGATCGATGCCGCGCCGGCCGGGAAGACGGTTGCGCCGGCCATGGCGAGGATCACCAGCGCTGTGAAGGCTGCCTTCTGCATCGTGTCTCGGGTCGGACCGGTCCTCGCCCACGCCGGAAAGGCCTGGTTCGCATCAACTGGTAAAGAACGAAGCGTTCATGTGCAATGCACACTGCGCGGCTTGTGGCCTTGGCGGCTGGCCCTATATTGCGCCACATGTTGGAAATGGGCTGAAGGGCATGGCCGGGTGTTGAAGAAGAGTGAAATCGAACCGGCCCGCTATCGCGACGCCATGGCAAATTTTGCCGGCGCCGTGCATGTCGTGACCACCGACGGCCCGGCCGGCAAGCGGGGCGTGACCGTGATTGCCGCCTGTTCGGTGTCGGACGCCCCGCCGACCATACTGGTGTGCCTTAACCGCACCGGCGGCAAGAACGACGTGTTTCGGGACAATGGCTTGTTCGCGCTGAACACGCTGGCAGCCGAGCATCAGGCCCTGTCGGCCGACTTCGCCGGCCTGACCGGCAAGCCCCCGGAGACACGTTTCGACGGCGATTGCTGGGAGACGATCTCGACCGGCGCGCCGACGCTGAAGGACGCGCTCGCCGTGTTCGACTGCGAACTGATCGAGGCGAAGGACTTCGCCACCCACCGCGTGCTCTTCGGACGCGTGACCGGCCTTCGGATCGGAGACAACCAGTCGCCGCTGATCTATCATCGCCGCGACTATCGCGTCCTTTGAGGCGACCGCCAAACACACAGTCAGGAGTCGGCATGTCCGAGGAAACAAGCCACGCGCTTCCGCAGTCGATCGACGAGACGATGGCGCTGCTCGAAAGCGCGGACTATGTGGCGGACCGTGCCCTGGCGACGGTTCTCTTCCTGGCGTTGCGGATGAAACGGCCGCTGTTCCTGGAGGGCGAGGCGGGCGTCGGCAAGACCGAGATCGCCAAGGTGCTGGCCAAGTCGCTCGGCCGCAAGCTGATCCGCCTCCAGTGCTATGAGGGCCTCGACGTTTCCTCGGCGGTCTACGAGTGGAACTACGCCGCCCAGATGATCGAGATCCGGATGGACGAGGCCGCCGGGCAGACCGATCGCGACCGGATGGAGAAGAACGTCTTCTCCGAAAAGTACCTGATCCGCCGGCCGATCCTGGAGGCGCTGGAAGGGTCTGGCGGCCGCGCGCCGGTGCTGCTGATCGACGAACTCGACCGCACCGACGAGGCATTCGAGGCGTTCCTGCTGGAAATCCTGTCGGATTTTCAGGTGACGGTGCCGGAGCTCGGCACGATCAAGGCGGAAGAACCGCCGATCGTCATCATCACCACCAACCGCACCCGCGAGATCCACGACGCGCTGAAGCGGCGCTGCCTCTACCACTGGGTCGACTATCCGAACGCCGAGCGCGAGCTCGAGATCGTCGCGCGCAAGGTGCCGCAGGCCAACAGGCGGCTCTCGGCCGAACTCGTCCGCTTCATTCAGAAACTGCGCGAGATCGATCTGTTCAAGGTGCCGGGCGTGGCCGAGACGATCGACTGGGCGAGCGCGCTGACCGAACTGGACAAGATCGCCCTCGACCCGGAGACGGTGTCCGACACGATCGGCGTCATCCTCAAATACCAGGACGACATCGCCCGCATCGAGCAGGGCGAAGGCCGCCGGCTGCTGAAGGAAGTCCAGTCGGAACTGGCGAGCGCGGAGTAGGGCGGATGTCCGGCGCCTTCCCCAACGCCGCGAAGGCCGACGGGCGGCTGGCCGACAACATCGTCTATTTCGCCCGCGCCCTGCGCAAGGCGGGCATGCGGGTGGGACCCGCCTCGGTGACGGATGCGATCGAGGCGGTGCTGGCCGCCGGGATCGGCAGCCGCGAGGATTTCTACTGGGTGCTCCACTCGGTCCTGGTGACGCGGCACGAGGACCACGCGACCTTCGACGAGGCGTTTCGGCTGTTCTGGAAGTCACGCGAGCTGGTGGAAAAGATGCTCGCGATGTTTTCGCCAAAGGCGCCCGACACGCGCGAGAAGCAGAAGCCGCGCGCTGCCGAAAGCCGCGTTGCGGACGCCATGTTCGAAGGCCACGACAAGCACCGCAAGCCGCAGGAGGTGCCCGAGATCGAGGTCGACGCGCGGCTGACCTTTTCCGGCAGCGAGGTGCTCCGGGGCAAGGATTTCGCGCAGATGACGGCGCGCGAGATCGCGGAGGCGAAGCGGGCGATCACCCAGCTGAAGCTGCCCTTCGATCTCGTTCGGACGCGCCGCCATCGTCCCGACCCGCGCGGGCGGCGCACCGACCCTCGCGCCATGCTGCGCTCGGGCCTGCGCACCGGCGGCGACCTGATCCTGCCGAAGTTTCGCTCGCCGAGGGAGATTCACCCGCCGCTGGTCGTGCTGGCCGACATTTCGGGTTCGATGAGCCAGTACACGCGCATCTTCCTGCATTTCCTGCATGCGCTGGCTGAAAAGCGCAGGCGCGTCCACACCTTCGTCTTCGGCACCAGGCTCACCAACCTCACGCGTCAGATGCGCCACCGCGATCCCGACGAGGCGCTGGCGGATGCCTCGCTCGCCGT
This sequence comes from Aquibium carbonis, assembly GCF_003970795.1. GTDB lineage: Bacteria > Pseudomonadota > Alphaproteobacteria > Rhizobiales > Rhizobiaceae > Aquibium > Aquibium carbonis. The sequence goes on along the minus strand of NZ_RWKW01000036.1, from coordinate 11,971 downwards.
GCGCGACTGGTCGGGCGGTACGAGGATCGGCGAGACGCTGCACGAGTTCAACCGGCTCTGGTCGCGGCGGGTGCTGGGGCAGGGCGCGATCGTGCTGCTCATCACCGACGGGCTGGAGCGCGACGACGTCGAATTGCTGACGGTCGAGATGGAGCGGCTGCACAAGTCGTGCAGGCGGCTGGTCTGGCTCAACCCGCTGCTGCGCTTCGACGGCTTCGAGGCCAGGGCGCGCGGGGTGCGGGCGATGCTGCCGCATGTCGACGAGTTCCGTCCCGTCCACACGCTGAACGCGCTGACGGATCTGTGTGCCTCGCTCTCCGACAGCCGCCCGCGCGGAGCCGATCCCCGCCGTTTCATGGCGCCTGGCAATCGCCGGGCCGCGTGACCATATTCCAGCCGGGAGAACCCGCACCATGTCTGATCCGACACTCGACGAGACCCGCGATCCGCTGCTGATTGCCGAAGGCTGGATGAACGAGGGCAGGGACGTCGCGATCGCGACCGTGGTCGAGACGTGGGGCTCTGCGCCAAGGCCCGTCGGCAGCCATCTGGTGATCGATGCCGAGGGCAATTTCCACGGTTCGGTCTCCGGCGGCTGTGTTGAAGGGGCTGTGGTCGCGGAGGCGGTCGACATCATCGGGACCGGCAAGCCGCGCATGCTGGAGTTCGGGGTCGCCGACGAGACCGCCTGGCAGGTGGGGCTTTCCTGCGGCGGCCGCATCCGGGTCTATGTCGAGCGGCTGGGCTGAGCGGAGGCACCGATGGATCCCCTGTCGCTGAAGAAGATCAACGCCGAGCGCAAGGCGCGCCGGGCGGCGATGCTGGTCACCGATCTTTCGGACGGGCGCGACCGCGTGGTTCGCGAGGGCGACGCCGTGGCTGGCGACCTGGGCGCGGCGGTCGCAAAGGCGTTCCGGTCGGGCAGGTCGGGCACGGTGGAGGCCGATGGCCGACCGTTCTTCCTCAACGTGCATCTGCCGCCGGCACGCCTCGTCGTGATCGGCGCCGTCCACATCAGCCAGGCGCTGGCGCCGATGGCGCGGATCGCCGGCTACGACATCGAGATCATCGATCCGCGCACCGCCTTCGCTACGCCCGAGCGGTTTCCCGGGGTGCCGCTGTTTGCCGACTGGCCGGAGACGGTGCTGAAGGAAAAGCCTTTCGACGCCTATACGGCGGTTGCCGCCGTCACGCACGATCCCAAGATCGACGATTTCGCATTGAAGGCGGCGCTCGATGCCGAATGCTTCTATGTCGGGGCGCTGGGCAGCCGGAAAACCCATGCCAAACGGGTCGAGCGGCTGATGGGGATGGGAACGAGCGAGGCGGCCATTGCACGCATCCATTCGCCGATCGGCCTCGACATCGGCGCGGCCAGCCCTGCCGAAATCGCGGTCGCAGTGCTTGCCGAAATCATCACTGCCTTCCGTTCGCGCGGACTTACGCAAGAGGCCGAAGGCCACGCGGCATGAGGTTCGGTCCGATCCCGGTTGCACAGGCGCCCGGCGCGATCCTCGCCCATGCGACGTCGGCGGGCGGCAGGAAGCTGAAGAAGGGTCACGTGCTGACCGCCGACGACATCGCCGCGCTGGAGGCCGACGGCGTCGGCACCATCGTCGTCGCATCTCTGGACCCCGACGATCTGGACGAGGACGAGGCGGCGCGCCGCATCGCGGCCGCGCTCGTCACCCGCAACATCGAGGTGAAGGCGCCCGCGACCGGACGGGTCAATCTTCACGCGAAAACCGCGGGCGTGTTCACGGTCGATCGCTCGCTCATTGATGCCATCAACGCCGTCGATCCGTCGATCACCGTCGCAACCGTGGCCGAATTCGCCGCCGTGAACGCCGGTCAGATGGTGGCGACCGTCAAGATCATCCCCTTCGCCGTCGCCGCCGGCCTCGTCGAGGAAGTCGCGCGCCTGTGCGGCGGTCGTGACGCCTTCGCCGTGCACGCTTTCCGGGCACGACGGGTCGGCCTCGTCCAGACCGTGCTGCCGGGCGTGAAGCCGAGCGTGCTCGACAAGACGGCGCGCATTACGCAGGCGCGGTTGGCGCGATCCGGCAGCGTCCTGTCGGGCGAACGGCGAACCGCCCATGACGAGGCGGACCTCGCCGCCGCCATCGCCGAAGCCGCAACAGGCAACGATCTGGTGCTGGTCTTCGGCGCGTCGGCGGTGAGCGATTTCGATGACGTCATCCCGGCCGCGATCCGCAAGGCCGGCGGCGTGGTGGAGCGTTTCGGCATGCCGGTCGATCCGGGCAACCTCCTGGTGCTCGGCAGCGTCGGCGACGTGGCCGTGATCGGAGCGCCGGGCTGTGCGCGCAGTCCGAAGGAAAACGGCTTCGACTGGATCCTCGACCGGCTGGTCGCCGGGGTGCCGGTCAGTTCGGCGATGATCGCCGGCATGGGCGTCGGCGGGTTGCTGATGGAAATTCCGACCCGGCCGCAGCCGCGCGAGCGCCTGTCGCCCGCAGCGAAGCCTGTCGTCCATGCCGTGCTGCTGGCCGCCGGTCGGTCGAGCCGCATGGGCGGCCCCAACAAGCTGATGGCGGATTTCGACGGGCAACCGTTGCTCGCGCGCACGGCAAGGCGGGTTCTGGCGAGCCGCGCGGCGGAGACCGTCGTGGTGCTCGGCCATCAGGCGGAGAGGGCGCGCGCGGCCCTGGACGGGCTGGCCGTCCGGATCGTGCTCAATTCCGACTACGCGACCGGCCTGTCCGCGTCGCTGAAGGCAGGCGTCCGGGCCTTGCCGCCCGAGGCGGCTGGCGCGCTGGTGATCCTGGGCGACATGCCCGGCATCAGCGCCGCCGATCTCGATCGGCTGGTCGCGGCTTTCGAGGAGGCCGGAGGCCAGGCGATCGTGCGCGCCACCTTCCATGGCAAGCGCGGCAATCCGGTGATCCTGCCGCGTGCGCTGTTTGCGGATGTCGAGGCGCTGACCGGCGACACCGGCGCCCGCCACATCGTCGAGAGCGGTGCGGCCGACGTCGTCGATGTCGAAATCGGGGAGGGCGCCTTCCTGGACGTCGACACGCCCGAGGCCATGCACGCCGCCGGCGGGGTGCTGCGAGGATGATCGGATCTTCGTCAGCGCCGGGCCGCGACTTGCGCCGCGCGGCTCGATCCGTCACATCATCGGGGATGATCCGGTCGTTCCGCCTTGCCCGTCATGTCATTCTTGCCGCCTGCGCCTCGCTCGCGGCCACGATGGCGGTCGCGGCGGAACCGCTGAAGCCCTACAAGGACGATCTCTTCGCCTATCCCGGCATCATCGAGACCCGCGACGAGGGCGCCTATCGCATCGTCGACTATCGGGAGATGCGCGACATCAATGGCCGCGACGAAGTGCCGGAACGGCGCGCGCAGGCGAAATACGTGTCGCTGGGCGTGCGCCGGCAGGAGCAGACCCTGGCGCTCGACGGGATCGGGCATGTCGCGGTGGGCCGCACCGAGGGCGCGCGGTTCATCACGGTGTACCTCCACGGCCAGGGCGGCAGCCGCAAGCAGGGCGTCGACGACTTCACCTTCGGCGGCAACTTCAACCGCATCAAGAACCTGATGGCGGCCAATGAGGGGCTCTATCTTTCACCCGACTTCCCCGATTTCGGCGCCGCCGGCGCGGCGGCTGTCGCAAGGCTGATCGCCTATTACGCAAACAAATCGCCGCAAGCTTCCGTCTTCATTGCCTGCGGATCGGCCGGCGGTGCGCTTTGCCACCGTCTCGCGAACGACCCGCAGGTGGTCGGGAGACTGGGCGGCCTGCTGCTGCTCGGGTCGCTGTGGGACGATGGCTACGTCCGCAGCGCCGCGTTCAAGGCGAAGGTGCCGCTTTTCATCGGCCAGGGAAGCCGCGACAAGGTCTTTCCGGTCGAGCGGATGGAAGCCTTCTACCAGTCCGTCCGCAAGGCCGCGCCGGGCTATCCGATCCGGTTGGTCCGGTTCGAGAGTGGCACGCACGGCACGCCGATCCGCATGACGGACTGGCGCGAAACGCTGAACTGGATGCTGGCTGCGCGGTGAGCCGTGATGGCGGCACTATTGGGAGGAGAAGGCCATGAGCGGCTACGTCGATCCGCTGCGTGAAACGTTCGGCGAATTCCGGCAGTTGCCGGATGAGGGGCCGATCCACATGCTGAACCTCGTGCGGCTGCGCGACGAGGCGCGCTATCCCGACGGTCGCAAGGCCACGGGCGCGGAGGCCTATGCCGCCTATGGCCGCGAGAGCGGGCCGATCTTCCGGGGCGTCGGCGGCCGCATTGCCTGGTCGGGCGATTTTCGCCTGATGCTGATCGGGCCGGCGGAGGAGCGCTGGGACCGATGCTTCATCGCCGAATACCCCTCCGGCGCGGCCTTTGTGGAGATGGTCAAGAACCCCGACTACCAGAAGGCCGTCGTGCACCGGCAGGCGGCCGTGCTCGATTCGCGCCTGATCCGCATGGCGCCCCGCCTGTCGGGCGACGGTTTCGGCGAGTGAGTTCGCGTCAGGGCGCGGTGAAATAGTCGAGCACGACCTGCGGATTGATCTCCCCGTCATAGGTCGCGTCGACCTCGTATCGCACCAGGGTGAAGTTCCCGTCGCGAAACAGCCACAGCCCCGTCGACGAAGCGTCGCCAAGGCCGCGCCACTTGGCGTCGGACGTGATCGTGAAATCCTCGGCGACATAGTCGGAATTGACGAGGAGCGCGCGCGTGGTGAAGCCGATGATGCGCATTTCCTCGACCGGCTTTTCGGAATCGTCGTCCTCGTGCCGGATGTCGAGTTCCGGTTCGGCGAAGGAAAGTTCGCGCAGCCCGTCGAGTTGGGTCGACAGGTAGTAGACGTGGATTTCATTGTAGGCGCCGGCCCGGCAGAAGAAGCGGATCAGCGTCGCCTGTTCGAGCGGGTCGTCCTCGCCGGCATAGCCGGGGCGGAATTCGATGGTGTGGACGTCGGGTGCCGGCGGCTCGTCGAAGGGCAGACCGTTGCATTCCTCGCCGCGACTGGCCTCGTAGAGGCTCCGTGCCCTGGCGAGGAGATCGGGTTGTGCCGCAGCTTCCGACGCGGCGTCGGCCGAAGCCTCCGGTCCCGGCTCGTCCTCGGCGAAGACGGGGTGAGCAAGGGATACCGTCCCGGCGAGCAGAACTGCAGCAAGACCCATTCGACGCATGACGAATCTCCTCGTGTCCGGTCGAGGATATTCCGCATGCATTGCGGCGCATCTGTGAAGCGTCGACCGTCGGGGCAGCAACGCCGCCCACGATGCGCCGTCGCCCTCAGCGCGCCGCCATCTGGCGGGCGATGCGGGGAAAGTCGGCGGGCTTGATGTTGATGTCGGCCCGCTCAGCGCCGCTCATCGCGCCAAGCAGGACCATGGCCGAGCGATAGCGCTGTTCTTCGGTGGGACGGGGACGGGCGAAGAATTCGGTCATGAAACCCATGATGTTGCTCCAGGTCAGTCTCCTCCGCGCCGCCTGAATATCGGAGATTCGTGACGATTTTGCAGTGCAGCATTCCGCATGGCTGATATGCGCGCCTCGCCTTGATCGCCGGCGCACCGGGCCGGTTGCAGCCTCCATGCGGCTTTGCCGGACGTCTCAATTTCAACCGGTTCCGCGACAGGATTGTTAATCGGTTCTGACGTACCGTCGGCAACCTATTCGAGTATCCCGGCGTTGAAGGTCGCAGGACCCTGGCATGAACGGCTTCACAACCAGCGAATTCACCTCTCTTCTGGACGAACTCCTCGCTCGCTCGGAACGCCAGGAGGAGGCGCCAGCGCGTCCCTCGGTACCCTTCGGCTTCGTGACGCCCGACGCCGCAGTCGAGGAACTGTGGAAGAGCGTGCCCTCGGACTTCGTGGCGAAGGTGTATGGCGAGGCCAGCGAGCGCGAGACGGTGGAGACCACGCCGAGCATGGAAATGCCGGAGCCGCTGCCATCGACCAATCCGGAAGACATCGCGGCCGAACTGCGGATGGCGAATGCCCGCTGGCCGAAGGATTTCGATCGGATCCGGCGCGAGTTCGCGCTGGTCAACCACCCCGACAAGGTCCTGCCGCATCTGCGTGATCGCGCCGTCGTACGCATGCAGATCGCCAACATGATGATCGACCGCGAGAAGCGCAAGGCGATCGCGCGCGGCTGAACGCGCGCCGGCCGATCCGGCGCGGAGGGCGGCGGATTGCCAAAGTTTCATTTTCCAGTCAGCTTTTTTGGTTGCCTTTGCATCCGTCTCGTTCAATCTCGGCTGCGCCAAGCAACGGAGACCAAACGACATGCCGGACGCCCCCTATGCCCTCTCCTCCCATGCCGACGTGAAGACGGACATGGCGAGCCGCTATCTGCAGCAGCTGTGCAAGCACTTCGGACACAAGATTCCGGCCGAGTTCACGCCCGAGGCGGGGACGATCCGCTTTCCCTTCGGCCATTGCGCGCTGACGGCCGCGAACGACGTTCTGGCGCTGGACGTCACGGCGGCGACCCAAGAAGACCTCGAACGCATGCGGGGCGTCATCGGCAGTCATCTTGAGCGGTTCGCCTTCCGCGACACGCCGACGATCGCCTGGACCTGATCCATCGGCAGGTAGGGGTGATTGTCTGCCGGCGTTGACGGTTCTAGGATGGGTTTACCGCCTTCGGGGCTCGCCCCCGGCTGATTCCAATCCTGACGGAGTTTCCCATGCAACAGCGCCCGCTCGGCCGCACCGGCCTGTCCGTGTCCGCGATCTGTCTCGGCACCATGACCTGGGGCGAGCAGAACACCGAGGCCGAAGGGTTCGCGCAGATGGACCTCGCCGTCGACCGCGGCGTGAACTTCTTCGACACGGCCGAGATGTACCCGATCCCGCCCAAGGCGGAGACGCAAGGCCGCACCGAGACGATCATCGGCAACTGGTTCAGGCGCACGGGCAGGCGCAACGAGATCGTGCTCGCCTCGAAGGTGGTGGGCCGCACCGCCAATGACTGGTTTCGCGGCGGACGTCCCTCGAAGCTCGTCCGCGCCGACATTTTCGATGCCGTGGAAAAATCGCTGGCGAAGCTCCAGACCGATCGCATCGACCTCTACCAGATCCATTTCCCGGAACGGCCGATTCCATGGGGCGCAAACCCGACCCGGGTGACCGAGCCGCCGGCGACACTCGACGACGAAACGCCGATCGAAGAGACGCTCGCCGTCTTCGACGAACTGGTGAAGGCCGGCAAGATCCGCCATTTCGGGCTGTCGAACGAGAGTTCGTGGGGTGTAATGCGCTATCTCGCGGAGAGCGAGAAGGGCGTCGGGCCACGCGTCGCCTCGCTGCAGAATGCGTACAATCTCGTCAACCGCACCTTCGAGGTGAACCTCGCCGAGGTCTGCCGCCGCGAAGCGGTGAGCCTGCTCGCCTATTCGCCGTTGGCCCAGGGCTATCTGTCCGGCAAGTATGAGGGCGGCGCGCTGCCGGACGGGTCGCGCAAGAAGCTGTTCGACCGCTTGCAGCGCTACGAGACGCCGGGCGCGGCGGAGGCTTTCGTCGCCTATGCCGAAGTTGCAAGATCCTTCGGCATGGAGCCCGCTTCGTTTGCCAACGCCTTCGTCACGCATCGGCCGTTCATGACGTCGAACATCGTCGGTGCGACGACGATCGAGCAGTTGCGCATGGCCCTCGATTCGGCCGATGTTCGCTGGACGGACGACATGCAGAAGGCCGTGGACGCCATTCACCAGCGGGTGGGCAATCCCTGTCCGTGAGCCGCGCCGGGAGAAACGAGATGACCGAGATGGCGCAACCGGCGCATGGCCGTTTCGACCCACCCGATGATATCTGCCGGCTCGGCGCGACGGAACTCGCCGCCGCGATCCGGGCGCGACGGGTCTCGGTGGTCGAGGTGATGCGCGCCTGTCTCGCTCGCGTCGCGGCGGTGAACCCGCACGTCAATGCGATCGTATCACTGCGCGACCGGGAAGAGTTGCACGACGAAGCGTCGGCCGCCGATGCGGCGCTCGCGCGCGGCGAGGCGCCCGGACCGCTGTTCGGGGTTCCGATGGCGATCAAGGATCTCGCCCAGACGAAGGGCCTGCGCACCACCTTCGGCTCGCCGCTTTTCGCAACCCATGTCCCCGACGTCGACGACATCTTCGTCGAGCGGATCCGCGCGGCGGGCGCGATCCTGATCGGCAAGACCAACGTGCCGGAGTTCGGCTTCGGCTCGAACACCTACAATCCGGTCTTCGGCCCGACCTTCAACGCCTTGTCGCACGGGATGACCGCGGGCGGGTCGAGCGGCGGCGCGGCGGTGTCGCTGGCGCTGCACATGCTGCCGGTGGCCGACGGCTCGGACATGGGCGGGTCGTTGCGCAACCCCGCCGCCTTCAACGACGTCTACGGTTTCCGGCCGAGCCAGGGCAGGGTGCCCGCCGGCCCCGCGCCCGAAGGCTTCGTCGCCCAGATGGGGGTGGAAGGGCCGATGGCCCGCAGCGTGCGCGACATGGCGCTGCTGCTTTCCGTGCAGGCGGGATACGACCCTCGCGCGCCGCTGTCGCTCGACGGAAAGCCCGACTTCGTCACGGACCTCGTGCCGGAGATGGCGGGACGGCGCGTCGCCTGGCTCGGGGATCTCGGCGGCAAGCTGGCGATGGAGGCGGGCATCCTCGACCTGTGCGAAGCAGCCCTCGGGCTCATGGAAGAGGCGGGCGCCCTGGTCGAACCGCATGTGCCGGCCTTCGACATGGAGGCGCTGTGGCGGGCCTTCGTGACGCTGCGCCACTTCACGTCGGGCAGCGCGCTGAAGGTATTCTACGACGATCCGGACAAGCGCGCGCTTCTGAAACCCGAAGCGATCTTCGAGGTGGATGGCGGGCTCGACCTCGTCGCCGCGCAGATTTTCGCCGCCTCGCAGGTTCGAACGGCGTGGTACCGCCATGTGCTGTTGCTGTTCGAGCGGTTCGACGTCCTGGCGATCCCGACCGCGCAGGTCTTCCCGTTCCCGGCGGAGCGGCACTGGCCCGACGAGATCGCCGGCCGCAGGATGGACAGCTATCACCGCTGGATGGAGGTCACGGCGCTCGCCACCATGGCCGGCCTGCCGGCCGTCAACGTGCCGGTGGGCTTCAGCGCCGACGGCCGGGCGATGGGCATGCAGCTGATCGGCCGCCCGCGCGGCGACCAGGCGGTGCTGAACCTGGCTGCCGGGTATGAAGCGGTGACGCCGTTCGGGGTGAGGTGAGGTGGTCGTTTGAGCGGCTACGTCAATATCAGCAGATTTCTGGCTGTCGCTCCGATGACGGGCGCAGACGTTATGCGTGTGTCGAACGTGATCAGCCGGCCCGCATTGGATAGCGCGAGCGCAAGCAGGTAGACGTCGGTTAGCTGTTTCGGACCGCGTATCGCGTTGAAATCGAAACGACCTGCATCGGTCAATGAAATCGTGTCCTGCCAGAACTCGTGGCTGGCAGCACCGATCTGGCGCGAGAGGAGCGTCTGCGCGTCCGAAAGCGGAATCGGACTTGGATAGTTTGGATTGGAAACCACCCGCAGGAAACCGTTTTGCGTAATGGGGCATGTAGCCCACCCGTCGCCTGCATCGCTCGACCACCATCGATGTGCCCGTTCATGATGGACGTGGATCGGGTCGAAGAGCGCCAGCAGCACGTTCACGTCGAGCAGCGAACGCATCCCGCTCATTTCTCGATCAGATCGGACAGGTCACTTTCCAGCAGGAGCTCGTCGACCATTTCAGGTGTTGCTCGCCCTGAGCGATGCGACAGCACGATCCAGCCGTTGCGTTCGGCCGTCTCGACTGGCCGCTGATCCCCTCGATCTGACGATTGGCCCAGACCTCGTCGGGCAAGATCGGAAAGGACTTTTCCCGCGCTGGTATGCTCGGCGTCCGCTATGCGCTTCGCCGCCTCAAGCACGTCGTCGTCGATTTCGAGTGTTGCGCGCATGACCAGACATCTAGCTCATGCACCCACCCTCTTCAATGCGGGAGCTTACAACGGAATGTTGTCGTGCTTCTTCCAAGGGTTCTGCATGTCCTTGTTGCGCAACATCCTGAGCGCACGCGCCACGCGGCGGCGTGTGGAATGCGGCATGATCACCTCGTCGACATAGCCGCGCTCGGCGGCCACGAAAGGCGACAGGAAGCGATCCTCATAGGCCTTGGTGTGGGCGGCGATCTTGTCTGGATCGGCAATGTCCTTGCGATAGATGATCTCGACCGCGCCTTTGGCGCCCATCACCGCGATCTGCGCCGAAGGCCAGGCATAGTTCATGTCGCCGCGCAGATGCTTCGACGCCATCACGTCGTAGGCGCCGCCATAGGCCTTGCGCGTGATGATCGTGATCTTGGGCACCGTGGCTTCCGCGTAGGCGAACAGCAGCTTGGCGCCGTGCTTGATCAGCCCACCATACTCCTGCGCGGTGCCCGGCAGGAAACCCGGCACGTCGACGAAGGTGACGATCGGGATCGAGAAACAGTCGCAGAAGCGCACGAAACGCGCCGCCTTGCGCGAGGCATCGGAGTCCAGCACACCGGCCAGCACCATTGGCTGGTTGGCGACGAAGCCGACCGTGCGGCCCTCGACGCGGCCGAAGCCGGTGACGATGTTCTTTGCGAAATTCTCCTGGATCTCGAAGAAGTCGCCTTCGTCGCAGGTCTTCAGGATCAGTTCCTTGATGTCGTAGGGCTTGTTGGCGCTGTCGGGCACGAGCCGGTCGAGCGACAGGTCCGCGTCGTCGACGGACTGGAAGCATTCGATCTCGGGGATCTCGGCGGTGTTGGAGGCGGGCAGGAAGTCGATCAGCCGGCGCATCTGCAGCAGCGCCTCGACGTCGTTGTCGTAGGCGCCGTCGGCGATCGAGGATTTCGTCGTGTGGATCGACGCGCCGCCGAGCTGTTCGGCGGTCACCGTCTCGTTGGTGACCGTCTTCACCACGTCGGGCCCGGTGACGAACATGTAGGAGGTGTCGCGCACCATGAAGATGAAGTCGGTCATGGCCGGCGAGTAGACGTCGCCACCCGCGCAGGGGCCCATGATCAGCGAGATCTGGGGGATGACGCCGGAGGCCAGCACGTTCCGCTGGAAGATCTCGGCATAGCCGCCGAGCGCCGCCACGCCCTCCTGGATGCGGGCACCGCCGGCATCGTAGAGGCCGATGATCGGCGCGCGGTTGCGCAGCGCCATCTCCTGGACCTTCACCACCTTCTCGGCATGCGCCTCCGAGAGCGAGCCGCCGAAAACGGTGAAATCCTTGGCGAAGAGGAAGACGGTGCGTCCGTTGACGGTGCCCCAGCCGGTGACGACGCCGTCGCCGGCATATTTGGTCTTCTCCATGCCGAAATCGGTGGAGCGGTGTTCGACGAACATGTCGAATTCCTCGAAGGAGCCCTCGTCGAGGAACACGGCGATACGCTCGCGGGCGGTGAGCTTGCCGCGCTTGTGTTGCGCGGCAATGCGCTCGGCGCCCCCGCCCTGGCGGGCGATCTCGCGCCGCCGCTCCAGCTCGACCAGCACGTCCTTCATCCCAAGCGTCCCCCACATCCGTTGCGCCGCGCGTTCGCCACCGTGTTACCACGGCGCAAGAGGAGCGCAATCCCTACGGACGGCGCGAGGGGATGGGAAGCGATCCGATCATCCGGGCGGGCCGATCGATGCGCCGGCCCTCCCTCGCGATCCGCGCGGGCTACCAGCTGCCGGTGTTGGGCATCGAGGCCCAGGGCTCCTGCGGAGCGAGTGCCTCGCCCTCCTGGAGCAGTTCGATCGAGATGTCGTCGGGAGACTTCACGAAGGCCATGTAGCCGTCGCGAGGCGGCCGGTTGATCGTCACGCCCTTGTCCATGAGGCGCTGGCAGGTCTCGTAGATGTTGTCGACCTTGTAGGCCAGATGGCCGAAATTCCGCCCGCCCGAATAGGCTTCCGGATCCCAGTTGAAGGTCAGTTCGAGTTCGGGCGCGCGATTGGCCGACGAGGTGGCCTTGTCCTTCGGGGCGGCGAGGAAAATGAGCGTGA